>NZ_PXZN01000015.1:0-3416 GCF_003013445.1 Brevibacillus sp. NRRL NRS-603 | reverse complement strand
CGTGGTCGCAGAGGAAATCCGTCAGCTTTCCCAGACGACGGCTACTTCAGCGAAGGGCATTTTCCAACTATTAGATGAAATGAATGCACTCGTCGGAACGGTTACTGGCGAAATGGAGAAGACGATGAATCACAGCGTACAGCAGTCGACGCGAATACAGGAACTGGATGCAGTCATGCAAGAGCTGCGGCAAATGGCCGAGCAGTTGAAAAAAGCAGCAGATATAACTGGGCGCGGAGAATAGATGAGTCCTTATGTAAGCGTATTGCAAAAACGTATGACGTTATGTTATTATTGCGTTATAAAAACGTATTATAATTTTAACATAATGCATATCTGATAAAAGGAGGGCGTTCTCCATGCAAATGAGGCTCGAACATGCCGATCTGACTGAAAACGAAAAATTGGAAGCGTTTTTAGCGAGAATCGATCGCGGGGAAAAAATAGAGGCAGACGATTGGATGCCAGACGACTATCGCAACCAGTTGATCAAGCTGATTTCGATGCATGGCATCAGTGAGATCATGGGTGCCTTGCCGGAAAAAGAATGGGTACCAAAGGCCCCGACACTGCGCAGAAAGCTGGCGATTATGGCGAAGGTCCAAGACGAGATGGGGCACGGTCAATTGCTGCTTCGCGTCGCAGAAGACTTGCTTGAGCCATTGGGCAAGACGCGCGAGGATATCATGAATGATTTGTTTGCAAAAAGACTGAAATTTCACAATGTATTCCACATGGAAGCACCTACTTGGGCTGATGCTGGTGTGATTGGCTGGCTGGTTGACGGAGCGGCTATCATCACGCAATCGATGTCCCTCGATACATCTTATGCACCTTACGCGCGCGCTCTGCATCGGATCTGTGCGGAAGAAAAGTTCCATGCCCAGCACGGGGAGAGCATCGTCTTGGAGTTGGCAGAAGGCACCAATGAACAGCGTCAAATGCTGCAGGATGCCATCCATCGTTGGTGGCCTGCCCTCTTGATGTTTTTCGGACCGCCGGAAATCGGGAACATTACGAGCAATCAGGAAGCCAACATGCGCTACAAGATTCGCACACAGACCAATGAAGAATTGCGCCAAGTATTCCTGAAAAAGTATCTGCCGCGTATTTTCCACCTTGGCTTTACTGTGCCAGACGATACGATTTACTTCGACGAGGCAGAAGACAAATGGGTCTACCAACAGCCTGACTGGGAAGAGTTCAAGCAAATCGTCAAGGGGAACGGACCGCGCTCCGCCCATCGTCTGAATCTTCGGGTAATGTCTTATGAGGAAACCAAATGGGTGCGCGACGCGATTATGTCGTATGGCCGACAAGTAGGGTAGGTGAATGTGGATGAGCAGCGAAAACTTTTTCATATACGAGGTATTCAGCCAAAAAAGTGTAAATGCTCCATTCGTCCAACAGTTCAGTTTGTTGGCACCCAATAAAGAAGTTGCACTGAGTATGGCGAGGGAGAATTTTTTGCGCCGGGAGCCTTGTTTTAATTTGTGGGTAGTCAAGCGCGACGACATTTTTGGACTGCCGCCAGAGGAGCGTCCTTTCCTGGAAAGACTCGATAACAAGAGCTATCGGGAGACCAAAGGATACGGCGACTTGCAGTCGAGATGGCGCCACCATCGCGAGCAGTTCGAAGAAAAACAGAAGCATGCAGGCAGCGGCAGTTAAGCAGGAGGGATACAATCATGGGCGACCGTTTACATGTAGAAACAGTGGAAGCAGCAAAACAAAACCCGTCATTTGCAAAAGCCTTGACCGACCTGTTGTTCCAGCTTGCTGATGACGATTTTATATTGGCTTATCGCGGATCGGAATGGCTTGGGCTGGCTCCGCATATTGAAGAAGATGTGGCCTTTTCATCGATGTCTCAGGACATGATGGGCCATGCCGTGATGTTTTATGAAATGCTTGAGCAATTAGGAGTGGGCAAAGCAGACGATCTCGCACAGCTGCGCGAGGCGAAGGCATTTTCCAATGCGATCTTGGTAGAGCGTAAAAACGGCGACGGCGAATACAACGATCATCCGCATTACGATTGGGCTTATGCGATTGTTCGCAGCTATGTGTACGGCTTATACAAGCAGGTTCGCTTGGAGGCACTGACACAGTCGTCATACGCACCGCTCGCGCTGGTCAGTCGCAAAATGATGACAGAGCATCGCTATCATCTGATGCACTGGCAAGTTTGGTTGAAGCAATTGGCGAATAGTACGGCTGATGCGCGTCAGAGGCTGGAAGCAGCCATTGCAAAAGTTTGGGAGGATGCCGGGGAGCTGCCTCATCTTGGACCAAACCAGGGCGATATCGTACAGTTTGGCCTGATTGCAGAAGAAGAGCAGCTGAAACAAAAATGGCTGGCACTGACTAAAGACATTTTCGATAAAGCAGGACTCGACTGGCCGGGTGAGCCAGGAGTGCCACAAGAGCGTGGCCGTCACGGTGAACATACTGCTGATCTGGTGCAGGCTTTAGCTACCTTGTCTGAAGTGTACCGCATTGATCCGGCTGCAGGCTGGTAAAAAGGAGTGATTCTCTCATGGCGCAAGAAGAACTGCAACTGCATGAAGGGCTTGAAGCGACATGCTGGGAACTGCTGCAGCAAGTAACGGATCCCGAAATTCCGGTAATCAGCATGGTGGAGATGGGGATGATTCACAAAGTGCGCGTCGAGGCAGACGTCGTACACGTCGAGGTTCTCCCTACCTTTGTCGGCTGTCCGGCACTCGAGATCATGAAGAAGAACATCACAGAAAAGCTGGTGGAGGCAGAAGGAATCAATCAGGTTCAGGTCGCGTTCGTCTATGATCCAGCCTGGACATCTGATCGTATCGCCTTGGATGCTCGCGATAAGCTAAAAAGCTTTGGTATCGCGCCGCCACCGCTTGACTTCAAACCGGGAGACACATGGGAGGTAGCCTGTCCCTACTGTGATTCCCCCTATACACAAATAGAAAATTTGTTTGGCCCTGCTGCTTGTCGAAGTATTTTGTATTGCCGGCACTGCAAAAATCCGTTTGAGGCCCTAAAACCAATCTATTGAGAGAGAGTGAGAGGAGCGAATGTCATGGGAGAGTACAAGCAAATGTTTATTAATGGAGAATGGGTAACGGCCGAAAGTGGCGAGTCCATTCAGATTACGAATCCTGCTACAGGTGAAACAGTTGGAACAGTAACCTTCGGCGATGGTCGTGATGCCAACAAGGCCATCGACGCTGCTCATCAGGCATTTGCCAGCTGGTCTCGACTGACTGCTCGCGAGCGCGCCAAATATTTGTACAACTTGTCCGAGCTGGTAAAAAACAATCGAGATGAACTGGCGGGCATCATTTCTGCTGAAATGGGCAAGCCTTTGGGCGAGGCAAAAGGTGAAGTGCTGGGTGCCGCTGATAACTTTGTCTGGTACGCAGAAGAAG
>NZ_PXZN01000149.1:0-5967 GCF_003013445.1 Brevibacillus sp. NRRL NRS-603 | reverse complement strand
TCTCCTTTTGCTTCTACGATTTGAAAAGGATTCATACCAATGAACGAAAAACGCGCCCAACGCGCACCACCTTCTACGCTCTCCAGCAAAAAGGAATCACTCGTGCGAATCTTCTGATACAAACGAATCGGTGTCTCTTGATCCGCCAACAGTTTCAAGCTAACAGGGATAAGGGAATACGACGCCGACAGGGTCTTAACCTCGGCAAGGGAAGGGAAATACATGGGCTCTCATCTCCTCAATTAGTGGGAGAGAAAAGGGAATGAGACATCCACCTTTTCTACACCCGCTTCTAGAGCGAGAGGTAGGGGGGAGAAATTTTTGTATACAAAAAAATCCAGACAAAGAGACCTGGATTGGGTGTCAATATGTACCCAGCCTTCTCTTCTCTCCTCAACCTAACTCATCTCAACTCTGCTCAACTCATTCTCTGCTCTCAGCCGGCTTTTGCTTATTACCGGAAAAAACGAGGCGCTCTCGTTTCACTTATGGTAAAAGAGAGCGCCCTAATTTGTCAACCGCGATTTGTCAAATCCGGGCGCAGCTTGACTGCTTCACGCAAAAAAACGTGATGAATGTCTTTTGCTGTCTTGTCTGTATTCACATGCATCATGACACGAATACAAAGCGGCAAGCCACCCGGCACCGGGATTTCTCTTGCGCACATGAGCGGTACATATTGCCAAGCCTCTCCTTCAAGCAGGCGGGCCGCTTGAGCGGGGAAGGTCGCACAGAGATCCTCTGTCGTCGTAATAATAATGCTGCCAATGTCTTCCGGGTTCACTTCATTGCGGCTTACCATTTCTTCCAACAACCATTTTGTAGAGGAGACAATCTCTTCGCGCGTATCGGCTTCCACCGTAACCGCGCCTCTGATTCCTCTCATTCCCATCCTTATCCCTCCACTTCTTCTCTCATGACTCCCAGTATGAGTTCTTCTTCTATATTTTTGACGACTTCAACCTGCCCAATTGCCCTTGGCAACACCAATGCCAGCTTTCCGCCTACCGTCTTTTTGTCTCGTTTCATGGCTTCCAGCACAGCTTCTGGCGAGAGATTGCCCGGCCACGCTGTTGGCAGGTGGAACAATTCCATCATCCGTTTCGTGCGATTGTATACACCCGTCTCGGCAAAACCAATCCGTTCCGCTACCTTCGCTGCCAAACACATCCCAATTGAGATGGCTTCCCCATGATTCAGGGTGGAGTAAGCAGATAGCGCTTCAAACGCATGACCAAACGTATGGCCCAAGTTAAGCAATGCACGTTGCCCTTGTTCTGTCTCGTCTTGGGAAACAATAGCCGCTTTGACTGCGCAGCCTTTTTCAATGGCTTTCCCTAATAATTCTGAATCGAGCTGCCATAGCCTATCAGCGTTGTCTTCCAGCCAATCGACAAAGACAGCGTCGGCGATCAGTCCATGCTTCACAACTTCTGCAAAACCTGCTGCGACTTCCCGCTTCGGCAAGCTATGCAGGGCTTTCGTGTCGTAAATGACTACTTTGGGCTGATGGAAAGCACCAATGAGATTTTTGCCGAGTGGATGATTGATCGCTACTTTTCCACCAACCGAGCTATCATGTGCCAGCAAGGTAGTCGGCATTTGAACGAAATCAATGCCGCGCATGTACGTAGCAGCCACAAATCCAGCCAAGTCACCGACGACTCCACCACCGAGAGCCAATACAGCAGACTTCCTGTCCAGTCCTGCATGAATTGCCTCTGTCATCAATCGTTCGTAGACAGCGAGGCTCTTCGATTGTTCTCCGGCAGCGATAACAGCTGCATGGGCCTGATACCCATGCTGGCGCAATACATCAAGCAAAGGCTCTAAGTAATGAACGGCTACATTCTCATCTGTGACAATCATCAGCTTGCTAGTAGAAGCAATTCCTGCCTCTACTAGCAACGCCGCTGCATCGTGCAAAAGACCATCGCCTATCACAATCTGGTAGGAACGCTCCCCAAGATCAACAGTCAGCTTCTCCACGCTCATTAGAATTTCTCCGTGTACGCACGGTATTGACGTACGTTTTCTTCCATGTCGTCAAGAGAATCGGAAGGGAATTTTTCGCACATGGCACTCGCGATCTCCCATGCTACCACTGCCTCCGCGACCACACTTGCCGCTGGAACAGCACAACTGTCGGAACGCTCAATGCTCGCTGAGAATGGCTCTCTCGAATCAATATCTACACTCATCAACGGCTTGTACAAGGTAGGGATCGGCTTCATAACTCCACGAACAACTACAGGCATTCCTGTCGTCATTCCGCCTTCGAGTCCACCTGCACGATTTGTTTTACGGCTGTAGCCTGTTTCTTCGTTCCAAATAATCTCGTCATGAACTTGCGAGCCTTTCAGACCGGCTGCCTCAAATCCGATACCGATTTCGACACCCTTGAAAGCCTGAATGCTCATAATCGCTTGTGCAAGACGTCCATCCAACTTGCGGTCCCATTGCACATGGCTACCCAAACCAATCGGCACGCCTTCAACGATAACTTCTACGGTACCCCCAAGGGAATCCCCGTCTTCTTTTGCTTTGTCAATCGCTGCCATCATCAGTGGTTCTGCTTCTTTATCCAAGCAGCGTACTGGCGATTCTTCGGTGCGCGCAATCAGCTCGTCCAGACTGACTTCTTGTCGCTTCGCCACGATCTCGTTGATCTGGAGTACCTGGCCGCCAATACGGATACCAAATTGAGCCAGCAATTGGCGGGCTACTGCACCAACAGCTACGCGGACAGTGGTCTCACGAGCGCTGGAACGTTCCAGAATATTGCGCATATCGCGTTGATGATACTTAATCGCCCCGTTTAAATCAGCATGTCCAGGGCGTGGACGGGAAACACGACGCTTTTCTTCAGCGCCTTCCTCTACAGGCTCAGCACTCATGATTCCTTGCCAATGCGTCCAATCCTTATTTTCAACGACCAGTGTGATAGGAGCTCCGGTTGTATATCCATGGCGGACACCAGAAAGAATTTTCACCTGATCCTTTTCAATCTGCATTCTTCTGCCACGACCATGGCCTTTCTGACGACGTGCCAACTGCTCATTAATTTCCTCAATGGAAATCGGCAGGTTGCTCGGTACGCCCTCGATGATAGCTGTTAATTGCGGCCCGTGGGATTCCCCTGCTGTCAAGTAACGCATCTCTATCCTTCCTCCATCCTCCAGGCAGCCTGTATCCCCTTAAGGTTCTCTTTTCGGGGTGCTGTCCTTTATCACTTTTAAGCGCTATAATATCATACCTAGTACGCCGTGGAAATACAAAAGTGGGAAACGTTTGCGAAAAACCTTTTCTTCTTACAGGAAAACGCCCCTCCGTATTAGGAGAAGCGCTCTCTTTACGCTATCGCGAATGCATCAGGATTGACATACCTACACGTTAAAAAAGGGATTGGGGCTCAGCGGTTTGCGAGTGTGATCCACGCGTATCAAATCATCTAGTTGTGTCCTCTCCGCCCCTAAAATCTGACCACATTCCTGCAGCGTGATCAGCCCTCGACGGTATGCCTCGATGACCTTGTGTTTATCCATCTGTTGCCTCCTCTTGCAAAGTAGGTATTCCTAGTCTTGGGAAAAAACAGCAGAGATATACCAAGGCCACCATGAATCAACCCATTTTTCGATAGAAGAACGTATCCTCTGTCTCCAGTTGGTATTGTTGAGGCTGAAAAATTTGTTCCGTGCTGCCGACAAAGAGTACCCCGCCAGGTTTCAGTGCCCGGCTAAACTTATGATACAGCTCATGCTTTGCTTCCTCGGTAAAGTAAATCATCACGTTCCGGCAAATGATCAAATCAAATTGAGAATCAAATGAGTCCGCCAATAAATTATGTTTTTTGAACGTCACTTTTCTCTTCACTTCGTCCGTTATACGATAGCTGAGTGTATCTTTTTCAAAATACTTTGCTACGAGGTCTTTCGGACAATCTTGCAGGGAGCGGTCCGTGTATACCCCTTGCTTTGCTTTTGCCAGTGCTCCCTCATCAATATCGGAAGCGAGCACTGTTGCATCCAACTTCTGGCGCAGCAAAATCAGGGAGAGTGTGTAGGGCTCCTCCCCTGTCGAGCATGCCGCACTCCAGCATTTCACCCGCGGCGATTGCTTTGCCAAGCGTGGCAAAATTTTATTCTCGAGAACTTCCCATCGGCCTGGATTCCGGAAAAATTCCGATACGTTGATGGTCATCCTATCGAGGAACTCATAGAAAAGCTCCTTGTCTTTAGCGATGGCATCGAAATACTGGGCAAATGTGTTGTACCCCCGCTTTTGTCTCAACGAGGTTAGACGGCGCTTCATCTGTGCTTCCTTGTAGAGGGCAAGATCAATTCCAGTCATTTTCTTCACACTAGCTATAAATTGGAGAAAGTCCTTATCTTCCATGCTGAATCGTACCCCCTTTGCAAACTCCCTATCTTCATTCGCTATATTTCGTCATTATCCTATCTGTTTTGACAAAGATTTTGACAAAAAAAAGAAAACCCCAATGAATGGGGCTTTCTCAATCAGTCTTAGATCCAGCGTTGGATAGTTTTCTCGAAGGAGAGAACTTCTTCAGCGGAGAACCACAGGCCGATTTCACGCTCAGCGCTCTCAGGAGAGTCAGAACCGTGGATGATGTTCATGCCAACAGAAGTAGCGAAATCGCCACGGATCGTACCGGAAGCAGCGTCTACTGGGTTTGTTTTGCCCATCATAGCACGAGCAGTTGTGATTACATTGTTACCTTGCCATACCATTGCGAATACTGGTCCGGAAGTGATGAAGTCTACCAGTTCACCGAAGAATGGGCGCTCTTTGTGCTCTGCATAATGTTCTTCAGCCAGTTCGCGGCTTACTGTCATCAGCTTAGCACCTACGAGTTGGTAGCCTTTTTTCTCAAAACGGGATACGATTTCCCCGATCAGGTTGCGTTGTACGCCATCTGGTTTTACCATAAGGAATGTTTTTTCCATTGTATGTATGCCTCCATTAGAGCTATGTATTGGTGCATAGGACACCAACGAAATTTTATCAAAACTAGAGTGCTCAAGCAACAGGCAGACCGTTAAAATATCATTAAAATTTGCGATCAATAATATAATTGGCGATACCTGTCAAGGATGTCTTAGCCTGGTTGTTAGGCAAATCAGCGAGAATGGCATGCGCACGGGCGATATAGCGTTCAGCGAGGCGCTGCGAAAAGGCAATCCCCTCATCTTCTCGCACCATTCGAACAGCTTCATCCGTATGATCCCAAAACGTATTTTTCGCAATCCAATCCTGGAATTGCGCACGTGCTTTTCCATGATGGGCTGAATAAAGCGCAGGCAACGTAATGTTTCCATGCACCAAGTCGCTTCCAGCAGGCTTCCCTAACTGCTTCTCGGTCCCTGTAAAGTCCAAAATGTCGTCCGTAATTTGAAAAGCCATCCCCACATTGTAGCCATACCAGTACATTTTGCGAATCATATCATCTGACGCACCGCTTGCCACTGCTCCTAATTGACAGCTAATCGCAATTAAAAGCGCCGTTTTTCGTTTGATTCTGCGCAAATAGGTACGGAAGTTTTGGTCCCAGTTATTCAAATCCTTTACTTGCTGGATCTCTCCCTTGCAAACCTCGACGATTGCATTCGAGAGAATTTGGTGCAATTGCGGGATCGGGAGCTGGGAGGCAATGGCCAATGCACGTGCAAAAATATAGTCGCCGGCGTACATGGCTACTTTGTTATCCCACTTCATCCGCACGGTATCTTTTCCGCGACGCTTATCCGCATCATCAATCACATCATCATGCACCAAGGAAGCCATGTGGATCAGTTCGAGAGGAACGGCCACATGCTTTAGCTTTTTGATGTCGTAATTGCCCCACTTACCGCCGAGCAAAACAAAAACGGGACGAATCCGCTTTCCTCCTGCCTTGAGCAAGTGAGTCGAGGATAGATACAGCTCTCGAACCGGCGTATCAATTGC
>NZ_PXZN01000148.1:0-4966 GCF_003013445.1 Brevibacillus sp. NRRL NRS-603 | reverse complement strand
CTAAGTTTGGCAGAAAGCTGCTCGTATTCTTCTCGGTAGGCATCGATGAAGGCCTTGTATTTTTCATTGATTTCATCGATATCCCAGCATTTCTGCACGAGCTGCTTCGGATTGCTCCAGCCCATATGCTCGGATGAAAAAATCTCCACATACTCTGTAATCTCGTGCGCTTCCGTCAGATCCTTCACGCGATCACTGAGGTTATTCGGGCTGATCCATGTGCTGGTTGTCAGCATCCCGAAGCCCATCCAGCCAAGCTCCTTGCGCAGTTGATCACGCAGCGCTCGACGCTCCTCTGGGATGTTGTAGCTGGCAATGCACCACTTGCCGTCCCACACATCTGTCTCGACCTTATAAATACGCGCCGCTGCCTCTTCCAGCCGCTTTTTGCCGCGCTCGGATACCGAGTAGAAGCTGCGGTTCCCTACTTTTCGCGATTCCAGCCAGCCTTGGCGAAGCATCCGGGAGATCGCTGCACGAACAGCCGGCTCCGACAGTCCGAATTCCCCCATCAGCTTGGTCAGACTACCAATCCAGATTTCGCTTCCATAATGGCGGACGTATTCACCGTAAATTGTAAAAAGCATGGATTGTGGCTTCACGTTTCTTCTACCCCCAAATCGATTCATACCTATTAGCTGTGTGAAATTGTACCATATTCTGTAGGAAGTGCGTGAATCGATCGAGAGTATATGACGATAAAATCATATAACGTAATTTAAACGTAATTATAGTAAAACATTTTAAAAGAGTCAATTTATTCTGTCAAATTTATCATTTCCCATTTCCTTCCTGGTTGATCTCTGCTTGCAAGGCCTCAAAGCGCTGCTTGATCTCGTCCTTTTTGAAGATGGCCTGGACGAACGTCCCGAGTCCTACACGATTACGCGTAGTGTCTGCCGTAACCTCGCACACTACGCGTTTTTCGGTAACCTGCACACAGGTAGCCCGGAACGTGACCTCCTGACCAATCACAGCTGGTCCCACATGCTTGATGTCCACAGCAAATCCCGAACCCTCTTCATCGGCTTCCAGGTACGGCAAAATGACACGTCTTCCCGCCCATTCCATGTAATAAATCATACTGACTGTCGACATCACGGGATGCACGACTTGGCCCTCAAAAACAGGCAGCATGTCCTTTGTCACTGTCACAGTAAATTCTTCCGTCGTACCCGGCTGCAGTCTATCTATCAAGAGTACCTGCCTCCCTATCTGTCCAAGCTACACACGCTCGATAATCGTCGCAATCCCCTGTCCAACTCCAATGCACATCGCAGCCAACCCGTAACGGGCATTACGGCGCTCCATCTCATACAAAAGCGTAGTAAGGATGCGTGCTCCGCTACACCCGAGCGGATGGCCCAAAGCAATCGCTCCGCCATTTACGTTGACCAGATCAGGGTTGACTCCCAGCTCGCGTACGCTTGCCACTGCCTGCGCTGCAAAAGCCTCGTTGAATTCGAACAGATCAATTTGCGTAAGTGACAGGCCTGCCTGCTTGAGAACTTTGCGCGTTGCAGGTACAGGCCCAATTCCCATTACAGAAGGATCGACACCAGCCACTGCGGATGCAACGATCCTTGCACGAGGTTTCAAGCCGGCTGCAAGAGCCGCTTCCTGTTCCATGATGAGCAGAGCGCAGGCTCCATCGTTTAGACCGCTGGAGTTGCCTGCTGTGACGCTGCCATCTGCTTGGAAAGCTGGTTTCAGCTTTTGCAGCTGTTCAATAGTCGTCTCTGGACGTGCATGCTCATCTTGAGCAAACAGTGTGACCTCGCCTTTGCGCCCTTTTAGCTCTACCGGAACGATCTCGGCATCCCACTTTCCTTCTGCCAAGGCACGTGCGTAATTTTGCTGACTGCGCAATGCAAACTCATCCTGCGCTTCGCGGCTAATGCCGTATTGTTCCGCTACCTTCTCCGCTGTTTCTCCCAAGCTGATCGGCGGATACATCTCTTTCATTTTTTCGTTAACCAATCGCCAGCCCAACGTCGTATCGACCAACTGCTGATTGCCGCGCTGAAAAGCCGTGCCAGGCTTCATCATCACCAGCGGAGAGCGTGTCATGCTCTCTGTCCCGCCCGCGATATAGACGTGACCTGCTCCGGCTTTGATTGCATTCGCGCTTTGGTTCACAGCCTCCAGACCTGAGCCGCACAGGCGATTCACTGTCACTCCCGGCACCTCGACAGGCAATCCCGCCAATAGAAGTGACATACGCGCGACGTTGCGGTTGTCTTCCCCGGCCTGATTGGCACAGCCCATGATGACATCATCAATCGTCTTCGGATCAATGGAGTTGCGTTCCAGCAGCTTTTGAATCACCAATGCACCCAGGTCATCCGGGCGCACATCCTTCAACGCACCACCAATACGGCCGATTGGCGTGCGCACAGCATCTATGATGACAGGCGTACTCATTCTTCCACTCCTCCCATGCACGAGGGCTTTTTTTCTACAGTGCTTCTACTAACGTGGCCAATCCTTGACCGCCTCCTATGCACAACGAAACGATTCCGTATTTCTTTTGGCGACGTCTCAGCTCGAAAAGAATCGTACCTGCCAAGCGGGCACCGCTCATTCCGAGTGGATGACCCAACGCGATTGCTCCACCGTTTACATTGGTTTTCGAAGGGTCCAGCCCCAGTTCTCTCATGCAGGCAAGTGACTGAGAAGCAAAAGCTTCATTTAACTCAAACAGGTCGATTTGCTCTACAGTCATGTTCGTTTCTGCGAGCAGCTTGCGGATCGCCGCTACCGGACCAATGCCCATGATGCGCGGATCAACACCAGCACTGACGAAATGAACAATGCGCCCCAAAGGAGCTACGCCTGTCTTTTGCAGCGTTTCTTCATTCATCAAGAGCAAAGCCGCCGCGCCATCGTTGATACCGGAGGAGTTGCCTGCGGTGACGCTACCATCTTTTCGGAAGGCAGGTCGCAACTTGGACAATGACTCCACACTGGAATCTCTTCTTGGGAATTCATCCGTATCAAACAGCGTCTCTTCCCCTTTTTTCCCTTTTAACGTGATGGGAATGATCTCATCGCGGAACAGACCTGCATCTATCGCGTTGATAGCCCGGGACTGACTCTCTGCTGCAAAACGATCCTGATCCTCTCGACTGATGCCGAATTGCTCCGCCACGTTTTCTGCTGTATCTCCCATGGTCAGATCGCCATAGAGCGAGACGGGAGCAGAACGAGGTCCGCCAAAAGACTCGATCAGCGTCTGACCGCCGCGTTGATACGGCTGCTCGAATTTTTCCATGATGTACGGTGAACGAGTCAAATTCTCTACACCGCCAGCCAGCATGACCTGACTATGTCCTGCCTGGATGGACTGCGCAGCCAAATTGACTGCCTCTAGCCCGGATGCACACACCCGATTCACAGTCAGTCCAGGTATGGTGTCAGGAAGCCCTGCTTTCAACAAGCCAACGCGCGCAATGTTAATAAACGGTCCGGCCGATATAACGTTACCCATGATGACCCCATCCACAATCTCACCGGATTGTCCTGCCTTCGCGAGCGCTCCATTCAAGACAATGGCTGTCAGGTCGTCGATGGGGGTGTTCTTCAGACTTCCACCCAGCTTGCCGATTGGTGTACGTACTGCTGCTGCTACGTACACCTCCTTGTTAGTCAAGCTCATGCCTCTACACCAACTTTGTCCTCGTACGTGTAAAAGCCTTGCCCACTGCGTACGCCGACACGCCCTGCCAGCACCAGCTTGCGTAATAGCGGCGCTGTGCGATAACGCTCCTCGGCCAAATCACGCTGCAAGCCTCTCGATATCGCAAAAATCTCATCCAATCCAATCCGATCTGCCCATTCGAGAGGGCCGTATGGGTAGTTGGTGCCTTTTTTCATTGCGATATCGATATCGGTAGCGGTTGCTGCTTTTTCCATCAAAGTAAAGGCAGCCTCGTTGATAATGAGTGTTAAAATGCGCGGGAACACGAGACCTATCTCGTCGTTTACGGCCTCCGTTTCTTTCCCGAGCGATTGAAAGAAGCCTTCCGTCGCTTGAATCGTATCCAGCTCCGTTTGCAGGGCAGGGGCAATCTCGATCAGCTCCCGCTCAACCAAGGGCACGAGCGTTCCAAATCCGCAAACGCGTTCAGGATGCTGTGTCCAGGACGCTACCTCTGTCGCTGTAATCGCGAGCGAAGTCGTGATGATCGGTACGTTTGGTGCTAATAAGTCATCCAGCTCGCGTACTTGCCTCTTTTTCGCCTGCATATCGACGCTATTTACTTCCACAGCCAAATCAACCAGCTCAGGTTCCGCCATCGCTTCTGCAAAGGTAAGCACCTGATAGCCTCTTTCCACCATCAAATGATTCAACTCTGCGTACAGCGGGCTTGTGCCCACGAGCAATACAGCCTTATTTGTTGTAGTCATAGAAGCCTTCCCCCGTCTTTCTGCCCAAGCTGCCGGATTGAACCATTTGTTGCTGAATCCGGCTAGGCTTAAATCGTCCTTCATGGAAGAAGTCGGTATAGACCGATTTGGTGGTAGCAAAATTGATGTCGATACCGATCATGTCTTGCAGCTCAAACGGACCCATTTTGAATCCGCCGGCCAGCTTCATGATTCGGTCAATCTGCTCCACACCTGCCACATGATCGCCCAGGATGCGCAATGCTTCATTATAATAAGGACGTGCGATGCGATTGACGATAAAGCCAGGGGTGTCCGTCACTAAAACAGGCACCTTGCCCAACTCTTGCGCAAATCGATACGCCACTTCCACATTTTCCTCGCTCGATTTTTTCCCGCGAATAACCTCAACCAAGGGCATGACGGGTGCCGGATTGAAAAAATGAAATCCGAGAATGCGCTCGGGATGCGAAAGCCCTCCTGCAATCTCCGTAATCGAGATAGAGGAAGTATTCGTTAGTAAAAGGGCATCCTCTCTGCAAATCCCAGAAAGCTGGCTGAAAATGCTTTTTTTCAA
>NZ_PXZN01000147.1:0-994 GCF_003013445.1 Brevibacillus sp. NRRL NRS-603 | reverse complement strand
ATTGCGATGGCGATGTCCTGTAGTCCCTCACTATTGGTTGCAGATGAGCCTACGACCGCACTAGACGTGACCATTCAGGCGCAGATTCTTGACCTGATGAGAGAGTTACAGCAGAAGAGCGAGATGACCATCATGCTGATCACGCACGATCTTGGTGTGGTAGCAGAGATGTGTGATCGGGTGGTCGTCATGTATGCAGGGCAAGTCGTAGAGGAAGCCGAGGTAGAAAAGCTATTTGCTACTCCAAAGCATCCGTACACGGTTGGTTTGTTGGGTTCGATCCCAGATATGGACACAGAGCAGGAGTACTTGTTTACGATTGGCGGGACCGTTCCGAGTCCAGGTCAGATGCCCCCAGGATGCCGTTTTGCTGAACGATGCCAGAAGGCTATGGACAAATGCTACGAGCAAGCTCCACCGTTATTCGATCTGAGTGATGGTACAAAAAGCAGATGCTGGCTGTATGAGTAAGCAGAAAGGACGTGAATCTTTTGGAAAAATCAGAATGTAAACCCTTACTAGAGGTGAGAGGGTTAAAAAAATACTTTCCGATTCGCAGTGGATTAATGAAGAAGGTAACGAATCACGTCAAAGCTGTTGACGATCTCTCTTTTACCGTTGCAACAGGGGAAACGCTCGGAATTGTAGGTGAATCTGGTTGCGGGAAGTCAACCACAGGCAGAGCCATTCTACGATTGCTCGAGCCTACGGGTGGCGAAGTGATTTTTCAAGGAGAGAATTTAGCGGCACTTTCCCCAAATGAGATGAGGATGAAGCGAAAGGATTTGCAAATCATTTTCCAAGACCCGTTCGCATCCCTCAATCCGCGAATGACAGTTGGGGAGATCATTGAAGAGCCGATGATCATATTCGAACTGTATGAAACGTCAAAAGAACGCAAGGAAAAAGTAGCGGAATTGATGCGGGTTGTCGGTCTGAAACCAGAAAATTCGGAACGTTTTCCTCATGAGTTTAGTGGTGGTCAGCGACAGCG
>NZ_PXZN01000146.1:0-1135 GCF_003013445.1 Brevibacillus sp. NRRL NRS-603 | reverse complement strand
CCGATCTTATCTCAATCAGACAAACAGATTACGTTTCAAGTCACACCCGATTTTCGTTTAACCTTTGAAGAAGTGTATGAACCGATCTCCCCTGCCCATATTGCTTTTCAAGTGCCTTATTCCTTATTTCATGAATCAGCGAAAAAGATCAAAGAATCTGGTCTTTTGATTGTTCGATGGGAGGATGGCCATGACATTGATCAAGAAAAGGGACGAATGAACCTGTATTTCCGCGATGGGGACGGGAATCTTCTTGAGATTATTGCCCACGAGTATGTGTCAGAAGAGATCGTCCTGCCATCCACTCCCCTGCACATTCTGTATTTAAGAGAAGTGGGCTGTCCTGTGGAAAGTGTGCCTGTTTTTACGCAATGGCTAAAATCAAATATAGGCATGAAAACATACGAGGATGGCGATATTTTTAACTTCGTAATCGGAGGAACGGCACATATTGTAGCCACATGGAAAAACAGGCCTTGGATTCCCATTGCCATGAAAGCGTTGCCACCGAAAATGCACGTCACTTTTGGAACACCTGACCAAACGTTCCTGCAAAAAGTACGGAGGCGCTTTGAAAAAAGCAACGTCCTCTTCCATTCAGATGCCCATGAACTTACCTTCGTCCGGGAAGGATACTCTTTTTCTGTTATCCATACACCCGATTACGCCCCTGACACCCCGAGCAAATTGCAATTACCGCTTTCTATCTCCTCCTAACAAATACAGCGGTAGTCTAGGATTTCAAACTGTTGTCCCTGACTACCGCTGTTCTTCTTTCACGCTATCCTCTGGCGACCTTTCTCTTCAAAAATGGCTCGCGACCTTCGCGTCCTTGTGTTTTTCCTAGGTAAATGGCGTATTCAAGCGGGCGGGTAATGGCGTTCTTGTACTGCTCCGTTGCCCCCATCTCCCGGAAAATTTCCCGTGCTGGCTTTGGATTCACTTCAATCAGCCACGCGCGCCCCTCTACATCGATGCCGATGTCCAGTCCAAATTCAACCATCCGTCCAAAATGATCCTCGAGTGTTTCCGCTGTTTGAAAAGCGAGCTGCTCGCAATCATGCACGATCTGCGCGGTGCGTTCCTCCCCAAACCTCGGTCGGAGAAAGACCGATACAGGGATTGCTTTTCCGCC
>NZ_PXZN01000145.1:0-5740 GCF_003013445.1 Brevibacillus sp. NRRL NRS-603 | reverse complement strand
AAAGAAGAAGAGCGTGCTCTGATGAGAAATCGCGCGTAGCTGACCCTCCCATTGCGGAGGGTTTTTTCTATACACCGTCGACGTATGGAAATTTCCTTTCCACTAGCAAAATCAAACCCAAGGCTAGGGTCCGTACGTGATCAGGCCTTGGGTTTTTCACACTTACTCTTTCTTTGTTTGGTTATCGGAAAATTGTTGTTGAACAGCTTCCAAAAAACGCAGCCATGCCTCGGGCAGCTTGGGCTCTTCTGTAGGGCGGCGCATAGTGGAATTGCTGTCGTTTTGTTTCACTCGCTCCATCCTCCATCTATCCTTTCGTGTCTAGCCAATCATGGCGCAGGGTGAACAAATCCCGCAGCTCTTCCGTGGATAGCTCCGTGATCCAGCTTTCGCCCGTCCCGACAATTTGCTGGCTCAACGATAGCTTTCTCTCCATCATCTCATCAATGCGTTCCTCAATTGTCCCGAGAGAGATGAATTTGTAGACGTGAACATTGCGCTTTTGTCCTATGCGATGAGCACGGTCCGTGGCCTGATTTTCTACAGCAGGATTCCACCAGCGATCTACGTGAATGACGTGGTTGGCTTCCGTCAAGTTCAAGCCAGTTCCACCCGCGCGCAAGGAAAGGATGAAGATGGCTCCGCGTTCATCGTCCGGAAGTGTCGGGTCTTGAAAACGAGCGATCATCTCATCGCGTTTTTCTTTCTTCGTGGCCCCATTTAGGAAGTAGACAGGTCCATAGCCTTCTCGTGTCAGCACCCGTTGGAGCAAATTGCCCATTTCGATGTACTGGGTAAAAATCAGGCAACGTTCTTTCTTTTGGCGAATATCCTCCACCAACTCCAGCAGCCTTTCCAATTTGTGCGAACGACTGGCTTCATTTGTAGTTGCGATTTCATTCAAAATGAGGGCGGGGTGGTCACACAATTGTTTGAGACGTGTCAATGTTGTTAGTATCAGACCTCGCCGTTCCATAGGGGAGGCTTTTTCCATTCGATCAAACATATCTTGAATCGCTGTCTCATAAAGTGCGCCTTGCTCGGTGGTCAGCGGCACATATTCCTTGCTCTCATTCTTGTCAGGCAAGTCGAGTTGAATGTTCGGATCGGTTTTCACACGACGGAGCAGGAAAGGCTGGATAAGTCGTTGCACTTGATTGATGAGCTGCTGGTCTTGGTCGCGTTCGATGGGGTGAACAAAGCGCTGGGTAAATTCCCCGAGACTTCCCAAGTAGCCAGGATTCAAGAAATCAAAAATGGACCAGAGCTCACTCAGACGATTTTCGATCGGAGTGCCTGTGAGAGCGATCCGATGCCATGCTTTCAAATCCCGCACAGCGGATGCTTGCTTTGTATAGGCGTTTTTAATATTTTGCGCTTCGTCGAGACATATCGTATCCCATGTAACCATTCCTAGCTCCTGCTCATCCAAATGGGACAGGGCGTAGGAGGTAATCACCAGATCCGCTCCCTTGATCGCTGGCAAGAACGCTTCCTTCTTCTGGCGATCATTGCCATAGTGAATCATCACGTGAAGAGAGGGGGCGAAACGCTTCAGCTCTTTTTGCCAGTTGCCTATGACGGAGGTCGGACAGATTAAGAGAGAAGGCGTACTGGCTGGGCCATGTTGTTTGACATGAAGCAAATACGTAATGAATTGAACCGTTTTTCCCAATCCCATGTCATCGGCTAGACAAGCTCCCAACCCAAAGCGGCGTAAAAAGAACAGCCACGAACTGCCCTCTAGCTGATAATGGCGCAACGTCCCGTGAAAAGTAGATGGCTGCTCCATGATCGGGATACGTTTTGTTTCCTGCAATTGATTCAACAGCTCTCGCAAATGCTGGTTTAGCTGGACCTCAACAGATAGAGAAGTGTCGAATTCGAGCTCATCATCGGGTAGCTCCTCAACCTCTACAGTAGGGGCGAGGTGCATTCTCATGACATCGCGCAGCGTCATGCCGTTTTTCGCTTGGTTTTTCTTGAGCGCTTCCTGTAGCTGCAAGAATAGATCGGGAGTCAATTGTACCCAATGCCCGCGAATTTTCAGCAGGCGCTGCTTTTGTTTAAGGAGCTCCTCAAATTCCTCTTCGCTGAGCTCCACGGGTCCCAAGGAGAGCTTCCATTCAAAATCCATGAGCTGGGAGACACCCAGGAAGGACTGTCTGCTAGCTCCGACAGAGGATGTAATCTTGGCTTTTAGCTTCGGTTTTACCCGGCGCACTTGTTCCCACCATGCTGGCAGAAAAACGTGAATACCTGCTTGCACTAGCTGCAGACTGCTCGAAGTCAAAAAGATCCATGCTTGCTCGTTCGTCAGTCGGGTGAGAAAACGGCTTTGATTCTCCTGGGTGTCTCTTTGCCAAGGGAGAATCTCTTTGCATTTGGCCAGGTCCGTGAGAAAACGATTCCAGTGTTCACGCCAGTCAGCAGGGATGCGAGCGGTGGCTACTCCCTCAGCCGTCAACTGGTGTGGCTCTATGAGAAATAATTGATCTGGCTCTTCACGATTCTGCAAATACACTTGGAGTTGCCAGTCATTGGGGTGCTCCTCGGCCTCGACGATTTGCAAGCATGTGCGAAACGGTGTTGTATCTGGCAGCCAGCCTATCGATTGCAACCATTCCTGTTCCTGAAGGTGTGGAGAAAGCTCGGCGCCCATGACGTACAGAGCCGGGTATTGCGTCAATAGCTGCTCCCACTTTCGCCCGATCTCGCCAGTACCTTGCAAGGATTCCTCCACGACGAGCGAAAGCCACCTGTGTCCATACTCCGGAAAATCGTCGGAAGTATGCAGGGCTCTCCAGCCGATTTGTCCTTTTTTCCAGGAAGTAAAATCAGGGGCAATGGAGCCTTCTGCGAGCGTATCACGGATCATTCCCGCGATATACGTAAATTGTTCAAATGGCTTGCTGGATGAATAGGTCCGATGCAAAAGCCACTGGGGAGAGACGAAAAAGGAGAGGGCCTTGGCAGGGCTGAGCAATACGCCATGCTCGTTTTTGTCCAGGAAGGTTCCGTAATAGGATGACTCATCCCACGCAAACAGTGTTCCTGCCAATTCTTCTGGATCGACCACCGCTCCTTGCGTGTCTTTACCAGTAATCAAGAATTGTCCGTCTGCCAAAAGCTCTCCGTCTAGAACCAATGTTGTGACGGTATTCATAAGTTGAAATTTCCTCTCCTTAGCTCTTCTTGAAAAGCACGTAACCGATTATGTTTGGCAGATAATTGTTCCACGTATCGTTCCCAGCGCGCATCTTGGTTTGCCCTGCTGTAAATCGTCTTTACCTTTTTCATGAGCTTGATCGCTTCTTTGTAGGCCGTTCGATTACGTTCCGCAATGAGTCTGTTCACCTCGCGCAAATAAAAAGGGAAGAGCAGAGTTGGCTCGGCTTCCTCGATTTCTTTCACCTGCACGATCGAGATATCTGCCATAGGCACTTGAAACGACATTTGCAAATCAATCCATTGCTGAAACTGTCGTTCTTCATATAAATAGGCGGCATATTCGTGATAACTGCTCGGTAAGAACTGCTTCAGCTTGGCGCCGCACTCGGCGGATCGTCCGACTTGCTCCATCGCTTCCTGCCAAATGGCGATAACGAGTCGGTAATGCTGTGTCTCGGCTTGGCCGATTAAGGATGTCAAAGATGCAGTCCAATCGAGAAATCGCTGCCATTCTCCGTTGCGAGCGAATGATTTCATATAGGATAAGTAAAAGGAAAGGTTCAAGCGGCTCATTCTTTTCCAGATTTGTAGAGCAGCTTCGTCCTCCTTTTCCATGACATAAAAGTGGGCACGGAGCAGCAGCGCTTTTTCCTTTTCGGAGGCAGAACTGTTTTCATCGTTGATAAGCTGATCCAGCACATGGATTTCCTCTTGTACCCACTCTGGCTTCTTCAATAGCATCCACCATAACATTTGATAGGCGAATATCCAGTAGAGGGAGGTGGCTTCGTTTTCTTTCAATTGCTTGGTCAGCTGAAGAGTATCAACGATGGCATCCTGATGGTCAGCCAAAAGAGCAGGGATGTCTGCAAAGTACAACGTCCCTTCTAATTGATCCAATAGCCGCTCGGCTGTCTGAACCAAATCGAGGAACCAGTATGATTGGCGGTACGTTTTGACGTACTGTGTAAGCTTCATGAGATGAAACAGATTGGCATGAATGACAAAGAGTTGTGCCCGATCCTTCGGCCACGAGGCAGCAACACTCAGCACATTTTGATAGCTCGATAATAATTCAGAGGAAGCTCGATACGATTCCATGGCCGCAAACAGATTGCGTGTCCAGCTCTCAAAAAATGCCCACCACTCATTGACGGAGCTGTTCGCGGTAAGCGGCGAGGAAACAGACGCTGTATCCTGCTGAGTAGGAGCGGTATGGCTGTATTTATAAGTAGGAATCAGCAGATGAGGAGAAAAAGTAGCTCTTCTTGGTTGTTGGGAGCGGGTCAAAAATGTGCGAGGATTCTCGAACACGCTGTACATCTGAAAAAAAGTAGCAGCAATATGCTTGCAAATGCGCGAATAAGGGCAGGTACAGGTGCTGTTTTGAACCGTTTCCATATCGAGGCGAACATGATACACCTCGGAACCCTGAACATCACTTGTCAAATATTGACCTTGTTCTACGCGTGTATTGAAGACGGCGCCATCTGAAAAGTACGTATAGCCCCGTTCAATGATGTGTCCTTCGACGGCAATTAGGATTTGCTCGCCTACCTGTATCGCTTGTTCCCGAGTCAACTCTCTTTGCAGCATGTAGTCAGATCCTCCGAACGAAGTGTCATCCCTCCATTATAACCCAAAATGCGGAGAATGGAAAAAGATGCGTGTGTTCGCAGCATCAATAAAATGGTTTGGACAATAAGCGGAAACAATGCTTAATTTTTGCGGGGACTGGGTGTATACTGTACACGTCGAACGAAAAGCAACTAAACACAATGTATTTTGTTGTCTTTGGTTGTATTTGTACAACGAGAGAGAGAAGGGGCACACATGCTATCGATTTCGATTCTGCTCGTACTATTGTCTGGCCTTGCGCACGCAGTCTGGAACCTGTTCACGAAAAAAAGTGAGAACAAAATGGCGTTCCTTTTGTTGATTACATTGCCAACAACTGTGATTCTCTTGCCTGTTCTCATTTGGGAATGGATGCACTTGCAATTGACATGGTCTTTGGTTCTATTTCTGTTTATGTCCTTTTTCTTTCAAGGATGCTATACCTTGTTGATTTCAAAGGCGTATACATACGGGGATATCTCACAGGTATACCCTATCATGAGGGGGACGGGGACGCTTCTCATTCCGTTTTTCAGCGCGATTTTCTTTCAAGAATATTTATCGGTACCGGGATGGCTAGGAGTCATTTGCATTGTGATCGGAGTCTTCGCCATTAGTGGGATGATAGGCACAGATCGTCTGGCTCAACCAGTGAATCCGCTCGCCCTGCAATACGCTGTTGCTGTTGGACTATGCATTACAGGATACACGTTAACCGACAAGCAAATCGTCCAACAATTATCTCCATTCGCTTTATTGGAAATAACCAACTTTGCCTGTCTGATCGTCGCTGGGAGCTTCGTATGGAAGAAGGGACTCATTCGCCGAGAGTGGCAAAAAAACTGGCGAACGATTTTACTCGGTGCCGTCCTGTCACCAGGCTCGTATTTGTTGTTTTTGTTTGCCATGAAATTGGCACCGCTGGCAGCTATTGCGCCCATTCGAGAGGTAA
>NZ_PXZN01000144.1:0-2390 GCF_003013445.1 Brevibacillus sp. NRRL NRS-603 | reverse complement strand
AGTCGGCTTTTCAGCACCGAAAGATTGATCCATCGGCAGGTCGTCCTGCTTCTCTGCCTTGTACCAATGGTAGAAGACATAGGCTAGCACACAGCCGTAAACAAGCTCCTGTACCAGCTTCATAATGATTCCGCCAAGGCGCTGATCGTTAAACGCGTCGAGGCTCTGGAATAGCTGTGGAGCATTTATATACGTAGCGTACAGCGGTTCCGAAGCAAAAATAATCAATGCACATGCTGGTGTAATCAAGACACCGTTTGCAAAAACGTACGACAGCTTTTTCAATCCGGCCAGTTGTCGCTTGTTGTCAGACAACGGACTCACAATGGGCCACCACATCGCAAATGCGGCAATCACGAGAATGACATGATAAAACGTCATCCATGCATGGTTGATCGCGACGGCATCAAAAATAAACGGAACATGGTAAAACGAAAACAGGGAGTTGAACAACAGCGCTGCTACTAACGGATGTGTCAAAGAGTTTAGGATGAGCTTCAGCGCTTTTGGACGGAAAATCTTGGCCAAAAGCCATTCAGGCATTGCCAGAAGCATGAGCGGTGGCAGGGCAAAGTACAAGATCGATTGTTGGAGCATGTGTAAACTAAACATGTAATGATGGCCGTAATAACTGATAGGGCTTCCTTGTGCGGCGTAGAACAACACGATAGCCAAAACAAAAAGCAATCTTTGCTTGCCAGTTGTCGGTGTAGCGTTTTCAAAACGCTTATGCATTGGACCTGTTACGAGAAAGTAGACAGTAGTCACGAGCAACGACAAAAGCATCACATCCGGACTCCATAAATCCGAAAAGGTTGCTGATCCGGTAGTCGGTGACATTTCGTGCATTTGATGTGCATTTCCCATGTTTATATCCTCCCTCCCGAATGTAAAGTCTTGGACGATGCCACACTCGCTGGGCGTCGTCATATGTACATTTTGTGTCAATATGAAATACCAATTTTTATCTATTAAATGTTGCCCTTGATCCAATCTCCATTATACCGTTGTTTTCCTTTTTCTTTGAAGATAAAAATGAACAAAGTGTTGAACAATACAATTCACAAAATTCACACATAAAAAACTCCTTATAAATTGAGTAACATTGTGGAGGGGAAGAAAAAGCANNTTTTTCTTCTCACCAGCTTTATTGGTTCAGCGTACCTTTTAAAACACTTCCTATATGAAAAGAAAGAAGAGTCCAGATCTTGTCTGAACTCTTCATCTCTTCTTATCTTCTTAATCTTACAATCCAAAGGAAACGAACTTGGTTTCCAAATACTCATCCATTCCGTAGCGGCCACCCTCACGGCCGATTCCGCTTTCCTTGAAGCCGCCAAACGGTGCTTGTGTCTGGGTTGGCGATCCGTCATTGATCCCAACGATTCCGTATTCAAGGAGCTCAGCCATGCGGAAGCAACGTTGGTTATCGCGAGTGTACACATAAGCAGCCAAGCCATAGCGCGTATCGTTTGCCATTTGCACGACATCCGCTTCCTCTGTGAAACGAATGAGCGGAACAACAGGACCAAATGTTTCTTCATAGGAGATTTTCATTTCGGCTGTCACGCCAGAAATCAAAGTCGGCTCGCAATAGAAGCCCTTCGCATAATCACCTTCAACCAAACGATTTCCGCCGTATACCACTTGCCCGCCTTTGCCCTTGGCGTCTTCGATATGCTCGAGCACCTTGTTCAAGGCACGCTCGTTTACCAGCGGACCGATCTCCGTCTCTTTCTGGCGACCATCCCCTACCTTCGCACGCTTCAGACGCTCTACCAGCTTTTCTGTAAATGCATCTGCAACATCCTCATGGACATACAGGCGGTTCGTGCAAATGCACATTTGACCGGAGTTGCGGAACTTGCTCTCAAACAGACCTTTTACGGCTGCATCCAGATCCGCATCCGGGAATACGATGAACGGTGCGTGACCACCGAGCTCCATGCTGACGCGCTTCACTTGCTTCGCCGCGCCCTCCATCAGCAGCTTGCCGACACGAGTGGAGCCTGTAAATCCGATTTTGGAGAGCTTCGGATTGTCGATGAACTCCTTCCCAATCGATTCAGGATTTCCAATGACGAGATTTACGACGCCTTTTGGAAAGCCAGCCTGCTCAATCAACTCAAACATGCGAATCGCAGACAGCGGGGTGCTTTCTGCTGGCTTTAAAACCACCGTGCAGCCCGCAGCCAAAGCTGGAGCGATCTTACGTGCAACCATGTTCACTGGGAAGTTCCATGGGGTAATCGCCCCTACCACCCCTACAGGCTGACGCAAAACCATGATGCGCTTGTTCGCAACGGAGGATGGGATCGTTTCTCCGTTGACACGCTTGGCTTCTTCTGCGTACCAGACAAAGTTATCAGCGGCACCCAGCACTTCACCTT
>NZ_PXZN01000143.1:0-1039 GCF_003013445.1 Brevibacillus sp. NRRL NRS-603 | reverse complement strand
TAGGAGCATCGCGATATAGTGATCGGACAACTCCCAGCCGACTTCATCCGCCTTTCGCATGAGCATTTCGTGTGAGGCGATCTGGCCACTGACGAGCTGTTGCAAGAAATCATTGCGAAAACGTTGGAATGTTTCTTGGATGGCTCGCTGTCGTTGCATTTCAAGGGACAAGAGGGCAGCACTTTGTTCGATGGCGACTTTTTCCCACGCGTATAGATCACGCTCCCGCTGTCCAATGATGATGGTTCCCTGCACGATTTGGTCGTGGAGAAGCCACCGGACATGGATTCCCTCTTTTTGTCTGCTAAGCGGCTCTTGTATTAGTCGGATCGGGGCGCGTTGACCGTATCGCTTGTCCAATGAATCATCGCGTGGGAACGAACCAAACGAGGAATCCCATTTCCATCTATGCTGGGGGACATGGATCGAGACAGGAGCAGCAAGGATATCGGACAGTAAATCTGTCAATGTAGAAATCGGAGCTCCTCCCGTCAAAAAGTGATGAAACCGTTCATAAATGGCATGGGTTCTGTCCAGCTCGATGCGTTGTTTGTCATTGATGTACTGAACGACTGGCACGATGACATCTGACCAAGCTTTATCCATCGGAAAGGACAGGATGGGAAATGCCTTTTTCGTAGCGTGGGAGAGAACGGCTTCAGGAAGATCCTCGATGTATCGACCTAATTTGATGGCAAGCCCAGGTGTGCCGATGGCGACTAGCTCATCGATGAGTGTTATCAGTCGTTTTGTACATGGTTTTTGCTGAGAGAGGAATGGAAAGCCTGTCGTCAGAACGAATTCACCAGATCGCAACCACCTATGGCCATCGGGAGAATCAAAGGAAGTAACATTCAGCAGCTCATTCTCTAAAGAGTCCGCGCCTGCAAGCACTGACGATTCATCAAAGCCACCAACTTGTATGAGCTCACGGACAGTAATCATTACGCTCACCATGCCTTCTTCATCTTTTAGCTACTCGCACAAAACCTCGTTCCGTTTTCTAGCCATGTGAACAAAGGAGATATTTGAATTTTTC
>NZ_PXZN01000142.1:0-1285 GCF_003013445.1 Brevibacillus sp. NRRL NRS-603 | reverse complement strand
ATTAAAGATAAAACGAAGTTCAATGGTATTAATCTGTTGGCAAACACTGGCGATGAAATTAAAATTCAAATTGGTCAAGAAGCAGGACAAACCTTGTCGCTCAATACTGCAAACTTCTCCATTGGTCAAGTTGCTACAGCTGTAGATGCATGGGATGTGAGTGCAACAACAGGTGCGTCTACTGTGTTGGGAAGCATCGATGATGTAATCAACCTGGTGAGCAAAGCGCGTTCTTACCTGGGTGCGAACCAAAACCGTTTGGAAAATACCATTAACAACCTGAATATTACTACAGAGAACCTGACTGCTGCAGAATCCCGTATCCGCGATGTGGATATGGCAAAAGAGCAAATGGCGTTCACGAAGAACAATATTCTTACACAGGCGTCTCAAGCAATGTTGGCTCAAGCGAACCAACTGCCACAAGGCGTACTGCAACTGCTTCGCTAATTTGATTCTGCTTCTAAATTGGAAGCAGCAGGATTCAATACATTGGCTGTCGAGAAATCTCGGCAGCTTTTGTGTTTTCAGGCTAAAATTTTAGGTTAGGAAAGAAAAGAGAGAACAAAACTATTTAAATACTTCGCTGAAAAGCCGATATTAAAATTGTAGGGATGATTTGCAAGCGCGCGATTGCGAAAAGTCCCAGATATTTATTATCTCAGTTGCAAGGACGTAACTGATTGAATATCAAGGAGGAAAAAACATGATTATCAACCACAATATTTCTGCAATGAACACACACCGCCAATTGGGTGTAAACACAGGTAGCTTGGCAAAAAACGTGGAAAAACTGTCTTCCGGTTACCGCATCAACCGTGCTGCTGACGATGCTGCAGGTCTCTCCATCTCCGAGCGTATGCGTGCACAAATCCGTGGTATGGAACAAGCTTCCCGTAACTCCCAAGATGGTATCTCCCTGATCCAAACAGCAGAAGGTGCACTGCAAACCGTTAACAACATGCTTGTTCGTATTAAAGAACTGGCTACGCAATCTGCGAACGGAACGTATGATGACACGAACGACCGTGCTCGTCTGCAAGAGGAATTGGATGAGCTCTCAAAAGAAATCACCAACATTAAAGATAAAACGAAGTTTAACGGTATCAATCTGTTGGCGAATACTGGAGACGAAATTAAAATTCAAATTGGTCAAGAAGCAGGACAAACCTTGTCGCTCAATACTGCAAACTTCTCCATTGGTCAAGTTGCTACAGCTGTAGATGCATGGGATGTGAGTGCAACAACAGGTGCGTCTACTGTGTTGGGAAGCATCGATGATGTA
>NZ_PXZN01000141.1:0-2420 GCF_003013445.1 Brevibacillus sp. NRRL NRS-603 | reverse complement strand
CGGAAAAATAATCATTCGCTGTTTCTCTTTATCGTTAGACCCGTTACCTTTTATTTGTCAGACTATCAAAAGACATTTCGCTTTTCCCTGGCAGATGGGTTGATCGAATCCCCATGCGACCCATTCGATTGTGATGTGGAGCTGTCATCTGAGGCCCTGCATTATTGCTTCACCCATTTGTGGGGATGGAGTACGCTGCGCATCAATGGCAGACTGCAAGCACCAAAAGGTCGGAATGCCCGTTTCAAGCGCTTTGTCATGCTCGGGCATGTTGCACAGCTGAACAATTTCGGTATTTATATGGGGTGGAACGGGGCGTTTTTGCGTTTTGCGGTAAATTATTTGAGAGAGAAGATTCGCGACCGCTATATTACGACAAACAATATATGAAAATAGGCAATTATACTCATTTTATCACATTTTAAATGGGTGTATTTTGTCCTAGTCCACTTGGGCATGTAAGAGAGAAGAACTATTATTCGAATATTCACAATTAACCTCCCGTATTCCCAATATTATACACCCCATGATAGAATCGGAAAGGAAATTCCGTACATTTCCAATTATGTATAAAAAGGTGGATCAATTCAGATGAAAAAACTAGTATCCGTAGCTTTGCTGCTCTCCATGCTGGCTGTTTCTGCTTGTTCGAACAAACCAGCTGATACAAAGCCAGCTGAGCAAAATGCAGCACAAACCACAGAAGCTGCTAAAACAACTGAAGCTCCAAAAACTGATTCTGCTGCACCAGCGCCAACTGCAACAACTAACGACAAGCTGGAAGCGAAAAAGGTTCTGAATGACAAAGTGGAAATCTTGATTCCAAAAGGCTTTACTGTCATGTCCGAAGAGATGGCAAAAACAAAATACCCGATGGAAAATCGTCCTTCCTTGATTTATACCGATGAAAAAGGTTCCATTAACATTGCGTTTAGTCATACTGAAACTCCTATTCAGGAGGACAGCCTCATCAAAGACCTGAAGGACCCGATGAAACAAGCGTTTTCCAATATGTACAAAGATGCAACCTGGTATCGCGATGAAGTAATCCAAATCAACGGAAAAAACGTTGGTGTGTTCGAACTGCTGACTCCTGCTGCTGATACGAAAATTTACAACCTCATTTTCTTTACAGAGCTCGACGGCAAAATGCTGATGACCACTTTCAATTGCACCGAGGCACAAATGGAAGAGTGGAAGCCGATCGCGCAAGAAATTTTGATGTCTTACAAAGTGCAATAAGGAAACAACGATTCCCCCTCATACAGAGTAAAAAGCACCCGTCAATGGGTGCTTTTTTAGCTTTTCCGCTATCGTGTAGCCACAGCGCAAGCTCAGCGTTACCATCCAATCCATTAACCCCCTCCTATTTGCCACCCAATCAATAAGCTGTTCATATTACCACATGCTCGAAGTATCCCGATTGCACTCACACGAAATTATAATAGACATCTTCATAAATTGTCTATTATAATCAAAACAACGCATCACTACGTTTATGAATTGTTAAAGGAGGCCTATCATGAATCAGTTTGAAAACAAAGTAGCGGTCATTACCGGGGCGGCCAGCGGTATCGGTCGTGCATTGGCAATGCGCTGTGCTGAGGAGCAAATGAAGGTCGTTCTTGCCGATGTGGAAGTATCGGCGCTCCAACAAGTAGAGCAGGAGTTACAGTCAGCAGGAGCAACTGTCCTCGCCGTCGTAACGGATGTCGGCAAAGAAAAAGATATCCAGACGCTCGCACAGAAAACGCTAGACTCGTTTGGTGCTGTCCATCTATTGTTCAACAATGCAGGGGTTGGCGCAGGGTCGACTATCTGGCAAAGCACCCTCGCTGATTGGCAATGGGTCATGAATGTGAACTTGTGGGGAGCCATTCACGCTACACAAGTTTTCGTACCCATGATGTTAAAACAAGGGACAGAATGCCACATCGTGAACACCGCCTCTCTCGCTGGTCTAGAGTCTGGACCAGGGAATAGCATTTATCGTGTCAGCAAGCATGCATTAGTCAGTCTGTCGGAAACCCTCTACCACGAATTGAAAATGATCCAATCCAAAATTGGCGTTTCCGTTTTATGCCCTGGCTTTGTTCAGACGCAAATATGTGACGCCCATCGCAATCGTCCAGCGGAGTACAGTAAACCAGGAGATATTGTGGAGCCCTCACCCATGACCACCGCCATCGACCAGTTCATTCGTTCAGGTGTCGAGCAAGGAATGTCTCCGAAAGAAGTAGCTGATCACACCTTTTTGGCGATCAGGAGCAATCGCTTTTACATTCTGCCGGATCCCTCGTATAAAGAAACGGTGCGTCAGCGAATGGAAGATATTTTGAACCAGCATAACCCGACGTTCGTGATTCCCTCGCATATTTAACAAAAAGCCACGCTCCTAAAGGGACTGACCCCCGTTTGTA
>NZ_PXZN01000140.1:0-4489 GCF_003013445.1 Brevibacillus sp. NRRL NRS-603 | reverse complement strand
TCAATTGTTGACGGAGATGGATGGTGTAGCTACGACTGACAAGCCGCGGGTATTAGTCATGGCAGCTACGAACCGGAAGGACATGCTCGACGCAGCGCTGTTGCGACCTGGTCGTTTTGACCGTCATATTAGCGTTGATCTTCCAGACAAGCCTGCGCGCGAGCAGATTTTGACCATTCATACGGCCAATAAACCGCTAGGCGAGGACGTCACACTGGAAAAAGTGGCACAGGAGACATTCGGATTTTCTGGCGCACAGCTGGAAAGTGTAGCGAATGAAGCAGCCATTTACGCCATGCGTGATCGTCAGGAAAAGATCACTGCGAAGCATTTTGCTTATGCCGTAGACAAGGTCATGCTCGGTGAGAAGGTAGATCGTCAAGCATCAGAGGAAGAGAAGAAGCGCGTTGCTCTCCATGAACTGGGACATGCCATTGTCAGTGAGAGCGTGCGACCGGGCTCTGTCTCGCAGGTTACACTGAGTCCACGTGGCAAAGCACTAGGATATGTCCGACAAAATCCAATGGAAGACCGCTATCTGTATACCAAGGAAGCGATGGAGAAGCAAATCATGGTTAGCCTTGGGGGAGCCGTAGCGGAGGAAATCTACTACGGTGGGCGCAGCACTGGTTCGAAGAATGACTTCGAGCAAGCGCTGGGAATGGCACAGGAAATTGTACAAAGCGGTATGTCCGAGCTGGGGATTGTACATTTGCAATACGTGGATAAGAATCGGATTCATGACGAGGTTGAGCGTCTGCTGGAAGGACTGCTCGAAGAAACTCGCAATCTTTTGAGACAGTATGACTCCGTATTCCAAACGGGCTTGCATACATTGTTGGAAGCGGAAGTTCTGCAAGGTGATGAGTTTAGAGCGCTATTGTCACAAACGAAGGAAGAAGTTGCTGTATAAAGTGAAGATAAAGAACCTGCTAGCCAATGGAAGATAGGCGAAGCAGGTTTTTTTGTGTGTTTGCTGGCAACTTTGGCAAATCAGGATGAAACAATTTTGTAGACACGGTGCCAAATAGGTAAATGGATGAATATCCTACAAAAGTGATACGGGAATGAAATCAGGAGGCAAGGAGACCCTATGGCCAATGTGAACCGGCGAAAAGCTAACAAAAGTCTGAGCAAAACCTTTAGGCAGACCATGCACGAGTTACCGCTCTCATATACATCATCACCTGATCGGGAGTGGATGGAAGACCTCGAATTAAATCTGCTTGAAAGTAATTTGGAGAGCACTCACAGAATACCTCCCCTCTCTGCAGCCACACCGAAGGAGCAACAAAAACCGATTCCCAAAGTACCCAAGCAGGACCTATCCTCCAAACAGGACNNCAGGATACATCTTCCAAACAAGATACATCGTCCAAACAAAACGCGTCTTCCAAACAAAACGTACCTCCCAAACAAAGCGTACCCTCCAAACAAAGCTCAACTGCCAATCCGAACTTTTATTCAAAGGTCATCAAAGACCGAAATGATGATCGTGTCCAATCATTTGTCTATACAGACGACTTGACAGATCAATCGGTGACAACAGAAAAAATTGCGAACCGTGCCATTGATGCGTCCAAGATTAAGCAAGGCGCCGTGGATAATTCGATTTTGAAGGATTATGCGGTGGACAGCAGCAAACTCGCGGACAAGAGCGTAACCTCCACCAAACTTGCACCACTTGCGGTACAGAGGGATCATCTGGGGCAGGGAATCGTAAGTGGAGAGCACTTACAGGATTACTCGATTTCCGCGCAAAAATTGATCAACCATAGCATTACGTCCGAAAAGTTAGCCGATAAAACCATTGACTCGATGAAATTTGCCGACCACTCGATCCAGAGCAAGCATATTCAGGAGCAAGCGATTACGAATGAGTTGATCCAGGATCAATCAATTACCTCGGAAAAAATAAAGATGGGGACCATTCAAACAGGTAATCTCGCCAATTATGTGATTAACACAGTGAAGCTCGAGGATGGAGCTGTCACAGGCGATAAATTACGCGATGGAGCAGTAACTTCCACGAAGATAGACGAAGATGCAATTGAGTCTCAGCATATTCGTGAAGGATCTATTTACCATCATCATCTTACGGAAGAGCTAATAGATGGCAGTAACATTAGCGCTGGCAGCATCACGGATCATCACATCGCATTTCAAGCCATTTATAGCCAGCATTTACATCCAGAAGCGGTGACCAGTGATAAAGTGGGGCCATATGCGATACTGACTGAGCATTTGGACAACAACAGTGTCACGGCAGAAAAGCTCGCCAAAGAGTCAATCGGAAGCACACATTTACAAGCTGGCAGTGTCCTATCGAGTCACTTGCAAGACGGGATGCTGACGGCTAAAAAAATTGGGGATCAGCAAATTACCACAGCCAAGATTGCTGATAAGGCTATCACTACTGACAAATTGGCGAACAGGAGTGTAGGAGAACAACACTTGCTCGATGAGAGCGTGAGTTCACGACATCTGATTGACGGGTCCATTCGCTCAGAAAAGCTGGCAAGAAGGTCTGTAGAAGAACAGCATTTGACTGACAGAGTCATTGGGGGCAATCATCTACGTGAGTACATCATCCAGACCCAGCATCTGCATGACCATTTGGTGACCACATCAAAATTGGCGCCGGAATCTGTTTCCACAGACAAAATTTCAGATCTAAGCATTACGACAAGCAAACTTGGAGATGCCGTAATCACAGCGCCCAAAATAGCCAAAGATGCGATCAAGACACGCCATCTGGGCAGATCGGCCGTCACGGGGGAAAAGATTGCGGAAAAAGCAATTTCATCTACACATCTCAACAGTCATATCATTCAAGCAGATCATCTTCAGGGTAACTCCATTTCCAAGGAAAAAATACAGGACGGCAGTATCACAAGAGAGAAAATAGCCGATCAGAGCATTGATGCGAGCAAGCTAGATAGCCATTCCGTTCATGGTGCTCATGTCATAAAAGGCAGTCTGGATGGAACTCATATTAAGGAAGGGACGCTCAAAGGAAGTCATCTTATTAGCAGGAGCATAACAGAACAGCATCTGCAAAACCGGATCATTACGCAGGAAAAACTGGCAGAGGACTCCGTGACCGGTTCTAAAATTGCGTCCAAAGCTGTCACTACGCATCACATTGCGGATCAGTCGATAGACGCTGAGAAATTATCCTTTCCAGTAATTGAGACGCATAATCATATAGGAATAACCTTGCAACAATACGGTTTCGTCCCCTTCAGGCTTTCTGCCGCAAGCAATTCTACGGATGTGACCGTTCGATTGCCACAGCCTTATGCGGATACACATTATTGTATGGTGGCAATGACAAATCAACCAGGGATTTATACATCGCTCAAATACACGAAAAGGACCTCCGCGATCATCACCGTATTTCGCAATCAAGAGGGGCAGGAAGCGACTGGTGTGATTCACTGGATTGGGATTGGGGTAAAAGGAGTAGATGTCCCGCACGAAATGTTGGAATGGTCAACAGAGATGGGACAACTGGAGGCAGAAGAAGTCGAGGACGATCACGATCACGACTTTGAAGAGGAAGACATGGAAGACGAAGATGCGGATGATGAAGACATGGAAGATGAGTACACGGACGAGGATGACATGGAGGATCACGACACGGATGAAAGTGATTTCGAACAAGATTATGAAAGTAGTGAAGAATACGATTTCGAGAACGATAAATAATTCGGTAGGAAACAACAATGGGGCGAGTGGATGATTCAGAAGCAGGGAGGCCGATGTTGAGATCAGGTCTCCCAAATGCAAAATTGTTTACATAACTATTTTATGGTTAACATTGTACAGGGAGACTTTCATTGAATTTGCAGGCCCCCAATAGTATAATTGTTTGGTATACTTAGTCTGTATTTGCGTGGCATGGTAAATGGAGGGAATCATTCAATGTTGACGACGATTGCCCGAATCGGGCAGCATGTTGGACAAGAAGTACGCCTAGGATGCTGGTTATACAACAAACGTAGCAGCGGCAAGATTCAATTTTTGCAGCTTCGTGACGGATCTGGCTTCATCCAAGGTGTAGTAGTAAAAGCGGAAGTAGCGGAAGAAGTGTGGGAGAATGCATCGCAGCTCACACAAGAAAGCTCACTTTACATAACCGGTGTAGTTCGTGCGGATGACCGCGCACCAAGCGGTTACGAACTGACAGTAACTGGTGTGGAAATTATTCAGATCGCCGAGGAATATCCGATTTCCTTGAAGGAACACGGTGTTGACTTCCTCATGGACCATCGCCACCTGTGGCTGCGTTCTCCACGTCAGCGTGCAGTCATGGCTGTGCGTTCCGAGGTGATTCGCGCCATGTATGAGTTCTTCCACGAGAACGGGTTCGTAAAAGTAGATCCACCAATTTTGACACCGACCTCTGCGGAAGGTACCACGAATCTGTTCCATACCAAATATTTTGATGAGGATGCGTATCTCTCGCAGTCCGGCCAGCTTTATA
>NZ_PXZN01000014.1:0-203561 GCF_003013445.1 Brevibacillus sp. NRRL NRS-603 | reverse complement strand
ACACACTTAGCAATCATGCATATCTAGTTTTGAAGGTGCATATAATCACGGAGAGTTACCCAAGAGGCCGAAGGGGACGGTTTGCTAAACCGTTAGTATGCGCAAGCGTAGCGAGGGTTCGAATCCCTCACTCTCCGCCATTTTTATTTTGGCGGCGTAGCTCAGCTGGTTAGAGCGTTCGGTTCATACCCGAAAGGTCGGGGGTTCGATTCCCTCCACCGCTACCAAACTACATAAAAATATGGCGGTCGTGGCGAAGGGGTTAACGCACCGGATTGTGGCTCCGGCACTCGTGGGTTCAAGTCCCATCGATCGCCCCATACCAACATGGGAGTATAGCCAAGTGGTAAGGCACGGGTCTGCAAAACCCTTATCCCCGGTTCAAATCCGGGTACTCCCTCCATTTTAGTCCCAGTAGCTCAGCAGGATAGAGCAACGGCCTTCTAAGCCGTCGGTCGGGAGTTCGAATCTCTCCTGGGACGCCACGCCTTTTCAAAAGATAGCCTCCTTGAGACGTTGTGGCGTCCGCAGGAGGTTTTTTTCGTAGAAGATAGTGCGTCCTTTCAGGAGACAATCAGAAGCAAGTGATAAGTCAAATGGCCTATTTCGAAAAAAAAGTAAAAAAACTTTCAGCCACAATTGGAAATGTTTTGTCTAATTTGTCATAAATTATGTAAAAAAATCAGAGAATATGGCTCCCTTTCTTTTCCGAAAATGTGACGAAACGATGATATTTTTGTAGAGAGGCGTTTGCATTCTTTCAAAATTTTTGCGACATGTAACTTTCTTTTTCGACAAACGTATCTACTAGAAGACTGAGCAAACAAAGCGATAGTTTGACAGGGAAAATCTGGGCTCCATCCAGTTGAAAACGATATTGACTTGCGAAATTTGATTGTGTATACTCAAAAACGTACTTCGTGTCAACAGAAAAACACGAGTAAAATCAGCGTTTATTGGCGGTCGTGGTGGAATTGGCAGACACACCATCTTGAGGGGGTGGCGGGGTGACCCGTGCGAGTTCGAGTCTCGCCGACCGCACCAATCCCGGAAACAATCAGGAAGAAATGGAAACGAGTGTTTGTGTTTTTCTAAATAAACAGAGCCTTTTTCGACAAGGGCTTTTTTTTCTGCCAACTGCCAAGCACTGTCGAATAGAAAGAGAAAAAGGTGGGAAAGGTGATAGCAGTGCCTTATTTTTTCCCACTTTTGGGTCATTGCTTATGAATCGTATTTGATGTAAACTGCCAATTGAGAGAAAAACAATAGAGAAATGTTGGAAAAACAACACTACCTAAATTCAGATCAGACCCAATCTGATTTAGGTCGAGGAGAAGAACCCATGAGTGTAATTAGAGAGATCATTGAGGGATTATTCATCGGATTTACTTCTGCGGTGGGCGTAATCGGCACATACCAAACACTGGTTTCTTGTGCAGGCCTATTCCGCAAAAAGGAGCAAGTAACATCTGAGCCGCAAAAGACGTTTGCTGTGCTCGTGGCTGCTCACAATGAGAGCGCCGTAATTGCTCCGCTTATTGAAAACCTGAAGAAACTCGACTATCCACGTGAAATGTACGACATCTTTGTCATTTGCGACAACTGTACAGATAACACGGCAGAAATTAGTCGGGCGCATGGTGCAATTGCATGTGAGCGTTTTGACACATCCAAGCGTGGGAAAGGCTACGGCATCGAATGGATGCTGGAGAACCTCTGGGCAAGACCAAAGCAGTACGACGCTGTCGTCATGTTTGATGCTGACAACTTGGTAGAGAAAAACTTCCTGAAAGTAATGAATGACCGTCTCTGCAAAGGGGCTCGTGTGATTCAAGGCTACCTTGATTCCAAGAACCCGTTTGATTCCTGGATTACGCTGTCCTATGCGGTTACGTACTGGTTTACAAACCGTATGTGGCAGCTGGCTCGTCACAATTTGGGACTGCCGAACACTTTGGGCGGAACTGGCTTGTGCATTGAGAGCAACCTGCTCAAAGAAATGGGCTGGGGAGCAACGAGTCTCACGGAAGACCTGGAATTTGCAACACGTTGTATTGAACGCGGTATTTACCCGACTTGGGCTCATGACACCAAGGTCTGGGATGAAAAACCGATTGACTTAAAATCGTCTATGCGCCAGCGCTTGCGTTGGATGCAAGGGCACTACGATGTGGCAGGACGCTACATTCGATCTGTATTATTTAATGGTGTGAAGTCGAGAAAGCTGGGGATGCTTGACGCAGCCTTCTACCTCTTCCAACCGATGTACGTGCTGATGGTGACAATGATGTCGGTATTGTTTCTGGCAAGATTTTTTGATATTGGTACGTTTTCAACGGTATCCACGATCTTGCCTACGTGGCTGGTATACGGTTCTACTGCCGTGTTCTACCTGTTGCCAATCTTGGCCCTCTATTTGGATAAAGTCCCGTGGAAGGGGTATTTCGGGCTCCTCTTACTACCGTTCTTTTTCCTGACCTGGCTTCCGATTATGTTTTACGCGTTCTTTACGAAGAAAAACCAAGTGTGGAGTCATACCTCTCACACACGCGCGATTCGTATCGAGGAGATCCAGCAATAGTGATGTAAACAAGCAGAAACCACAGGGGGAATATTCACCTGTGGTTTTCCTATTATCTTAAAGTAGCGAGACCGTTGCCGAATTTGTTATAATGACGTGATCAAGCAAGTAGCGTTTGCCAACGGGATTAAGGCACCAGCGCCAGACGTAGCGGTGCCCATAGGAGGAAAACAGCAATGAAGCTCGCAACAGATATTCACAACAACGACGTCCCATTGTTGTGGGGCGATAAAAGATACCATACATGGAATTATCATTTAAGAGGGACTTTTCACGAAAAGATTTTCAAGGTTCCCTTGGATGGCGGCTTTAGTTGTCCGAATCGGGATGGGAAAGTAGCGACAGGCGGCTGCACGTTTTGCAGCGCGAGAGGATCTGGAGATTTTGCCGGTGACCGCAGAATGGATCTGGAAAGACAGTTTCATGATGTGAAAAATCGCATGCACGAGAAATGGCCGCAAGCCAAGTATTTGGGCTTCTTCCAAGCGTATACGAATACGTATGCGCCTGTGGAGGAACTGCGGGAGATGTACGAAGTCATCCTTAAACAGGAAGGGGTAGTCGGACTCTCCATTGCCACACGTCCTGACTGCTTGCCAGACGACGTCGTGGAGTATTTGGCTGAACTGAATGAGCGCACATATTTGTGGGTGGAGCTCGGTCTGCAGACAGTCCATGAGCACACAGCCCAGTTAATTAATCGAGCGCACGATTATCAATGCTACGTGGACGCTGTAGAGAGGTTGCGCAAGCACAACATTCGTGTATGCTCTCATATCATCTACGGATTGCCGGGAGAGAGCCACGAAGAGATGATGCAGACGGCAGATGCTGTGGCACATCTGGATGTGCAGGGGATCAAGATACACTTGTTGCATCTGCTGCGCAAAACACCGATGGTGAAGCAATATGAAGCAGGACTCTTGGAATTCCTGTCGCAGGAGGAGTACACGAAGCTCGTTGTGGATACATTGGAAATTCTACCTCCAGAGATGATCGTCCACCGAATCACAGGGGACGGACCACCTGATCTCTTGATAGGACCGATGTGGAGTCGCAAAAAGTGGGAAGTTCTGAATGGCATTGATGCAGAACTGAAAGCACGGAATAGCTGGCAAGGAAAGTTTTTCGTGCCACGCACGTAAATGTCACAGCAACAAAAAGGAGGGAGCCTTTTCTGGGCTCCCTTTCTTTTTTATAGACTTCGAATGAGATTTCTCGCACGCTTCGGGTAATTGGTGATCAGTCCATCTACCCCACAGTCAATGGCTCGCTGGATTTGCCGACCAGTATTTACGGTCCAGCTCAAAACTTCAAAATGATGCTGCTTTGCTTGTTTGACCAAGTCTTCCGTCAGTTGATCAAATGGGACGTGCAATTGATCAGCTCGATAGTTGCTGGCTACTTCCCAAGGCTTGGCGAGGGGTCCAACGTATAAAAGTCCCGTCGTTTGCGTGGCATCCAATTGCTTGATTCGTAAAAGGCTGTCGAAGTTAAACGTTGAAATGATGGTTCGCTCTGTTAGCTGATAACGCCTGATTTGTTCGATGACGAGCTCCTCTAAGTGAGGTTGATCAAGGAAGAAATTTTTCATCTCGATGATGAAGCGCAGTGGTGTGTCGACAAACGTCTGAAATACCTCCTGCAGAGTTGGAATGTGGGCTTTTGGTACTCGCATAGATGAGTCTTTATCCGCGCGTAGCTGACGTAGCTCGCGCAATGTGTATTGACGCACCAAGCCAGAACCATTGGTTGTGCGCTCCAGGCTATGGTCATGAATAACAACCAGCTTATTGTCACTGCTGAGCTGAACGTCTAATTCGATCCCATTGGCTTTTCGTCGGACAGCTCCTTGAAACGATTCCATCGTATTTTCCGGAAACAGGCCGGAAGCGCCACGATGGGCATAGATAAGTGGGGGCACGAGGGCTTCCTCCCTTCTCGAGCGTGTTATTCCCTACTACCATGATATGTAAAGGGCCCCTCGATACGACCTGACATGAGAGGCATCTGCAGAAGTCTATCCGATTACGACAAGTACGATGACCAAAAGGACAAAGAGGACAAGGATCATGGCAAAATTGTTATTGCAGCTCACAAAAAACACCCTCCTTCTCGCACATGAAGCATCTACTCTCATGGTATGAAGAACGAGTAAATATGACCCAACAGAATGCCCACCTTCTGTTTTTTTGTGCATGAGGAACGCTTTTTTATACAGATTGGCAGATGACGGCTTTACTTGTTTTGCTACAATGAGAGGAGGAGTATTGTAGGGGAGGATGAAGACCGTGATAAATGTTGTAGGCGCACAGGACACTGGCGACCTGATCATTGATCGACAAAATCGCCGGGTAAAGCTGCATGTGTATGAACCATCACAAATCGAGCAGTGGGATCGGGTCTTGAAGGAGCTGGCCGAAGAGTCAGAGGCAACAAAAGTGATTGTATACGGGAAGAAACTAGATATTCCGCAATGGAAATCCCTGGGTTACGAACTGGAGGGAACCATCGACGGTTTTTTTCAAGGGGAAAACGCGCAGATGCTCACCTGCTACCTGACAAAAGAGCGGGCTACCTCTGGTGCAGAAAAACTTGCTGAGGAAATTCTTGCGTTGAGCCTGTCAAAAGCAGGCAGTACGATAGAGAAATCATTACCAGAGGGATACCATCTGCGTGAAGCAACGGAGTCAGACACAAAAGAATTGGCGTGTCTGTATGGACTGGTATTCGCGACGTATCCTACACCGATGAACGATCCGTCCTATATTCGCAAAACCATGCAGGAAGGTACCATCTACTATGTTGTTGAATTTGAAGGCAAGATTGCATGTGCTGCTTCAGCTGAAGTATCCGAGCGCTTTGGTTCTGCGGAAATGACGGATTGCGCGACCCATCCAGACCATGCGGGGAAAGGTCTCCTCCAACCGCTGTTTATCGCGTTGGAACAAAGGATGGAGGAGGCAGGAATTTACTTTTTGTACACCTTGACTCGGGCACAATCGGCAGGCATGAATGTGACGGCTGCCAAAATGGGTTATGAATATCGGGGAAGGCTGATTAATAACTGTACGATTTTTTCAGGCTATGAAGACATGAATATATGGGTAAAGCCACTTCGCCCGACGAGGGAATAACAGGCTACCTGTTTGTAGGATACAACTGCTGTTGCAGACGACGGGCCATCAGGGCCAACTGAAGCTGCCAACGTTGATGAGCGTCCTCCAGGCGGTAGCCTGTTTTTTCTTCGATCTGGGTCAACCGGTACTTGAGCGTATGTCGATGGATATACAAGGCTTGCGAGGTCTGTAGACCGTTTCCATTCTGGGCCAAATACACTTCAAGTGTTTCGAGCAGCTGTTGATTGTATTTCGTATCATAGCGAATTAATGGGTCCAGCAATGGGTTCCACAGGCGGAGCAAGCTATCTTTTTCACGATGGTACGGAAACAAAAACTGATAGCCCTGCATATCCCGGTATCGCAAAATTTGCGGGGATTGGGCCAACAGCGGGTACGCTTGCAGAGCAAACATTGCTTCTTCGGAGGCACTGACGACGTTTGGCAATTGCTCACAGGGATTGCTCAAGGCGATCTGTAGTGCAAGCTCTGGATGCAGCCCTCTCCAGCGGGAAGTGAGCTGTTCCAACAGGCGTAGGCTCGTCTGATCATCTGGCAAAATAAACAAGAGGCAATGTGGCCGCTCGCGCAGCAAATAAGAGCGTTGATGACGGTCGCTAAGCCTCCGCATCAACGTAATGACACTTTGATGCATGTCTCCAAGCATCGTCTGGTCGGCTACCTCTACGCGAACAGCGACACAGAGATGATGTCCGGCAAGCGGGTACCCCAGCATGCGACAACGGCTCTCCAGCTCCGTATGGGTCATCTGCTGCCCGTTCAGCAACTCCTCCACAAAATCCCCTTTTAACCGCCATTCCGTTGCCGCTACCGCCCTTTCCTTTACATATTCGAGTGCACATAAGGTAGAGGCATGCTGTAGAGCGACGTTATCGAGCTCTTTCCAGGCGTGCTCAGGCTTCGTTAAGGTCAACGTGCCAAAATGCTCGCGATTGGCGCGAATCGGTACACGATGCGCGATTTCCTGAGACTGATCATGTGGCAGTGCCTCCGAACTGCCATGCTGTGTGACTTCGAAGCCTAATGCATCAACGAGTGACACGACGCCTCCCGTAAGTACAGCGAGCTCCCCGGCAATAGCGGGAAGGCCTCCCTTGGACAGGGCAGCGTCAATCATACGGTTATGAATGGCAGAGGAATAGGCCAGCGTTTCAAATTGCCGATTCATGATCGGCTGCAAGATGGCTTTGGTTATGGTTGAAAAGTTTATCTCCGTGGGAATTTCAATCAATGGAAGTTGATAGTGATCCGCCAAAGTCAAAAACGTCTCGGGGATTTCCCGTAAATAAAAACCTGTATGAATTGCAACGCCACTCAGCTTTTGCTTCGCCAACGAAGGAATAAAAGAAGCGAGCTTTTCTGTGTGCTCAGCCAGCCCGAAGCCGGTTGTAATCAAAAATTCGCCTTCCTGCAAGCGACTCGTATCCTCCAGCACCTCGACAATTGTCACCCAACGAATCGGATTGTCCAGTCCGCCTGCTCCTGCGATCAGCCTGGTGTGAACCATGTCCGGCAGTTGCAGTGCTTCTCTTATCGTGATGGTCATCAGGTATCTCCTCCAAAAGCCTCGGTAAAGGTTCTCTTATACAAAATGTACAAAAGATTTTGTCTCTTTTCCATGTTTTTTTGCCAGCACGTAGGATGGCTCTTGCGTGCTGGTCAGCTAGGATAGAGGTATAGAATAAGCGAGGTGGCGACGAAAATGACGAAAAGCTATGTAATCAAGCCTGAATTGGGCAAAGAGTATCCGGTTATTTCTCACGGTAAAGGCATCTATCTTTACGATAAAGAGGGGAATCGTTACATCGACGGTTCAAGTGGAGCGGTGACGGCAAGCATTGGTCACGGTGTGGAAGAAGTGGCTGAGGCGATGTATGCGCAAGCCAAGGAGGTTTCCTTCGTATACCGGTCGCATTTCAGCAGCGATGCTGTGGAGAAGCTGGCTACAAAGCTAGCGGAGTGGGCACCAGGCTCAATGAACTGGACGTTTTTTGTCAGCAGCGGTTCGGAAGCAACCGAGACGGCACAAAAAATCGCGATTCAGTACTGGCAAGAAAAAGGAAGACCAACGAAAAACCGGATTATCTCCCGCTGGATGAGCTATCACGGGATTACAATGGGTGCACTTTCGATGTCTGGACACGTCTTGCGCAGAAAGCGCTTCACTCCACTATTGGCTGACTATCCGGCGATCACCGGACCATATCCGTATCGCAAACCAGAAGACATGTCCCTCGAATCGTATGCGCTTGCGTGTGCAAACGAGCTGGAGACGGCAATCTTGCGCGTTGGACCTGAGCAGGTAGCGGCATTCATCGCAGAGCCAGTCATCGGCGCTTCTGGGGGAGCGGTCGTGCCACCAGACGGTTACTTCCAACGTATTCGCGAGATTTGTGATAAATATGAGGTTTTGTTTATCGCAGACGAAGTAATGACGGGAGTAGGTCGCACAGGGAAAGCGTTTGGGATCGACCATTGGGGCGTCGTGCCTGACCTGATGACATTGGGTAAAGGGATGAGTGCCGGTTACACGCCTATGGCTGCTACGATTGTCTCGGACGAAATCATTGAGACCATTACAAAAGGTAGCGGCTCGATTATGGCAGGGCATACGTATAGTGCCAATCCACAATCTGCTGCTGTTTCTCTGGCTGTCCTCGACTATGTGGAGAAGCATCAGTTGGTCGACAAAGCAGCCGAACAAGGTGCCTATATGCTTGCCCGCCTAAAAGAACTGGCAGACGAGCTGCCGTTGATCGGAGATGCACGTGGTCTTGGCATGCTGTGCGCACTGGAATTTGTGAAAAACAAGCAGACAAAAGAACCGTTTGCGCTTTCGGGGGGAGTGGGCGGGAAGGTCATTCAAAAAGCATTTGAAAAAGGCTTGCTTATTTATCCGGCAATGGGCGGAATCGAAGGGGTGGCAGGGGATGCTGTCATCATCTCACCTCCACTGACCATTACCACGGAGCAAATCGATGAACTGATATCTCTGCTGAAAGAAGCGGTGGTAGCTGTTCAGCAAGAGCTCCAAGACAAGGCACTGATCGGATAGAGAAGGAGGAACGAGGATGACAAATCGATTTGAAAAGGTCGTCTCCCTGTCCGAAGCGCTCACCCATTTTCGCGATGGGATGACGCTGTTGGCAGGGGGATTCGGTGGCGTAGGAAACCCGCCTACTTTAATACAGGGAATTTTGGATAGAGGTGTGCGTGATCTGACGCTGATCAGTAACGATACGGCTTTCCCGCATATCGGAATTGGCAAGCTGGTAACCGAAAAGCGCGTCAAAAAAGTGATAGCTTCGCATATTGGCTCAAATCCGAACGCAGGGGCCCAAATGACAGCTGGGGAGCTGGAAGTAGAGTTCTGCCCGCAGGGGATACTTGCAGAGCGTGTACGGGCAGGTGGAGTCGGTCTGGGAGGCATTCTATCGGATGTCGGCATCGGGACGATCGCGGAAAAAGGAAAACAGAAGGTCGTTCTGGATGGAAAGGAATACTTGTTGGAGACACCGCTCACTGCCGAAGTGGCTATCGTACATGCGAAAAAAGCGGATCGCTTTGGCAATTTGGTGTTTGATACAAGTGCACGGAATTTCAATCCGTTAGTGGCGATGGCAGGTGACATTACCATCGTGGAAGCGGATGAGATAGTAGAGGTAGGCATGATCGACCCGGAAGAAATCGTCACCCCGGGCGTTTTCGTGAACCTTATTGTCCAAAGTGAAGGGGTGAACTGGCAATGGGCATGGGAGAAGTAAAAGAAACCGAGAGCTATCGTGAACGTATTGCCCGCCGCGCAGCATTAGAAGTGGAAGACGGCATGATCATTAACTTGGGAATCGGCATTCCAACGTTGGTTGCGGATTTTATTCCAGCGGAAAAACGAGTCATGTTTCACGCGGAGAACGGCATTCTCGGTACAGGGCCAAGCCCTGCGAAAGGCGAGGAGAATGCCATGCTTTGCAATGCGGGCGGTTTTCCTGTCACGCTTGCCACAGGAGCTTCCTTTTTTGACAGTGCGACTGCTTTTGCCATCATTCGCCGTGGACTATTGGATATGACGATTTTAGGAGTTCTGGAAGTAAGCCAAAATGGTGACATTGCCAACTGGATCGTTCCAGGCAAACGCGTCCCTGGCATGGGAGGAGCTATGGAGCTGGCACAAAAGGCCAAAAAGGTCATGGTTGTGACCACGCATCTAGATAAAAACGGACGTTCGAAAATCGTTCGGGAATGCTCACTGCCGTTAACTGCAACAAAAGCTGCGGATTTGATTATCACGGACATGGCTGTTATGGAGGTCATGCCAGATGGTTTGTATCTGCGGGAAGTCATGTATCCATACAGTGTCGCTGATGTGATTGGAGCAACGGAAGCCGAGCTCAAGATGGACGGAGAGGTTGGCGTTTTCCGCTAAGCAAAGACAAAACCATGGAACGGGGGAAAAACATGGCAAACTGGCAGGTGCTTATACGGGAGCAATTGGAAAAAGATCGAGAGGCTGCTGTTCAACTGCTGCAGCAATGGGTAAAAAGCCCAAGTGTACAAGGAGAAGAGCAATCCATCCAGCAAAGCATTGCAGAGCTTTTGGGGCAGATGGGGTTGGACGTTGACTTATGGGTCATGGAAGGCGAAGAGCTAGTGTCACATCCGTATTTTGTCTCCCCGCGTACCACATTTGAGGGCAGCCCGAATGTCGTCGGTGTGTGGAAGGGACAAGGAGATGGCCGTTCCATCATTTTAAACGGACACGTGGATGTAGTGCCCGCGGGAGATCTGGCACAGTGGGGCGATGATCCGTTTAGCGGGAAGGTGGAAGACGGCAAGCTTTATGGACGCGGAGCAACCGACATGAAAGGTGGAAATTTATCATCGTTGTTGGCGATCCAGGTTCTACAGAAGTTGGGTGTGCAACTAAAAGGCGACGTCATTTTTCAGAGCGTTGTAGAAGAAGAAAGCGGCGGTGCAGGTACATTGGCGACGATCATTCGTGGTTACAAGGCGGATGCTGCCCTGATTCCAGAGCCGACCAATATGAAAATTTTCCCGAAGCAGCAGGGCTCCATGTGGTTCAGATTGACCGTCAAAGGGCGTTCTGCTCACGGAGGGACCCGCTACGAGGGAGTCAGCGCCATCGAAAAGAGCATGCTTGTCGTTCAAGCCATTGGACAATTGGAAAAAGAGCGTAACGATCGACTCGAAGATCCACTCTACGCCAAGCTGCCCATTCCGATCCCGATTAATCTGGGGGTGATTGAGGGTGGCAAGTGGCCTTCGTCTGTAGCTGACCTCGTCAAGCTGGAAGGAAGGATGGGGGTTGCCCCAGGAGAACAGATGGACGATGCCAAAGCAGAAATGGCGGCTGCACTCAAAAAGCTGGCAGAGGTCGATCCGTGGTTTGCAGAGCAGCCTGTTGAGCTGGAATGGTTCGGAGCTCGTTGGGTCCCGGGAGCAGTGGAGCTCGATCATCCGTTGATGGAGATTTTGCAAGCGCAGTTTGAAGCTGTGACAGGAGATCGTGCCATTGTGGAAGCATCGCCTTGGGGAACAGATGGCGGTTTGTTGACTGCTTTGGCCAATACCCCAGCGATTGTAGTCGGACCTGGAGTCACACAGGTTGCACACTACCCGAATGAATACATCGTTTTGGATGAGGTATTCCGTTGTGCTGAGATCTTTGCGCTTACGTTATTGGAATGGTGCGGTGTGGCTGAAAGTGTGAAAGAGTAAGGGAATATCCAAATATTTCAAAGTCAAGACAGGAAGGCACGTATATGAGGGAGAATGATTGGAAGGTGAACGCCAATCAATGAGAGTGAGGATATGCCGATGAAAAAAACGTGCTTTATCGGGGGGGAGTGGGTCCCAGCTACTGCTCATGCACCGCTATTCTCTCCATGTACAGGTCAAGAGATTGCACAAATTTCGCAAGCAGACTCATCATTGGTTGAAAAAGCAATTGCTGCGGCCCACGAAGCGACAGCCGTCATGCGGCGACTTCCTGCCTATCAACGCGCCTTCCTGCTTGAAAAAATCTCGATTTTGATGAATGAACGTTTGGAAGAAGCAGCGCGGATCATTGCAATAGAAGCGGGGAAACCAATCAAAACAGCCCGTGGTGAAGTGATTCGAACCATTCAGACGTATAAATTTGCGGCAGAGGAAGCCAAACGGCTCCACGGAGAAACCGTACCATTCGATGCAGCTATCGGGGGAGAGGGACGTTTGGCTTATACTGTGCGTGAACCACTGGGAGTCATCGGCGCAATTACACCCTTTCCTTTTCCAATGAATCTCGTTGCTCATAAGGTCGGACCTGCTCTAGCTGCTGGCAATACTGTTGTTCTCAAGCCAGCATCGCAGACACCGCTTAGCGCATTGTTCCTAGCAGAGCTTGCAGAGCAAGCTGGTGTGCCCGCAGGAGCCCTCAATGTGATTACGGGCAGTGGGGCGAGCGTAGGTGATAAAATTGTATCTGATCCAAGAGTCAGGGCGGTGACCTTTACAGGGAGTCCAAATGTTGGGCTGGAGATACGCAATCGAGCGGGTATGAAAAGAGTCACGCTCGAGCTGGGATCGAATTCGGCAGTAATCGTTGATCGCAATGTGCAGCTGAATGAAGTGATTCCTCGATGCGTTTTTGGCGCCTTCGCTTATTCTGGGCAGGTATGTATCTCTGTGCAAAGAATTTATGTGGACAAAGAAATCTATCCAGATTTCGTCGAACATTTTGTTGAGCAAACACGAGCACTTCGCGGTGGTGATTCGCTTTCTGAGGACGCGGACTATTCTGCCATGATTAATCCGCGCGAAATAGAACGTGTTTTGGAGTGGATTCATGAGGCACTTCTTCAGGGGGCGCGTTTGGAGTGTGGGGGACAGATCGTGGATCGGATGCTTCAGCCTACGGTATTAACGGGTGTTCCGGCAGATGCAAAAGTATCTTGTCAGGAGGTATTCGGCCCTGTCGTTCTGATAAATCCAGTGGAGTCGGTCCGGCACGGTATTACGTTGGTAAACGATTCTCGCTATGGATTACAGGCTGGTGTCTATACAAACAATCTGTCGTTGGCTCTGGAAGCGGCAGAAGAGCTACGCGTTGGCGGTGTGATGGTGAATGATATTCCCACTTTTCGCGTGGATCATATGCCATACGGTGGCGTGAAAGAGAGCGGACTTGGTCGAGAAGGGGTCAAATACGCGATAGAAGAAATGACGGAATTGAAACTCGTTGCCATCAAGCGATAAAGGAAATGGGAAAAGAGCTCTTGCAAAAAATAGTAGAGCTGTGATATAGTATATATTGTTGAAATACGGAGGGATACCGAAGTGGTCATAACGGGGCGGTCTTGAAAACCGTTAGAGTGCAAGCTCACGCGGGTTCGAATCCTGCTCCCTCCGCCATAAATACAAATGAACCGACTCCAGTTTAGAAGCTGGGGTCTTTTTTATGGTCGAGAGCTTTGAGAGTTAGTTGTCGGTTATTTTTTTTGAAAATATCAGAAAATAAAGAAAACTAATATATAATGGAGATGAGACTATAAGTGATGGGGGAATTTGCATGCTAGAAGCGCAAAGGGTTCGGAGAAATGCACTTGGCGATATTTTGCGAAGAAGTCGTGGACGAAATCCTGATAAGCCTGCCCTGTACTTTGAAGAAGAAGTATTGACCTACACGCAGCTTGATCAGCTTGCAAACAAGACGGCTCATTCGCTTCTTTCAAGAGGCCTGCAAAAAGGGGAGCGGGTAGCAGTACTGTCACGCAACTCGATGGATTTTGCGATTCTGAATTTTGGGCTAGCGAAAGCAGGAGCCATCATGGTGCCGATTAACTTTATGTTGAATAAGGAAGATGTCGCTTATATTTTCGGTCATGCGGAAGTGAGTGCGTGCTTCGTAGCCCCCGAATTCATGCGGCTCGCTCAAGACGGACTCCACTTAGCTGGAATTTCCCCCAAGCTGCTTTCCGTCATCTCCAAACCAGCAGCACAAGCAGAGGAATGGCTGCCTTTTCGCACGCTGATTGAAGCGGCAGACGACCATGAGCCTGAAGTAGACATAGTGGACGAAGATGTTGTGCAGATTTTGTATACTAGCGGAACGGAATCAAAGGCAAAGGGTGTTATGCTCACTCATAAAAGCATTATCTCCGAATATGTCAGCACGATTATCGAAGGCGGAATGACGCAGGATGATGTGGCAGTTCACGCACTCCCCTTGTTCCATAGTGCGCAGCTTCATTGCTTTTTAGGTCCGTACGTGTACCTGGGTGGAAGCGGAATTATTTTGGAACAGGCAACCCCTGCGTTGATGCTACAGACGGTAGAGGAGTATAAGGCTACTCAGTTGTTTTGTCCGCCAACCGTGTGGATTGCCTTACTGCGTTCTCCCGATTTTGCCGCGCGTAATTTGAGTTCTTTGCAAAAGTGCTACTATGGTGCAGCAATCATGCCAGTAGAAGTATTAAAAGAGCTCGGTCAACGTCTCCCCAACGCACAGTTTTACAATTTTTACGGACAGACGGAAGTGGCGCCATTAGCAACTGTTTTACAACCGAAGGATCAGATGAGAAAAGCAGGCTCTGCAGGCAAGCCAGCATTAAATGTGGAAACGAAAATCGTCGATGATGATGGGAAGGAAGTCCCACGCGGTAGTGTTGGTGAAATTGTACACAGGACCAGCCATGCGATGCTGGGGTATTTCCGAGATGAGGAAAAGACACAGGCTGCCTTCCAAGGAGGGTGGTTTCACAGCGGGGATTTAGGCATCATGGATGACGAAGGTTATATTACGGTCGTTGATCGGAAAAAAGATATGATTAAATCGGGGGGAGAGAACGTTGCAAGCAGGGAGGTTGAGGAGCTTATTTATCAACATCCGAAAGTGTCTGAGGTCGCTGTGATCGGAGTTCCCCATCCGTACTGGATCGAAGCTGTGACGGCTGTCGTTGTGCCAAAAGCAGGTGAGTTACTGACTGCCGACGAGATGCTTGCTTTTTGCAAAGAACGTCTTTCCTCCTTCAAAGCACCCAAATATGTAATGATTGCTGACAATCTTCCTAGAAATCCCAGCGGCAAAATCTTGAAAAGAGAGTTGCGCCTCCGATATGAAACATTGACGACGTAGACACTCGCAAGGTCTAAAGCACAGAAAAACCCGCTCTGAATCCGGAGCGGGCTTTTTGCTGCTGTGATTATTTTACGTTGGAAACAGTCGGGCGATCGGCTTTAATGATTTCAAAACGATAGCCTTTTTCTTTCAAGTACGAAATGATTTCGGGGAGAGCTTCAGCCGTTGGCGACTTGGTACTGGAATCATGCATCAAAACAACGATTTCTTTTTGTGACTTTACTTGCTGCTTTATGTTTGCCAATGCTTGCGCGGCTGTGTATTTGTTGCTCCTTGCATCGCCATTGGTTACATTCCAGTCGATAAACATATAGCCACGTTGCTTCGCCTCTGCTTTAATCGCCTGCATGACTGTATGCTGCTTGTTATAACGTGTGGGATCTTGATATTTCAAACTGACGGTATTCGTACTGCCACCTGGATAGCGGAACACGGTTGGCTTTACACCGATTGCCTTTTCAATCATTTGACTGCCTTTTTCCAGGTCTGCAAAAAAGCCATCCATATTTTTGTAAAGAAGCTGATAATTATGGGAATACGAATGTCCTCCCAGCGCATGTCCTTCAGCTACAATCCTCTTAAGAATGGCCTCATGACCAGCCACCTCACGGCCTACAATAAAGAAGGTGGCTTTGACCTGATGCGTTTTCAGCGTATCCAAAACGCGAGGAGTTACAGCAGAAGGTCCATCGTCAAAGGTTAAATAAGCGATTTTCTCAGAAGTCTTCGGTGTCTGAGGGATCGGTTTTTTAACGGGTTCAGGCTTTTTCGTTTGATCGGTCGTTCCATTATGATTGCCAGTCTTCGGTGGAGTCGGTTTCTCTGGTTTTGCTGGCTTGGACGGTTTTGGCTGTTCTGATTGCTTTGGTTGTTCCGGTTGTTTTGTGTGCTTTTGTTGAAGTGGCTGCATCGGGATAAATGGTTTATCGCCATAGATCAAATATTTTTGCCGCAGCTCTATAAATTTCTTCAGATCCGCTTCATAGGAGGAAACGATCTCCTGCGGGGATTTTCCTTGTTCGAGAAGCAGACCGATTTTATTGGTACCCATCACTTTGTCGAACATGGAGATTTGCATACTCGTACTTCTTGGTATAGGGAATGTCTGTAATTGCTTGGCATAAGCTAGCGCGTAAATACCTGTTTTTGCCGGGTTAAACTGATGTGGATCGTTGATCTGAAGGCGTACGCCCCCGGCAGTTCCTTTATTCTCAGGAATAAAGAGGACGCCAGGCAGAAGACTCCCATTTAACAGATCGGCGTACTTGTGCGAATCTAGACCCTCTGCCCCGATCCAGGTGAAATAGTCGCCTTGATGAATAGGGGTACCCTCACCCAAACCAGTTGCCATATACCCGAAAACCGAGGTCAAGTTAGGGATGTGCGGAGAACTCGGAATCCAGGCCAATCCTGTCTGTTGGTAAATCATGTTGCGTGTATAGCCTTGCATCGGAATGACGGTAAGATCTACACCGATGGTACGATTGAAAAACAAGGCCAGCTCTCCGATGGTCATACCATGTGCAAGCGGGAGGGTATCCACTCCGATAAAGGAGCGGTAAGGAGGTTCAACTACAGGACCCTCGACAATCGTTCCACCGAGAGGATTCGGTCGATCCAGTACCATTACTTCTTTTCCTTGTTCTTTTGCAGCTATCATGGCGTATTGCAAGGTAGATATGTATGTGTAGGTTCTCGATCCGATATCCTGCAAATCAACGAGAAGAATATCGATGTCTTTCAGCATTTCTGGTGTCGGCTTGCGAGTTGATCCAGACAAGCCGTAGACGGGAATAGCGTAGACGGGATGAACAAAGCTCGTTACTTGTTTCCCTGCGACCGTTTTTCCGTCGAGGCCGTGTTCAGGTGCATACAGAGCGGTTAAATGGACGGAGCGATCACGTCGTAACATGTCGATCGTGCTAACCATTTGACTGTTTAGACCTGTTTGATTCGTAATTAACCCGACTTTTTTGCCTTCAATGAGATGGTGGAACTGATTGAACAGTACATCACTTCCCAATTGGATGGCAGTCGTATTGGCGGAGCTTCCTACTGGAGGAATTAAGGTTAAGATAATTGCCAGGATGAGGAAAGGGAGAAATTTGTTCATCATACATTGCCTCTTTCAAGATAAAATACTGTCGCTTCTTGTCTATTGTAACGGTTTTGCAAAGCAAGATGGTTGCATTTTTGTAACAATTTGAAATTAGGTCAAAAGGAGGAGGAAAAGTAACGGAAAAGAGGAGAGCTACTAGGAAAGAATGATCTTTTGAAAAGGAGACTAGAGGAAAATCTTGAAACTGCCTTCATCCTATAGTAGATTAAGAATCGTGTGAACCTTTTTGGAAATGGAGTGAATGTTTTGCTAAAAAAAGTAACCTCATTACTGCTAGCGATCGCTTTGGTACCGTTGGCAGCATTTTCTGCGGCAGCAGCGCCTGCAACTGTAACGCCTAAAACCGTACAGAATGCTGTTAAGGTGGAGTACAATAAAAAACAAATTGCGTTTCCTGACCAAGCACCAATTATCAACCAAGGACGTACACTGGTTCCGATTCGTCCGATTGCAGAGAGTCTTGGATTTGAAGTGAAATGGAATGAACAAACTCGTACCGTTACCATCAATAAAGGGAAAGATAACATCAGATTGGTCGTTACTCAAAAAATTGCCAACAAAAATGGACAAACGATTAACCTAGATGTACCTGCACAGATTGTGAACAAGCGTACCGTAGTACCTGTTCGTTTCATCGCGGAAGCTCTGAGCTACAAGGTTGAGTGGGATCCGAATACACAAACTGTATTGATTGCGGATAATGTGAACCCTAATCAAGTCGGCCAACAGGAAAAGCCAAAAGATCCGACGAAACCAGCTACAGATGAGAAAAAAACTGAGCAGGTTGCTTTGATTGACAAGGAAAGTATTGAAGGGAAATCTACTACAATAGCTGTGATCGGACTGTATCGAGTTACTGGTAAGGTTGATCCGAAAGCAGATCTGACCGTTGTAATCGAAGATGATACACATGAAGTAGAAGTTAATGCAGATGGCACTTTTAAATTACAAATAAATGGTGATGAAGGCATTCGCAGCTTTACCGTAAAAGCTGAAAAAGACGGTAAACAAGATACTTTTGAAGGCGAATTTATTTCCATTGATTAAGCCGTCTGATTTCTGAGTAAGAACACCTCCTGCACATCACACTAAGTGCAAGGAGGTGTTTTTGTTGTGAGACGAATGAGTGGGAGTATCATTGCTGTACTCCTGTTTGCCGGCTTGCTGACAGGGTGTTCACCTAACAAAGAACAGGGCACCGAAGATCAGAACGGAAATCAGGCCAAATTTGAATCTCTCGGAATTAACTTCCAGAACGATAACGTTGGTAGGGATAAAGGACCGGCAGCCATGATTAGCCAAAAGAGGGTTCATCAGCGAGAGCCGCAGCTCGTGAGGCACTTGGAAGGGCACGCGGAAAAGCTGCCCGGTGTAGCCGATATCAAGGTGTTAGCATACAAGGATAACCTGATTGTAGGTGTGTTGCCAGTCGATACACCAAAGCCTGACGAAGTCAACCCGCGGCCGTCCATCCCGTATACGCCTGGAAAAATTGTGCGAGTCGATAATGGTCATCCAGATTCGCTGCACAGACGTGTTGTGGATCGGATGAGGTCACGCTTGCAGGCAGAAACACGCTTCAACATTTTGTACGTGTCTACCAATCGCGCTGTTTATGACCGGATTACAGATTTGCATTCACGAATTACAAACGGAGAGCACATCAGTGACGAAGAATTCCAAGTTTTGTTAAATGATATTGGATATACGGTGATTGGATATAATTTAGTGGATTGAAAGAGCACCACCTGGACTCCCGGGTGGGCTTTTTGTCGATTAAGGCTCAAATGGCAGGAGAATAGTTAGAAATGGGGAAATAGTCAAAGAAGAGCAGGAGAACGGCAAGGAGTGCACATTGTATGATACCAATCCACATCCCTATATCCAAAATAACTCCTCCAGGACAGAAGCCATATGTCTTACGGCGACCTGCATTGGCGAAAAAATTACGCCTGTTGAAATATACGCAGCTTTGTCTTATTCATGCAGGGACAGGCTATGGCAAAACGACTTCTTTGGCTACATTTCTACATGATGAAGCACTGGCTGCTTCCTGGTATACCATTCAGGATGAAGACGATGCCCTTCTTGCGTTTGTCCTCTGTCTTGTCGAAAGTGTTCGTCAGGTTCATTCTGATTTTGGACAGGTATTGCGAGAGCAACTCAAACGTATCACAGAGCAAAATCCGGTGCCCTCCATAGACAGTAAGGTACTAGTCGACTGGTTTGTTGGGGAATGCGTACAGCTTCAGGCTGACCACATACTCGTTTTGGACCATTACCAGCGAATTGAGAATGGTAGTGACGTCGATCGATTTGTTCAAAGGTTAGCCGAGGCTCTTCCACAAAAGGTCAAGCTGGTTATCTTAACGCGCTTTCGACCGAAATGGTCCACCCTCGACTTGTTGTCTGCAAGAGGAGAGTGTCTGGAGCTTACAACAAATGACCTTTCGTTTACGCTGGAGGAGAGCGAGGCCTTTTATTCTGATCAATACGACATCACGCTGTCAGAAGAGGATTGGGGCCGAGTCGAAGAGGTGGCGCAAGGCTGGGTGATGGCTCTGCGGACTTTTGGTGAAATGGTAACGAGGGGGCAGACGGTTTCTGACAGTCTGCGTGAGTTATCGCGGTTGCTGCATTTGCTGGAAGTAGAAGTCTGGACGCAGCTGGATACAGGTATGCAGTGCTTTTTAATGGAGGCAGCGGTTCTCGAACAATTCGATTTGGAGGATTGCAAGCAAATACTTGGGGAAGGATGCATAGAACACCTGTTGGAAGCACAGCGTTGTAATCTATTTCTTCATGTCCAAGCAGGATCTCATTATTCCTTTCATCCGCTTTTCCAGCGTCTTTTGTCTAGCAAGCTGGCTGCGAATCAAGCGACGTACGTGCATGTCAATCACAAGGCCGCAGGATGGTACAGACGTAAAGGGGACGAGGCAAAAGCTTTTGGGCGGTTGCGTCTCGTCGAGCAGTGGGAGGTGCTGGGTGAGTGGTTGTGCCAAGCATCAGAAAGGTTGCTGCAAGCAGGGAAGCTGGACTTTTTATACGAGTGGATAACCTTGTTACCAGAGCGCATTAAGTGCGAACAGCATTGGTTGTTGTTTTATCAGGGCGAAGTAGAACGATATCGTTGTCTATATGCGAAGGCCTTTTCTTCTTACGAGCAATTTTTGAAGCACTGTGAACAAAAGCAAGATCAAATCGGATTGTGCCGCGGGTTGGAAGGGCAAGCACGCGTTCATCTCGACAGCGTACAAGGCGTTCGGGCAGAAGAACTGCTCAAGAGGGCGATTCAACTCTTGCCCCCGTTTGAGCAAGAGAATGAGATGGCACCGAGGCTATACCGCTTGCTGGCAGAAATCTATACGAATCGCGGAGATGCCAAACAGGCGGCAGCTTGGTATGAACGGAGTCAGGAATTAGAGCAGCAGACGGAGGTTGAGCTGGAATCGCGCCTGTTGTTTCGTACTGGCCGATTGCAGTCCTCCATTCAGCTCTTGGAGAGTAAGTGGCAGGTAGAACAAAGGAAGCATCCTCCGTTGACCAGATCGTATCGGGAAACCTCTTTGCTGTTATCTTTCGTCTATGCATTGAACGGCGAATGGGAGCGAGGATGGGAATCTGCAGAAACTGCCATCCAACTTGGGCGTGCAGCGCATTCACCTTTTGTAGAGGCGAATGGCTATGTTCGAAAAGCCCATGCGGCCCTCATCAGTCAAACTTTGCCTACGGATGAGATTCGCCAGCTTTATGAAAAAGGTTTGCAAATCATGGAGGAGCTCCAATCCACACGCGGCAAGTCAGAAACGCTTCTGGGACTAACCCTGCTTCATGCAAGAGAAAAGGCACTCGACCAAGCGCTTCTGTATGGAAACAGGGGGATACAAGAGACAGAGGCAATGCGCGACGACTGGTTAGGCAGTCTCGTACGCATGGCGATCGGGATTGCATATGCGAAATACGGGAAAGAAGAGGAAGCGTGGGCTACCTTTATCGATTGTGCCGACCGACTTAGTCATTGCGGGGATAGCTACAGTGTCGTCATTTGTCAATTGTGGCTGAGCTTCTTGGCTTATCGAAAAAAACAATGGGATTTGTTTGTGCCTGCGGTGACGCAAGCGCTGTCCTTGATGAAATCCGGTGAATATCAATTCCTTTTGCAGAGACCTACCCTGCTTACACCGCATGATGTACAGCAGCTTATGCCAATTCTGATCGAGGCAGAGCGCCGAAAGGTATCGCCGGATTACGTCTCTCAGCTGTTAAATGATTTGGGCTTGCAAAACGTGACATTCCACCCCGGGTATACCCTTCGTATTCAGACGCTGGGCGCTTTCCGTGTATGGTTGGGAGACCGGGAGCTGAGCGAAAAGGCGTGGCAGCGTGGGACGGCCAAGCTGTTGTTTCAGCTTTTATTGACAAAGAGGCATCATTTGTTAGCCCGGGAAGAAATCATGAATCGACTTTGGCCAGACAGTATCGAAGAAGCGGCCATTCGCGATTTTAAAGTGTCGCTGAATGCATTGAACAAAGCCCTCGAGCCAGATCGTGCTGCCAGAACAGACACATTCTTCATTCAACGCCATGGCAGCTCTTACGGTTTCAATCTGGCATCGGGCTACCATATGGACGTCGAAGAGTTCGAGAAGCTCGTTACACTGGGCTTGGCAGAATCAGATCGTCGTCAGGGGGCCATCCTTTTGGAAAAAGGGCTTGCGTACTACTTGGGTGATTACATGCCGGAATGCCGTTATGAGGATTGGTGTGTAGAAGAGCGAGAGAGAGTGCAGGCGCTGTTTTTACGCGGAGCAGAGAGGTTAGCTAAAATCATGCTAGAGGACGGGCAATTCGAAAAAACGATCCGTTGGTGCGAAGCGATTCTGCGGGTGGATGATTGCTGGGAGGAGTCGTACCGCTTACTTATGACTGCGTATTATCAGCAGAATAATCGGACACAGGCAATCCGCTGGTATGAAAAATGTGTAGGAAAGCTAAGGGAGAACCTCGGTGTCGCGCCAATGCCTGCAACCATGGAGACTTACCTTCAAATTATCGAGAAGTAAAAGATCGCCCGCAAAGCGATCTTTTTTTTGTATATAGAGCAATGGCTGCTTGACAAAACTAGGAAGTATTCGTAATATAATCTTTGTACTGACCAGTCAGTTCAAAAAATCGAAAGGGGACAGGAGTGATGGCACCATCCAAAAAAGATCAAATTGCGAATGGAGCGCTAACCGCATTTGCCCAATTGGGTTATAGCGAAACGACCATGGATGCAATCGCGGAAATGGCACAGGTGGCAAAAGGAACACTCTATTATCACTTTTCCACAAAGGAAGAGCTATTTTTGTACGTGATAGAAAAAGGCGTGAAGATGCTGATTTACCATGTAGATAATGTAATGCAAAATGAAGAGCTTTCCTTGGAGGATCGCATTCTGAATGTGCTGGATGAGCATCTTCGCTTCTTTTCCGAGAATCAAGATTTGTGTTTCCTGTTGCTGAGTGCCTTCTCAGGAGATGGGCAGCGCGACAGGATGGTTGGCAATCTGCTAGGTGGCTATTTCAGCACGATGGAGTCACACATGCTGGAACTTCAGCAGCAGGGGTATATCCGGGCGGATATCGATATTCGCACACTTGCTTCCGCGTTGTTTGGGATGGTTGGTTTTACCGTACTTCGCAAGCAGTTTCGCAAAGAGCCAGTGAACAGTGCCGCAGATAAACAGACGCTTCGTTATATGCTTTCAGGAATGATTCAAAATAACGTCTAGAGAAACGTAAAACAAGAGGAGAAGACAGATGAACAAACGTGCATGGATCGGTGTAGGTAGCTTTGTAGTCAGCATTGCAGTGCTTGGAACCGTATTGTTTGGTTCCAATGTGAGCAGCATGGCTGGTCAAAATTCAACGAAATTAGCAGGTGTAATCGAGGGAACAGAGGTAGACCTCTCTTTTAAAATGGGCGGTTCCATCGAACAGCTCTCACTAAAAGAAGGTGACGAAGTAAAAGCAGGGCAAGTAGTTGCCACACTAAGCAGCGCGGAAATCCTTGCGAAGAAAGAGCAGGCTGAAGCTGCTTACAAGCTCTCGCTCGTCAGACTGGACCAGGCGAAAAAAGGAGTATCAGTGACGGATAACTCCAGCAATGCTCAAGTCGACCAAGCAAAAGCAGCAGTCAACTCGGCGCAAGCGCAGCTTGACGCGAACAAAAATGGAGCCCGTTCAGAAGAAATTACACAGCTCAAAGCGAAATTACAAGCAGCACAAACTTCAAATCAAATTGCCGCGACAAATTTGGAGCGAATGAAAAAATTAATGGCGGAAGGTGCCGTTCCACAAGTGAAAGTGGAAGAGGCACAGATGCAAGCAGATAAAGCACAAGCGGAGTTCAAAGCAGCAGAAGAACAGTTGAAAATGGCTCAAACTGGATCGCGCAAAGAGCAGGTTGATGCCGCACAAGCACAACTGGATCAAGCAAAAGCTGCATACAACCAAGCTGTAGCAGGGAGAGGTCAAGTAGGCTTGAAGGAGCTGGATGTTAAATCCGCAGAAGCGAACGTCATGCAGGCAAAAGGCGCCCTGGCAGAAATGGAAGCCTATGTGAACAACACCAAGCTGACAGCTCCAGTAGACGGTATTGTAAAATCAGTTGCCGTTCAAAAGGGAGAGCTGGTTTCGCAAGGCTTCACCGTCTTGACGATCCAAACGAAATCAGACAACTATGTCAAATTTTATGTGAATGAATACATGCTTGCGAATGTGAAAACAGGCGATCAAGTGAAATTGTTTGTCCCAGCCCTGAACAGAGAAGTAGACGCCAAAGTAGTTACTGTAGCTCCTGCTGCTGACTTTGCCGTAAAAAAAGCGACACAAGAACTCGGTGATCGTGATATTCGTTCCTTCCAGGTGAAGCTGCTGGTGTCCGATCCGGAATTGCGTCCAGGCCTGACGGTTGAGTGGCAACTTGAAGGAGCTGGTAATGGTGAATAGTTTCTCTCACCTGTTCTGGAGCGAATGGAAAAATCTTTTTGCAAACAAAACCATTCGGAATATTCTCTTCCTCGTACCGCTGATTTATTTGACGATGTTCGGCTTTCTGTACAGTGAGAAAAAAGTAATGGAGATCCCGACTGTCATGGTGGATGCCGATCAAACCGAATTGAGTCGTGAGCTCTATCGCGCCTTTGAGGTCGATCATACATTTCGGATCACGTCGATCGTAGGGACAGAAGAAGAAGCAATGAAAATGGTTGACAAGGGCGAAGCAAATATCGCCCTGATCATTCCTGCTGGATTAGAAAAGGATGTGAAGGCTGGGAGAGAGGCAGAGGTATTGACTGTTATCGACGGCAGTAACATCATGATTTCGAATACGGCAGTTCGAGCAGCGAATACAGCGATTAAGTCTGTTTCAGCAGGAACCACGCTGAAGAAGATGGAAGCACTTGGCGGCTGGGGAGAAGAAGGAAAAAACATGTTTACGGGTATCGACTATCGATACAGAGTGTTGTATAACCCGACCTTCAGCTATCTGTCCTTCATGGTATTTGGACTTGCAGGTACAGTGCTTCAGCAAGTATTGTTCCTGGGAATTGTATTGTCGGTTGCCCAACAAAAAGAAGAGGGCACCTGGAAGGATACACTCTCTCGCCATGGCTTCTTCGCGATCACAGCGAGCAAATTGTTGCCGTACTTTCTGGCAGGAACCCTCAACATGTTCCTGGCGTTTACACTGATGTTAAAAGGTTTCGATATCCCTTATTACGGAAGTACGTTAGACCTAATGCTACTGGCAACTATGTTTAATTTGGCGGTGTTGGCTATCGGTTATGCCATCTCCTTTGTATCCGGCAGCCAGCTCCAAGCTACTCAGATCGGGATGATGATTGCCGTACCTTCTTTCATGCTTTCGGGTTACACATGGCCACTGATGTCGATGCCCACGGGGATTGCTGCGATTGCAAAATCTTTGCCGCTGACCTATTTCCTGGATGGTGTCAGAGAAATTTTGACGAAGGGACATGGGCTGTCAGCTGTCATGGACGACTTTATGGTTCTCGGTTTCATGACACTCATTGGGTTGTTCGCAGCCTATGTCATTTATTTGTTGCAGATAAGGAAAATGAAGGGGAAAGTAAGAGAACAAACGGCGGCATAAATGTAAGAATTTGGCTGCGCCAAAGCTATGGCGCAGCCTTATTTGTGTTTACATGCATCTTGGTTGGCAGGCAGGTTGTATAAAAATAACCCTTGTGTAATAAATAATCTTTCCTTTATACTTATTTTAAAAAAGGCAGATTCTTCAACGCTAGGGGGATTTTATGTCAGCGACTCATCTAAAGCAATTGTGCGAGGAGACATACACCAAGTTGAAAAAGGTCAGCATGGAAGTGGAACGTTTTTTGAATCAGGTTACCTTATCTGCTCTAGTATCCGCGTCAGGTGATCCTGAAGAATTTGAAACGTATTACCGTAACTATCTTTCCGACTTGCGCCACCTTTTAGTCTACTGCGAAAATGCATATGAAAGGCTGGGAGTATCACTCCGGCGCGCACGATTCCATGAGGAGTTTGCCGAAGAAGTATTGTATCAGGTATACCATACCTGTATAAATAACTTCTACTATCCCAAAGGCGAGGTCTATGAAGAAGATGGGCGGTTGGCCTATACGGGTCAGGACTGTATCATTTTCCGCAAGCAGGTAGTCCCTGAGTTGCAGGAGTTGACCTTGTCCCTGTCCAGAGTGTTCGAACAGATGCGTAATGATTTGCAGTATTACGAGACAGACTACATTGCGAAAAAAAGTATGCAAATAGAAAAAGCACAGGCCTAATAAGCCTGTGTTTTTCTTTGGGTTCCCGATCAGGGACGAACCGTGATAGAAGTCCTATCATTTATGAAAGTGTAGTGTAATGGATAATGGCTGTTTACATTATGCTTCGAAATAATCAGTTTTCTCCTCGTTAAAAGAGGGAGGAGAGTTCACGAGAAAAAAACGAATTTCCTCAATGGATAATCCCATTTTTCGTGCTGTAAGGATTAAATCGATCCATTCCTTATCCAGGAGATCTTTAGGAGACGGAGTGGTTTTCATGTTAGTTCCCCTTTTACCCTCCTTTTGTAAAAACAAATAAATTACCCAAAAAATGGTTAGAAAAAGATAGGTAAAAAGCTTATATCAGAAATGATACTTAATTCAGTTTCATATGTAAATCTAGTATTTGTGACTTTTGTTTTAAATTCATGCAAAAAAAATTATAAGCCACCACTATATCAGTGCTGGCAACAATGTTATTTATGTCGATTTAACCGCCATTTATTGTACTCCAAAAACTCTCGAAACTGTTCTTTACTTACCCCGGATTTCATAGCCTCTTCGATCAGCTTGTACCATTCTTCATCAACATTCTCGCTTGAAGGTATATCTTTATCCTGAAGCAATGTGTCTACTGTCACATTTAATACTAGTGCGATTTTCTCAAGAAATTGAATAGAAGGATTTCGCTGAATGCCGCGCTCGATTGAGCTCAGATAAGACTTGGCGACACCAGCGCGTTCAGCTAAATCAGAAAGAGAAAGGCCTTTGTCTATTCTAAGCTGCTGTATACGCGAGCCGATCATGTAATAGCCACCCCTTTAAATCTCTTCGTTTATTATAACGTCAATATAGCTGAAACACAACTTTTTGTGGGACTAGTCCTGTGTCGTTTGGCTCATTTATTCGAATTGGCTCTACTGACATTGCTAAAAAATTACCTTTCTACTAGATAAAATGAAGCGTCATTATGGCTAAGTATCTATAATCACGATCGTTCTTTATAAGAAACAGAGTGTTCGTTATTAAGGTTGAGTAAAAACGAGATATTCAGACGATATTCTACAAAATAGTCGATTTTCGCTGTTTTTGGTCTATTTTTAGAGAAAATTGATAGTTTACATTCCATTGCCTGTACAGGATACTAACTTTAAATCGTTCTTTATAAAGAACAAAACGAACGAACCGTTCTCTATAAAGAAAAGTTTGAGCTTGAATGGCGCTAACCGCTGCCGACTTGAAATGGATAGGAATGCACAGAAAAACTTACAAAAAAAATTCGGAGAGGAGAGATCCATTCTGCATGCCAATTTGTCAGAAGCAGTAACGGTAATCTGCCTGCTAATTGTAATAATTATACTATTTTTTATGGGTATCTTGGTGATTAAATCACGGAATTTGTTGATAGAAAGGAGAACACGCATTTATCTGGGACAGTTTCAAGACTACTTCACGTATATCCAGTCTCATATGGACTCGCCTGAGAGGTTCAAACCGCCTTACTGGCAATTAAATCGTTTGGAAATGAGAGTTTTGCAACAAAAACTCATTGAATGGATCGAATCTCTTACGGGAAGCCACCGAAAGAAAATGATTACACTATGTGAGGATACAGGGCTCGTCAAGCAAAACCTCCAAAGGCTGTATAGTCGTTTCCATTGGATAAGGATCGATGCAGCCTACCATCTAGGAGCAATGCGATCCGAGGAAGCCGTACCAAGACTTCTGGAATTGCTACAGACAAAAAAACTCGATCCCACTCATTTTATCATCGCGAGATCTATCGCTAAGTGTGCGAGAAATCTGGACGATATAAGGAACATGTTGATGCTTCTTGTAAAGCATCGAAAAAGCAATCATTACCTTGCCGTTGACATCATGAAAGAGACAGAGCTGGATTGTACGCCACTATTGCTTGAATGTTTGCGAAGTACGGACAAGGATTTGAATAAAATCGCTTTAATTGGATGGTCTGCTCCTTTAACCGCGGAGATTGCGGATTTGGTATATCGGCAGATTGATTCGGAAGACAAGGAAGTCCGCATCCTGTCAGTAAGGTTATTGTTCAAATATGATGCTGCTTTGGCAACGGCAGTGTTCGAGTCCTTGATGAAGAAGAACGATACGGAGGTTTGTCAGAATACTGAAATGATTGAGATGTATGCCAGTTACAGAAAGCAAATCCATGAGGATGAGCAGGTGGACGAGAAAAGTCGTTATGTTTATGCCGTGTAATTATACCTGAAAGGAGTTTGACATGAGGGACTTTTTGCAAGCATACGGGATCTTTGCTGTTTATTATGTAATCGTGATTGAGACGCTCTATTTAACAATTCTAATCCTGTCCATCAAAAATATTTTTTCCATCATCAAAAGCTCCATGTATTCTCGCTTTCAGTCACTCTCTGGCTCAGAGTACGTACCACAAATTTCGATTCTCGTTCCCGCTTACAATGAGGAATTGACCATCATTGAAAACGTTCGTTCACTTCTCGCGCTAGATTATCCCAAGTATGAAGTCGTTGTTATTAATGACGGTTCCAAAGATGAAACGTTGCAAGTTTTGTTACAGGAGTTCCAGTTAACTCGCACAGAGTATGCAGGAGGCTCCAGAGTATTGGAAACCTCCAACGTACGAGGCGTTTATTACAATCCGCAATATCCTAATTTATATCTTATTGATAAGGAAAACGGAGGAAAAGCCGACTCGCTAAACGCAGGGATTAATCTTTCCCATTATCCATTAATTGCTTCCATTGATGCTGATTCGTTATTGGAAAAGGACGCGTTGATCCGCATCGCCAAGGTGTACATGGAAAACCCTGAAGAAACGGTCGCAATCGGCGGCATAGTCCGAATTGCGAACGGCTGTGAAATCGAGGATGGAATGATAAAGAAAGTCAATCTTCCTAACAAAATTTTGCCTATGTTTCAGTGTGTCGAATACCTAAAGGCATTCCTAGGGGGAAGGATCGGTTGGAGCTCAATCAACGGACTGATTATTGTGTCTGGTGCCTTTGGGGTATTTCGAAAAGATTTCGTTGTCAAAGCCGGCGGTTATCGAGGGGGATATCCCGGCGAGGACATGAACATTATCATCAAGCTTCATAAATATATGCTTGAAAATAAACTTCCATATCGAGTGGCTTTTTGCCCTGATGCCGTTTGCTGGACCCAGGCTCCTGATACCTTGAAAATACTTGGAAGCCAGCGAAGAAGATGGGGACGTGGCAACCTTAAAAACATGCTGGAGTACGGTATTTATATAGTAGGCCGTCCCAAGTACAAAGTTGTAGGGCTGATTACATTTCCCTATAACATCATTTTCGAAACGCTCAATCCTTATTTCAGGTTTACCGGTTTTTTGGCTCTGCTGGGATATACATTGATGGACATGACTCAATGGAGAATACTGGCTATCTATGCGCTGCTGAATCTCTTGTTTGGCGTGCTGCTCGGGATCGGTTCTCTTTTTATGGAAGAGCTGGCCTTCAAGCGTTACACAAGATTTCGCGACAACCTCAAGATGTTGGCATTCCTCTTCTTCATGTTTCTTGGATATCAGCAGTTGGGAGTCATTTGGAGATTTCTGGGGCATATCGAGTTTATGCGCAACAATAACACATGGGGAACCATGACGAGAACAAGCTGGAAAACATAGAGAAATAAGGCACAGGAGGGAGATACCATGAGTCAGATTGCAAAAGCGTATTCGTTTCCTTTATTTCAAGCCTTTGAACATGTGCTTACCTTCTATGAGTCGAGTCAGTTGCCATGCGGGATTATTCTGGCTGTCACGAATGGAAGCAGTGAGGAAAAGCTCCAAGATTTGAAAATGTCTTTGGCAAAAGCAGAGGGGTTTACGGATATCCATTGTTTTTACGACAAACAAAGCAGCATTCTGGGAATTCTCCTTGGCGATCAAATGCTAGGCAATACTCATTTCTATTCTCTCTTCATCAAGGAACAGCTACAGACCCAACAACTGTTGGCTGGGCCAGTATTCATCGCCAGCTTCCCTGAACAGGGGGAATCAGCAGCACAAGTTCTCAGTGGTATGGTACAGGAGATTACTGCTGGAAAGGGAAGCGCTGGTGAGATTCACATATACAGCGGTAAAAGATCATCGGAAGAAAAGAGAAGTCTTTTGCTCGTTTCGCAAGATGAAACTGTGAATGAGTTTTTACGCATCTATTTACAAAGAAAAGGTTACTGCGTTTATTTGGCGGACAACGGGAGAGAAGCGTGGGAAAAATACAAACGATTTTTACCGGACGCTGTTATCACCGATGTCAATTTGGCCATTGAAGACGGTTACCAGCTCATCAGCAAGATCAATGCAGTTGCGCATGGCACCAAAATCGTGGTGTTAACCCACAAACGGTTGGAAGACGACAAGAAAAGATCATTCGAGCTGGGAGTCTCAGATTATATAGCGAAGCCATTTTCACCAGTGGACCTGGAAGCACGAGTGAGAAGTCTATTGTCTTAAACATAGATAAAAGGGAGGAAGAAAAAAATGAGCTACTTCACAAAATTGAAGCAAAAAATGGAATCAAAAACCGTAAAAGTCGGGGTAATTGGTCTTGGGTACGTTGGTCTTCCCCTCGCTATGGAAATGGCAAAAAGCGGTTTCTCTGTTTACGGGATCGATTTGGACCAACGGAAGGTAGAAACCTTGCTTGCTGGGAGGTCGTATATTCAGGACGTTCCTTGCGATGTGATCCAATCAAGCCTATCTGCTCAGCGATTCTTCCCGACTACTGATTATCGGGTGCTCAAGGAGCTGGATGCCGTCAGCATATGTGTGCCAACGCCGCTCAGTGAAAATCAAGACCCGGATACGTCCTTCATTAAGGGAGTTGTCCGTGAAATTATTAAATATAAAAAGAAAAACCTTCTGATTACGCTTGAGAGCACAACTTACCCGGGGACGACAGAAGAATTGATTCAATGGGAGTTCGAAAAGCTGGGTCTGACCGTCGGAAAGGATTTCTTTCTTTGCTTCTCTCCTGAGCGAGTAGACCCAGGCAATCATTCCTTCAACACACACAATACGCCAAAAGTAATCGGGGGAACCACGCCGAAGTGCTTGGAGTTGGGGGCCCTGCTGTATGGCAATCTGGTAACCAATGTAGTAACGGTTTCTTCTCCAAAAGTAGCTGAAATGTCAAAATTATTGGAGAATACATTCCGGAGTGTAAACATTGCCTTTATCAATGAAATGGCTATGATGTGCGACAAAATGGGCATCGATGTGTGGGAGGTTATCAAAGCTGCGTCAACGAAACCGTTTGGCTACATGCCATTTTATCCAGGTCCTGGAATCGGTGGGCATTGCATTCCGCTTGATCCGATGTACCTTTCTTGGAAGGCAAAGGGCTTCCGCTTTCATAGTAAATTCATCGAACTGGCACAATCGATTAACGACAATATGCCAGACTATGTGATCAATAAAACTGCACAGGTACTGAATCTTTATGCCAAATCAATCAAAAACTCGCGGATTCTCATTTTGGGGATGGCCTACAAGCCTGACATTGATGACCTGCGTGAATCCCCAGGCTTGCATATATATGAGCTGTTCCTGGAAAACGGGGCACGTGTGGATTACTACGATCCTTATGCACAAAGCTTTGTAGACAAACGCGGGAACACAGTTCGTTCCATTCCGCATGACTTGGAACAAATGAAAAATTACGATTGCATGGTACTCGTTACGAATCATAAGAGCTTTGACTATCAGGAGTTTGCTGACCTGGGTGTAGCCATCATTGATACACGAAATGCTTTTGACAGCATAACAGGTCAACACATTTACAAGCTGGGGAATCCGGCAAGGATGCACGCCGAGGAAGAACGAGTCGTACTCCTGGCTTAATTAGAAAACTGGCTGATGATTACGGAATAGGGAGGCAATCGTATGTGCGGTATCGTGGGATATATTGGTGAGGGGCAAGCGCAACAAATCCTGACAAATGGTTTGCAGAAGTTGGAGTATCGCGGCTATGACTCGGCTGGTGTCGCAATATTTAACGGTGAAAAAATGGAGATTTGCAAGTCGAAAGGAAGGCTGGCCGTTTTGGAAGAACGGCTCGTCCAATCTCCTATTCGAGGTAGTTTGGGAATCGGACATACCCGTTGGGCTACTCACGGCCGTCCATCCGATGAGAACTCACATCCGCATACCGATGAATCGGGAAAGTTTTCTGTTGTCCACAACGGTATTATCGAAAACTATCTGGAAATCAAACAGCAGCTTTTGGACCATGGAGTCACTTTTACATCCGAGACCGATACAGAAGTCATTGCTCATCTCATTGCTGTACTATACGAAGGCGATCTCGTTACCGCGGTTCGAAATGCAGTACTGCGTATGCGAGGAGCATATGCTCTCGGGGTTATTTGCGAGTACGAACCAGATAAAATGGTGGCAGTCCGATTGGCAAGTCCATTAATTATCGGGGTAGGCAAAGGAGAAAACTTCATTGGCTCCGACATCTCTGCTGTACTTGAGCACACACGCGACATTGTCATCCTAGAAGATGGGGAAATGGCTGTTCTCAAGAAAGACAGCGTTTCTCTCATGAAAGTGGAAACGGGCGAACCGCTTCAACGAGAGTTGTTCCACGTAGATTGGAATGTGGAGCAGACGGAGAAGGACGGTTTTGAGCACTTCATGCTTAAAGAAATTTACGAGCAGCCAAATGCATTTCGTAACACGCTGCTCAACCGGATTGACGAGGACGGAAAGCAAATTGTTTTAAAGGATTTTCCACTACATCCAGAACAAATCAATCGGTTTGAGAAAATATTCATCGTAGCGTGCGGAACCGCTTATCATGCAGGGTTGATCGGCAAGAATGTGATCGAAGAACTGGCGAGGATACCGGTAGAGATCGATGTCGCTTCAGAATTCAGATATCGACGCCCTATTATATCTGAAAAAACGTTGGTCATTGTCGTGAGCCAGTCTGGTGAAACAGCTGATACGCTGGCAGCGTTGCGGGAGAGTCGACGCCTGGGAGCCAAGGTCTTGGCAATCACGAATGTACAGGGCAGCTCGATTGCCCGTGAGGCCGATTATGTGCTTGCTACCTTTGCCGGACCGGAAATTGCTGTCGCTTCTACGAAGGCGTACACCTCTCAGGTAATCGTTTTTTATCTGCTGGGATTGTACCTGGCTCAAGTGAAGGAGACACTCGCGGAAACAGAAAGAGAATGCTTGATAGCCAATCTGCGACAGCTGCCTGAGCAGGCTGAAAAGGCACTCCAACATGCAGATGATATTCGCGTCTATGCTGAGTCGATCAAAAATCATGCCAGCCTGTTTTTTATCGGTCGAGGCATTGATTATGCTGTGGCGTTGGAAGGGTCCTTGAAGCTGAAGGAAATTTCGTACCTTCACTCAGAGGCATACGCTGCAGGGGAATTGAAGCATGGAACGCTGGCTTTGATCGAAGAGGGTACGCCTGTCATTGCCTTGGTGACACAAAAAGAGCTGGAAGAAAAAATGGTTAGCAATATTACCGAAGTGAAGGCACGAGGTGGGAATGTGTTAGCGATCACGTTGGAAGGGAACGTTGAATTGCACCGAAATGTAGACGAGGTGTGCTTTGTGCCTGCGACATTGCCTGTATTTACCCCCATCCTGACCGTTATTCCGCTACAGTTGATCTCGTATTACACTTCTTTGGCATTGGGCAATGATGTTGATAAGCCACGGAATCTTGCCAAAAGTGTAACCGTTGAATAAAAAATATGATTTGGAAGAATCCCGGAACAGCCAGTTTTTTGGAGACGGGATTCTTTCCCCATTTTGACCTGTCGGATTTACATTATTTCCGTAAGGGGCTGAATTGTCCATGATGGATGCCACTGACCAAACTCTTGATCAAAAAACGTTGATAGAAATCATGCTGCAGGTTTACGAGAAAGGTCAACAGACAACGACAATGGGAACGAGAGATATTGTTGAGGATATTGTCAACAGAGTAAGGCCGTACTTGAAAGAAGCCAAATAAGTCGATCTGATGGGAGGATCACATGAGTAGTCGTTATGCAATTGTATTGGCAGCGGGAAAAGGGACACGGATGAGGTCTACGCGTTGCAAAGTGCTCCATGAGGTTTGTGGCAAACCAATGATCCAGCATATTGTCGACCGATTACATGGTCTTGGCATCCATGAGATTATTTTGATTGTAGGGCATGGGGCCGAGCAAGTGAAAAATCAATTCGGTGCTTCTGTCCGCTATGCTTACCAGTCCGAGCAATTGGGAACTGCCCATGCAGTGATGATGGCGGCAGACCTCTTGCAAGACAAACAGGGGACAACGATCGTGTTGAGCGGGGATACACCATTGGCGAGGGAGAAAACGCTGGAGCAATTGCTTGAGCAGCATGAAACTCAACATGCAGCTGCAACTGTATTAACGGCACGGGTAGACGATCCTACAGGGTACGGGCGATTGATCCGCGACGCAAACGGTCTGGTAGAACGCATCGTGGAGCACAAGGATGCAACAGCCGAAGAACGGCAAGTATGCGAAATCAATACAGGAATGTATTGTTTCGACAATCAAAAGCTGTTTCAAGCCATATCCCGGGTGAAAAATGAGAATGCCCAGAAAGAGTATTATTTGCCGGACGTTTTAACTATTTTAAACGAGCAAAACGAGCGCATTGGGGCTTTCATGACCGATGATGCGGAAGAGGGGACAGGCGTGAATGATCGAATCCAGCTGGCTTGCGCTGAGAGATTACTCCGTATGCGAATCAATGAGCAGCATATGCAAAACGGAGTCACGATCATTGATCCGACCTCCACATATATTGATGCCGATGTGTGTATTGGACCTGACACGGTTATTCATCCGGGAACGTACCTTCGCGGGAAAACAAAAATAGGACCGGCTTGCGTCATCGGACCAAATGCAGACGTAAGTGATTGTATCGTAGGGGGTAACGTAGAAATTCGTTACACAAATGCATGTAATAGCACGATTCGAGACGGAGCAGTGGTTGGTCCTTATGCCTATATTCGTCCAGGTTCAGATGTAGGTGAGGAGGCGAAGGTCGGAGATTTTGTTGAACTGAAAAATTCACGTCTCGGGAAAGGTGCAAAGGTTGCTCATCTTTCGTATATTGGTGATTCTGATATTGGTGAACATGTAAACGTAGGGTGCGGTACAATCACTGTCAACTACGATGGCGTCCGCAAGCATAAAACGATCGTTGGTGATCACGCCTTTATTGGTTGCAATACCAACTTGATCGCTCCAGTTACCATCGGAGAGGGCGCTTATGTAGCCGCAGGCTCTACGATCACAGATGATGTTCCGAACGACGCTTTGGCCATCGCTAGAGAACGCCAGAGCATCAAAGAACAGTATGCTAAACGGTTGATGAGAACCCGCCCATAATCGCAGTCAGTAGGAGGATGTCTTATTTTTACAGCTAGCATAGAACCAGAACAAAATCGATCAAGCAAAAAAAAGCTACTCCTTGGTTTTTTGATCATCATCATACCAGTCATCGCAATCATCGCTTATTTGTATAGGACTCCGCCGATGATCGCAACCTGGATTTGGAATACACAGCTCATTATCACAGAAAAAGAAGATATCATCGCATTTGCCAAGCAACATGACGTCAATCTCATTTATTTGCATATTGATCAAGAAAATGTTGCCCATCAAGACTATCGTTCCTTTATTAAGGAAGCAAATGCATCCGGCATTCGAGTAGATGCTCTTGCAGGAGATCCGGTCTGGTCTCTTGTTTCCAATCGAAAAAGTATTACCACCTTTGTACACTGGGTTCAGACCTATAATAAATCAGCAGGGGAAGGTGAAAGATTTAGTGGCCTCCATCTTGATATTGAACCTCACGTACTACCCGAATGGAATGAGAACAAGGAAGTAATCAAAAACGAATGGATAGCCAATATCGAGTACTTGTCCGCGGAAATCAAAAAGGATCCGGCATTGGAGCTAAGTGTCGATATTCCGTTTTGGATGTACGAGCTGTCGCTGGAAGACAAATCGGAAACTGTCAGCAAATGGCTGGTCAGCACGCTAGATCATGTAACATTAATGGCCTATCGCGACAGGGTAGAGGGACCGAACGGGGTATTGGAAATTGTGAACCCGATCATGAACGAAGCGAACGATCAAAAAAACAAAGTAGTCGTAGGCCTTAACCTGCTGCAAAGCGCAGAGGGAGAAAACACAACCTTTTATGAGGAAGGGCATGGCGGATTGGAGGAGCAGCTGGCCGTTCTCGAAGATAATCTCGAAGAATTTGGAGGCTACGCCGGGTACGCCATTCATGATTACGAAAAGTGGAAGGAACTGGTCAAAAAAAGCAAAGCCCAAATGGAAGCAAGCAAAGCAGCAAAACCGATGCCTGTATTCGAAGGTGAAGGTAAAAAGCTGGTTGCCAAAGTAGACGGCGGGGATATTGCCCTCTATAACGGGCAAGGCTGGGAACCCGTGTTTTGGGCGGGAATCAACCTGGGTGCAACGACACCAGGACACTATCCTGGAGAGCTCTCCCCGACCCGCGAAGATTACTTGCGCTGGTTTTCGCAGATGAAGGAAATGAATAACAAAGTCGTCCGCATTTATACGATTCTACCTCCGATTTTTTATGAGGCCTTACACGAGTTCAACCAAAAACAAGAAGAGCCGTTGCTCCTACTTCAAGGAATTTGGTCGCCGGATGAAGCGCTCGCGGGTGAAGATCGGAAAGGACGGGATGCATTTACTCCCGAGATAACCAGAGATTTTCGCCAGGAGATTAAAGACGCGGTACAAGCAGTCCATGGAGACGTGACTCTCCCGGAGCGGTATGGCCGTGCCAGCGGTGAATATCGAACAGATGTATCGGAATACTTGGTAGGGTGGATACTTGGTACCGAGTGGCATCCATATACGGTACAGGTAACGAATGCATCTCATCTGGACATTCCTCCTTATCAGGGAAAAAACATCATAGCAACGGAAAAAGCGTCTCCTTTTGAAAGTTGGCTTGCCTCCATGCTTGATTATTTGGCTGAGGAAGAGATGAAATACGGATGGCAGCATCCAGTATCGTTCACAAACTGGCTGACGACCGATCCACTGTCGCATCCCAACGAACCGCTGCCGCAAGAGGATATGGTCTCGATCGACCCAATGAATTTGAAAGCATCGGCGGCATGGACAGCCGGTTACTTTGCCGCTTATCATGTCTATCCGTATTACCCGGACTTTTTGCGATATGAGGGAAAGTACCAAACATACCGGGATTCAAGCGGCAAGATAAATCCGTATGCCGGATACTTACATGATTTGCGTGCCCACCATAAAGGAATCCCATTGTTAGTTGCCGAATATGGCGTACCCAGCTCGCGTGGAATGACTCATTACGGGCCAGCTGGACGGAATCAAGGAATGCATACGGAACAAGAGCAAGGTGAGATAAACGCTGACATGCTGCGCAATATTTATGAAGAGGGTTACGATGGCGCACTTTTATTCGCATGGCAGGATGAATGGTTCAAATTTACCTGGAATACGATTGACTTGGAGTTGCCTTGGGAGAGGAGGGCGATGTGGAACAATCCGTTAACGAACGAGGAAAAATTTGGTGTCATCGCGGTCGAACCCGGTAATTACGTCTCCGACCAGATCATCCTTGATGGGAAAACAGCAGATTGGGAAAAAAGACTTCAGCGAGTCAAACGTGCTTATCCCGGATTTGAACTCTCTGTTTCACACGATGAGGCGTACCTGTATCTCATGCTAAAGAAGAGCGAAGGAGTTTGGGATTTCTCAAAGGACAGGCTGGATATTGGCTTTGATACGCTGAGTGGTGGGAGTCGAACCGCTGATCAAGCACCAGGAATTACATTTTCCCAAGAGATAGAATTTTTGCTGCGAATGCAAGGGGAAAGCAATTCTCGCATTTTTGTCAATAGCGCCTATGATCAGCATAGTTGGCTATATGGGTATATTAAGGGAATGCTGCCTTGGGACGAGCGTTATGATCAAGCAGATCGGGGCATATTCTTGCCATGGAAGCTGACACTCAACAAAGCATTGTATTTACCGGAAACCAAGAAAACAGTACCTTTCGAAGAGCTGGAAGTGGGCATCATGAAGCCAGGGATTTCCGATCCAGAAGATCCGACGTACAACTCATTGGCAGATTGGTATGCAAAGGGTAATGTTTTGGAAATACGGATTCCTTGGATGTTTCTGGGGTATACTGACCCGAGCAGCAAACAGGTTTGGAAATACCCGTATGAGGAGAATGGAATCGTTCCAACTGAAAGTAAAGGTGTTGGAGTGGAAGTGTTTGCACATTCCAATCAAAAGCCATTCTCGCGGGAAGCTTCCAAACCACTCTTGTACCAATGGGACAAATGGGATCTGCCCACGTACCATGAACGCAAAAAGCAGAGCTTTGAGATTTTGCGCAAGGCTTATGAAACATATGGTATGCCCAAGCCTCAGTGACATCCGATTTAACAGAGAAATAAGGGCGTGGTCCCATATAAAAAAGACGTACGAGCCCTAAATTAGTTCGTACGTCTTTTTGTTCACTAAGCTTACTGCCCACCAAAACGCAGTCGTTGAAAGAATTTATTGAGCAAGCCCCCGATTGTTTTTGGAGGCTGTTCCGTTTTGACTTCCTCGACCGGCTGGGCCTGGCGAAGGGCTTGGTTTACGTTAATCATACCGTATCCGTACAACTGATCGTGACCCGGAGCTCCGAGGTCAGTTGCGGACTGTCTGATGAGATTCATCACGTCTCGGGTATTCATATCAGGATGAATGGAACGGATGAGCGAAGCTAGTGCAGCGACGTGAGGACATGCCATTGAAGTACCTGATAGCGAGGCGTAATCGCTATAAATGTACGTGCTAGGAATATCGACCCCAGGAGCAGATACATCTACATAATCACCAAAGTTGGAAAAATCGGCACGTTCTTTGCGGTGATCGACAGCGGCAACGGCGAGGACCTCATCATAGGCAGCAGGAAAGCTAGGCTGATCACTCGCATCGTTTCCGGAAGCCGCGACCAACACGACATTCCTTTCAAAGGCGTAGCGACAAGCTTCCCGTAGAGCTGCAGAGGAGGTGTAGTTGCCTACGCTCAAGTTGATGACATCTGCCCCGTTATCAGTCGCCCAATAAATCCCTTGTGCGATGTCTACAGCTGATCCCGAACCGTCTGCGCCAATGGCTTTGATCGGCATGAGCCTGCTATTCCAGGACATCCCGGCAATACCATCTGCGTTGTTCGTTTTCGCGGCAATGACACCCGATACGTGGGTTCCATGACCATTATCATCCTGAGGGGTGTTGCTGCCATCCAAAACGTTGTAGCCTTTGACCAGCTTACCAGCAAATTCTGGATGCTTCATATCAACTCCCGTATCGACGACTGCTACGATAACATTGCTGCTGCCTTCACTGACGTCCCAACTTTGTTCCATGCCGATCAGAGAAAGATTCCACTGGTAATCATTGTAGTACGTATCGTTCGGCTTCACATTGGGGAGTAGGAGATAATTCGGTTCGGCATATACCGAGTCAGGGTGTTCAGCGAGTTTTTTCATGAGCTGCTTGGTAGTCATGCTCTTTGATTTGATAATGAGAAATTTGTCAAAGTCGCGCTTGATCTTGGCATCCAACGAAGAAACGAGCTCATCAATTTTTTCTTGCTTGGGTCGAGGTGAAAAGCGCACGACGACTTCATTTTCTACATAATGACTGCGATCACGCTGGTTATGATGAAGCGTTTGAATATGGTTTTTTTTCTCCAAGTCACGACGAATATCCTTCACTTGTTCAATGTAGTTAATCCGGGGAATTCTCGCCTGAAGCGATGTCACGTGGGGATGAGGTTCGCGCATTTCCTGTTCTGCATTCTGATTCATCCGATACGGGACAACTACGAGACCGACCAAGGCAATAGCGGCAACAAAAGGCCAGACGCGCAAAAAAACTCACTCCCTCCAGTGCTGTTATCTATATCGTGCACATGAAGGGAGTGATTATGAAGGAAATAGCTTACAGTTAGCGTGATTAGATTAAGCCAAGCTTTGCTAAACCATATTGGATGCCACTGTCGTTTACGTGGCGCGTAATCATATTGGCGAACGGCTTTAATTCTTCATGAGCATTACCCATCGCTACCCCCATGCCAACATAGGAGAGCATCTCTTTGTCGTTCAATCCGTCTCCAAAGGCAACAGCTTCAGCAGGAGTGAGTCCAAAATGTTTCAAGACGGCTTCAACTCCTTTTGCCTTGGAGCCATTTGGAGGCAAAATATCCATGCAGTGTTCATGCCAACGAATATAAGAGACGTCACGGAATTCTCCTGTGTACTTAGCTTCATCTGGGCCACAGTAGAGAAATGCTTGATAAATCGGCATTTCCTCCCAGTAGCGATGGCGATACGCTGGGTATTCCAGTCCCAACCAATCAAAAGACTCGATGATATGTGGGTGATCCATCGCATTGGCATAGAAGTGATCTGCACTCAAAAATACCATGGGATGGGAATGACCCTCAGCCATTTGTTCGAGCTTTGCCAAAGTATCTGTAGCAATTGGCGTATGATGGATGATCTTCCCTTCACTCTTCACATACGACCCGTTAAAGCCCACGAATGTCTCAATGCCCAGTTGCTCAGCGATTGGCATCAAATGATAAGGAGCTCGGCCTGTTGCGATCGCGACATGGACACCGTTTTGTTGTAAGGTTTGTACGGCGTCCACCGTTGTTTGTGGAATGATGTGATCGGTGTTCAGTAAGGTTCCGTCAATGTCAAAAAAGACGATTTGATAAGCCACTTCTTATCCGCTCCTCTCCACGCTATCTCTCTAGGTGTTCTCTCTATAAAGGTTTTGCACAAAAAAATAGGAAAAGGAATGCCGGATGGGACACTCCTTCTCAGTTCGCTATTAGAATACAGCTACTTCTGTCTCGCTGTCAAATACGTGACATTTGGCAAGATCCATCGCTAGTTTTACCTTCATCTTAGGTTTTAGCGCTTCACGAGAATCCACGCGCGCTACCATCTGGGTATCCCCAATATTGTGGAAATATACATACAATTCAGAGCCCATATTTTCTACGACTTCAACTTCTGCTTCAAGTGAGCTCTCAAATGGATTTGCTTCCATAAAGGAGGCGTCGCTGTAAATGTCCTCAGGGCGAATCCCAAAAATAACCTGCTTATTTACATAACCTTTTTCCCGTAAAGTCTTAGCTTTATCTTCTGGGAAGCGTACATGAATATTTTGCGCATCAAAATAGAGCGCCCCGTCTTTTTCGGAAAGATTCCCTTTCACAAAGTTCATCGCAGGGGAGCCGATAAAGCTCGCTACAAACAGATTGACTGGATGATTGTAGATTTCGGTCGGGGTGGCAACCTGTTGGATAAGGCCGTCCTTCATGACGACGATCCGGTCTCCCATGGTCATGGCCTCTGTCTGATCGTGTGTCACATAAATGATCGTGGTATTCAAGCGTTGATGCAGTTTCAAAATTTCCGTGCGCATTTGTACACGCAGCTTTGCATCGAGGTTGGACAACGGTTCATCCATCAAAAATACTTGCGGTTCACGCACGATCGCACGACCCAATGCAACACGCTGTCTTTGTCCCCCTGACAGCGCTTTTGGCTTGCGGTCTAGCAAATGCGAAATATCGAGGATTCGCGCTGCATCTTGAATTCGCTTATCAATATCAGATTTGGAGAATTTGCGCAATTTCAGACCGAAAGCCATATTTTCGTATACATTCATATGCGGATAGAGTGCATAGCTTTGAAAAACCATGGCGATGTCGCGATCTTTGGGAGCCACATCGTTGACACGGCGATCGCCTATGTATAAATCACCATCCGAAATCTCTTCCAGACCTGCAATCATGCGCAGCGTGGTAGATTTTCCACAACCAGATGGTCCGACCAGAACGAGGAATTCGCGATCTTGAATTTCCAAGTGAAAATCGTCAACTGCCGTAACGTTGTTTCCATATCGCTTATAAATGTGGGAAAGACTTACCTTTGCCATGAAAAAGGCACCTCCTCGGGTTTGTGAAGAAAGAAAATTCTTGGATAACTGTAAGGGTAGGGTACCAATTCACTTGCAAGTTGGATACGGACAGTATATACGAAATGTTTTGTTAATTTTGACGAAAGAGCAGGTAGAGCTGGAGCATGACGGCATCAGGAAACAATCGCGGGTCTAATCCGGTTTGTTCTGTCAGCTTGTCCAATCGATACAACAGTGTATTCCGATGAAGGAATAGCTGTCGTGCTGTATCGCTTACATTCAATTGTCTGGCGAACAACGTATCTAATGTTTCCAGTTGTTCATCTGTCATGTGCGGAACGGTTATGACAGCAGCCAGCTCGTTAGCGATTGCGGCTGCTATTTCTTTGGGGAGAGAAGCTGCCCATCGTTCTAACGGATAAGACCAATCTCCAGCAACCATCATTTGTGGTCGATAGGATTGAAGGGCACGGGCAAGTGATAATTGCCGTAATAGAGTGTCGCCCAATGCAAGTGGACTCGTGATTGGCGATCCGACAACAAGGCGAACGGGTTCCATCCATTCCATCGAAATCAGATCATGCAGGCCAGATGCCCACTCCATAAGCTCTGAAGCCGTTTTCTGATGATCGAGCATGGAGACAGGGACGATGAGAAGGGCATGTGTTTGCGTTAACGGAATGAAATCCGGTCCTCCTTCAAAAAAATCATGCAGCAAGGGCTGCAAGGAATCCCATTCTCCCTTTCGATCCGGTCTGCATCGCTCTAATAAAAAGGAGACACGCGCTTCTTTCCACGGCCATTTTGCTTCGAGTTGAGCAGGGATTGCAACAGGGGAGCCAGTGACAATGCTCGAAAGCCAGTTGGATATCTGTTTTGGGAGGGGAAGCGCTGCTGGATCATCCACATGAGGAAAAATCAGATCCAACAACGCTCGGGCTGAAGTATGCCATGCTACCGTTTCGATAAGGATCAATGTCACTACACCGTTACTCGAATGGCGGGCAACTTGCTCCCAGCCTTTTTGTACCCAATCCTGCTGGATATGTGCTGCTTCTGTTTGTGAGACTTGTACATATTCGATAGGTAAATGCGTCGTTTGTCGGATGTGCTCGACATCTCTCTTCCATTTTTCCACAAGGTGACCCCCATCTCGACACGAAAGTAAGGTTATTATACCTTAGTCGAGGGCGAGCGTGGCAGCGGTTTCTTGTAGGGCCGGAGCTGGAGTGGCCAAATCGTTGTATGGAGCATCAGTGCCCAGGACATGCAAGGTTATCTCGGGACGGGAACGCAGACGGATGTTTACCCCTGTTTGCCCCAAGCCCTCACTGATGTAAAAGGGGCGACCATCCATCTCGTGAAGACCTTTCACGATATTTTGCTTAGGTAATTTCCCCATCGTTGCGAGATGAAAGGGGCGAGGCCAATGGATCTGTCCTCCGTGAAAATGCCCTGACAACAAATAATCGTAAGCATACTCTTTCATGTGCAAAACTATATTAGGATCATGAGTCAAGACGAGCCTTGCTCCTGTCTCGGGTACATCGAAGAAAGACTTGGCCAGGTTGCTATGGCGCGTGCTGAAATCATCCACACCGATAATGTGCAGGGGCTGCCCCTTGTGATAGACGGTTTCATTTTCATTGAGAAGAACACGACAGCCAATGCGTTCTAACTCTGATTTCAACTGGGCGAGCTTGAAAGGGGCAAGAACATAGTCATGATTGCCAAAAACCACATAAATTCCGAGTGTCGGCTGTAATTGCTGGAGATATTGCACAAAAGCGACTGCCTTCGGAATGTTTATTTCACGGTCAAGCAGGTCGCCGGTAATCGCAATCAGGTCTACCTGACGCTGCGAGAAGTCATCGACAATGCGCTGGGGCCCTACAGACAAGTTTTCCATGTGCAAATCAGACAAGTGCAAGATCGAAATCGGCTCAAAATCATGCGGGTGTTGAAGGTGCTGTGATTTTTGCAAGGGAATCGCAACTTCTTTTATTTGAACATCAAATGTATTGCGATAGGCTCGAAAAAGCAACAAGGCGATAGCACCAAGTAAAATAAACCAGATCATCATGGTCAGCCATCTCCTTTGCGGTAAGAATACTGTCATTATACTAGAAAAAGTTCACGATCGAATAAGTAGGTTCTGGTAGGAGGAATTACGCAAAAAATGTAGAAATATTATGAATGTTGCGTAGTGAGAAAAACGATGTAGAGTAGGAGAGTGACGACATGAACGTAGAGAAAATTCCAGCAACGGAAGGCCCTTATAATCTGGAAAATTATGATGAAGCATATGCGAATTTTGATTGGGCGGATGTGGAGAAGCAATTCTCTTGGTATGAGACCGGGAAAGTGAACATGGTGTATGAAGCCATTGATCGACATCTCGCTACGGATCGGAAAGACAAAATCGCTTTGATGTACAGCAATGCGACGAGAGACGAGACTTATACTTTTGCGCAATTAAGTGAATTATCCAATAAATTCGGGAATGTTTTGCGGAATCTGGGCATTGTGAAAGGGGACCGCGTTTTCGTCTTTATGCCGCGTTCGCCGGAGCTTTATGTAAGCGTTTTAGGTACGATCAAAATTGGTGCAATCGTAGGGCCGCTATTTGAAGCGTTCATGGAAGCAGCTGTGCGTGATCGCTTGGAAAATAGCGAAGCCGTTGCGATCGTTACGACACCTGCACTTTTGCCGCGTATTCCAGTAAACGACCTGCCAGCACTAAAACACGTGATTGTTGTAGGTGCAGAAGAGGAGCTAAAAGAAGGTCATATCCGCTTTGAAAAAGCGATGGAAGAAGCCTCCACCGAGCTGGAAATCGAATGGGTCGATCGTGAGGATGGCATGATTCTGCACTATACCTCAGGCTCAACCGGTAAGCCAAAGGGTGTCCTGCACGTCCACAATGCCATGATCCAGCATTACCAAACTGGGAAATGGATTCTCGACCTGCAAGAGGATGATATTTATTGGTGCACAGCAGACCCAGGCTGGGTAACAGGTACCTCTTATGGCATTTTTTCGCCTTGGTTGAATGGAGCAACCATTGTCGTACGTGGTGGACGTTTCACTCCCGAAGACTGGTATAAAGTCATTGAGAAAAACAAAGTATCGATTTGGTTCAGTGCTCCGACTACGTTCCGCATGTTCATGGGGGCAGGGGATGAACTCGTCAAGCAGTTTGACTTATCCAGTCTGCGTCACGTCCTGAGCGTTGGCGAACCACTCAATCCTGAAGTCGTTCACTGGGGCATGCGTGTGTTCAATCAACGCATTCACGACAACTGGTGGATGACGGAAACAGGTGCTCAGCTGATTTCTAACTATCGCTGTATGGCGATCAAGCCTGGATCGATGGGTAAGCCGTTCCCAGGTATTTATGCAGCGATTATTGACGATCGCGGAAATGAGCTGCCGCCGAATCGTATGGGGAATCTGGCAATCCGTGCGGGCTGGCCGGCCATGATGAGACAAATCTGGAACAACCCAGCGAAGTACGAGGAGTACTTCAGCATCCCAGGCTGGTATGTATCCGGGGATTCTGCATACAAGGATGAAGAAGGCTACTTCTGGTTCCAAGGCCGTATTGATGATGTGATCAATACTTCGGGTGAGCGAGTCGGTCCGTTTGAAGTAGAGAGCAAGCTCGTGGAGCATCCAGCAGTAGCCGAAGCGGGCGTCATCGGCAAACCAGATCCGGTTCGTGGTGAAATTATCAAAGCATTCATCGCGCTGCGAGCTGGGTATGAGCCAAGTGAAGCGTTGATGGAAGAGATTCGCAAGTTTGTAAAAGAAGGATTGGCTGCACATGCTGCTCCTCGTGAAATCGAATTCCGCGACAAGTTGCCAAAAACTCGTTCCGGAAAAATCATGCGCCGCGTCTTGAAAGCGTGGGAATTAGGTCTACCAACTGGTGACCTGTCTACGATGGAAGATTAATCACAAGAAAAACCATCTCTCGAAATGTCGGGAGATGGTTTCTTTTTTTAGGAATGGTTATGTTGTTTATGATCATGCGGATGGTCGTGGTTGTGCTCATGCTCATGGTTATGATCGTGATCGTGGGAATCGGCTGTTGCCTGGCAATGTAAGTCACCATGTACAGTAGAGGAGTTCTCAATCTGAATGGTAGCGTGTGTAATGCCGAATTCTTTTTCCAAAAGGACCAGCGCGTCATTTAACACAGGGTAGCTGGGCAAATCGTCCTGGACAACCAGATGGCATGTCAGGGAATCAAATCCGGAAGTAACCGTCCAAATGTGCAGGTCATGCACTTTGATAACTCCAGACAGCTGACTGAGTCGCTCTTCCACTTTTGCCGTATCCAGCCGAGAAGGGGCTCCTTCCAGCAAAATATTGACGGATTCTTTCGTTACGCGCCATGCGCTCAGCATGATCAGGACAGCCACGACGATACTGATGATCGGGTCGGCAATGTACCAGCCAAAAGCCCACATCAGGATACCACCAACGATTGCACCGACAGAACCGAGAAGATCACCGAGAACGTGGAGATAGGCACTGCGTACATTGACGTTGTTCTTGGTATCACCACGCATGAGTACCATGGCTGCAGCAATATTCGCCAAGAGTCCAACTGAGGCGATAATGATCATGGAGCCACTGGCAACCTCAGGGGGATTCCACATGCGTTGGAACCCTTCCCAGAAAATGAACAAGGAAATCAGCACGAGTGTCACACCATTGGTTAGTGCAGCCAAGATTTCAAAACGTTTCAACCCGAATGTTCTCTTGGCAGAAGGTGGTCGTGCAGCGAAATGAACAGCGATCAAGCTCAATAGAAGCGCTAATGCATCACTTAACATATGCCCAGCGTCAGAGAGCAACGCCAAACTATTGGTGAGGAAGCCCCCGATGGTTTCTACAACCAAAAATACAGCAATGATGAGGAAAGAAATGAGAAGAGCTCGTTTACTGGCTCCTTTTCCATGGTGATGGTGGTCGTGACCATGACCATCTCCATGATCGTGATGATGAAATCCCATAATTGTGTCCTCCTTATAAAATGAATGAATTATAGATGCTCTGCTAAAAAAAGCGCGTCATTCCCAACACCGCCCATAAGCGCTGATCCTCGTGTATGCTGCCAGGGTAGCCCGAGAAAGGATAGGCCAGGAACTTTGGTTATCCCGCGATGATGAATCGGTCGGCCGTGGGAATCAAGCACATGAGGGACGTTAAGCCAATCGTAGTTCGATCGAAAACCGGTAGCCCACAATATGTTGTTGACCGTTGCTTGATTTCCATCTGCAAAAATAGCAGTGTTTCCATTCACCTGTACTGCCCGGGAAACCAATCGCATTGCTCCGGATCTGGACAAATCGCGGACCTGCTTTTTGTAACCGAAAATGGGATCAGGTGATTGACTCAATTTTTGTCCTAGCCAGGTGGAGCGGGGGACATCAAGTAACCCGAGTACCTTCATGTAATCAAAGATAGGTTTTCCAAAAATGAAGTGCGGCAAGTAAGGACGTGATTCGCCTTGTGAAAAAACTACGGGACGATGAGCGGCAAGCTCTACTGCGATTTGCGCGCCAGAGTTGCCACTGCCCACGACGAGGACAGGACCGTCAATGAGCTGGCTTTCATTTTTGTACTGCGCGGTGTGCCATTGACGAATGCTCGGGTTCAAGCTGTTTGCGATAGCCGGGATATAGGGTGTATGAAAGGGCCCTGTAGCAACCACTACCTGGCTCGCGAAGAGCAAGCTGTCTGGTGTCCGAACCTGAAATCTAGATCCGGCATGGCTAAGTTCCAAAACGGTAGTTCCGAGCATGACTGGCAATTCAAAACGTTTCGCGTACAATTCCAGATAATCTGCTGCATCGTCTTTGTTTGGGAGTGTATGCGGCTCTCCAGGGAAAGCGAGGCCAGGCAGATGATTATATTTGCGAGGCGTAAAAAGTACGAGTGAATCGTACCGCTTGCGCCAACTATCACCAATCCGTTTGTTTTGCTCCAAGATGACAAAACGGCGGCTTTTACGCTTGAGAGCATAACCGAGAGCAAGTCCTGCCTGCCCTCCGCCAATTACGATGACGTCATAGTCGTTCATGATTCGGGCCTTCTTTCCGGTAAGGATTACCTAAATCATACCATATTCATTATTATATTCAAGTAATTGTTTGAATGTTTTTTGGACATCAGCAAAAAAGGCCGCCACTATTGGTGACGGACCCGGATAAAAGCCAGTGGATTTACGGCTTTGATTGCTTCAATTCGGCAGCATGCTCAATACCACACATGATTAAATGGCGGACATGATCGTCGTCGAGTGAGTAATAGACGAGCTTGCCATTTTTTCGGTACCGGGCGAGACCCATGTTTTTTAACAAGCGCAGATGGTGGGAGGTATTGGGAATCGAACTATTGATGGTTGCAGCGACATCGCATACGCATAGCTCTCCTTCAAGTGCCAGCGCATAAATGATTTTTGCTCGCGTATCATCTGCAAGAGCCTTGAAGAGAGGGGCGACACCTTCCGTCTCCATCATTCTGGGCCGAAGCCTGTTTACTTTTTCTTCGTCGATCGTCTGGACTTCACAAACCTCTAGATCAGTGGGAATGCGCTGAATGTCTTCGCTCATTTCCTTCACCCCAAACCGTACCATTTTCCACCATTATAAGACGGATAAAGGGGGAAGGGAAGGCTGGACAACCTGTTCATTTTGTAAAAAAAGGTCAAGGAAAAGAAGGAAATATCAGTGCCTTTATATAAATAGGAATGATACCTATTTGTGAAAAGAGAGGAGAGAAATTCCACTTGATTCTGAAGATTCGCCAATTCCTGGTTGAAATAATCGGGGCGCTCCTGCTTGGACTAAGTGTCGTTTGGTTAACAATGGGCAGGGACAGCGACTTTTTTTCCGGTTGGAGCATAGAATGGTCCCCTTTGTGGCTTGATGTGAAAACCTTTTTCCTTAGTATTTGGCTGGAAGCAATCCCGTTTGTCCTCTTGGGTGTATTCTTTTCTGCGTTTATCCAGACGTTTGTGACAGAAGAGCAGGTGAGGCGTTGGACACCGAAGCATCCACTCGTTGCCCTGCCGTTTGCCGGGTTACTGGGATTTTTATTCCCCGTATGTGAATGTGCCATTATCCCTGTGGTTCGTCGCTTGATACAAAAAGGGATGCCGCTGTCAGTCGGGATTGTTTTCTTATTGGCGGGACCGATTGTGAATCCCGTTGTTTTGTCATCGACCTATGTGGCTTTCACGCGTCAGCCGGAAATGGCTCTCTACCGGGGCATTGCGGGATTCGTTGTTGCGCTAATTGTAGGCATGCTTGTCTTTCTGTTTGTCAAAAAAAATCCAATACGGCTCGGCATGGAATCGCAAATCAGTCATGAAGCCGACCATGTAAAAGCGACGGGTGGAAAGCTGTCCTCGACGTTTGCCCACGCGGTGGACGAATTTTTTGACATGGGGAAATATTTGTTGTTTGGTGCGTTTATCAGTGCGCTTTTACAGGTGTACATCAGCCGGGATACGCTCATGGACATCGGTCAAACACCGCTCACCTCCAATTTGGTCATGATGGGGATGGCGTACTTGTTTTCGCTTTGTTCAGAGGCAGATGCGTTTATCGCTGCTTCCTTTGCCAATACATTTTCAAGCAGCTCGTTGCTTGCCTTTCTGGTTTTTGGTCCCATGCTCGATTTAAAAACGACGTTGATGCTATTTGGAACGTTTCGCTTTGGTTTTGTTGTCAAGTTGGTTGTGGCTATTACGCTTTTGGTAATTTGCGTCACCATGCTCATACCGATGTAAGGAGGAGAATATGGATCAGAAAAAATTGAAGCGTCATCATATCATGCGCAGTTTGATTTTGGCGGGCATTACAGTGTTGTTGGCCTATTTGATCCTGTCGGAAACACTCAGTCACTATCTCGCACCGCGATTGCACATGTTCAGCTATGTCACACTCGTCATCCTGGCCCTGTTGACAATTGTCAGCATACGGCAAATTTTTGTTGGCAGTAGTGTTTACGATTGCGATTGTGAGGAGCAGCACAAAGTTCCGCGTACACCTATGGGCTCCCTTTTGGTTTATAGCTTGTTTATACTCCCCATCGTAATGGGCTTTGTCATGCCGGATAAAATTCTTGGCAGTGATGTAGCGGAGAAGCGGGGGATCACGTTACTCAGCAATGATGTACGAAAGCTGGCGGATGTTACGGCGAGCGCGAATATGAATGCGAATGCAGCAGAAAATGCGGAGCAGGAGGCAGAAGTAAAAGAAGATGCCGAACAAAGCGTAGAACCACAGTCAGAAGCTACCAATCAAGCAGCTTTACCCCCGGTGCAAGCAACAGACGACGAGCAATTGCGGCAACGATTCTCGAACGGGGGATTTGGTGACTTTTACACGGATATCGCCGTCTTTTTACATAAACAGCCAGTGATTGAACTGAATGACAAAGTGTTCTTGGACGGACTCACCACAATGGAGCTATATGCAAAAGAATTTGCTGGGAAAGAGCTTGAAACGATGGGATTTGTATATCGGCAACCTGATTTTACCAAGCAGCAGTTTGTTGTAGCGCGTTTTTCCGTCACCTGCTGTACAGCAGATTCCAGTGTTTACGGCGTTCTGGTGGAAAAGGAGGACGCGAACAAATGGGCAAAAGATAGCTGGGTAAAAGTTCGCGGAAAGCTCGAGCTGCGTCAGGTAGACGGATACGACATGCTAGTGCTCAAAGCATCTCAGGTAGAAGCCGTCTCCGCGCCAAAAGATCCTTATGTGTATTACAGCTTTGAAGCAGCAACAGACAGCTAAAATGTGGGGGAACGAAAATGATCGTGCGACTAAATTTACAGGATGAACAAACGGTACAAAAACTTTGGAACCTGCAGCAAAGAGCGTATCGTGTAGAGGCAGAGATAATTGGTACAGCAGATATTCCTCCCCTGCGAGAATCAGTAGAACAACTGAGAGCATGTGGAGAAACGTTTTATGGCTACATAGAGGGAGCCGAGCTGACAGGGGCAGTATCTTTTTTGATCGAAGGAGATACATTGGATATTCACCGAATGATTGTAGATCCTATTCATTTTCGCAAGGGAATCGCGAGTCAATTACTTGCCTCTGTCCACGAGCATGCCAACAGCAAGATCATCGTCGCAACCGGTTCTTTGAACGAACCCGCCGTTCGGTTGTATGGGAGACATGGTTTTACCTTGACGGATAAAAAAGAAGTGAAGCCCGGTCTGTGGCTATCTTTTTTCGAGAAAAGGATAAAGTAATTCCCCGCACATCCACTGCTATAGATTGCTTGACACCACCCTTCGTTGTTAGTATATTGGTTACAACGAGGGGTGGTACAATGAAAATCAGTAACAGATTCACCATCGCAGTACATATACTGTCGCTTATAAGCGTCCGTACCGATAATATGACCTCAGAGCAAATAGCCGATAGCGTGAATATTAATGCGGGATATATTCGGCAAATCAGTGGACTTTTGAAAAAAGCCGGATTAATCGGAGTGAAGCGTGGATCGGGTGGAGCATACTTGTTAAAAGAACCAGGTTCTATTTCTTTATACGACGTTTATCAAGCCGTCGATGTAGTCATCGAGGGTGAACTCTTCCATTGGCATGAAAATCCCAATCCAAATTGTTGGGTTGGGTCAAATATCCATGATGTTTTGGAAATCTATTTATTGAAGGCACAGCAAGCTATGGAAGAGGTCTTGCGAGCAGTCTCCATCCATGAAATTACTGAGATCATAATTAGAAAAAAAAATGCTTCTTCGGGAGCATAATTTTTTCGACTTAGTTGTAAGTGTTTTACTAACAACGAGACCGCCCTCTCAAAAAAATTTTACATCATAAGGAGGATTTAGTAATGATTAGTTATGATTCTGAAATTAAAGAACTTCACTGGGATCAAGATGTAAATTCATATGTTCAACTTATTCCAAACATCATTTATTCCGAAAAAGGGAACACCCCTTTAAAGCTAAACTTATTGGTATATAGAAATCCGATGGATGCTCTATTTAATCGAGAGGGTAACAAAGAGGTTTACCCATTGATTATTTATCTGCAAGGTTGTGGATGGGGATGGAGCGACCAAGATTTGTTCGCCTTTATCCCACAGCTCTCAGAATTTGCCAAACGCGGGTTTGTCGTTGCAAGCGTGCAATACCGCCTTAGTTCAGAGGCTATTTTTCCTGCTCAACTCGATGATGTGAAGGATGCGATACAATTTCTAAAATCAAATGCCGCGAAGTACAACATAGATCCAAGCAAAGTCGGTCTATGGGGAGATTCCTCCGGTGCACATTTAGCTTTACTAGCAGGGTTAGATGCTTTGGGATCAGAAGAAAATCAATGTGTGGTTCAAGCAGTTGTGGATTGGTTTGGGCCAACCGAATTGCTGTCCATGAGCCAATACCCTTCTGTTTTTGACCATGATTCACCACATTCGCCGGAATCTAAGCTAGTGGGAGGAGCAATTCAAGAGAATCAAGCAAGAGCAAGAGAAGCGAGTCCCATCGAGTATGTTCGTCCGGATGCTCCGCCCATATTGATTATGCATGGTGACGCAGATGATGTAGTGCCCTATGAACAAAGCGTTGAACTTTTTTATGCTTTGCGCAGAGCTGGAAACAACGCAAGTATGTATAAAATTAAGGGAGCAGGGCATAACGGTTTCACACAACAGCAAACAATGGATGTTGTTAAAGCTTTTTTCGACGAACATTTAAAATAAACGCTAGTGACCTAATAGAGAAGGATCTCATAAAAAAGGATAGTCCCGTGAGCTAGCGAGGGGTTGGCGATATGCTAAAAACTCCCTAGTACTGCAATGGGGAAGAAGAGAGTTTTAGAGTCGGTCCGATAATTATTGGTGCCTCCGGGGGAGTTATGGGTTGCGTCCTAAATAGTTAGGTTAGACAACATGGTGGAATTTTATTTATGCAATGTTCCGCAGACGATAGGAGCGGAATCAAGAGATGATCTGGGCCATTTTCCTAGGTCTTTTGTATTCGTCGAAATCCCGTTTGTATGCGTAATCCCCTCCAGTAGTCACTAAGTAGGAAGAAGCAGGAAAAAGGTTTAACGAGGACTTGCTTTCCGATTTATTGCCTAGGAATAAGGTTACTGTACAAGGTTGTCATGCTCATGCTCTTATATAAGTAGGAATGGGTTGGAAAAACATTTCCAATATTGCTAAAAATGGAGTGTGGAAAACATGAGAACAAGGGAAAAGAATCATTTCCGTTGCCGGCGGTTCTTGATCCGGATGGTTGCCTTCTCGCTGGCGGCATCACTTTGTCTGATTGGACAAGCTTCCGCTGCCGATGATGAAATCCAACTGAAGTGGGAACAGCGTTATACCAAAGAGGAGACGCGGGAGTTAGTCCAAAAGGTCGTCCCGACGAAAGATGGAGGCGGGCTGGTCTGGGCAAACGGGACGAACAGTGATTATCGCATACTCCCCCCTTTGCTGGTGAAAGCAGATGGAACGGGTCGGGAAGAATGGTCAAAGCGCATGCCGGAAGAGTTCTTTATCGCCGACGTGGAGCAGGCGAAAGAAGGCGGATATCTAGTGATGGGAGCGCTACGCTCGGAGCCGGACAAGCTGCAGTTGATCAAATTGAGTGAAACCGGTGATGAGGAGTGGACGAAAGCAATTGAGGTAGAGGGGGGGGCGATGATACCGGACAGATATGTCCTGCTGTACAGTGATTTCGCCGAAACATTCGACGGTGGTGTGGTCGCAGTAGGCCACAAATACCTCGAAGAGAGTGGACAGTACCTATACAATATCGTGAAGATCACAGCATCAGGTGAAATCGAATGGGATAAGCCGTTGGGCAACTCAGCTCATCGGGTTTATGTTACCAAAAGCGGGGAAATGTTTGTCCAAGGCAGTGTGTTCTCCGGCGATGCTCACCTGTACGTGGCAAAGCTGTCCGAAGAAGCGGACAAGCTTTGGGAACATACCTACGAACAGAAGGGTTCGGTCACAATTAAATCAGTCCTCCCTGCGACCGATGGCGGGCTTCTCGTCACCGGATACACCAACCGCTTCAACTCTGACCCCGGTTTCGATGACATCGTTGCGTGGCATATCGATTCGGAGGGGAAAGTTGTTTGGCAGAAGCTTTACGATACCGAAGTGGGAAGTGGAGAAGTGTCGGACGGAGAAAGAGGCTTATTGTTGTCCGAGACAGCGGATGATGGCTACATGCTGATCGGGCTGATGGATTCGATAAACGCTGACCCTTCCAAATGGAATTTCAAGAAGTTGGATCACTCTGGCGACCTTTTGTGGGAGAGAACGATCTCGTTCCCGCAAATACGCGTTGCTAATGCGGTTCCGCAGGGAAATGACCAATACTTATTATTGGGGGAATATTGGGAAAAAAGCACAACAATGGCGGACAAGCGAGACATCTATGTGATCAAATACGGCAAAACAAAAACCATCGTCTCCCTTGAGCCGCAAATGCAAATGCACAAACTGAAACTGGATAAAGGCGATACGGAAGAACTTAAGGTTACGGCTGTTTATGATGACGATACCAAAGAAGCTCTGACGAACGGGATTCGATGGACCTCTTCCAACGAAGAAGTGGCCGTAGTTGACGAGAATGGACGAGTTACGGCCAAAGAGAAGGGAAAAGTGCAAATCATCGCAACCTTTCAAGGAAAAAAAGCAGTATTCTCGGTCCAGGTGAAAGGGTAGATACTCAATTTGCGTCAATAGATAACGTACTTAACCTCCTATCAAAGAGATAGGAGGTTCTTCCCATTAACATCGTCGAAAGATGTCCCAACCAGCCTCAAACATGTTTCTACAAGTAGGGGGTGAACAGTTTAGCGTACGAGGTCAATGCCCCACGGGTAGGGACGTTCTACCCCGGCTACGTAATCGTAGAACCATATTAAAAATGGTAAACCAGTAAAAACTGGCTGACCTCATAATACGAACGGGCAGGATAGCATAATTATTAATTCGGTAAGCGGAGTTGATGTGGTGATATTGTTTTAAGAAAAATGAAACGATCAGGTAGAGGTCAACGTAAAAGGTATCATGAAGGATTTCTTGTTTTACAGCCGAAAGATCTTGTACACGGAGGATTAAATTGTGAGAAAACAATGGGTTGGCAAAATCGCTATTGTATTAGGGATGGTACTGTTTGTTCTGCAATATTATTTTCAGACCTTTGAATATAACTATATTTTAATAGGGCTAGGGGTGGTTCTCTGCCTGATGGGAGGGTTCCTGGTTTCGGGCGATTCTCCCAAAAAGGAAACAAAGATTTGATCCTGCCAACCTTTCCCGGCAAATCGTCAGTGAACGATACCAAAAGAAGAGTATATTCAAATGGAACTTAGGGGAATTAACAAGGCTATGCAATTGATACCTTTCCACGAGAAGGCGAAAGCCCGCCCAAATAGCTTGGGAAGGATAGAGTTGCACAAAACAACCCGGATAACGGGCACTTTTTCAAGTGTCTGTCTCCGGGTTTTCTTTCTTTTTACAGCATAAGCTTATTTGGTATCGTCAGTTTCTTTCTGTTGGTCTTCATAAAACCAGAGAGGATCATCGCAATCCTCATCACCATTGTAGTTGATTAAGATTTCTTCACCCGCTTGAATGTCCGTATACGCATAAAAATCAAACGTGTGGTTGTCGAAGTTAATCTCATACGTGGCATTTGGCGTGTAGGAATGATTAAATAGCATGCCATAGCCTAACAAAAGGGCTGTGTGATTGGCACCGTACTCAAATGCATAATCCGCGAGTAAGGTTTTCTCAATATGCTCATGCTCTTCGTTTAAATAGGGCAGCACGGGCGCTTCATGAATCAGGTCGCCTTTTCGGATATCTTGCGTTGCAAATACACCTCTATTTAATTCTCCATTGCTTAGTTTGGAGGTCTTGACTTCGATCATGCGGATCACCTGCATTTCTTATGTCTGTGGAAAACGTATCTTTCTAAGGATGACAGTTGATCGAGCAGAAAGCAATGTTTTTTATTTGATAACCAAATGATGGCGAACCGCATAAGCAGCGAGCTGGACGCGATTGGCCAATTGCAGCTTCTCGAGAATGTTTTTCAGGTGGTTTTTCACAGTGTTTTCTGCGATGATCAGCGCTTCGCTTATTTCCCGATTCGTTTTTCCGGCTCCCACATACATGACAATCTCTCGCTCTCGCGGGGTCAGAACAGCGGGTACCATTTCATCCGTCACCTCTTCTTGACGGAAGCGGTACATGAGACGGGTTGCCATTTCGCGAGTCAACTCACTATCCTCGCCGAGCAAGGCATGCAAGTAGTTAATCCAGTCGTCAGGCTCTAAATTTTTCAGCAAGTAACCTTGGGCACCGAACTGAATGGCCGTGATGAGGTCAGCAACGTCGTCGGAGACGCTGAGAATGACGACCTTGATGTGAGGGTATGCTTTTTTGACCTCACGGGTCGCTTCGAGTCCGCTCCATTTCGGCATGTTGATGTCCATGAGCACAAGGTCCGGTTGTATTTGTCCGCATAAGAGAAAGGCTTCCTCGCCATTTTGCGCTTCTCCGATGACCTCAAAAGAGGGATCGGGATCAAGCAGACTGCGAATGGCCATACGAGCCATCGGGTGGTCGTCGGCAATCAATACACGGTAAGCGTTCATAGTGTTTTTCCTCCTGAATGAGAAGATAAGCGGATGACCGTACCGCCTGCGGGTCGTACCTGAATGTCGATGGAGGCGTTCAACTGGCGCGCTCGCTCACGTATCATGGACAGACCGTATTTTTTCGTATCGGGAGAAGGGTTGGAAATCCCAATGCCATCGTCCTCAACGGCGAGAAGCCAGCCAGTTGTTTCATCCGTCGTGAGGTGAATCCACGAATGCTTGGCCTGAGAATGCTTGCGAATGTTGGCAAAAGCTTCTTGGATGATCCCGAACAGTTGCACTTCTGCGGTGGGAGTGAAAAAGCCGTCTTTGACATGCAATTCGCTAGCAACGTCGATTCCAGATAACGCGCTCCATTGCGCCAGCCATTTCTCAAGGCGTTGATCCAGACTGCCTTCTTCTGGCAATGAGCGCAAGTTAAAGATGGCTTGGCGAACATGATTGTCGATGGCAGATACAGCGACCCGTGCATCGTCCAAGTGCCCCTGCTTCAGCTTTACGTTGAGGAAGAACAGAGACTGCGCAATTCCGTCGTGTAATTCGCGGGCAAGGCGTTCCCGTTCTTCATAGACAGCGCGACGGGCTTGTTCCTCGACAATTCGTGCATTCATTTGTTTAAGGGTGTGAAACATCCAGGTAGCGAATAAAAAAGAGAGAAAGAGCGTCAAGAGGGTAATGTACACATTTCCGACTTCCATAGACATATAGGGCAGCAGAAAGTCGTGACGGATAAATTCAAAACCCCCGATGATGATAGTTGGAATCAAAAAGGTCAACCAATAAAAGATCCGATAGGACATGCAGATGCCTCCTTGCATGACTGTTGGCAAACATTCCTTAAGTATACCGAATGGGACGAGCGGATGGTATACTCAGGTGAGAAAAGGTGGAAAGCAGGAGGGAATGTCATGAGCACGATTGCGAAAGCGTTGACAATAGCGGGTTCAGATAGCGGTGGGGGAGCTGGGATTCAGGCAGACCTGAAAACCTTTCATCAACTCGGTGTGTACGGGATGAGTGCAATCACAGCGATCACTGCACAAAATACATTGGGCGTAGCAGGCGTATATCCGTTGCCGACAGAGGCAGTCGCCCAGCAAATGCATGAGGTGCTACGTGATCTTGGCACTGACGCGGCGAAAACGGGCATGCTGTTTAACGCTGATATTATTCGTGCTGTTGCGGAACAGGTCAAAGCATTTGACCTGAAAAAGCTGGTGGTAGACCCTGTGATGATTGCCAAGGGAGGGTCAAAATTACTGCTGGACGAGGCGATCGTTGCATTGAAAAAAGAGTTGCTGCCACTCGCGGAAGTCGTCACACCTAACTTGCCGGAAGCAGAATGCTTGACTGGCATGAGAATCGACACGACAGACGAGATGCGCGAAGCGGCAAAAGCGATACATGCGTTAGGCGCCCGCAATGTCCTGATGAAGGGTGGACATATGCAAGGGGATGTTGTTGTTGATATTTTGTTCGACGGTGCGTCATTCCATGAAATATCCCATGAGCGCATTCATACACGCCATACGCACGGCACAGGTTGTACGTTTTCAGCGGCTCTCACAGCGGAGTTAGCCAAAAATACACCGCTCACCACTGCGGTTGAGAAAGCAAATCGCTTTATCTTCGAAGCAATTAAAACAGCACCACAATTGGGTGGCGGGCATGGGCCGACCAATCACTGGGCGATTGTAGACTAAGTTTATCAAAAGAATGCCCCACAGCGATGCCATACAAGCAATCGCTGATGGGGCATTCTTTATTTGACTTCTAGAGAAAAAGTACCTTGAAGGCGTTCAGGATAGCTGGACAGAGGAAAGGAATAGGAAGTAGGTGTGCCTTTGTTTGTTTTTCGCTTGAATAGTATGGAATAGTTTTGAATGGATTCATCTTTTGTTGCAGATGAAGCGCTTCCTTGCACATAATCATATTCATTTCCCAGGTCGTCAGTCAGGTCATACCCTAAGGATATATGAGAGTGTTTATCTTGAGGCGGAACCTTCAAAGAAAAGTCCATACCCACCACATCATCGACTTGACGCAGTGCTGTTAATTTTAAGCGATCATTCGGCACGTTTGTTAATGTACCTGTCTTCGCGTCGATAACGATTCGCAATTTATCTTTGTCTAGGGCACGAATGCCATCGGCTTTGAGAATAAGCTTTTCGGGCTCTACAAAATAAATACTTTCCAGATTGTATATCCTCCTATTCTCACCGTTATCACGAACAGGAACACCATTTCCCCAAAAAGCGAATGTTTCTCCTTTTTCATCTTCGAGCCTTAGCTTATCAAAATCAAATATGTGCTTTTGGTTAGCTGGATCAAAGCGAATGCTCACTTCAGTCTGAGTGGGAAAGACTGCGATTTGTTCAATCGTGAAACGCTGACCGTCGATCATGACTTCCTTCATCACGGGGTACACTTTTTTGTCTAAGGTCTTAAATTTGTTTTTATCTACAGCAAAGTCGATCAAGAGAGGAGTCTTTTGTTCGAGATTATCAATTGCAAGTGTGACTTTTGCAGTCATTGCATCGGGTATTTCAGTGGCTTCATTGATGACAATATCAATACGATCTTGAATCACAGGCTCTTCTCTCCCCATGCTTGACCAAGATACACCATGCTCCCATTCCTTTCCCGTTTTGTCTAACAACTCGATCTTGTGCAGGGCTACTTCTTTATCAGTAAATGGATGCTTTACAGTATAGAAGAGGACCATCCGTTTTTCGTCGGCCAAAACTTGATCGATGGTAAACGTCACATCTTCTACTGAATCACTGGCGCCAATATTCTGGATAAGATTGTGTTCTGCTGCCTTTTGCAAGCCTTTATCATCCCGAAGAAACTCTACGATCTTTTCCATCCCGGGAATCGAGCTGACATAAGCGGCAACAGCAGGTGAAAGGCGGACGGAAAAAATAAACACGAAAATAAACAAACAAGCAACCAGACTAGAACCAATGCGTATCCACCGTTTGCGGCTCCGATTTTGCCGCAGCTCTTTTGCTTGCTCCATCCCTCTTCGAATGTATTGATCAATCTCAGCGGGAACCGTGTATGGACTCGCATTCTTTTTTTCATTTTCACTCATAAAGCTCACCAGCCTTTCCCGAGATCTTTGCGGAGTGCACCCAAAGCCTTGTGCAGCCATGTTTTGATGGTGCCTTCCGGATGACCGAGTACTTCTGCAATATCGCGTATCGTCCGATCTTCAAAATATTTCAAAATAATGATGTTGCGATAATTTGGACTGAGACGAGCGAGAGCCTCTTCGATTTGAATACGCTCGACATTCTGGTCATCCATAGGAATAATTGCACGACTTTCGACGTCATCCTCCATGGGACCCAAGATGATCCGTTTTCGGCGCTTTTGCTCATCCAGACAAATATGAATAAGGATGCGGGTCAGCCAAGTACGAAAATACGCAGGCTGTTTCAATCGTGCCAGCTTGAGGTAGGAACGGCACGTTGCTTCCTGAATGGCTTCCAATGCATCCGTCTCATTACGAAGAAAGGCGTAGGCGATTTTATACAGTTGTTCTTTATGAAGGCTGACGAGTTGAAAAAAGGCATCATCATCCCCAACTTTTGCGCGCGAAACGAGCTGTTCCAGATTCACTTTTTCCCCTCCTCTAGCATTAGACGGCTCAGGTGCCAAAACGGTTTTCATAAATTGTCAGCCGAGCTCTTTTTTTTGAACCAATCGCCTGTCCACTGCTTACTGTAAAAGAAAGAAGCGTGTGGGGATGGGGTGCAAGTGCATGTGGATCAAATGGGTTACGATTCATGAATCGTATGGACTCCCGCGGATTGCTCAGGAATGTCGGCGTTATTTAGAAATGAAAGGAATTCGAGTCAGGCTTTTGTCCAGACAGACAAAAAAGGCAGGACATGTCTATACATTGCAAGTACCGCAAACGCAGCAGGAGCAAGCAAAGGCGCTGCTGCGCCATTTTAAGAACACCCTGAAATAACGGAGCAAAGCCATACTTCCCCTTAGGTCCAGTCGAATGGCATGGGCATACTAGGTGAAGGGGGGATGGTGGCTATGGGAACGACCCTTTTGGAAAGACCTGAAAAAACGGAGCAAAAAGGGAGCAAGCTGTTTGTTCCGGATTATATTTTCGTCGAGCCAAATGCATTGAATTATCCACTAGGGCAAGAGCTGTATCGCCGTTTTCAAAAGGAAAGAATTCCGATGCAGATGACGACCAGCCATAATCAGGTTCGTGGCATCCCTGGGGATACAGAAGTGGAAAAATATCGCAATGCGAAGCGGACATTGGTCATTGGTGTACGCAAAACATTAAAGTTCGAGACTTCCAAGCCTTCCGCAGAATATGCCATCCCACTTGCTACGGGATGTGCTGCCCACTGTCACTATTGCTATTTGAACACAAATATCGGGACAAAGCCGTATGTTCGGGTGTACGTCAATACAGATGAGATTCTGGCGCAGGCCGAGAAGTATATCCAAGAACGCCCGGGAGAAATTACTCGTTTTGAGGCAGCTTGTACATCTGATCCGGTAAGCATTGAGCATCTTACGGGCAATCTGAAACGAGCAATTGAGTTTATGGGCCAGCAGGAGTTTGGGCGGTTGCGCTTCGTGACCAAGTTTCACCACGTGGATTCCTTGCTGGATGCCAAGCACAACAAGCACACTCGATTTCGCTTCAGCATGAATGCCGACTATGTCATCAAAAATTTTGAGCCAGGCACATCCAGCTTTCATCAGCGACTGGAGGCAGCTGGGAAGGTAGCCAAGGCTGGTTATCCGCTCGGCTTTATTTTAGCGCCTTTGTATTGGTTTGACGGATGGGAAGCGGGGTATACCGATTTGCTGGAGCGGCTGCGTTCGCAGTTGGTCCCCGAAGCGATGGAAGATTTGACGTTCGAGTTGATCCAGCACCGTTTTACTAAGATTGCTAAAAGCTTGATCCTCCAACGCTATCCGAAAACGAAGCTGGAGATGAAGGAAGAAGAGCGCAAGTATAAATGGGGGAAATACGGGAAAGGGAAGTATGTCTATCCCGACATCCAAGCAAAGGCTTTGCAAGCCCATTTGGAAAGCGAAATTGCCCGACTGTTTCCGCAAGCTCGTGTTGAATATTTTACCTAAGAACCAGACTGCTCTTGATGAAGAGCAGTTTTTCTTTTTGTGAAGCATACTACCAAACGATACCAAACGACACGATGCGAATGTTTTCGACAAACGCTTACATACATGCTAGAATATGGAGTGCTCTCATTTTCTTGAAAGGAATCGAAGCATACATGAAGTCCATATTAATTACCGTTGAGGGACCTATTGGTATTGGGAAAACCTCTTTATCACGGGAACTAAGCCGTGCATGCAACTTGCAGCTATTGGAAGAGATTGTCTACGAAAACCCGTTCCTGGGTAAATTCTATGAAAATATTGCCGAATGGAGCTTTCAACTCGAGATGTTTTTCCTCTGCAATCGCTACAAGCAGTTGCAGGATATTCATTCACAGTTCCTGAATCAAGGCATTTCCGTTGTTTCTGATTACAATATTTTCAAAAATACGATTTTTGCCAAACGGACGTTGCAAGGAGATAACCTGCCAAAGTACCTCAAAATTTATGATATCCTAACAGAGGATTTGCCTCAGGCCCATTTGGTAATCTACATGACTGCTTCGATTGAGACCGTGATGAAGCGGATTGCAATGCGCGATCGCGAAATGGAGCGCAGCATGGATGTCACTTATATGGAGAACCTGATTGCTGATTACAACGAGTTTATGGAAGCGTTTGAAAAGCATCATCCGGATACGCCTGTCATCAAATTCGATTGTGACGATTTGGATTTTGTACATCGACCAGAAGATTTGAAGATTGTACTAGATCGAATTGCACCACGGATTCAAGAGTTGATGGGAAAAGAAGGATAGGAAACGAAGGAAAAGTAAGCATGGGGATAAGGAGTTTTTTACATGTCGAGGTTTCAAAACAGCACACTTCGTGAAAAATACGGGATACCAAACAACGCAGTGATTACGATCGGCGGGACTGTAGGGGTAGGAAAATCCACCTTTACTCATGCCTTGGCAGATCAGCTCGGATTTCGTGTGTCCGTAGAAAAGGTTGACAATAACCCGTATTTGGGCCGTTACTATAACGATTTATCGCGTTGGGGTTTCCATTTGCAAATTTTCTTTTTGGCAGAACGCTTTAAGGAACAAAAAAGGATGTTTGATTATGGCGGCGGTTTTGTCCAAGATCGCTCTATTTATGAGGATACCGGGATTTTTGCCCGCATGCTGTACGAGCAAGGCAACATGACAGAAGAAGATTACCGCACTTATACAGAACTTTTTGAAGCGATGGTCATGACGCCTTACTTCCCGCATCCGGATATTTTGATTTACTTAGAGGGAAGCTTCGATGATATTATTGGTCGCGTAAAAGAGCGCGGGCGTCCGATGGAGCAACAAACTCCGATCGATTACTGGCAGGATTTATTTGGCCGCTATGATAGCTGGATTGCCTCCTTTACTTCCTGTCCGATTTTGCGGGTCAATATCAACGAATACGACGTTGTGGAGGACCCATCTTCCGTAGAGAGCATTATTGCTCGGGCTGCTGAAAAAATTCGGATTGGACGAGCTACACGCTTTTCATCATAGAAGCCCATAGCAATAACAAAAGCACCCCTGCATTTTGCCGGTAAGAAGGCGGAAGCAGGGGTACTTTGCTTTTATTTGGTGCGATATCCTTCCAAGAGAAGGGTCATCGCTGCTGAAACTTCCGCAAGAGATTTCTCATGATCAGGCGTCTCCGAAATCCAGAGCACGGCTTCGTTCATGGCACCAGACAGCAAATGCGTCAGAGCATCGATGGAAACGGGACGTAGGTACCCTTGATCTTGCATCGTTTGAAGCTGCTCCCTGAGATGCCGCATGGAGTTTTCCTCGTCCATCCGGCGCCACGTTTCCCATCCGATGACAGAAGGTCCATCGATAAGCAAAATCCGTTTGTTGCGATGTTCGACGGCCGCAGAGACAAAGGCCAAGCAACCCAGGATCAATTGTTGCCAAGGCTCCTCACTTTTCGCAGCTTCAGCTTCTACTCGCTCTCCGATTTCTTGTTGGACAGAAGCAAGTACTGCCTCAAATAATCCTTCTTTGCTCCCGAAATGATGGTACAGTGCACCACGGGTCACCCCGGCTTGTTTTACGATGTCTTCCATGGCGGCATCCGCGTAGCCTTGCCTGGAGAACATCTCTCTTGCTACGTCGATTAATTTTTGCATCGTCTGCTGTTTTTGCTCTGCTTTGGACATCCTCATGCTATACGATCTCCTTACTTATTTCATGCCTGATTAGACAGGGTCAACATAACTGTCAGCATACGCTGCAGAAGGCGGGATTACCTTTATGATATCAAGTAAAATGCCGTTTGGATCGGCTGTAATAAAATGCCGCTGACCAAAATCCTCGTCTCTAATGTCGAGATGGAGAGGAAGACCTGCTTTCACAATAAGTCTCTCGTATTCAGCGTCAACATCATCGACTTCGAAATTAAGGATAAGGCCACCATCTACTGGCTTTCGGAATCCTTGTGGAATCGTGTTGTGAGAAGGATCCAAGATGGCTAGCTCAAATGCCGGAGTGCTGCTTAGATTTTGCAGGCTCACATACCAGTCAGCTTCGAAAACAATTTCAAATCCAAAGTTTTCACGATAAAACTTCGCGCTGGCCTCAACTTGTTCTGTCAAAATGACAGGGTAAAAGCTGTTCACTTTCATTACGGATCTCTCCCTCACGATTTGGATGAGGTTAAATTAACATACATACTGTATGTATGTAAAGTGATTTCGCAATTTTTTCAACAAAGCTTTCCTACACTTTGCCACATGCAAATGGGCAACGGATAAACCCCGCTGTGGTATAATAAGAACATCTTGGAATTAAAGGGGCTCAGACATGGCAGAAGAATGGTTTGAACGCAGCTTTCGCGAAGATTATGTGCTTGTGTATCGTCATAGGGACGACTCGGCAGCAGATGGAGAGATCGCTAATCTGTTGGAAAGATTGCCGGTAAAGGACACAGGACGCGTACTTGATCTTTGCTGCGGGAGCGGGCGTCATTCGCGTGCGCTGGCTCGCCGGGGGTATGAAGTAGTTGGTGTGGATTTGTCGCCTGTTCTTTTACAGTTGGCAGAGGAACAAAACACCTATCCACAGCTAAGTTTTGCCCGCTGTGACATGCGCGACATTCCGTTTCACGAAGAATTTGATATCGTGGTGAATTTGTTTACCAGCTTTGGTTATTTCTCCACAGATGAAGAAAATGCTAACGTTATTCGTAACATGGCACAAGCGCTCAAAACAAAAGGTGAAGTGGTCATCGATTTCTTAAATGCAGCGTACGTCATCGATAATCTCGTGCCGCACTCCTCGAAGGAAGTCAGTGGGATGTTGATTGAAGAAGAACGCTGGATCCAGGATGGATTTGTGAAAAAGCGGATACTGATTTCCGATGAGTCTTCGAATGAACCGCGTGAGTATATGGAGCAGGTTCGCTTGTTTTCTGCCCAGCAAATGATTGCCATGCTTACAGAGGCAGGATTCGAAAAAATTCAAGTGTTTGGAAATTATCAGTTTGACGAATATGTGGCGCATGAATCACCGCGTATGATTTTTTATGCTGTGAAGCAATAGGTTGCGGATAACCTGTACGTCTCGTGAATATGATGGTGTAACAACCATTTATCGGGTAAAAGGGGGCATTGCTACAATGAGCAAGCTGTCTTTGGAACAGGTCAAATTGTATCTGAGCAAGGTACCTGGCTGGAAGCTGGTAGAAGACCGAATGGCGCTATCACGCACGTACCACTGTCGTGACTTTTCCACGGCGATTAGTTTCGTCAACCGTGTGGCAGAGATGCTTGAGCATGACAATCAGCACGTGGAGATTCATCTGGCAGGTGGAACAGTCACGTTTACGCTAGCCACCCGCGAGGCAAAAGGTTTAACCGGCAAAGATTTTGCATTAGCCCAGACCATTAGCAAAGTAAGCTGAAAGGCAGAAGAGAAGTAGCCGCTTCCCATAGCGAAGCGGTGTTTCTTTTTGGCTTTTTACGAGCTACTTTGTTATGATGGGCAGTATGAACCATTTCGGAGGGATTATTAAGATGGACATTCAACAACACGAGCAATTGATTCAGCTGTTGGCGGAGTATAAAAATCAAAAGGCTTCCGTGACTTTTACCCAATGGGATACCGATAGTGAAGAAGAGGAAGAGGTAACACAATTTCAAGCGCAGCTTCTGGAAACCAAGCTGACTGACAATGAATTTGAAGAAAAAGATCTACTGCTCGTGTTTACGACAGCAGAGGGCGAAGAAATGGAAATCCTGATGGAAATCCCGGGTGATGAGGTAGATTTGGCTAGCTATGAGGAAGGCCATTTGCGTATTTTTGGAACAGAAGCGGAGATTGTTTTGCAAAAATGAAAACGAAGCGAGCTTTTCGCTATGTAGGCACGCCCGATCCCATGTCTGATAAAGAGGCGTACCACTGCGAAAAATATATAAAGAAAAACAAGCATTCATTGGTGAGAGCGGGACAATATTTGGTTGATGTAACAGCCCTTGGTGCTCTGTTTCACTTGGACTGCTGGAATTGCAGGACCGTACATCGTGAGACCTGCTGTGAGGGTGGACAACCTTACGCAGTAGAAGAATGGCAGATTCCAATCTTGGAGGGGGAAATCCCCTCTATCTCTGCCGGGCTCCAGGATGAGTCTGAACGCAATCATTGGCTTCTTCATGGAGTTTGGGATCGCAATGAGCCTCCAGGAACGATTCGCATGCGACATGGCAATTGTCTTTTTTATCAAGAAAAAAATGGGCGTTACGGCTGTGCGATCCATGCTTACGCCGAGCAAACTGGTCGTGAAGTAGAGCCTCTCAAGCCATTCAGCTGTCAACTGTATCCAATCGATTTGATTGATACAGAGGATGGGATTCTGTTAACGGCCGTTACGAATGAAACATCCTCCTTTTCCAGATGGGGTACGGATTATTTGGAGCAGTTTTACTGTGCCAGTCCAGCCCGCCGAAAGCTTGCCACGCATATAGACGACAAGCTGTTTGCATTAGACGGCTATCGACCAGCTTATGAGTGGAATCTCCCTTTGTTACGTTATATCCTGCAAGATGATGCAGAGAGAATAGAAGGCATCCTTGCGAGCAGCTATCAATTGGAACGTTGAATGCCTTGTGATATGATGATGTATGCATCAAGTAGATTGATAAAGGAGCAACAGCGATGAACGTCAAGACAACTCAAGAATCTCGTACAATTCAGGCATCACTGGTTCAGCCATCTGATACGAATTACCATGGGACTATTTTTGGTGGTACGATGATGGCTTATATAGATGAGGTAGCTGCAATCGCTGCGATGCGACATTCGCGTCGCCCTGTTGTGACAGCATCGATTGACTCCATTGATTTTCTTGCTCCCGTTAAAATGGGACATTCCATCTGCCTGGAAGCGTTTGTTTCGTCAACGGGCAAAACATCTATGGAGATATTCGTAAAAGTCGTCTCGGAAAATCTCCAGACTGGCAAGCGCATTTTGACCGCGACATCTTTTCTCACCTTTGTTGCCTTAGATGAGGAAGGAAATCCGACCGAGGTGCCAGCCATCGTCCCTGAAACAGAGGAAGAAGAGCGATTGATGGCCACAGCGGATGAGCGCAAGAAAATGCGCAAAGAACGAAAAGGGAATCTGCAAGATTTCGTGAGTCAATTGAACATCGAGAAAAACATCTAATTTTTTTTGGTCTTCACCCTGAACGAACATTCGTTCAGGGGATTCTCGTTTATCCATGATGAGGAGGAATCGGGCAATGAAGTACCGCAGACTAGGAAAAACGGATCTGAACGTATCCGTGATCGGTGTAGGTACCTGGCAATTTGGCGGGGAGTGGGGGATGGATTTCTCCCAAGAAGGTGTTGACCAGATTCTCGACAAAGCAAAAGATCTCGGCATCAACTTGATTGATACAGCAGAATGCTACGGAGATCATCTGTCCGAACAGCTTATCGGAGGATATTTGAAAAAAAGCCGCCGGGAAGACTGGATTGTGGCGACGAAATTCGGGCATCATTTTCATGACAAATTTTCTCGAACCAATCACTACGGAGCAGCTGAAGTTCAGCAGCAATTGGAAAAATCGCTTCAAGCCTTACAAACCGACTATATTGACTTGTACCAATTCCACTCAGGACCTGACGAGGCTTTTGATAACGATGACTTGTGGACCTACCTCGACAAACAGGTGCAGGCAGGAACGATCCGTCATCTCGGCCTCTCGATTGCGAAAAATGACAATATGCATCAAACATCTGCCGCTACTTCGGTGAATGCAAAAGCAATCCAAGTAGTATACAATCGTCTGGATCAAAAGTCGGAAGAAGGTGTTTTTGCTTCCTGCCAGCAGCAAGACCTGGGTGTGTTGGCTCGCGTTCCGTTGGCGAGTGGTTATTTAAGCGGAAAGTATAAGCCAGGTTCTGTGTTCGGTGGTAACGATGTGCGGCATCGACATGATCAGGAGCATGTCAACAAGCTCTTGCTCCAAGTAGAAGAAATCAAGAAAAATGAAGTTCCTGAAGGAATGGATATGGCGCAGTGGGCATTGGCGTGGTGCCTCAAGCATCCGGCTGTCACAACCGTGATCCCAGGCAGCAAGAGCCCAGCGCAGGTAGAGGCAAATGCCAAAGCAGCTGACTATGTAAGCGATGAGCATCCACAAGCGAAGTCGAAATAAAAAGGATGCGTGCCATGACATCTTCCAAAAAAACGGTAAGAACGTGCGCGAATGGTCATTCTTACATGAAAAGCAGTGACTGTCCGACTTGTCCAATCTGTGAGCAAGAACGCAAACCGGATACTGGATTTCTTTCTCTGCTCTCGGCACCAGCAAGAAGGGCACTAGAACACAATGGAATCACTACCTTGGAACAGCTCGCAAGCTACAGCGAAAAAGAGATTCTGAAATTTCATGGGATGGGGCCAGCATCTATGCCGAAGCTTCGGGCAGCATTGAACGAGAAGGGATTGTCATTCAAGAACGAATGAATGGGCACAGACAACAAAAAAGGAGGAGCCGCGAGAGGACAGCGACTTCTCCTTTTCTTTTAATCTAAAAAGCGGGATCTGATCTGCGGGGTAGGTAGCATGCATTGCTCTGCTTTGCCCATCCATCGATAGCGATTTCTCGCGACCCAATCATAAATCGGATTGCGGACAGGCCTTGGGATGAGCCGAGCTATGTTTGACAGCAGAGGCCATCCACCTTGAAGCTTGCGGCCAACGTGCAAGATCGCATCCGATTTTGTATATAGCTGTCCGTTGGCGATAAAGACCACGGATGACATGTCTTTTTCCTGATAGTTGTAATGAGACAAAATTTCCTGCGCTCTCTGTGACTGCAAGGAAGCAAAATGAATGTGCCCATGCGGATCACGCTTCAAAATAAACTGGACAGCACCGTGGCACAGATGACAAACCCCATCAAACAGTAACAGGTACTCAGGGTGGTCCAGTTCTCTGCCTGCTTTCATGAGACAGCCCTCCATACTTCAAGTGGTTTATCTACATGCTTATCCTTAGCTCCATCATAACAGAGAAAGACAGTCGTTCCTATTCACCAATGATTATTCCGTCACAAATGCGAGTGTCCCTTGCTGGATCAGCTCTTCTGCCTTTACGAGATCAGGATGCATTTCGCGGTCTTCATGCAGGCGGGGAATCACCTGGCGCAACTGCTCATAGGCTCGCGCTGTACCTGTTCCAAGATCTCCCGAACCAAAATCGATAGCTTGTGCTGCTGCTAAATATTCGATGGCAAGCACCTTGGTGACATTCGATACGATCGTGCGGAGCTTGCGAGCAGAAGTCGTACCCATGCTGACATGGTCCTCCTGATTGGCAGATGACGGAATCGAATCGACTGATGCCGGATGGCAGAGCACTTTGTTTTCAGAAACAATGGAAGCGGCTACATATTGCGTAATCATAAATCCAGAATGGAGTCCGCCATTTTCGGTTAAGAATCCGGGAAGACCACTTAGCTGTGGATTGACGAGACGTTCCGTGCGTCTTTCCGAAATATTTGCCAGCTCAGCGATGGCAATGGCAAGAAAATCGGCTGCGAATGCCATTGGCTGACCATGGAAGTTCCCCCCGGAGATGACGTTGCCTGTTTCCGTAAAAAGGATAGGGTTATCGGTGACGCTATTGCATTCACGTGTAACTGTGGTCCATACATAGTCCAGCGTATCACGAGTTGCACCGTGCACTTGCGGGAGGCAACGAAGGCTGTATGGATCTTGGACGCGTAGCTCACCCTGCGCAGTCGTTCGTTTGCTGCCGGATAAATGCTGGAGTAAGCGCTTTGCTGATTCCTGCTGTCCTGGATGCGGGCGGACGAGATGGAGCTGAGGATCAAAGGCTTTTGGAATTCCACGCAGCGCTTCAATCGTCATCGCCGCAATCAATTCAGCGCTTTCAAGCAGGACTCGTGAATCATATAAGGCGAGGCAAAGCTGTGCGGTCATCGCCTGTGTACCGTTAATCAGAGCCAGACCTTCTTTTGCCTCCAGTCGAATAGGGGAGAGACCTACTTCGCTTAGCGCTTCTTTGCCGGAAAGCCGCTTGCCATTGACGAGCGCTTCACCTTTGCCGAGCATGACCAGTACCATATGAGCGAGAGGGGCCAGGTCTCCGCTGGCACCAAGGGAGCCTTGTTGAGGAATAATCGGATGAACCCCTCGATTGCATAGTTCTACTAGCTGAAGTAATGTTTCTTCCCGAATTCCCGAATACCCCTTTGCCAAGGCGTTGATGCGTAATGCCATCATCGCACGGACAACTTCAACGGCATAAGGGTCGCCCATCCCGCAAGCATGACTCATAATCAAATTTTCTTGCAGCTTGCTTACGTCCTCATCGTGGATCATGACATCGGAGAATTTTCCGAAGCCAGTGGTGATTCCGTATACGACCTCCTGCTGCGACACCATTTTCTCCACCATGGCACGTGAAGCACGAACACGATTCAATGCTTCTTCGGTCAATTGAATGTGGGTGGCGTTTCTAGCAATGGAAACAACATCTTCGATACGCAATTGATCCCCATCTACTTTAACAACGTTTACTTGCTGATTCATCTGTAATTTCCTCCTTTAGCAGAGCAGAGAACGAAAAGAGCGAGGGGTTAGGATATCATCTCCTAACCCCTCGCTCGAGAGCATGTATGTGATTGGATAAAAACGTGTAAGCCTGCATTCGTCGCGGCATACGTTCTTCCTCACTTTCGTTCATATGCAACTGTCTGATTATTTTATCTATTGCTACCATTGTATCAAATGCCTACGTGCAGTCAAGATGATCTTGTCACGGCGGCTTCCCTAGAGAGCAAAAAACGGGCTTAGTCCATTTTTTTAAACTGGGCGATAGTCGTCTCTCGAGTTGGATAAATGTCATACCATGTACTGTGTTAGTTCATCCGAAAGGACGTGTAGAATTCCGTGGAAAAGCGACGTAAGATGCCGCCTATGCCTACCGCACTCCCAAGGCGTCCTAAAGAAATGCCGAAACCGCCTTCTTCAGCGATGCCATTGCCGTCTCCATCGATGCCGTCACCTATCAAGCCTTCTCCTGAAAAGCCCAAGTCGGAAAGTCCAATCAATCCGAATCATTCTATTCCGGCGCGCCCAATGCCGCAAAAACCGATCATGCCTGCTCCCAATCTGGCTAACCCGAACGTGCCAAACGTCATGCCGCCAAATCGGATACCAGCAAATCCAACGCCACCCAACCGGATGCCGGCAAACCCTATGCCTAATGCTTCGCCGAATGTAAGGCCAAATGAGAGCCCAAACATGAGGCCAAACGTTAGACCAAACGTGCGACCAAATGAGAGTCCAAACATGAGGCCAAATGTCAGACCGAACGTAAGGCCAAACGAAAGTCCAAATATGCGGCCAAATGTCGGACCAAATGTAAGGCCGAATGTAAGGCCGAATGTCAGACCAAATGTGCGGCCGAACGAAAGTCCAAATATGATGCCAAATCTAAGACCGAATATCAGGCCAAATATCAGGCCGAATGCGCGACCGAATGAGAACATAGGAAGGGAACTGGAGCAGTACCTGTTCAAATTCCAGTTCCATATGGATCGGATGGAGTATTTCCGCCACAAATGCGATGAGCATCGTGAAAATCGCCGCAAATACATGGAATACCGCAGACATTATAAGCATCATGAGCGGAGAATGCATCATTATCATGACCGTTGCCAATTATGGAATGATGGTAGCAGTTCCTTTGGTCGAGGCTCATCATCTTCGAGTGGCAGCAGCTCCTCATCGGGATACAATTATCGACATAGTCGGGGGCATAGACGAGGGCGTGGGTGTGATTGCGGATGTTCATTTTGAAGCGCATGAGGAAGGACGCCAGCTAATGAAGCGGCGTCCTTTTCTATTCTCAATTCGTAAATGCTTCAACAGAGACTCCCTTTTTCTTTAACTCGCGTCTTAAAGTAAGTAGGGCATCATCCTTATTTTTACATTCCAATATGATGTCCACATTGTAATCCGCGAGCGCACTGACAAATGTAAGGAACGCCTCTGGGTCAATATCGTCTGCATGAGCGCGAAAGTCATTGGCTGACTTAGGCGAGGACATGTGCATCTTCGGTGTGCGCTCTCCCCAGGTTTGAATAATCCGTGGAAGGTATTCCGTCCAATGTTCGCCATCAGAATGGCAGTTGTGGTGGTGAATATCGAGCACCATCGGCACACCTACCCGTTCGCATAGCTCCAGTACCTCGCGCATGGTAAAAGAAGTGTCATCGTTTTCCACGACTAAACGGCGCTTGACGTTTTCAGGAAGCAGCTCGAAGTTGGATGCAAAACGATCGAGAGAAGAGGCTTTATCTTCGTATACCCCTCCCACATGTGTCACCAAGACGGAATTATCGTCGAGCCCCAGTAAATCAAACACTTTTGCATGGTAGGAAAAATCGGCAATTGTCGATTCCAGCACAGAAGGCTTGTCGCTGTTTAATATGCTGTAATGTCCGGGATGAGCTGTCAAACGAATGCCATGATTGCGGATATAATTTCCTGCCTTTTGGAAGTCCCATGCGAATTCTTTTGCCCAATCCCATTCAGCTGCTACTGGATGAGTAGCCAGTGGAACAAATTCAGAAGGAAGTCGATACAAAAAGATCTGATTTTCTACATTATAAGCAAGTAAATCCATTAAATTGAAAAAGTTTGCCTGCATAACCTGCCGCAGCTTTTTTAACCGAGCTGGGGGATCTAATTTATTTACCTGGGCAACCGTCGTTTTTTTGTTTGGATTGTTTTTTGTCTTTACACTGATGCAGGCATAGCCCATACGGATCAAGGAAATCTCCCTCCTTTGCAGCAGCATTCCTTTGTAGTATCTCCAAAACGGGAACGTCGTCGGCTTCTTGCCAGAGAATTATAAAACGGATAAGATGGGAGAATGTCACAGGCACGCCTACAACCTTTCCCTAAAAATGCGGACGTTCCTCGTGAGTAGACTTCGGTAGAGGTTTTTGAAGGAGAATGCAATGAATAGTCTTGACCAATCCTATAGTATGACTCTGGTTTTTCTCTCCTATTTTATTTCAGCAATGGCGTCATACACAGCATTAGATCTAGGCGCACGTCTCCATTATGCAAAAGGCAGGGGACGTGTGTTTTGGTTATGTGCTGGAGCCGTCTCCATGGGGCTTGGTATTTGGGCTATGCATTTTGTTGCCATGCTTGCCTTGCATCTGCCGATTGCTGTCCAGTATGATAACTTGATTGTATTTTTCTCGATTGTTTTGGCCGTGTTATCGTCAGCGCTTACATTATGGATCGTGAGCGAGCAGTCCATGTCCAAAACGAGGGTGGTAACAGGATCAGTTGTCATTGGGTCTGGTATCGCCGGAATGCATTATACAGGGATAGCAGCGATGATGATGAACGCCATTATTTTGTACGATTGGCTATGGTTTACCGTATCCATTTTCGTGGCTATCCTGTTCTCGATGGTTGCGTTGATTCTTACGTTTCAATTGCGTTCGATGGACCCAGTAGAAGGTCTCTGGAGTAAAATTTTTGCAGGGCTGTTGATGGGGGCAGCCATTACCGGCATGCATTACACGGGAATGTACGCCACTACATTCGTCGCTCACGAGCACATGACAATCACAGTGATCTCGGATGATGATTCGGGACTGATCGCTACCATGATTGGCATTGTCAGCGTGTTGATTCTAGTCGTGACCTTGGCTTCTGTATACGTGGACAAGCAATTCGCAGGGAAGACCTTGCGCGTGCTAGAAAGTGATCAGCGATATAAATCGCTATTTGAGCACAATTATGACGGGGTAATCTTTTACTCGATCGATGGAAGCCAAAGCGTCATGAATCCTGCGGCGATGCGATTGACAAAGGAGCAGAGCTTGCCTCTCGAAAAATTAATGACGATGTGTACTTCTACAGATGCTGAGCTCATCTCGACACATTTTACAAATGCAGTACAAGGTGAGGGCCGAAACTACGATATTACCTTGACCACGAGAGAGGGGCGTCAGCTTCATCTGAACATGACCCATACCCCCGTATTTGTCGATCAGCAGATTACGGGTGTCTTTATGATTATGAGAGACATTACCAATAAAAAGGAATACGAGGCAAAAATCAATTATCTCGCTTTTCATGATTCGTTGACTGGTTTGCCGAATCGCCGTTTTGTCGAACAGCAACTGGATCAGGCAATCATGGAGGCACAAAAAACAGATCAGCAAGTTTACGTTATGTTTCTGGATCTCGACCATTTCAAGCTGGTAAATGATTCATTAGGGCATGATTTTGGCGACCTGTTACTTCAGGAAGCCTCCTTGCGTGTGCAGGATTGCGTGGGTGAAAAAGGAACGGTGAGCAGGCTTGGTGGAGACGAATTCATGGTGATTCTTACAGATGTCACGGAAAGAGAAGTATTTTCCATGGCGAATGAAATCAACCAAGGGATTGAACAAGCATTTTTTATCCATGGGCACGAACTGTACATAACGACGAGTATCGGGATTTCTCGATATCCAGAGGATGGGCAAGATAGAATTGTCTTGATGCGTAACGCAGATGCGGCGATGTATGCAGCCAAAGACAAAGGGAAGAACAGTTTCCACTTGTACGTACCGAATCTGGAGCAAGCAGTGAATGGCAAAATGAATATTCAAAATGAATTGAATCGCGCTTTGGCCAGACAAGAATTTTTATTGCATTACCAGCCACAGGTAAGTGCCAAATCAGGCGCAATCGTTGGTGTAGAAGCTTTGATTCGTTGGGATCATCCTGAACGAGGCTTACTTTTGCCAGACCAGTTTATCTCAGTAGCAGAAGAAACCGGGTTGATCGTACCAATTGGAGAATGGGTGCTGCGGACGGCCTGCAAACAGAACAAGCAATGGCAAGACCAAGGACTCATGCCGCTTCGGGTAGCCGTCAATCTATCTGCACGTCAATTCCTCAAACAAGACTTTACCCAGATGGTCGCTGAGATTCTGCACGATACAGGGTTAGCACCGGAATACCTGGAGCTGGAAATCACAGAAAGCAGCATGATCGACGTCCAGCGCGCCACACAGGCACTCAAGGAATTAAAGCAATTAGGGGTGCACGTTGCGATTGACGACTTTGGGACGGGCTACAGTTCCCTCTACTATCTGAAAGAATTTCCGTTGAATCGTTTGAAAATTGATCGCTCGTTTGTGCGCGACATGATTGATGAGCCTTCCAATCAGGCCATAGTGTCCACGATTATTTCCATGGCCCATCATTTGCAACTGCATGTAATCGCGGAAGGCGTAGAGACAAAGGAGGAGCTTGCGTTTTTACAGGAGCATCTGTGTGAAGAAGTGCAAGGCTATTTATTCAGCAGGCCGTTACCGAGTGAAGACGTAGCGTTTTATTTGCAAGACCAAAAAGGCGTTAGTTAAACAAGAGGAGCAGCTCTCATGAGCTGCTCTTTTGTTTTGCATCTGCCAGCCAAATGAGGTGGTATAGCTGTCGAATTGGCACGTAAAATGTACTATTCCTGCTAACTTGTCAAGGAATTGCATCTAGGAAGAAAGGAGGGAGAGAATGCTGGCTCTAGGTGTCATCTTATTGCTGTTTACCATTGGAGTTGCGATTGCCATTGGGTATCGGGCAAACGAAAGCGTCCGGCAATTTGATGAAAGCGCGCATGAGAGCTTTATCGGTTCCCAAGCAGAGAGGGAGGGATAACGGAATGCAGCAGGAAAAAGAACAGCAATTGCTCGAGGACAAGAGAGACCTGAACAAGTTTGGTTATGCGCAGGAGTTACTGAGGGATATGGGTGGCTTTTCGAACTTTGCGATCTCATTTTCGATTATCTCTATTTTGACTGGTGCAGTATCCTTGTACGGGCACGGTTTACTGTATGGCGGTTCTGGCATGATGGGCTTCGGATGGACCTTGGTCGCGTTATTTGTCATCCTGATTGCAGCTTCGATGTCTGAACTTGCATCTGCGATCCCTACAGCCGGAGCGCTGTATCATTGGGCAGCTATTTTAGGTAGCAAACGGTGGGGCTGGTACACAGCGTGGATCAATCTTATCGGCCAAATCGGGATTGTCGCGGGCATTGACTATTCGTTCTCTTTGTTTGCGGACCCGCTGCTCGCGAGTGCGTTTGGTTATACCTCAACAGAAACGACCACGTTAATTCTGTTCGGGATCACACTCCTTTTGCACGGTACGTTTAACCACATAGGAATTCGACTCGTTGCCCGGTTAAATGACTTCTCCGCTTGGTACCATATTGGCGTCGTCGTCATACTTGTCGGAAGCCTCGTCTTTTTCTCTCGTCATGAGTTGCAACCCCTCGATTACCTCTTTCAAGTCGGTCAAACCTTTTCAGACAAACCGTATGCGATTGCTTTTTTAATTGGGTTGTTACAAGCGCAGTGGACCTTTACCGGCTATGATGCATCAGCGCATACAATTGAAGAAACGATTAACCCGCGGGTTCGTGCTGCTTGGGGAATTTATACGTCTGTGGCCTTTTCCTTTATTTTTGGATTTATCATGCTTGCTTTTGTCACCTTATCTATCAAAAACGCGGCGGCTGCCAGTGAAGCGGAGAATGCATTTATTTATGTGATCAGTGAGGCATTAGGCGGTGCATTTGGTTCTGTGGTGCTTTGGCTGGTTACCTTTGCAATGTGGTTCTGTGGCTTGGCGTCGATTACTTCTTTTTCGCGAATGTTGTATGCGTTTTCACGTGACAAAGGAATGCCGTGGAGCCATCAGTGGGCAGAAATTTCAACTAAATACAGAACGCCGGCAAAAGCGATTTGGCTGGTTATTATTCTTTCCTTTGCGCTTGCCTTGTTCGATTACATCGTGAAAAGCATCAATCCGAACACGTCGTATACGACATTGGCCTTTCTTACAGCGGTAAGTGTCGTTGGGCTTTATGTCGCTTACGGGATTCCGTTATACCTCAAGCTCCGGGCGGAATCGTGTGGACTATTTCAGCGGAAGCATTACGGTCCCTGGCATTTGGGGAACTGGAGTAAACCCATTAATGTATTGAGCTTGATTTGGATCGTCTTCATCTCGATTATGATGGTGATTCCACCCAATCAAACAGCTGGGTATGCCTTGATCGCCATGTTTTTGGTGCTTCTGATCATGGATTTGGCTTATTACCGGAAGCATTTCAAGGGCCCGCAAGCTGCGCTGGGCAATTCGGAGGAAGACATTAAACGTCAGGAAGCGAGATTTCGCGACTCCTAATGAAAAAGAAGTCCCGGTTCACAGAATGTGCAGGGTCTCCCTTATGTCTGTATGGGCATAGGGGCTTTTTTTCGTGAAGGACGGTTTTGAATAACGAATGGCAGAGGACGAAAAGCTGTCAGTAGGAAGGAAATTAGTATATTTTACATGGACATTATCGGTAGAAAATTCTAAAATAACAAATAAATAGACAGTTACAAATGAAGATTCGACAGCTATGTCCTCGTGGAATAGACATTTGTTATTTTCGTCGTTCCGTGATAGAATTCACAAAACGATATTTTTTTTAGCTAAACTTAACTGACTCGGAAAATGTTGAGGAAAGAAGCAAAAAAAGGAGTGATTGTGTGAGTTTGGAAACGAAGAAATGGGCGGATGAAGTAGCTGAGCAGGTAATCTCATGGCGACGATATCTCCATCAGCATCCAGAATTGTCGTTTGAAGAGGAGAAGACGTCCCAATTTATTTACGAAACGTTGGAATCTTTCGGGAATTTAGAGCTTTCGCGGCCAACCAAAACGAGTGTGGTCGCTCGACTGATCGGATCACAGCCAGGAAAAGTTCTTGGTATTCGCGCTGACATTGATGCTCTCCCGATCCATGAGGAAAATGATGTGCCGTATGCATCAGGAAAAGCTGGCGTGATGCACGCATGCGGACATGATGGTCACACAGCGATGCTGTTGGGAGCCGCAAAAATTTTGTCCCAGTACAAGGATCAAATCAAAGGTGAGGTTCGTTTCTTCTTCCAGCATGCCGAGGAGCTCCCGCCGGGTGGGGCTGCCGAAATCGTAAGAGCTGGTGCAGCGGACGGACTGGATTCGATCATTGGCATTCATTTGGCATCGTACATGCCTGTCGGGAAATTCGGTGTTCTTTACGGGGCACTTACTTCATCGACAGATCGCTTCGATATCAAGATTCAAGGAAAAGGCGGGCACTCCTCGCAACCGGAAGCATCTGTTGACCCGATCGTCATTGGGGCACAGGTTATTACTGGCCTACAACAAATTGTATCCCGCAATGTGAGTGCGTTGGACAAGGTCGTTATTTCGGTGACGATGCTGAATGCAGGGACAGCGTATAACATTATTCCGGATTCGATGACACTGACGGGCTCCACACGCTGCTTCGATGCCGAGATTCGCAAAAATATTCCGATGTGGATTGAACGAATTGTCAAAGGAATTACGGAAGCGCATGGCGCAAGTTATGAATTCACGTTCTCCCATGGCTACACATCGGTTGTCAACGACAAGCAGGTGACCAAGCTGATGGAGGATACCATCCGCGAGCGTTGGGGAGAAGAAGAGATTATTTACATTGATCCTTTGATGCCGGGTGAAGATTTCTCTGAGTATTTGAAAAAAGCTCCAGGCTGTTTTATTCAATTGGGTGCTGGCAATCCAGACAAAGGCTTTACATACCCGCATCATCATCCTCGCTTTGATTTTGATGAGGACGCAATGGTACGCGGCGTGGAATTGTTTGTTCGGGCAGCTCAAAAAGTCGTCATGGAGTAGAGCGATATAGAATGAGGGGGATGTTGTATGGCAGAGGCACGCGTCAATGAGTACAAGCTGCATTTTCTCGTACTTATTCTCGTCGCATTGACAGAATTTATCGGGACAAAAAAAATCAGTATTGGCATCGGGGTTATCGCTCTGTTTCCCATGCTCTACGCACTCGTTTTAGGCGGGGCAATCAGCTGGCCTAAGTTTAAATTTTTGAGTGAAAAAGAAATGAACGTCGCAGCCAATATTTTGGGGATTTCGTTTTTGATCTTTATTGCGAAGCTGGGAGCGAATATCGGTCCAGAGCTGCCAAAGCTTCTCGGCTCTGGTGTATCCTTAATTGTTCAAGAGATGGGACACATTGTAGGGACAATCGCACTTGGTCTGCCAATCGCATTGTGGCTGGGTCTGAAGCGCGAAGCAATTGGGGCGACTTATTCTCTCGACCGCGAGCCAAACTTGGCGATCATTGTAGACAAGTTTGGAGCAAACTCCGCCGAAGCTCGCGGCGCGCTGGGTGTATACATTTGCGGAACCTTGTTTGGTGCCATTTATATGTCGATTCTCGCAAGTATTTTAGGAAGCAGCGGGTTGTTTCACCCGATTTCTCTGGCGATGGGAGCCGCAGTTGGTTCCGGTAGTATGATGGCAGCAGCAACAGGCTCATTGGCTGTTATTTTCCCGGAAGCGCAAAAAGACATTGCCTTTTATTCCGGAGCGGCAAACTTGATGATGAGTATCGTTGGTACGTACGTGTGCATCTTCTTCTCCTTGCCGGTCACACAAAAGCTGTACGCATGGCTTGAGCCTATCATTGGACGCAAAAGCGCTTCTTCTGCGGCAGAAGGGGGGAGAAAAAGCGCATGAATCAAATCTTGACGATTTCTATCATCGGTTTAATCGCTCTCATCGGTAACTGGATCGGTTATAAAGTACCAATCATGGAATCTTTGCCAGGTATTTTGCTCTTGGCAGTTATTACGTTGATCGGAATGGGCTTTACTCGCATTCTTCCGTTTAAATCTCCCGTCATTGTATGGATCTCTTTGTTTGCGATGCTTGCGACATCCCCGTTTTTTCCAGGAAATGAATATACGGCTGCTGCGATTGCCAAGATCAATCTACTCGCATTGGCTACACCGATTCTTGCGTATGCAGGTTTGTCACTTGGAAAAGACGTTCATCTGTTCAAACAGCTTAGCTGGCGTATCGTAGTCGTGTCTCTCGTTGTCTTTACCGGCACGTTCCTATTCGCTACGTTGTTTGCGGAGATCGTATTCAAGATTCAAGGCAAATTTTAACGAAACTGTTTTTGAGTTAGGGCCTCCGTGTGCTTCCATATGCCATGGAGGTTCTTTGCACATACAACTGTGAAAGTCAGGAGTGGAGAGAGTATGATCATTGATGTAAGAAAGGTTACCTGGCAAAGAGATGAAACAACCATTTTGCGAGACATTGCCTGGCAAGTGCAAGACAAGGAGCATTGGTGTTTGGTCGGTTTAAACGGCTCTGGTAAAACCAGTCTGTTGAATATCATTTGTGGCTATGTGTGGCCGACAAAGGGGGAGGTCAGCGTATTAGGCAATCTTTACGGAACAGTCGACTTGCGTGAGGTGCGTAAATCAATCGGCTGGGTAAGTACGGCGCTGATGGCACAGCTTCACGAGCATGAAACCGCACTTCGTGTCGTCTTGAGTGGACGGGAGGCAACCATCGGCTTGTATTCCGTTCCAGAGGAGACGGACGTAGAGAAAGCGTCGGATTTACTCGATACATTTGGATGCCATGCATTAAAAAACAGACGCTTTGCCGCTTTATCGCAAGGGGAGAGACAAAAAGTACTGATTGCTCGCGCCTTAATGGCATCCCCTCGATTGCTCATCCTGGACGAGCCCTGCACCGGACTAGACCTGCTTTCAAGAGAACAGCTGTTGGCCATGATTGAACAAATCGCCAAGCAGCCAAACGGGCCCACGCTCATTTATGTCACTCATCACATCGAAGAAATTTTGCCTTGCTTCACGCATACCTTGCTGCTAAAAGCGGGGAAAGTAGACCAGGCTGGAAAAACAGAGGAGGTCCTAACGGCTGAACGTCTGACGAGCTTTTTCGGCGTACCTGTTCACATTCAGCGCTCGCAAGGAAGATCTTGGGTTAGCTTAGGGGAAGAGGCGACCGTTTGATTGTGTTGGATAAGTTTGGGCAGGAGTCAGCACGGTTGTGCATGATTGTGTATAATAGCAATAAGAAATTGTATCTGGGAGGAGAGGAGAGATGGAGGCATGAACAATGTGATTGCACCAATCACAGACTCCACCTGGGCGATCATCACCTATGAGGAAGCGTGGAATAGCTACGTGAACAGCTACGTGATCAAACAAGGGAATGCCTTTGTATTGATTGATTCTCATCAGCGCAAGCAACGCTCATTTTTTCAACAGGCGTTGGAAGAGATCGGAGCCAAGCCAGAGCGAACGGAATATGTCTACTTCACTCATCGGCATGCTGATCATATTGGAAATGCGGATATGTTCCCTTCTCGAAACAATTGGATTCACCTTGACGATTATTACGAACTGGACGATTTTTCACAGACGCTATTCGGCCATACGTTTACAGGTAGTGGGGGAGATCTCCCTTCCCTGCGCTTCCGGCAGCTTTCTTTTCATACAGAAGGCTCAGTTGCCTTCTTTGATCCCCAGTCGAAAATATGCTTTGTTGGCGATCATTTGTGCTTTGAAAACACAGAACTCGGTCAAATCGTTGGTGGAGAAGTGGACTGTCGGACAGCTTATAAAGAACACTTGAAGCAATGGGTAGCCCGTGAGCCAGAGCGAGCGGCAGAGTTTACGGAGGGCTTGGAGATTTTGCAGGATTGGCCCATTGAGTATTTGGCTACTGGTCATGGTCCCATTCTTCAAGGCGAAATTAAGGTGTTTTTGCAAGAGTTGATTGCGATTGCTCGTCCATAACGCAAAAAGACTTGTGCGCCGCGTACTGCCGGCTTGCACAAGTCTTTTTGCATTACTTGCTGGAAGTTGTTGTTTCTTCTTCTTCTTCCACTTCTTTTTCTTTTTCTAAATCTTTATCCATGATTTGGACGTTATGCTTTTTATACAATTCATCGATCCATTTATCCATATTATTTCGTTTGTTTTTGGATTTAACTTTTTCGATCACTTTCGGGCGAGCTTCTTCGAATGTTCCCTCGAACTTATCTTTGTTTTTCTCATAGTATTCTTTGATTTGTTCTTCGGTGATCGGGTTATCCTTCTCGAACAGCTTGTCCCGCAGCATAACAGCGCGCACGCCTTCACGGAGCTCTTGCTCAGTCATTTGCTTATCCTTCAAATACTGTTGGAATCTTTCCGGTGATCCCAATTTTTCTTTGACTGGGTTCACACGCGCATCGAGTTCTTGATCGGTTACAGTAACTCCTCGTGCAGCACCTTCCTGTTTGTACAGCTCCAAGGTGATGATATCAGCCATGACACGCTTACCAGCATCTTTTTTCAATTTGTCGTACATTTGCTCTTGAGTGATGGTCACATTACCAATTTTGGCAACAGGGTTATCCGCAGAAAATGCAGAATCTTTTCCAGGTGTACAGCCCGCTACAGCGAGACCGAGTACAAGTGCTGAGGTAGCAAGTATAGATACGTTGAATTTTTTCATGAAAAATACCTCACTTTCTTGATAGTAATACGACTGTGCATAGAGCAGCGTTACGGGAAGCGGAAAATAAAAACCGCACACATAAAGCAATGTGCGGTCGTCAATCGATTAGCTGGCTTGAGTAGAGGCTTTTTTCCACTCTTCCAAGCGTTTTTCCAGAACGGTGTGATTCAGATGCAAAAGACTAGCTGATTTGTCCATCAATTGCTTCAAATGGGAAAGGGCTCGCTCGTAATTTCCTTTGGCAGCTTCAATCTCTGCCAAGCAGAAGAGCTTCCAGTCTTTTGCTGATCGTTTGCTTGCGATCAGCTGGTAAGCTTCTATCGCACTCTCTACTTCACCCAGGCGGGCGTGCGAGCAGGCAATAAGAGCTAAGGAATCAGTCATTCCCTGATCACGCTGGTAAATACGAAACGCCACTTCCAATGACTCGTTATATCGTTCGGAGGAATAGTAAACGATCGCCAGGTTGTAAAACAAGTAGTGAATCATCGCTTGATTGAATAACGTTGGTCGTTCTTTGCAGACGTTGATTCCTTGAACGATATATTTTTCGGCCATTTCATAATTGCCAAGCATGATCTCATGGGTTGATTTATCCAGCATAGCGACAGCACGGGAACGGTTCTTCCGATAGGAAGCCTCCAGCCAGCGCAATCGAATATTCAAACGGCGTTTGAAAAGATTGGCCATGTACTGAAAGCGGAAGGGCCAGTGCAGGCGAATAAACATCACCAACAGCACAGCCGCAATGCCTGCCAGCGTTGATGTCAAATTTAAACTCAAATACTCCACGTAGTGACACCCTCTCTATTTACGCTGCATCTATTACCCCATCTTAGCACAGAACCTGTCCGCGTGACAGAGCATTACCGCTATTTCGCCAATGGCAAGATATTCTCTTTTTTGGGGGTAGAGAGCTGCTGCGTTTTCACGTAATCATCTGAAACGGTATAGAGCGTGTCGCCAATCGTGAGTATCCGTTTAATATTACTGGAGCTGTCGTACCAGCCTTCGCCTGCTTTTGCGACATCTTCCTTCGACAGATGGGTGATCTGATCTCTCAATTGAAAACCTTTTTGCAAATCGAGCTGATAGACGTAGGCACCTTGGAATGTAAAGTGGCCGTATTCGCGCATATCGTTTTTGGCTTTTTGTTCAGCCGTACGTTCGTGGACGGATACAGGAAAGGCGAGCAGATTTTTTTCTTTGGAGAACAGTAGAGCCTTGTGATTGTGCAACAGCTCGGAGTCCGTTCCTCTGTCCCCGATAACAGTCTTGAACTTTTCCTTCGGTTTCGTTACATCACTGACGTCAAAGAGGGCAATTTTCATCCCTTGGTAGTACGCCCAGTCTTTATCTGATTCTGCTTCTTTGCCAAAACCGATGATATGGTTTTCGTCATACGGGTGTAAATAGTCGCTGTAACCTGGAATTTTGAGGGCACCTAATACGCTTGGGGCAGAAGGCTTCTTCAGATCGAGAACGAACAGCGGGTCGACTTTTTTGAAGGTGACCATGTAGGCACGATCTCCCATAAAACGGACAGAGTAAATGCGTTCTCCTGGAGCGATGCCTTCCAGCTTGCCGAATACCTCGAGTTTATTGTCCAGTACATACAAGTTGTTTTTTGACGTATGCTCATCGTCTCGCCACATGTTCCCGCTCGTGGTGGCGATTCGGAAATATCCATCGTTTTCATCCATGGAAAACTGGTTCAGAATACGTCCAGGCACCGACCCTTTTCCCGTATACTGAATGTCACCCTTGTTCATGGCAAACCGATAAATGGCTGTATCTGACTCAACGGGAGGGGCAATCAAAGGAGCTGTCACTCCTTTTTGTTTAACAGCTACTGCCTGTACATTGTCTTGGGTGACGGCCACATACAGATTCTTAGTGGATGCATAGATGTTCTCGCCAGCACCAAGATACGTATGCAGTGACATCTTTTGTTTCGAATCATCCAGATTCACGCCAGCGACGATCAAATACTCTGGACGAAAGTGATCCGGGAAGTAACGAATCTCGCTGTAGGGAATGGTTTGATACTGGTTATGATGGGCGCTGTCTTTAAACGTTGGGCCTGGCACTTCTGCTTTCTCTTGCAAAATACGATACGTATCCATGTAATGGTTGGCTGTCACGTACAAGCTCGCGCCGATTTTGCGGGACGACATGTACTGACCTTCCAGCTCCAGTTGACGAGTGAGCTTAGGTTGCTTTTTGTCCGTAATATCGTAGATCATGGTTTTTACGGACTGCATGCCTTGGAAACGGGGGATGCCTCTTTTGGAAGCAGGACCAGGAGGATAGGAGATGGTCTCATCCGCTTGCCCGATGACGATGAGTCTATGATCGTCTACGTACATTTCTTGCGGTACGAATTTTCCATTGTCATAGCTGATACGGCTTGCGACCTTCATCTCGGTGGCTGGATACGCTTTGATGATGCGTACTTCATTTTGCGTGGATTGATAAAGATAAGTTCCATCTGATTTTACGATATCTGCTTCATCGACGCCCTGCACTTGTGTGTTTGTTGTGGAAAAATCACCGCGAACAGCGCCGCTGGAAGTGTCCGCTACTTTGTTGGCTGTGCTAGGTGCAGCAGCTGGCAAAGCGTTGCCCATTTCCAGGGTGGAGTAATGGTAGCTGCTGTCTTGATTTGATTCGATGAGCTTTTTTAGCTCCGCATAGGAACCGACTACTGGCAAATCTTCTGAAGATCCCGTGGCTTGAACGGTTGGCTCTGCGATTGTACCCGTCGTGAACAGGAAGGGTATAGCGGTCACCATCAGCACGGAGGCGAGAAGCCCGGCAAATGTTCTTTTCATTTTGATCCCCCTCATATCTGCTGCTTACCAAAATTTGTTGTCGGTAATAAGACGACGCATGTTTACGGAATGTTTCACACACTCTTTGGGCATCAATCTACGGACAGGTGGGGGAGCGTGTGCTATAATAATAGGCGGTTTATGCTACCATTTACACCACTACGTCAAAAGGGGCGTCATAGATGGAAAACTTGAAGCAAAGCATTCTGGAACTCATCACGGATACTTCTACGAATCTACCACCAGACGTGCGTCGTGCCGTCAATGCAGCTAAAGTGAAAGAGGATCTTGGTACACGTGCAGCGCTGTCTTTGTCTACGATTGCGCAAAACGTTGTCATGGCAGAAGAAAATGTTTCTCCGATCTGTCAAGATACGGGGATGCCTACATTCGAAGTGAAAACTCCGGTTGGAGTCAACCAGCTGATCATTAAACAAGCCATCAAAGAAATGATTGCAGAAGCAACCAAAACAGGTAAGCTGCGTTCCAACTCCGTAGACTCCTTGACTGGTGCAAACACAGGGGACAACCTCGGACCAGGTACTCCTGTTATTCACTTCGAGCAATGGGAAGAGGATGAAATCGAGATCAAGCTGATTCTCAAAGGCGGCGGCTGTGAGAACAAGAACATCCAATACTCCCTGCCCTGTGAGCTCGAAGGCCTGGGCAAAGTGGGCCGCAACCTGGATGGCATTCGCAAGTGCATTCTGCACGCCGTATACCAAGCGCAAGGACAAGGCTGTAGTGCCGGCTTCATTGGCGTAGGAATCGGTGGAGATCGCACCTCCGGTTATGCACTGGCGAAGCATCAATTGTTCCGCAAAGTAGATGATGTCAATCCAATTGCTGATCTGGCTGCTTTGGAAGACTACATCATGGAAACAGCCAACCAACTCGGAATCGGAACCATGGGCTTTGGTGGTAACTCGACTCTGCTCGGCTGTAAAATTGGCGTGGAAAACCGCCTGCCAGCAAGCTTTTTCGTATCCGTTGCGTACAACTGCTGGGCATTCCGCCGTCAAGGTGTTCGCCTGAATCCGGAGACAGGCGAAATCCTCCGTTACCTCTATAAAGACGAAGAAGTAGCGATGGACTTGTCCCCGGTAGCAGCTACGGATGATGCGGGCGAAAAGCGCCGCGAGGTTGTTCTGGAAGCGCCAATCTCTGAAGAACAAATCCGCAGCCTGCGAGTGGGCGATGTGGTCATTATCAATGGTGAAATGCACACGGGACGCGACGCCCTGCATAGCTACCTGATGGATCATGACTGTCCAGTGGACCTGAACGGTGGCATCATCTACCATTGCGGTCCAGTTATGCTGAAGGACGAAGCAGGCGAGTGGCATGTAAAAGCGGCTGGCCCGACTACCTCCATTCGCGAGGAGCCGTACCAAGGTGAAATCATCAAGAAATTCGGAATCCGTGCCGTTATCGGAAAAGGCGGAATGGGTGCGAAAACCCTGAAAGCATTGAACGAGCATGGCGCTGTGTACTTAAATGCGATTGGTGGAGCGGCCCAGTATTATGCAGAATGCTTGGAAAAAGTAGAAGGTGTCGACTTCATGGAATTCGGTATTCCAGAAGCGATGTGGCACCTGCGTGTAAAAGGCTTCGCAGCAATCGTCACCATGGATTCTCATGGCAACAGCTTGCACGCGGATGTAGAAAAGTCTTCCGCAGAGAAATTGGCTCAGTTTGCAGCACCTGTATTTAAATAAGGAAAGTAACACGAAAGCCTCTGGCGCACTTCATGTGCTGCTGGAGGCTTTTTTTTTCAAACTAGGTGGAAAAGGAGAAGGAAATAGTTCGATAGATGATGAAATTTCGAGGGACTAACTAGGATTGCGGACAGATGGATTTTCATTTTTGACAGGGGGGACAGGAATGAAATGGTTGATTGCTGATCGCGTCATTATCGGAGATGGGGAACATGTAATCGAACAAGGTGCTGTCGGGATTGATGAGAGAGGAAAGATTGTAGCAGTAGGGACAGAATCGGAGCTTACAGATTCCATTTCGGAAGGAGAGGTAAAGCGGTACAGCGGATGCTCCATTTTGCCAGGCTTGATCGATTTACATGTCCACATCGGGTATTGGTGGAGCAAACCAGACTCCACTGAATATCGCAATAACGATGGACTCGTGGCTTTACTTGCGACAGCGAACTTGAAAGAGGCACTTTCTTTGGGGGTCACGACGATCCGCGATGTTGCAGCACCGGATGGATTGTGCAGTACACTGAAGCTGGCAGCTAAGAACAAGTTCATTGTTTCCCCTCGTCTTTTTCAGGTAAATCAAGGGATTATTATGACAGGGGGGCATGGCTGGCAATTAGAGGGTGCCCTGCGAGAAGCAAATGGTCCGTGGGAAGTGCGGACAGCCGTGCGTGAACAAGTGAGAGCAGGGGCAGACTGGATCAAGCTCATGACGAGCCATCGTACACCAACACCGGAGTTCACACAAGAAGAGCTGAATGCGGCGGTTGATGAATCGCATCGTTTGGGACGGAAATGCTGTGTGCATGCCTCACTCCAACCAGCGATCCAGATGGCGATTGACGCGGGATTTGATACGATCGAGCACGCTACGCATATGACGGTGGAACAGGCAGAACAGATGAAAGAAAAAGGACTGGTATGGGTACCGACCATGGTCACCTTCTTCCAGATTGCTGATTATTACAAACATATTTGGAATGAACAGCAACAGGCGAATCAAGGTATATTGAGCGAAGGACTTATTGAGCAGGGGGCCTTTTTCATCGAATCGGAAAAGGCGTACCGGGAGAACTTCGCACAATTAATAAATACAGGCGTAAAGATCGCTACGGGTACCGATATCGTATTGGACGGCTATCCGGTTACACCAGTTGCAGAAGAAATCAAGCTGATGGTCGAGCTGGGGATGGAGCCAATTCGTGCGATTCAGGCTGCTACCCAAAATGCTGCTGAAGTGCTGGACCAAGGAAGTAAGATTGGTACGTTAGCGCCAGGTTATTTTGCAGATTTGCTAGTGGTAAAAGGTGATCCGCTACAAGAGATAGAGGTATTGAAGCAAGTAGAAGAAGTGTTTCTTGAAGGAATGACTGTCTATTCAAAGAGCTGATGGGGCTGAGCCTTGCTCTTTCAGGTTTGTAACGGCGGTTGTACTGGGTGTTTGACTATTTTTTGCCAAAATGGGTATTGGTTTATTGCGCGTGTACCAGGGCGGGCATAGGTTAATAACGAATGATCACAGAAAAAAGGAGTGAGAATCGTGAACTATGTAGTCCGTTCGGGAGATACGCTGAACAGCATCGCGGCTCGTTTTGGTGTATCCGTTCAGGAATTGATCCGCGTGAATAATATCGCCTATCCTTACTACATTTACGTCGGTCAAAATTTGTACATCCCGATTACTCCGACACCAGCTCCTGGTGCAGATGTCGAGCGTCGCTTGAATCGACTGGAGAATCGGGTAGATGCGCTTCGCGAAGACTATCGCAGGCTGGATAATCGGGTAGATCGGTTGGAAAACCGTGTCACTCGTCTGGAGCGTGCCATTACGCCGGCACCACCTCCGCGCCCACGTCCGACGGGTACGCCACGTCCGACCGGTACACCTCGTCCACGCTGAGCAGCCGGATAGATTGCCGAATAATTTTCCACACTTCGCAATTTCCTCTTCGCCTGATTCTGCATAAAGTGATACGAGAGGATTAAGAGGAGGTGCGGCCATGCTAGGGTTAAATGGAAAAAACATCCGACACCATTTCATGGGCGTCTATGGAAAAGTGGTACAGATTCGTGAACTGGTGGATGTGATCGACCAAGTTTTTGACTCTGTAAACAAAGTGGGCGACATAGGAAAGGCGATGCTTGGACCTCGTAAGGCAAGTGCCAAAAAGCTCGACAAGCTGAGATGAATGGCAAAACAAAAAAACCGCGTCCATAATGGAGGCGGTTTTTATTTATGGTTTATTCGTAGTTCATAGGGGCAGACTCTATCATCAGAATAACTCATCTGAAAGAAAAAGTCTACTCTTTTTTCGAAAAATCCCTTATATTTTTGGAGCTGTTATCAACTGACTTCAAAAAGGGGAGTGCAATGGAGATGGAAAAGGAAAAGCGCCGCGTAGGACTCATTACGGGTGGAGTGCTGATGGGGTTAATCTTGTCATCGTTGGATCAAACGATTGTCTCAACAGCCATGCCGACAATTACCAAAGAGCTGGGAGGTCTATCTCTTTATAGCTGGGTGTTCGCCATTTATATGCTCACATCGACCACGAGCATGCCCATCTATGGGAAAATGGCAGACTTGTTTGGAGCGAGAAAAATGTATTTAATCGGGTTGTTTCTGTTTCTCTTAGGATCTCTTCTGTGCGGCTTGGCAGATTCCATGACGGGTCTTATTGTAGCGAGAGGAATCCAAGGCTTGGGCGCTGGGGCATTAATGCCGGTTGCGTTCATTATTGTGGGTGAGCTGTATCCACCCGAAAAGAGAGGCAAATTTCAAGGCCTTTTCGGAGCTGTCTTTGCCATGACGAGTATACTCGGCCCCTCGTTGGGAGGAATTCTCGTGGAGCATCTGCCATGGGGATGGATCTTCTTTATCAACCTTCCTATTGGTATCGCTGCCTTGTTGATCATTGCCCTAGCCTTTCGTGAACAGCGGCACTACGATAAGAAGCCTGTCATCGACTGGTATGGGGTGATTAGCTTGAGTGCATCCATTATTCTCATCCTTCTGTCCCTTGTCATGGAGGGCAGGGAATACAAGGTCGGGTTAGGGGGAGCAGGTATCTTACTTCTCGGCTTGTTCATCTGGATTGAAACCAAAGCAAAGGAGCCCCTGCTTCCGCTTTCCTTATTTCGCATCCCGGCCATTGGATATGGCAATCTTGTAGGATTCTTCGTGAGTGCCGCTTTGTTCGGGGCAATCGCATACATCCCTCTGTTCGTCCAAGAGGTACGGGGTGCTAGTCCGTCAGAAGCTGGATTCCTTTTAGTGCCACTCATGTTGTCCGCGGCGATTTCTTCAACAGTTGGGGGAAGATGGATGGAAAAAGCTTCATTTCGAGCGATTCTAATTCCCAGCTTATTCATCATGGCGACAGGCTTTTTCCTTCTGAGCACGATTGATGTAGGGACAACCAACGCACAGCTCATCAGCTACATGATTGTCACAGGTCTAGGCATGGGGGCAATCTATCCGGCACTTGGTACAGCAGCACACAGCGCAGTAAAACCGCAAGATCGGGGCGTTGCCATGTCGACATCGCAATTATTTCGTTCCATTGGGGGGACGATTGGAATTAGTGTGTTTGGGAGCATCGTAGAATGGCGGATGCGGGCGGGATTGGTGTTTAGTGAAGCTTTGCACGACGTCTTTATTACTGGTTTGATTCTGATCGGTATCAGTTTGATAGCCAGCGTCCGACTCGGCAATAGTCGATTGCTCGACAAAGAACCCCGCCATTCGCATCCATCAAATAGCGAGGTTCCCAAACAATAGGTTTACGGTTTTTTATTCATGCCTTCCATGGCCATCCGAACCATTTCTCTGACCATACTGCCGCCCAAGCGTCCTCCGATTCGACCGGCATCATGAGAGGTTAACTGTCCATTGTAGCCGGGCTGCAATGGAACATGAATTTCTTCTGCGACCTCGAATTTGGCCTGCGCGGGATCAGCAACGTGTGCAACCTGCGCTTTTAGGGCGTCCAGTCCTTTTCTCGCCTCGGGGACGAGAGGGCGTTTGCGTCTGCTCATGGTAGATCACCTCACGCCATAGTGTGCCCAATTAGACGAGTGCTTTGCGCGAAGTAAAATCAGTCTCCTGATAGTAAGTATTAGCAACGAGCAGATTCGGTCCTGCACATCCAGCAGCAGGGCAGAAGCAATTGATCTTCTGGTTCAGCGTGTGTTCTTGCCATTTTTCAAACATCGACTGAAGCTGATCGGTTTGAATGTTGCCCAATGGCTCTACATCCCCGAAATCGGTCACGATGACATCGCCAGTGAAAATGTTGATGTTAAGACGATTGCGACCATCTGGATCATTGCGAGTCGTCACATTTTTCGCAGAGCGCAGTCTGCTGATCAATTCCCTGTCTGCTGCTTCAGGACTACAAGCGAAAAACGGAAGCGTCCCGAAAAGCATCCACAAATCTTCATTACGTACATCGAGCATCCGATGAATGGCTTGACGAAGCTCATCGAGTGAAAGGACATCCAGATCGCGTGCAAAATCACTCGCGTACATCGGGTGTACCTCATGACGCTTGCTGCCCATCTCCTGAATCTGTCGGTGGAGGGTATCGAGCTTTGTCCATGTGCGATGATTCAGCATTGTTTCGGCTGAGACAAATACACCTGCTTCCGAGAGCTTGCGTGCATTTTCCATCATCTCATGAAATTGTGCTTCCGCTCTTTTAATTGAAACCGGCTGCCGTGCTTTTGCGTAAACAATATCATGGAATTCTTCGGGAGTAGACCAGTTCCACGAGATATGCATGACATCGATGTAAGGCAGGATCAACTCATATCGAGAAAACGGCATAGACATGTTGGAGTTGATTTGGGTCCGCAGCCCACGATCTGCTGCATATTGTAGAATAGGCGCGATCACAGTTTTCACGGTGCGCTCGCTGTACATCGGTTCTCCGCCTGTTATACTGATAGTAAGCAGATCTTTTGCTTCATCGAGACGACGGAGTATGAGATCGACAGGGAGAGCGGGATCGTCTTTGTATCGCAATGTATCACCAACCGCGCAATGCTCACAGCGGAGATTGCACAGATTCGTTACAGTAAACTCGACGCTGGTAAGTTTATAGGCGGGGGGTGTCGCATTGAACAACGGCTCCCATGGATCGTGTAAAGGTGTTAATGGTGTAGTTGGAACCATGCGGATCAATTGTGAAACCTCCTTCATTCTGCGTACAACTCAACCTATTATAACGACATTAGGGCGGAAGGAGAATAGCTAACGAGATGATTATGGGGATGTCTTTTGGACGCGGTGTGCTTTTTCATGATCGAAATGTGCTGGCTTGCGCGGAAGTAAAAGACGGCGTGATTCATATGTGGGCGGAAAAAATCACATTGAAAACGATTGGGAAGCTCTGGTACCGAATTTTTTTCTCCTTTCCGTGGTACTATCAATTGTTTCACCTCCTGCTTGCTGGTTATGTTCTGGCAGCGATCGTGAAGCCTGACTGGGCCATCATCGATCCGATGTGGGCAGCTGTATACATCGCGGGCTTTCACTTTGTTTTTCCGAAAAAGATGAAAAAATTTCACGGTGCAGAACATAAAGTGTTTAGCTATGGGGGAAAGAAGTCGATAGCAGCACTGAAAGAGATTCAGCGGGCAAATATCGTGAATGACGGTTGCTCGACGAATCTGGTCGTGTGGTTTTTTACGGGGTTCATTTTGTCTGTATTCTTTTTACCCTTGGAATGGAGCGTCGCATGCGGGGTAGCAGGACTGCTTGTTGGCATGCTCGGCGATCGCTATGTGCGTAAATATTTCGGTTTTCTTTACAAGCTGTCGGCTTTCTTTCAAAAATACAGCACGACCAAAGAACCGGATCGGCTTCATTTAGAGACAGCGATCCGCTCGTATATGCTATTTGAGCACATTCGCGAGGTAGATCGATTGCAGAATGCTTCATAAGGAAAAAGCGGTGTTTTCACTATGGATACGCCGCTTTTTTTGTTCCATGCACAGGTCAGCAGCGTTATTGAATCCTGAGTAGTATTCATAAAAAACAGGGAGGATAGAAGGTGCATATGCGCCCTCGACCTCCCTTTTCTTATTCCTACTCCCGTTCGAGCGGGCTTTCTTCCAGTTGGCGATACATCTTGCCTTTATCCACATATGATTGGCGAATGCGCACGAATTCTTTCAAGTCTTCCTCGTTGAGTTCGCGTTTTACTTTTGCTGGGTTGCCGACAACGAGCGAGCGAGGTGGCACCTTCATGCCGGGAGGAACGAGTGCACCCGCAGCAACCATCGCTTCTTCTCCGATTTCCGCACGATCCAACACAATCGCGCCCATTCCGATCAATGCGCCGCGACGTACCACGCAGCTATGTAAAACGGCGTTATGTCCGACGGTCACCTCGTCTTCGAGGATCAATGGGTTGTTCGGGCTTTGATGCAGGGTGCTGTTGTCTTGTACACTGACGCGTTTTCCAATGATTGTCGGAGCGATGTCCCCGCGGATCACGGTGTTGTACCAAATAGAAGAATCCTCGCCAATTTCGACATCGCCAGAAACGACGGAGCCTTTTGCCAGGAAAACAGTAGGGTGAATCTTCGGTTTGATGTTTTCAAATGATAAGAGCAGCATAGTTACCTCCTAATCAATGAGTAAGCGAGCAATCTGTTTGCATCGGGCGCGGATGGAAAATAGAGAAACGACCAGTTGCAGGATCGCAGTCGATGACTGTCCCGGAGAGCTTGTCTATCTCATGTGTTTGATAAAAGAAACGAATTCCACTTATTTCTTGGTCGAGATCATGTTTGTCCGCTTCCGTAATGGCGATGCTATATGTATAGCTGCCACATCCCGTCGTAGTCGGGACGAGTCTGATTCCGAGCTGTTCAGCATCCGATTCTTCCGCGATCATTTGTGCAAGACGTACTGCCGCAGTTGGAGTAATGGTGATCATCGTCCTACCTCCTTATCGCCTATCTATTGTACTACAAATGGAACCTTTGTGACTTAAACCATATAGTTGCCTAATGCTTTATTCGAGCTTAAAGCCCGTACCACTAAGGTACAGGCCACCACATTGTAAACTCAAACAACTCTATGTCCATTATAAATGTTACCGCACAATTTCCCCATGATAAGCTCGCTTTACGAGGGGTAATTCCGTATGTTTGTGTTCTGTTGTGCAACCTTTTCTTTTAACATAGCGATTAAAAATAAGGAAGCAAAGATGGAGATAGCCACGCCAATCGTACCGAACCATGTAATCGACGACAGGGAAACTTGCTCAATCGCAATGCCTCCGATACCTGCCCCTGCGGCCATCGAGAGCTGCATCATGGATTGATTAAGACCAAGCATGATCCCTGAATTATTCGGTGCAATCCGTACCAAATTAAACTGTTGCGTAGGCCCGGAAGACCATGCAGCGAAAGACCATAGTACCAAAATGGCGATAACTGTAAACGGTTGAGGCGAGATAGTAACAGTAACTGAAAGCAAAATGAGAGCTACAACGTGCAGGATCATTCCACCAAGTAAAGTGGGGGAGACTCCCCATTTGTCAGTGCTGAAACCACCCAATTTGGAACCAATCAGACTAGCTACACCGAAAGCCAATAAGGCGCCGCTCAACAAATTCTCATTTATGCCTGCTACTTCGAGAAGATAGGGTGAAATGTAGGTATATGCGAGGGAATACCCACCCAGCCAAAAGAACGTAATCGATAAGCCAAGTGCGACCTTCGGGTTTTTCAATAATGCTAACTGCTTGGACAGAGGTACTGGCTCATCCCCTTGCACTTGCGGGATCGTCCGGGACAGGACAAACATCGCCAGAAGTCCTGCCAGCGCAATGATACCGAAAACGGATTGCCATCCAAATGCAGCCGCCGCTGTGCGTCCGAGGGGAACACCAATGATTAATGATGCGGTAAATCCCATAATGACGGTTGCAATCGAGCTTGCCTGTTTACCTGCAGGAGCGATCTTGGACGCGATATCTAACGCAGTTACAACAACCATTCCCGCTCCTAAAGCCATAATCACACGGGCTAGAACAAACAATTCAAAATTCGGCATAGCGAATGACAATATATTAGCTAACACGAAAATACCTAGTGCATTAATGAGAAGCCTCTTTCTATCCATTTTCGCAGTTAGTGCCATCATGATCGGGGTGAAAATTGCATAAACAAATGAAAAAATAGTAACAAGCTGACCCGCAGCCGTAATTGAGATGCCCATGGTACTGGAGAGTTTATCAAGGATGCCTGAAATCACGTACTCGGATGTCCCAACTAAAAAACTAACCAATGCCAAAAAGTAAACCTTCCATGTATTCGACATGTATTTCACTCCTGTTAAAATATTTGCATCTTTGATCAGATATGGTCCAATAACGCTGAACTAAACTACAAAATATTGATATATCGAGATATATCGAAATGTACTTTTGAAATAAAACTGAATACTCCATGAAGCATTCAGCTTTAATTCGATCATATTTGACTACTAAAAAAGGCTCCAATTTCACGTATTTTTTCTTCGTCCCTGGTATAATACGTGTATTTGCCAATACGCTCCGTCTTGATAAGGCCGGCTCGTTGGAGAATGGACAAATATTGGGATGCGGTTGATTGGGTCATATTCAATTTCTCAGTTATCTGGCTGACGCATACCCCGATTTTCCTCATATCAACTCCTTCATGGGGCGTAAAATGTTTTTCAGGCTCTTTTAACCAATACAAAATTTGAAGTCTAGACTCGTTTGACAGCGCTTTGAAAATTTCAATTGGATCCATACGCATAATTATATCGAGAATTATCGATGTGTAAAGACCTCCGATAGAAAATAACGAATAACCATACTCACTAGCCTTCCAAATCCTGCTTGTTGACCATGTGTGAGGCATGTGATAGAGTAAATGTTACTGATTCTGATGTGCAGGAAATGTGGGTAGTCGCTGCTGCAATCGTTTCGACGATTGGCGGTAGAGGAAAGTCCAGGCTCGCCCAGGCTGAGATGCCTGGAGTGTTCGTACCTGGTGCAAGCCAGGGCAGTGAGGTGCTAAGCCTTGCTGACGGCGTGGAAAGGGCTCTCTCTGAGGCCCGAGTACGCTGAAAGTGCCACAGAAACGTAGCTTTTCTGGCGACAGAAAAGATGGAACGCGGTAAACCCTGCGAGCGAGAAACCCAAATTAGGTAGGGGAACCGTCCTGAAGGAATCAAACGGAAAGGACGGATGGTATCTTCGGATGCCATAGATAGATGGCTACCGCTCTTGGTGCGAGGGATTGCCCCGCTTGAAGCACGGGAGAGACAGAACCTGGCTTATAGCATTTCCTGCTGGAATGAAACGTAAAACCACCTGACCTCAGGTGGTTTTTTTACGTTCTGCGAAATATCGTCAACCCGCTATCTATCAATGTTTGAAACACAGTGGAATGATTTACCGTGAACAAGCTTTGAAACTTTTTGGGATATCTTGTCGTCTAAAAAGAGCATTCGGCCGAAGAAAACAGTTCTACTGTGGACTATTCCATCATTTCTTCAAATGGGAGTGTCTGCTGGAGAGAATGAAACTGATAACACTGTTACATTGATGGAGGGGTTTATTTTGCAAAAAGAAAAGAATCGAGCAAGCAAGGATCTCAAAAAATTATTGGCGACAGCGGTTCTGGCAGGCTCGCTTGCATTGCCGGGAACCGGATGGGCTGCTACGGCACTGCCATTCTCCGACATCGGGGGAAATGTGAACAAAGACGCGATTCTGAAATTGAATTATGCAGGTGTTCTAAAAGGTTATACCGATGGCACTTTCAAACCGTATAAAGAAGTGACGAGAGCGGAGTTCGCCAAAGTTGCGGTGCTGGCACTCGGGTACACAGATGCGCAAGCAAAGCTACTTCAAGGAAAGACCGTATTTAAAGATCTGCCAGCAGATCACTGGGCAACAGGATACATTAATCTTGCGGTATCCCAAGGCATCATCAAAGGTTATCCAGATGGAACCTTCAAACCAAACAACAATGTAAAAATTGCGGAAGCGTTAACTGTTTACGTTCAAGGCTTGAAGATTGATGTACGTCCATCAGCCTCAAGCGAGTGGTACATCCCGTACTTGCTGGAAGCGGACAGAGCAGATATTTACGATGCAAAGGAAACACCGACAGCAGCAGCTCCGCGTGATATCGTTGCGAAGTATACCGATCGCTTTATGGAAACGCCTGTTTATGCAAATGGCGCGTACTACGACAAAGATGGCAATGCAAAAGGAACTATTCAGAAGCTTCAAGTAGTGAAGGGCGCAGTCGCTTCGTATGACAAGTCTGGCAAAAAGCTGAAACTAGTTGGACAAAACAAAGAAATCGAAATGGCTGATTCCGCGCAAGTGTACGGCAATCTGGTCGTAGGCGCGCAAGTGGAATACATCACGAAAAATGGCCGAGTGGCTTTCCTCACCGTTGTTACTTCTGACTCCGAAATAGTCGAAGGAATCGTGAAGACTGGCCTTAATTTTACAACGGCTGTAGGCGATGAAAAGAAATTCAAGGCAATCGTCAATGGAAAAGAAGTCGTTTTGGAAGTAGAGGATGGCGTAAATGTAAGCCGTTCTCACATCGGCCAAAAGTTTGTGGCAGTCGTTGGTGACAATGGCAAGATCAAGTCCATCACGATCAGCGACAACACAACAAAAGGAATTGTGGAAAAAGTATCTTCCGTGAGCGGTTCCAACTCGAAGAAAGAGCTGAGAGTAGACGGTACGACCTACACTTTGGATTCCAAAGCAACGATCAAAGGTAAGGCGCATCCAGAGGCAAAAGCAACAAGTGCTTCGTTCTCTGACATCGAAAAAGATGACTTGGTCGAGCTGACACTCAATGTGGACGGCAAAGTATCTGAGCTTGTTTACACGAAATTGAGCTACACAGATACGATCACCGTTGATACAGACAAAAACCTGATTCGCGTTGGCGGTGTCAATTACGAGGTGCATGAAGATACAGAGCTGTTCGTAGACGAAGACGAAGTAGATGAGCTGGATGAGTTGACGAGCGGCCAAATTGCAGTGCTTACGTTTGACAAGAATGGAAATCTGATCAAAGTAGAGCAAGGTGTAGGGGCAGCCACGAACAAGCTGGTCTCGGACACAACTGCGTATGCATCAGGAAAACTGGCAACTGTCAAAATTGACGGGAAAACCTACGATATCTTGACCAACGCGAAGCTGACTGTCGATGGCAGCTCCGTATCACCAACAACGATTAAAACCGATCAGTTTAATGACCACCGCATCCTTACATGGAAATACAATGTTGGCACGAATGACATCGTGGAGCTGGCTTTGGAAAAGCAAACCGTAAAAGGATACGTGACGAAAAAATCCGGTTCCAAAATTACTGTGAACGGGAAAGTGTATGAGCTCTTGTCCGGCGTCACGATTGACAGCGATGCAGCATCCAACGACAAAGAGTACACGCTGACACTCAACAACGCTGGCAAGGTAAAAGCCATTACAGGTGCGCCTAGGAAAGTAAGCGGCGTGGTTGACTCTGTTGAGGTTCGTAACGATGACGGCAAAGTGACTTCCGCAAAAGTAGAGGTTAACGGCAAGACGTACGATGTAACGGATGAGGATGCGATTGAAGACGTCGATCAATTCGAGTACGTGACATTGACCCTTGATCGTGAGGGCGATGTCATTGCTGCTTCCGTCAGTGGAAAGCTGGCGAAAGAAAACGTGAGTTTCGTCGGAATTGAATCCCGTGTGAACAAAGACAAATACGTATTTTTCGATGACGTATCGACGAGCTTGAAGATGACGGAAGACGCGAAGATCAAATACTACAACGGTAATGACTTGAAAGAAAGCGATCTTTCCTCCAAGGACAAAGTGGATTTGTGGACAAATGACCAAGGACATGTCTATGCCATTGTCGTAGCAAAACGATAAGAAAATAGAAAAAGGCGATCTCTTTCTCCATTCGAGAAGGGGTCGCTTTTTCATTTGCTGGCATCATTTTTAAAAAGCATTTAATTGAAAATGGTTTTCAATTAAAAGAAGATGTGTTATATTCATATTGTTTCGTGAAAAACAAAAAGAGGAGTGGTTTTGATGCAGTTCGATTACGAAGTGATAATTGTTGGTGGTGGACCAGTTGGGATGATGGTGGCTGGAGAGCTGGCGTTGGCTAAAGTGAAGGTGTGCGTGCTTGAGCGCTTAAAGGAAACAACCCCGTATTCACGGGCACTCACTGTACATCCGCGTACACTTGAAATCCTGGATTTGCGCGGGCTGAAAGCGAAATTACTTGATAGAGGAAAGCCGATTTCGACGGGGCATTTCGCAGCGCTTGATACACGCTTGGATTTTTCTGTCTTAGATTCTTCCTCCAACTACACCCTGATTATTCCCCAACATGACACTGAGAAGATACTGGAGGAGTGGGCAAAAAGTCTAGGGGTGGAAATACGCAGAGAAGTGGAGGTAATGGCCGTACACCAAGATCAGCACGGGGTTCAGGTTGAGGCTTCAGGGCCGAATGGAAAGGCAGTGCTTACGGCACGCTATGTGGTCGGTGCAGATGGCGCTGCCAGCATTGTCCGCAAGCAGGCAGGCATTCCGTTTGTCGGTAAGAATGTGACTTTTACGGCTATGCAAGGGGATGTTGTTTTAAAAAATCCGCCAGAATCCGGAAGTTTTTCCCGCTTTAATGAGCAAGGTTTGGTCATGATTGTACCCTTGCCAAAAGGGATGCATCGTGTGGTGCTGATCGATCCCGAGCGAATGGCTGTGCCAAAGGAAGAACCAGTTACACTGGAGGAACTGCGCGCTAGTTTGCTACGTATTCTTGGAGAAGATTTTGGGATTTCCGATCCGTTTTGGATGACTCGTTTTGGCAATGCGACCTTGCAAGCTCAGCGTTATCGGGAAGGACGGATTTTCCTGGCGGGAGATGCGGCGCATATTCATTTTCCAGCCGGAGGACAGGGGATGAACGTTGGCTTGCAAGAGGCAATCAACCTGGGGTGGAAGCTGGCGGCCCATTTAAAAGGCTGGGCACCGGATTGGCTGTTGGATAGCTATCATACGGAGCGTTTCCCCATTAATACCGCATTGCTAACGAATACACAGGTGCAATCGTTGCTGTTCGGTAGTATGGAATTCTCCCCATCCATTATCGCTTTAAGGAAAATGGTGTCCAACCTGCTGCAAATACCCGAGGCAAATTATCTGCTGGCTACCCAAATCTCTGCGTTCAATGTCCAGTATGAACCGGTTGGGGAGATGCAGCCGCATGTATTGAATGGTCGACGTTTTACAGAGTTGAATCTGCGTCTGGAGAACGGTGAGTGCCAGAATGCATACGAGCTTTTTCATTCCGGGTCATTCCTCTTGCTGCATTTCGGCTCAGATGAACGATTGGACGATGCTCTCGATTGGTCGAAATACAAGCATGTCCATGTAGTTCGCGCTTCGCTTGCTAAGGGAGCTGCTGATTGGCGTGACGTGCATACAGCGTTGATTCGACCGGATGGATATGTCGCATGGGCTGTTTCCCAAAAGGAGTCCAATCCGATGGAAGCTATTCGGAAAGGAATCACCCACTGGTGCGGACATGAATGATTGAAATGCGATTGTTTTGCACAAAACAAAATGGAATTGTTTTTCTCGAAACAATCAGTATATAATGGAGAGGAGATGAGATGGTAATCTAGGAGACATGATATGCAAAGCACAGAACTTTCCAAGCAGCGGATCATACAGCTTTACATACAGCTAGTCACGCAGCAAGAGCTGCGAGAAAGCAAATTGACTGCGCGAATGGCAGAGGAGATGCAGAAGCTGGAATCCGAGATGGGGATGAAGCTAAACCTTACCCTATCCGAAATTCATTTCATTGCCTGTATCGGGGATCATGGTCCCATCAATGTCACCACGATTTCGGAAAAAGTCAATTTAACGAAAGGGTCCATAACACGGATCAGCAAAAAGCTATGGAAGCTTGAGTTAATTAAAAGGCAACAGCTGGTTGATAATAAAAAGGAAGTGTACTATCGGCTAACCGCAAAGGGACAAAAGCTGTATAAGATTCATCACCAGTTGCATCAGGACATTGAACAGCGATTTAAGAGCTTTCTGGATAAATACACACCAGAGCAATTAGCATTTTCCCGCGAACTGCTGGAGGACTTGCTGAATTGGGATTTCTGATATCGTAGACAGAGGGGCACCATCACACTGATGGTGTCCTTTTTATTGTCTCGGGGTCTTCTTGACAAATGAAACCATTCTTCATACAATTTGGTCGATCGATCAATTTTTTGGTTATTTGATCAAAAATGAGCATCAGGAGTGGAATAGAAATGACTGATTCTTTTATTGCCGAGGCTAGAAGAGAGCAGATTGTTCTTGCTTGTATTGATACATTGGAAGAGGTCGGCTATCACAACTTAAGCTTAACGAAGGTAGCAAAAAAAGCCAGGATCAGCACAGGGCTTATTTCTTACCACTTCCATGACAAGCTTGATCTCATGAATCATACTTTGCAGTTTCTGGTAGAGAAGCAACTTGATTTTATTCGTAGGAACGTTGTGTTATCACATTCTGCAACAAAAAAACTGGAAGCTTTTATAAAGGCTCATCTGACCTATCAAGAAACCCATTATAAACATACGATTGCCTTGATTGAGATTGTCTTTACTGCCCGGAATGAAAACGGGGTGCCTTATTACAGAATGGAAGACGAACAGGAAGAGGACGGACTAAGAACGATATTAGTGGATATTCTCAAGGAAGGCCAACAGAACGGGGATTTTACGTCATCCTTTCAAACAGAAATAGTCGCATCTTTTATTATCGGGGCGATCGAAGAAAGAATGCTTAAGCCTGATTCATCTATACCTATGGAGCAATACGCCGTTGAGCTCGTAAAAATGGTGATGAAGCTCATTGTCTAACGATACCGTTGAACTTTTGGCAACGAACAAAGGAGAGGATCGTATGTCCGTTTTACCTCATATGAAAACGGCGGAGACAAAAAAACGTGCCGTTTCATTAGATCTGGCCAGAGGAGCTATGTTACTACTTATTGCACTCGCGCATGCCCCACTGTATCTGTACGCGCTGGAACCCGGGATCGTTCACAGAATGGAAAGTCAGAATTTCTTTGATCAAGTTGTCAATCTTTTTGGCATGCTTATCATCGATAACAGAGCGAGAGCGATGTTTGCCGTTTTATTTGGTTATGGTTTGGTACTGGCTTTTGATAGTCAAATGGCGAGAGGAAAAAGAGATGCTTTAAAGGCGGTCCGGAAGCGTTCCTGGTATTTGATAGTATTTGGAGCCGTTTTAGTGGTGATCATTGGCGGTCAAGATATTTTAATGGCCTACGGGGTGGCTGGACTTCTTGTCAGTTGGCTGTTAACACGTGAAATCAAGACTCTGATCCGAACCTTTATTGTTATCACGGTATTCTATATTATCGCAAATCCGATAATGTGGGGCTTTACGATGGAATCCATCGGTGATTATGGGTTTCCTCCAGAGCTTTTAGCTACAGACACCTATCTTAGCACACTGATACTTAGCTTGACTTATTTTCCGTTTGTTCCCTTTTTTATTCATGGTATGTTCCCGATTATTCCGTCTGTTTTGCTGGGTATGTGGATTGCCAACTATCAATTATTAACCAAGCCTGAGCAACAGTTACGAACACTTTCTATTATAACAACGATCGGCTTAGCTGTTTCCATACTAGGAGCACTGCCTGTAACTTTTATTGGGAGCATATGGAACCCAAGCTTTTTTCTCGCTGGTTTCGTTTATGGATTCCACATTTTAACTGGAATTGCTGGAGGATTAGCTTATGCGGCTTTCTTTGGAATCATTGGGGCAAAGGTAAAGAAAGCGGGTCCTTTACTCCAGTCGTTTATGGCTTTAGGAAAACGTTCCTTGACATTCTATGTATGGAATGAGGCGATGCTGGTTTTCTTCTTATCACCAGTAGCACTTGATTTAGGGGGACGCGTTAGTAACGGAATGGCTGCTTTGGTTGCGGTTGGAATTTGGATTCTCTCTCTGCTATTGGCCACAATTTTAGAAAAATACAAGCTGAACGGACCATTAGAATTCCTAATGAGACGAATGGTACATAAAAATAATAAGTAGTAACTTCTCATTTGCGCAGGAGTAGTGCCTTCTTTTTTCAATCGATTATAATAGCGTATAAAAGCCATTTATGGTTAGGAGAAAGAGGGAACCTTCATGACTTATACCACTCAGGAAAGCGGTGTTTTTCCAGCAGTCTGTTCACTTGATTGCCCGGACCAATGTGGATTGCTCCTTCATAAAAAAGAGGGGAAAATCGTCAAAATTGAAGGGGATCCGAACCATCCGGTGACGAAGGGGAATATTTGCAACAAAGTCCGCAACATGACAGAGCGCATCTACGATCCCAAGCGACTCACGCATCCATTGAAGCGTATTGGCAAAAAAGGGAGCGGGGAGTTTGTTCGAATCAGCTGGGAGGAAGCTATTACCACCATAGCCGAACGCTGGCGTGCCTTGATCGACTCAGACGGTCCCGAGAGCATTTTGCCTTACAGCTTTTACGGGAACATGGGGCGGATTAGTGTGGAAGGCATGGATCGCCGTTTTTTCCATCGTATGGGGGCTAGTCAACTTGACCGGACGATATGCAACAGTGCAGGGGCTGTAGGGTACAGCTACACGATGGGCGGAGCGTTTGGAACAGATCCGGAAGACACTGTTCATTCCAAGCTGTTCATCATGTGGGGGATCAATACGGTTAGCACGAACATGCATCAAGTGGTGTTTGCGGAACAGGCTCGAAAAAATGGAGCGAAGATCGTCGTGATTGATGTCCACAAAAATCAGACGGGTCGCTGGGCTGATTGGTTTATCCCGATTTTGCCTGGAACAGATACGGCTTTGGCTCTGGGCATCATGCATGTCCTATTTGCAGAAAACTTGGTGGATTCAGCCTTTATGGAAAAGTATACGGTAGGACATGAAGAGCTTAAGGAGCATGTCCGTACCTACGATCCTGATACCGTATCAGCCATAACAGGTGTCCCCGTCGACGATATTTACAAGTTAGCGAGAATGTATGGCACCACATCACCGTCCTTTATTCGCATTGGAAATGGCATTCAGCATCACGACAATGGTGGAATGTGTGTAAGGACGATTGCTTGTCTTCCGGCCCTGACAGGGCAGTGGCTTGTCAAAGGTGGTGGGGCCAATAAAGGGAATAAAGGCTTTTTGGAGCACAACAAGCTTGCCCTGCAGCGACCAGATTTGCTGGCAAATAAACAGACGAGAGTCATCAATATGAATGAACTTGGAAAAGCGTTGCTCGATACAGAGCCGCCGGTTAAATCGCTCTTCGTCTACACGAGCAATCCGGCCATTGTTGCACCAGAAGGAAACAAAGTAAGGCAGGGCTTGGCGAGAGAGGATTTGTTCACGGTCGTACATGACTTATTTTTGACGGAGACGGCTCTTTATGCGGATATCGTTTTGCCTGCGACGTCCTCTTATGAAAATACGGACTTTTACACGTCGTATTGGCATCATTACATTCAACTTCAGCAACCGGTGATTGCCCCATTTGGAGAGAGCAAGTCCAACACGGATGTTTTCCGCTTGCTGGCTGCTGCCATGGGATATGACGAACCTGCTTTTCAAGACAGTGATGCAGAGATGGTCAGACAGGCGTTGGTGGGGCATGGCAATCCTCATCTGGAAGGAATCACGTATGAAACTTTGGTCGAAAAACAATATGCCAAAGCAAATTTGGAACCTTTCTTTTTGGAACATCTCCCAACTCCAAGTGGCAAAATTGAGCTTTACTCGCAAGCAATGGCAAAACGAGGGCTGCCCCCATTACCGACTTACACGCCATTGGTCAATGATGGGGATTTCCCGTATTTATTTGTCCCGGGGCCTAATCACAATTATTTGAACTCCACGTTCTCGAATAATGAGAAGCATAAGAAAATGGAGAAAATACCACGTTTGCATATGAATGTGGCAGATGCATCTGCATCAGGCATAAGTGACGGAGATACGGTCCGCATATGGAATGAGCGGGGAGAATGCGAGCTAGTTGTATCGATAGGAGAAAATGTTTTACCGGGAGTGGTGGTCAGTCAAGGCTTGTGGGCTGATGCCCCTCACTCAAAGCATTATGTAAATGCGCTCACCCCGGATCGCATCGCGGACATGGGTGGAGGAGCTACCTTTTTTTCCGGACGTGTCGACGTGGAGAAGGTCATACGATAAAAATCAGCGAGTGTCTCGATTGTAGCCGGACACTCGCTGGTTACTTTTATTACCCGAAAGGATAGGAAGGGTTATAGCGAGGGAGTTGTCCAATGATCATAGTTGCTGTAGAACCAATTCACCTTAATTATTTTTGAGCTTTACACAAAAGCAGCATGTCTTTAATGATATCTACGACAACATTTGGCTGATCAATATGAATGGCATGTCCAGCATTTTCAACGATGATATGCTTGCTGCGGGTTGATAATTTCGTAAGCTCTTTATGTAAGTGGACCCAAGCAGCCATAGATTCGGGATTATGATGAGGTTGTAATGTACCCGATACGACAATGAGTGGCTTGTTGCCAAGTGATTTAGAATTCCGAGCTTGTTCAAAGCTTTCTTCTATTTCTTGAATAGAACCTTCAAGAACAAACTGACCATAGTACGCTGCTTGAACTTCTTCAGAGAACAAAGGAACCATGACTTTATTTTGATCTTCATGACATGGATCTAATAAAATCACTCCGGCAACCTCTTCTGGGAATGTACTTGCATATAGTCGAACATTCAATCCCCCAAAAGAGTGCCCGACCAAAACGTAAGGGGGAGACACGTTTGCTTTCTGAAGCAAGCTTCTAAGATTCTCAATGATTTGCTGACTATGACGAGGTCTTTTATTACTTTCACTTTCCCCTATACCTGCTCGGTCATAAATGAACATCCTAGTATGCTTTGAAATGTCACCACCAATCGAACTCCAGTAGTTCAACGTACACCCATAACCAGAATCAAAAACCACCGTCGGAAAATCACTTATTTCACCAAAATATTTAAAACATAGTCTAATTCCACCGATGTCGAGCTTTTGACTCATTTCATTTATTCCAATGTCACTCATTTTATCTCCTCCAGATTTTTTCATTTGGTTCATTTCCACAAATTATGCGATCATCCCTTTTTTGTAAGGAACTTTAGTTATACCCTTTGCATACAAAAAAGTGTCCCTACTGCACATAGCAGAGGGACACTTTCTTATGTTACCTACAAAACAAAGCTGACGACGACACCAGACAAAAGACTAACCAGCGTGGCACCGAACAACAGCTTCAACCCAAAGCGAGCAACCACATTGGATTGTTTCTCATTCAACCCTTTCACCGCACCAGCGATAATGCCGATGGAGGAGAAGTTCGCGAACGAAACGAGGAAGACGGAGAGAATTCCTACTGTACGTGGACTTAGTTCAGATACGACTTTGCCCAGTTCGATCATGGCTACAAACTCATTCGTTACGAGCTTCGTCGCCATGATACTACCAGCAGTCATCGCTTCTGCAAAAGGAATGCCCATCAGGATGGCAAAAGGAGCGAAGACGAACCCGAGCATTTCTTGGAACGTCCAGCCGAAAATCATACCGAACAAGCTGTTCACAGCAGCGATCAAAGCAACGAACCCGAGCAGCATTGCGCCCACGACTACCGCTACCTTGAAGCCGTCCATGATGTACTCGACGAGCATTTCGAAAAAGGACTGCTTTTCATTGCTTTGAATCTCCAGTAAATCATCTTCTTCGTTCACTGTATAAGGGTTGACGATTGATGCGATAATAAAGCCGCCAAACAGATTCAAGAACAGGGCCGTGACAACGTATTTCGGCTCAATCATCGTCATGTACGCACCGACAATCGACATCGAAACAGTGGACATGGCTGACGCGCAAAGCGTATACAGACGGTGCTCCGGCAAGGAACCGAGCTGCTTTTTCACAGTGATGAAGACTTCATTTTGGCCGACAATAGCAGAAGCAACAGCGTTGTAAGACTCTAGCTTACCCATGCCGTTAATTTTGCTCAGAACAAAGCCAATTGCCTTCATGATAATCGGCAAAATCTTGAAGTGTCGCAAAATACCGATCAGGACGGAAATGAAGACGATTGGGAGTAAGACGCCAAGGAAAAAGGACATTTGTCCTTCGTTTGCCAGATTGCCAAATACGAAATTGATCCCTTCCGCAGCAAAAGCAAGAAGCTTTTCAAACGATTTGGAAATGGCTGAAACGAATATATACCCAAACTTGGTATGCAGAAGAAGAAAGGCGAGCAAAAATTGCAGAGCAATCATGACGATGATCGGTTTGTATTTGACCTGTTTACGTCCATTGCTTCCTAATAATGCTAACCCGATCACGATGAATAAGCCAGCGATGGGAATGATGAAATTCATTACAACCTCCAAGAAATTAAATATTGCTAAACTTAAAAGGCAAAAAAACGCACTTCCCGACAAGAGAAGTGAAAGCGGTTTATATTCTATCATCCCGATAATATGATTGCAATTTATATGTATGTTCAGAATTATTGTCCGTTGGCGTTTGGAACGCTGAAATCGGGCGTACTAGCATAAGCCCACCACCATACGGTTTATGGAGGAGGTGAAATCCTTGGATGAGTTGCAGAGGCTCAAGCAGTTTATCACTTCAGCAGAGCATGTCTGGACTCAGATCGCGAATTCGCCGAGAGGAAAGCCTGTTTACACCGTAAACGGTGTGGATTACACACCATTGCCCGAAAAATACAACACTAAACGAAAAATCTCCCGTATTTTCCGCCGGTATTGGGGGAAGCAATTGACGGAAGTGATGATCCGGAATCTCCATTTGCGGATGCTAAAAGGTAAGCTCTGTGTTCCTTATCGTGACATCCCACCCTTTCCTGCAACCGTTTTGTCTTTGCAGATTAAAGTGAATCTGCCGGATCATCGGACCGTGGCTGCGATACTGAGTGGGGGAGGGAAAAAAACAAGAGTGGACTACCGGTTGATCCGAGTCGGCGCAACCAAAACGTTCACGATCATGAAACGCTCAGGCGAGCAGTTTGATCTGAGATATCAATCTCTTGCTACCATTCCCCTCAACCCGAAGGCACAACCCGTACGTAGAAGCAAGCAACGGGGAAAAAACAAAAAGTAACGAAAAGCTCCTCAATTCCCCCGAATCATAAGGGGCGAGGAGCTTTTGTTATCCTATCGGATTTTCGTATTGCTAGGCTCGAATGGAAATACGGTACTCCCGGAGCCAATAATCCAGTTGTCCAAGATAGGCGAACAACTGGGGTGTACTCATGAGCTGACCGAAAAACGGAATGCTCGAAGCCTGTGCATCTGACTCGGCAATTTTTCGAATCGTTGGAACATCTACCAGTTGAAGCAGTGGAGAGGAAGAGTCGTTTAAAATATCCAGTAGCCAAGAGCGAACGGCTTCCGTATAGGCGGGATTATGTGTTTTCGGATACGGGCTTTTCTTGCGATACAAAACCTCATCAGGCAGGATTCCTTCCATGGCTTTTCGTAAAATGCCTTTTTCCCGTTTCCCGTGCGTCTTCATATCCCATGGGATGTTCCAGACGTATTCCACGATGCGGTGGTCACAGAACGGGACCCGAGCTTCCAGACTGGCTGCCATACTCATTCGGTCTTTGCGATCCAACAGCGTGTTCATGAACCACGTTATATTCAAATAAAACATTTCCCGTCGGCGAGCTTCAATCGGATCTTCGCCTGGAAGATGTGGAACTTCATCGAGAGATTCCTCATATCGCATGGCTACGTATTCCTCAGGTTTGACCCAATCACGCAGCTCAGGTGATAGCCAGGAGGCACGTTCTTTCGTTGCTCTGGACCAAGGGAACGTTCCGGCATGTAGCAAGTCTTCTCGGTGAAACCACGGATACCCGCCAAATACTTCATCAGCGCATTCTCCAGAGAGGACGACGGTCGTCTCTTTTTTTATTTCGCGGCAAAACAGGTAAAGGGACGCATCTACATCAGCCATCCCCGGCAAGTCGCGGGCGAGTGTCGCTGTTTTCAAGGATTCGATCAAATCGTCCGTGTCGAACTCAATCGTGTGGTGCTGGGTTCCGAGAAACTTTGTAACGAGTTGGACATAAGGTTCATCCTCATTCGGTTGAAAAGCACTCGCCGTAAAATGTTTTCGGTTGTCGACGTAATCGATGGAGTAGCTGTGCAGGGTTCCGCGGCCCGTTTTTTGAAAATGATCTGCCGCAACAGCTGTAATAATGCTTGAATCCAACCCGCCTGACAAGAGGGTCGAAACGGGCACATCCGCAACCAATTGGCGTTCAATCGAATCCGTGACTAACTCCCTGACACGTTCCGCAGTTGTCTTTAGGTCATCCGTATGTGGGTGGCTTTCGAGTTGCCAGTAGCGCTTTTGCTTGACGCCATCACGCGTCACCAACAGATAGGAGCCGGGCCGAACCTCGTGTACGTTGTGAAAAACTCCATGGCCAGGCGTACGAGCGGGACTGATTCCGAAAATCTCCGCCAAGCCTTCACGAGAGAGCTCTGGTTTGACTTCGGGGTGAGCGAGCAAGGCTTTTAGCTCGGAGGCGAGCAGAAATGAATTGCCTCTTTGTGCATAAAACAGCGGCTTAACCCCCATACGGTCACGACCGACAAACAATCTTTGTTCGCGTTCGTCCCAGATCGCGAAAGCAAAAATGCCGTTTAGCTTTGACAAACAATCTGGGCCCCACTCTAAATACGTGTGCAAAAGCACCTCCGTATCCGAATGAGATTGAAAAGTATGTCCGCAAGCAAGCAGTTCTGCACGCAAATCCTCGGTATTATACAATTCACCATTGTAAATCATGGTGCAGGCGTGTTCGTTTTTGAGAGCCGACATAGGCTGCTGTCCGCCAGCAGGGTCTACGACCACAAGGCGACGATGACCGAGGGCCGCTCGAGGAGTCAGCCAAAAGCCTTCTGCATCAGGGCCTCGATCCTTGAGGCATTGGGTCATTTTTTGCAGAACATCACGTTCACCAGATAAGTCCTTTTCCCAATCAATCCATCCTACAATTCCACACATGGTATGATCACCCTTCTCCTGAAGCATTGCACACACAGCGTATGCAATTAGCCTAGCGAGGTTGTATGTCCAGAAGGGAAATGAGAGCAATATGCGGAATTTATAGAAGATTTAAACTAAGGGAGGCTGCGGTGGACAATCTCACGTTGTTGCTCATTGAAAGAATGGGCATTCTTTTGACGCTAGCATTTATTTTGACAAGGACACCGCTGTTTCGCCAGCTCTTAGACCGCGAATTGCACATAGGGACGTCAATCGCTTTTTCCGTCATGTTCGGATTGTTTGGGATTGCAGGTACATATGCAGGAGTGGTCGTGCAAGGGGAGAGCTATCTTCCTGCGTTTTGGATTTTTCGTTTGTCCTATGACGAGATTATCGCCAATTCTACTTTGGTAGGAGTCGTCATTGGAGGTTTGTTAGGAGGGCCTCTCGTTGGCCTGGGGGCAGGTGTCATTGCTGGGCTTCATGTCTTTCAATTGGGAGGATTCGCCGCAGCACCGATGGGCTTGTCGATCCCGATCACGGGGTTGCTGGCCGGATACGTAGCGCGTTTTTTCTCACAGGAGCGGGTTATTTCTCCGTCCAAAGCCATGTTCATTGGCATGTTCGCACCCATTATCCAGATGTCTCTTTTATTGATCATGGCAGCTCCGCCTGAGCTGGCGCGAACTATGGTCAACGTGATTGGGATTCCGATGGTGCTCACGAACAGTGTTTCGATTGCGATTTTTACAACGATGATACGGGTTGCCTTGCAAGAGGCAGAACGTTCGGCAGCCATTGAGGCGGAGCGTTCCTTTACGATAGCGGAAAGAATTTTGCCACATCTGAAAAGGGGGCTTACACCGCAAACGGCTCAGTCAGCAGCCCTCGTCTTACAAAAAGAAACGAAAGCAGCGGCCGTTGCGGTAACCGATCGAGAACGGCTTCTAGCACATGTAGGAGTGGGGGCAGATCATCATCATCCCGGCGAAGCGCTCCATAGTGAGCTCGATAAGCGGGCCCTGTATAGCGGTGGAATCGACAAGGGTTTGACGCGAGAGAGCGTCGGATGCAAGCGCAAAAATTGTAACCTGCATGCCGCGATTCTGGTGCCGATTAAAGAGGGGGACAGCGTCGTTGGTCTGATCAAACTCTATTATCGGAGGCCGCAACAAATAGGAAAAGTCCAGGAAGCACTGGCAAAAGGGCTTGGCAACCTGATCTCCAATCAATTGACCCTGTCTCTCACGGAGCAAATGAAAGGGTTAATGAAGGATGCTGAGTTGCGGATGCTACAGGCACAGATTCATCCTCACTTTTTGTTCAACACGTTGAATTCCATTGTGACCTTGATACGAATTGATCCGCAGCTAGCTCGGCATATGACCATTCAGTTTGGTGTGTTCATGCGATTCAACCTGAAGCTCACAGCGAGTCCGCTTGTCACCGTGAGACAGGAGCTGGATCACCTGCATGCTTATTTGGAAATTATCAAAATCAGATTTTCCGAGCAATTCGCCGTTCGCACTATCATTGATGCGGGGGTAGAGGAAGCCCTTATTCCTCCGGGCACGTTGCAGCCGTTAGTTGAGAATTGCATTCAGCATGGTGTTCGTGACATCACGAACGGTGGTGAGATTGTTCTCCATGTGAAACGGGAGGATGTGCATGTTGTTTTTCAAATCGAAGATAATGGCCAAGGCTTTCCTGACAATTTGCTGCCCGTTTTGGGAAAGGTGCCGATGGAGAGTAAGGAGGGCAACGGAATTGGCATCCATAATGTCAACCAACGTCTGATCAGCTTGTGCGGACAAGATGCCCAACTTCATTTTGCCAACAAACAAGAAGGCGGCAGTATGATTACGTTTGCGATTCCGATTACAAAAGAGGTGAGTGCCTGATGCCAATACGCGTCATGATTGCAGAAGATGAGCGACTAGCACGCGAAGAACTGAGCTATTTACTGCTACAAGAAGGAGATGTAGAACTGCTGCCCTATGCCACCAATGGACGAGAGCTGTTGGAGATGGTCGATGTCCACGAACCGGATGTCGTCTTCCTCGATATGAAAATGCCTGAGCTGGAAGGAGCGCAGGCAGCGAGAATGCTCGCCTCACGCAAGCAGCACCCCCTCATCGTTTTTTGTACTGCGTATGAGGAATTTGCCATCGATGCGTTTAAGCTTTACGCCGTCGATTATTTGTTGAAGCCTATGGAGCCAAAGCGGCTGGTAGAAACGATGCAACGGATACGAGAGCGTCTGGTCAAGCCGAAAGCAGAGCCTGTCCAGACAAAACGAACCAAGCTGTTGGTAGAAGACAACAGCAGATTAGTGGTCATTGATCCAGTGACGATTGTCTATGCGGTGCGGGAGGAGCGATATGTGCAAATCGTCACCCAAACGGCTACCTATTCGACGCGGATGACTCTGACACAACTGGCGGAAAAGCTTTTTGCATATGATTTTTTCCGTACCCACAAAAGCTATTTGGTCAATCTCCAATTCGTGAGCGAGCTAGAGCCATGGTTCAACGGTGCCTACAATCTGATTTTGAAGGGAGAAGGCAGACCGCGTATTCCCGTATCTCGGACATCTGCCAAGGATTTGCTCAAACGTCTCGAGGAGTAAGCCTAGCGATCCATCGTTTGCAGATTGTGGTTAAAATTCTGCCACTGACACGCTCTCCCCGACATCTTACGCAGAAAAATACACGGATAAAAAAGTATTCTCTACAATATAGGAAGCGCTTACATTTCTGGAGATGAGGGGGAGGTTCCCATGGGCAAATCCGCTTCGGCAAAAAAAGCCGAGGATCAGAAGAAGCAGGCTGTTGATTATGCAGCAGTAATTCAGTCGGCTACTTTCAAAGAGCTTTTGAGAAGAAAAAAAGCGTTTATTTTGCCATCTTCTATTTTTTTCTTCGTGTTTTACTTTACCCTTCCGATTTTAACCTCCTACTTCACCGTATTGAATCAACCGGCGTTTGGGGCGATTTCGTGGGCATGGGTATTTGCCTTTGCTCAGTTCGTCATGACATGGGGTCTCTGTATTCTGTACACCAGGCGGGCAGAGCAGTTTGATCAACTCGTAGAGAAAATCAAACAAGAGGCAGGTGGAAGGGGCTAATGAACGTTACTGCATTTTTACTTTTTCTCGTCATTGTATTGTTGACACTGATCATTACCTTTTACGCTTCCAAAAAGACGAATACAACCAGTGAGTTTTATACCGCTGGAGGAGGACTGACGGGTTGGCAAAACGGCCTCGCGATTGCGGGAGATTACATGTCGGCAGCTTCCTTCCTGGGGATCGCCGGAATGATTGCGCTGAGCGGGTTTGATGGTTTTTTCTACAGTATCGGCTTTCTCGTCGCGTATCTCGTTGTGCTCTACTTGGTAGCAGAGCCTTTGCGTAATTTGGGAAAATACACGATGGCTGATATGATAGCCGCGCGTTTTGACAATAAAAAGGTTCGTGGTGTCGCCGCTCTCAATTCGATTGCCATCTCGATTTTTTATATGATCGCGCAATTGGTTGGAGCGGGGGCCTTGATCAAGCTGCTCTTGGGGCTGGACTACACGACTTCCGTATTGATCGTAGGGGCATTGATGACCATCTACGTCGTTTTCGGCGGGATGACGGCAACCTCGTGGGTGCAGATCGTCAAGGCAGTTTTGTTGATGGTCGGGACATTCATCATCTCCATGATGGTTTTCGCCAAATTCGATTTTAATCTCTTGAAAATGTTCGAGCAAATGAAGACGGTGACACCATTGGGAGAGCAATTCCTCAACCCCGGCAACAAGTTTAAAGTGGGACTCGATACAATTTCCCTAAATCTCGCGCTTGTGCTTGGAACAGCTGGATTGCCGCATATTTTGATTCGTTTTTTCACCGTAAAAGATGCCACGACAGCTCGCAAGTCGGTTGTGTACGCGACGTGGATCATTGGTGCCTTCTATGTCATGACGATCTTCCTCGGCTTCGGAGCGGCAGCATTTGTAGGAGCGGGAAATATGGACCCAGCAGGTAACATGGGGGCTCCCCTGCTAGCGCAAGCACTCGGCGGTAACTTCTTGTTCGCCTTCGTATCTGCGGTTGCCTTCGCTACCATTCTCGCAGTAGTGGCTGGGCTGGTGCTGACAGCGGCCTCTGCCTTCGCGCACGACTTTTACGGACACGTCTTACGCCAAGGAAAAGCAACAGAAAATGAGCAAATGAAGATGGCCAAATGGGCGTCTGTCGGAGTCTCGATTGTCTCTATCCTGCTCGCCTTATTTGCGCAAAATCTGAACGTGGCTTTCCTTGTTGCCCTGGCTTTCGCAGTAGCGGCGAGTGCAAATCTACCAGTGATTTTGTTTACGATCTTCTGGAAAAGATTCAATACAGCAGGAGCAATCAGCGGGATGCTCGTCGGATTGTTCAGCGCTCTTATTCTGGTTGCGTTGAGTCCGAACGTTTGGAATCCTGTGGCTGGAAAAGCCATTTTGGTCGGCGAAGCGCTGTTCCCGCTGCCGAATCCGGGTATTGTCTCGATCCCGTTAGGGTTTTTGGCAGCATGGATCGGAACCTTGTTGTCCAGCTCCCGTGATGATAAGAAGTACGATGAAATTTTGGTGAAAGCGAATACAGGAATGAAAGATTCAGCGTAGAAACAGTAAACGTAGGAAGCTCATGCCACGAAGAGAAGGCTGGGGTTAGCCCCTGGTCTTTTTTTCATTTTTGCAAGAAGGGAGAGGTATTGTCTGTGACGACGATCATCTTTTTCCTTGCCGTCATTATCGGAACGATGGCCATCACTTACTCAGCTGCCAAACAGACGGGGACGACGAGAGACTTCTATGCGGCAGGAAATCGTTTGAACGGGTTACAAAATGGCATTGCCATTGCAGGCGATTACATGAGTGCTGCCTCGTTTTTGGGGATTGCGGGAACGATTGCGATGTACGGCTTCGACGGTTTCGTATATGCGATAGGCTTTTTTGTCTCTTATCTGATTATTTTGTTTTTAGTTGCGGAGCCGTTGCATAATTTGGGGCGCTATACGTTGGCAGACGCGATTGCCGTCCGGTTTGACAGTCTTTGGCTGCGTGGTGTTGTTGCCTGTACGACTCTATTAATTACGATTTTTTACATGCTGGCGCAATTAGTTGGAGCAGGTGCCCTCATTCATTATTTATTGGGAGTGCGTTACGATACGGCTGTCCTGATTGTCGGGAGCCTGATGACATTTTACGTCGTGTTCGGCGGGATGGTAGCGACCTCGTGGGTTCAGATTATTAAAGCGATTCTGCTCCTGACAGGTACATTGATCCTAAGCCTGACTGTGTTTGCGCGTTTTGGTTGGAGCTTCTCCGAAATGTTTTCCCATGTAAGTACGATTACACCTCTTCAGGAACAGTTCTTGCAGCCGGGTAATCAACTTCATGATCCGCTGGAAACGATCTCCCTGCATTTGGCTTTGATTCTCGGTACCGCGGGACTTCCCCATATTATCTCCCGGTTGTTCACAGTCAAGGACGCAAAGACGACTCGAAATTCGATTTACACCGCTACCTGGGTCATCGGAGCCTTTTATTTAATGACGATCTTTCTCGGCTTCGGGGCGAGCACGTTTGTAGGCTATGAGGCATTGAAAAATGTGGGCTTCGGGGGGAATCTGACCGTTACGCTATTGGCGGATGCTCTTGGTGGAGAGTTTTTGATGGCGTATATTGCTGCCGTTGCCTTCGCGACGATATTGGCAGTCGTGACAGGGCTCGTGCTCTCCGCCTCTTCTGCGTTCGCGCATGATGTCTACAGTCATCTCATCAGGCGAGGGGCGGCATCGGAAAAAGAACAGGTCACCATGGCAAAGCTTTCGTCAGTAGCGGTGGGCGTGATCTCCATTTGGCTGGCTATCGGTGCAGAAAAAATGAACGTGGCGATTCTCGTTGCGCTTACGTTTGCGGTAGCAGCATCATCCAATTTGCCACTGCTGTTGTTTACGTTGTATTGGAAGCGGTTTACCGTGCGAGGAGCGATTTGTGGCGTCCTGACAGGTTTAACGGCATCAGTAGTCCTTGTCATTTTGGGACCGACTGTTATGCATCCCTTAACCGGACTTATTCGTGCGGAGCCACTATTTCCACTGACGAATCCTGGATTGGTCTCTATACCACTCGGCTTTTTAGGGGCGGTGCTCGGAACACTACTGGATCGACCTGATCCGGATGCCGAAATGAAGTACCAACGTGTACTGCTTCAGGCGTTGACGGGAATCCGAGTTCCACCTGGGAAAACGGAGCAGGAATCTGCATAAAGCCTTTCCGTGTGCCCCACTCTAGGAGTAGAAGGAGGAGGGGCAAGTGGGTACGACGAAAGAGTCAGACGCTTTATCACATGACCAGCCAGATGTTTATGAGCGCGCAAGGCTGGCGCTGGATGATTTGATTGAGGAGCTATGTGAAGCACTAGAAGAGGAAGATACCGAAGCCTATAAGCGAAAAGGCTATGAAATGATTGGAAGCTACTTTCGTGAGCCGGTCAATACCGGGGAGTTAACCTTGATTTATGCGGCGGTGCTTGCCGATATCCTCTATAAGCTGGAGTTGACACAGCAAGGGGAAAACGTAACGATGGTCCGCGATGAGTACAGCATGATGAAAAAAGACGATTGAGTGGCGACCCTGTCTGAGGGTCGTCTTTTTCATTGGCGCGACCCGACCCTGCATGTTTCAGTGGGCAATTATTCATACTACGGGTAAACGACATCAAAATGGGTGATTGGTATGGAAAAGGTCGGGCTCGTTTTGCAGGGAGGGGGTAGCCGTGGGATATATACTGCTGGCGTTTTGGATTACTTTATGGAGCAGGAGCTATACATCCCGTATGTGATTGCCGTGTCAGCAGGTGCGTGCAATGGAGCAGCTTACTTGGCGAGGCAGCGCGGATTGGGCAAGATTTATCATATCAAATACATTCGCGATCCCCGATACTTTCACTATAAAAATTTGATCAAGAAGCGCTCGCTATTTGGTATGGATTTTATTTTCAATGAGATGCCTAACAAGCTGGAACCGTTCGCCTTTGACCGGTTTCGCGAAGCGAAGGAAAAGTTTGTCGTCGTTACCACGGATTGCACGACAGGGGAAGCTGTTTACTTTACGAAAGACGACTGTGAGGATATTTTCCATGTGATTCGAGCTTCGTGCAGTCTTCCGTTTCTATCGCCCAAGGTTACGATCAACGGACGTAAGCTATGGGATGGAGGCATCGTGCATCCGGTACCTTTCATGAAGTCCATGCTTGATGGCAATCAAAAGCATATTATTGTGCTTACTTCTTCAAGTCCGCCAAGTGAGTGGATGCGTAAGCTTTCGCGTGTCGAGCGTCTTTTTTCCAGAAGTACGCGCCTGTGCCAAGCTTTTATTCGTCATTTTCGCATCTATTACGAGACTATAGAGCAAGTCAAAGAGATGCAGAAGGAAGGTAAAGCGTTTGTTATCGCACCTCCAGCTGATACCTTTCTACGAGGTTTTGAACGTCAAGAGGAGAAGCTGGAGCATTATTACAGACAAGGCTACCAGGATGCTCATACCCAATTTTCTGGGCTTTGTACATGGCTTGGTCTTGGCAGGAACAGCTGAAAAATAAGGAGATATCTGCCCAGCGGATGTTTTTTCGGCGAAATCACGTGAAACAGGTTTTTCCAAAGCGAAGAAAGGGAAGAAGCATCAGGGGAGGATGGAATCAGGAGGAAAGACCCCATGAAATATGTGAATGTAGACCTAGTAGAGCCAGGAGACATTTTGGCTCGAAGCATTTATACAAGCGAGGGCTTGACGCTCTTGCATGCAGGTGTCCAGCTGACTGTCGGAATGATTAATAAATTGCGTCGGTTTGGCGTCACGATGTTAAGCATAAAAGATCCGCTGCTCGATGAAGTGAAAGAGCAGGAGGTCGTCACGGAGACTACTCGGAAGGACGCAATTCGCAATCTGTCGCAAGCGATTTCGTGTGTGCAGTCTGGAAAAAATTTTGATATCCGCGGCATTCAAAAATCAGTGGGAAGTATCATCGACGAAACCTTGAGAAATCGTCGTGTGCTCTTGAATCTGGGAGAAATTCGCACGACTGACAACGCGATGTACATTCATTCCTTGAATGTGTGCATGATGGCGACAGTAATGGGCGTAGGATTAGGCTATAATACGGCTCAATTAAAAGAGCTCGCCATCGGAGCCCTCTTGCATGACATTGGAAAGCTGTCTGTCGACAAGGAAGCCCCAGCCTATAAAAAGAACAGCAAGACCAATCATCATACGTGGCTGGGCTTTGATCTGTTGCGAAAAAAACATGAAATGAGCATTGTGTCTGCGCACGTTCCTTTGCAGCATCATGAATGGGTGGATGGTAGTGGGCAGCCACGAGGACTGACTGGCGATGAGATTCATGATTTCGCCAAGATTGTTGCGATTTGTAACTACTATGATAATCTCATCTCGCCTTTTTCAGCGGAAGAAGAGACGTTGCCTGCGTATGAGGCTTGCGAAAAAGTCATGGGGCTCGCGGAGAAACGCTTTGATCATAAAATGGTCATTCACTTTTTGCGCTCGATTGCCATGTACCCGACAGGAACCTCGCTGAAGCTGTCGACAGGAGAGATCGGTGTGATTATTGACCAAAATAGAGGCTTGCCTTCGCGTCCAGTCGTTCGGGTCATTCGAAGAGACCAGCAGGCGACTCGGCGGATGGTGGATGATCATGAGATTACGGACATTGATTTGAGTGAGAGGCCTACTATTTTTATCACTGCTGTCATGGACTAGGACAGTGAAAGAATAGGACTCCCTATCAGGGAATATCCCTACCAAGATCAGGGAATACCCCTACATACACGTAGGGCCCACAGGGCTACAATGGACTCAAGGCAGATGGGTACATAGAGCTACACCGCATTTGCCAGATGAAAAAAAGGAAGGACGTGTCATTATGTCCCGTATTCTAGTCCCTGTTGATTTCTCAGCGCAGTCCATTCAGGCGGTCCGCTTTGCGCTGGCATACGCCAAAAATAAGCATGATATCACATTGCTTCATGCCATCTCGCCGTTCCCTTCACGCAATGTTGTCAGAAGGTTGGGACGAGATGTTGTAGAAGATTATCAATTGGATGAGGCAAGAGAAGATCTGAAAAAATTCCTGTCGATTGTTGAAGAAGCCGGTATCACGTATGAATTGGAGATTGAGTTCGGAGAGCCGCATGAAGTCATTGCGAAGCACGCTGCGAATGACTATGCTGCTATCGTAATGGGAACACATGGCTACGGTCGCATTACAGGCTTTCTATTGCAAAGTGTCAGCTATCCGACACTCCATGATGTTAAAGTTCCGGTTTTCCTCATTGCAGAGGAGACAGATGAGAACCGCTTCCCATGGAATAAAGTACTCATTGCAGTAGATGGCTCCGATCATTCGATGGAAGCTGCGAAAAAAGCCATCGAAATGGGGCAGCACCTTCCAGATGTATCGTATACGCTACTGTCCGTTGTCATACCGCCAGTCACATACGCAGGAGTATATGGCGTAGGCTGGGATAACATGAATACCCTCGAAGGATGGGGACGTGAAACACTGAAACCTTGCGAGGAGATGCTGGAGGCTGCATCGCTTCCTTTTGAAAGCAAGGTCGTGGTCGGAGATCCAGCTACTGTGATCCGCCAGACGGCTGAAGAAATCGACGCAGGACTGGTTGTGCTCGGTCATCATGGCCAAGGTGCAGTGGCAGGTACGCTGCTTGGCAGTGTGACATTTAAAACGATTCATCGTACGAAAACACCACTCCTCATTGTGAAAACATAGCATTTTACTAGAAAAAGCTGTCCGTTTGGTGGACAGCTTTTTTGCTTGGTCGTATGTCTCTTACGATAGAGTTTGCGCCTGCTTGTGTTCGAGAAGTTGGTTAGCTCCATCTTGTGTTACTTCCGCCGAATCCCACTTGATTCGCTTACATCCCCATGCAGCGAGCAGAAGGATGACAGATGCAATCAAAAATACCGTAATCAATGAAGTCATCTGCATGAGCGGACCTGCTGCAAAGGAACCGACCATCATGAGTCCGACCATGAGCGGTGAAGTCGTTCCATTCACCCTTCCGATATATGCTTCATCCACGAGCTTGATCATGAACATACCGATTACAATCTGTAAAAATGCCATCCCTATTCCGGTAAAAAAGCGCATCGCTGCAGTTAGGTACATCCATACAGAGAGAACTTCTACGGCGACGGAGAGAGCGAAGAATATTAATCCACCTGTAATGACCCAGCGACTATTCAAGCGTTCCAGATAAATGGAAGCCAAAATGCCGCCCAACAGCATACCCAAACCGTCTAGCGCGGTAAACCATTGAATGGCTTCCTTGGAAAGTAAAAGACGATCCGTGATGACAAATACCTCCAGTGAATTGATAAAACCCGAGGATAACCCCAGACATGAAAAGGTAATGGCGATCCGGCGCAAGGCTGGTCGCTTTTTTACATAGGCAAAACCTGCTTTAATCTCAGAAAGGAGAGTTCCACCTTCCTCTGTTGCACTGGCAGTTGAGGTGGGAAGTATCAGCAAGATCAGTGCCGAGACGAAGAACAGGCCGGCCATCGTTAACAGGGAAGGGTAGATGCCCCACTGCTCAAAGAAAAAGGTACCAACAATCGGGCCAACCAGCAGAAAAATCGAACCCGTACTTTGTGCAATAGACACAGCTGCTGCAACTTGCTCATTAGGAATATGACGCTTCATCATCTTGGCAGAAGAAGGCTGGGAGAACTGCGACACGACAGCCGAGATAAAGGTCGCAAAGAATACAGCGATCCACATCCCTTGCCAGAGCAAATACACGATGACCAATACAGAGAGGGCGCTTAACAGGTTCCCGGCTATCATCGTTCGCTTCGGGTTCCAGCGATCAGCCAATGCCCCGCCAATAATCGAAAAAACCAAGATCGGAGCAAGTTCGATAGCAGTCAAGAGCGATACGGCGGTCGGATTGTTGCCGCTCGTCTCCATCACATAGTAAAGCAAGGCCATGTTACGAATCCATATACCGATATTTTCTAATGTATCCGTAATAAAAACGGTGAGAAAAACTTTGTTTCCCCAAAGACCTTTCATAGGTCATATCACTCCCGAAAATTTATACCGAACGTCCGGTTTAATTAAAGGTGAAAAAATGCTACTTGGCAACAATGCCATGCAGCAAAACGTCAATGCTCCTCTTCAGTAGAGCATGAAGACGCGCGTCATCCATTTGATAACCTACGTTAATCATTCCGTTCAAGAGCCCTTCCAGTATCATCGCCATTTCTTCGGGATCGCATGGGGCGAACTCGCCTCGGTCGATTCCTTCTTGGAAGAGGGAAGTATAGAGGGTGTACGTGGAGCCGAGCATTTCTAGCACTTGTTCCAAAATAACTGGATCGGCGAGCTGGCTGCCGGAGAACTCTTCGCCTGCTTTTTTTAGAGGGTGGGACAAAAAATCCTCCAAGAAAAAAGCAGCTAAGCCGTACAGTTTATCAATGGACGTCTCGAATTCTTTTTCTTTTTCCTGCCACAGATCTACCCATTCGCTGTACTGCTTTTCAAGCAAATGCAGGAACAACTGCTCCTTGTTTTTGAAGTGGTAATAGAGGCTGCCCTTACTCACTCCGGTTGCTTGGCAAATGTCTTCAATGGAAGTGGCTGAATAGCCTTTCTGAGAAAATAACTCGGTGGCTTTCTCTACGATATGTTGTTTGGTTTTCTCTCCATCGAGACGACGCTTTGACATTTTTTAAAAGCTCCTTTTTCTAGACTGAACGTTCGGTTTAGTTTTAGTTTATTCGATCTGACAGGGAAGCGCAAGTGCTCGGTTGAGAAAAAGGGGCAGAGGGAAAAGTAATAGGAAGCGAGGAAGGGAGGGATTACCTTGCAAATCGGTTGTCATGTCAGTATTCGTCATGGGTATGAGGAGGCGGCGAAAACTGCATACAAAGAAGGAGCACGATCATTTCAATTTTTTCCGAAAAACCCGCGTAGCTTGGGCGTCAAGCAATTCGATGCCCGGGATGCAGAACGGTGTCGCGCTTTTTGTCAGCAAAACGGTATGCTGTCGATTGCTCATACCTCATACCCGGTGAATCTTTGTGTCGAGGAGCAGGAGCTTTTCGCAGTGACAATGGCCTCCGTACGAAATGACCTTGAAATTGCCGAAGCTTGTGGAGCGTTGGGCGTAGTCGTTCACTTTGGCCAGTATAAAGGCGCGGTTGTCCTTACCGGTTACAAAATCATGATCCAGATGGTCAATCAAATACTGGATGGCTGGAATGGAAAAGCCCAGCTGTTAATCGAAAACAATGCCGGGCAAGGCAACCGTATGGGCACGACACTCGAAGAGCTTACACAGGTTCGACAATTGTTTGCTGAGCCACAGAAGGTAGGCTTTTGCCTGGATACATGTCATGCATTTGCCAGTGGATTGTGGAAAGGGAATGATTGGGGGGAAGTAGCCGATCGGATGCGAGAGCTCGATTATTTTACGAGCTTGCGTGCCGTTCATCTGAACGATTCTGTTTATCCGAGTGGTTCCTTTCGAGATCGGCATGCCTCCATCGGAAAAGGAATGATCGGTGATGCAGCCATTGCCGCTTTTTTGCAAACACCCGAATTGCAGGGACTTCCCATCGTTCTGGAAACGGCGAGAGGCTCAGAAGGGGGACATAGCGAAGAAATCAAACATGTTCGTCTGCTCAGAGACAATTGGCAGGGCTGACCATGTTGTGGTAGAGTGTGAAATGATGTGTTCAACACGGGAGGGGTACCTATGAAAAAGCGTATTAAGGTGACGATTGCGGATTTTACTCATCTGACAGAAAACTTGAATAACCCGGAGGAGCTCGCTCTGTACGAAGCGGCGAACGGAAATACATACGATGCTGAAATAGAGCATGATGGCTATGCGATTGTGGATGTAACTGACGAGGATTACATTGAGCTGGCTCCAGGGGAGTATCAGCTGATGATCGAGGAGTGGACAAACGCCGGACAAATCGGCGAATGGACACTGCAAACCATGTCCGACCCAGCAGATGACAAGGCTTTGCTGTACCGTACAGTGGACAAGGCTGGAACCGAAATACAAGCACCACAATCATTGCCGAAGCAGGTAGTCGAGCTGGTTGCAAATACGTGGTTTGGCAAAAAAGCTAAGAAGATTGAGGAGTAATCCAAGAACGAAAAGGAGCGCTGCGAGGTAGCGCTCCTTTTTATGCTAATAAGAATGTATAACTAACTAACGCCACGCCAAAGGCTTGTTGTAACAAGTTATCTAATAAGTAGCATTTACATCTTGAACGGACTTCCACTATAGCATTGAGCGTTGAGAAGATTATCCCTCAGTTTATACTGACGAGGATCTTACGTTTTAAAGGTACCGATGAACCAACAAAGCTGGTGAGAAGAAAAAGCGCAGGACTCGCAGACCTTGACAACGCCTACCCAGTCGGAACTTAAAAAAGGGGACCTGGTTGTCGAACACTTCTTCCCTGAGAAACGTCTGCCCGTAGGGTGGCTTTGGCTCGACGGTCCCCTTTTTTAAGTGGAGACGGACAGCCAATCCCCCTTGCGGGCGTGTCAGAGTCGAAGAGAACTGCGCTTTTTCTTCCCCTCCACGATGTTGACTCACTCGTCCTCAGAATCCAGCTGAATCCCATACTTTTTAATCCGCCGCATAAGTAGCGACTGGGTTATGCCGAGGGCCGCTGCTGTTTTGCGAGTCGTTTTGTGTGTACGCAATGCTTGCAAAATAAATTCCATCTCAATTTTCTCCATCCGCTCTGTAAGAGAAAGAGAACCTAGTGAAAGAATTCCCTCCTCCAGCTCACGAATACTCCGCAGTTCTTCTGGCAAATCACTGACCTGGATTTCATCCAGCTTGGACGTGATGACGATCCGCTCTACCAAATTTTCCAGCTCCCGCACATTTCCAGGCCATTCGTATTGATGCAAAACATCCAGCGCTTCCGGGGAAAAACGCCGTTTCTGGTTATGCTTGCTATTGAATCGCTGTAAATTGTGGTGGAGTAAAGGGAAAATATCGTCCTTTCTCTCCCGTAATGGTGGAACATTGATTGGCAAAATATTAAGGCGATAGTACAGGTCGTGTCTGAATTTGCCCAACCGCACGAGCTCCTGAAGGTTGGCATTGGTTGCCGTTATGATGCGGATGTCAGCTGTATATGTTTTCGTGCCGCCGATCGGCATAAACGTTTTGTTTTGCAGGAGCAGCAATAATTTCGATTGCAGATGGTAGGGAAGCTCGCTGATTTCATCCAAAAAAAGCGTCCCTTTGTCCGCCATTTTCACTAATCCGATTTTCCCCGAGTGACTCGCCCCCGTAAATGCCCCTTTGTGGTAGCCGAACAGCTCTGACTCGATCAAGGTTTCGGGGATGGCGCTACAGTTGACGTGGATGAACGGTCCGCTGCTTCGTTCGCTCAATTGATGGATTTGCTCCGCAAGATAGCTTTTTCCTACGCCTGTTTCACCTGTAATAAACACGGTCGTGTCGACAGGGGCAGCTTTTTTCATTAATTCCAGCAAGGCGAGATAGGAACGGCTGTTGCCAATCAAGGTTTGGGAGGAGCTCTGGCTCGCTTCCCACTTCATAAGCTGAATCTCTTCGCTGTACCGCTTTAGCAAAGCGACCGTCTCTTCCAGCTGTGAACTGGCACGGGCTGCCTCAGTGATATCACGCGAGTGGGAAACGATCAGCTCCGGCCTTCCATCCTCATCCGGGATAATATGTCCGGTCACCAGAAATTTCCCCTTATTATTGACGAGCTGAATGGTTGTGGTTGGTTTTCCCGTTTCCAAAACCAAGCGGGTGACAGAAGGGCTGAAAATCCCCATTTCTTCGAGGTCGGATACGTTTTGCCCGATGAGTTCGGCTTTTGGCAAACCACACAGGTTTTCACTGGCATTGTTTAACCATAAAGTAGTTCCCTGCGCATCAGCAATGAATATGCCATCTGCCAGTGTGTTCAGGATGTCAATAAAACGATCAACAGAAGACAATGCTAGTATCTCCGCAGCTTTTTCCATGTTGAGTAGCTCCCCAGTTTTTCAACTGATTGTACAAGATCGAATTGATTGTTGTATAGTGAGTCGAATTTAAAACTAGTTGAGTCGAAATCGACTCGAGTGAAAAGTTAGACTTTTCCTGCCTTTTCGTTTCAAAAGTGAGTCTATTTCGACTCAGTAATAGAAATTGCTTGTAGCTTGATTGCGTTTTCTTGCCGTTTTTAAGCTTGGCACAAGAGTTGCTTTTATATAGTTGGACGTAAGCGATTTACCCAAGAATAAGAGATAAGGAACTGCATGCGATGTTATCAAAACTGGTGACGCACGAACAAGCAGTGGAGCATGTTCTGGATGGCACCCGGCTGATGTATGGCGGATTCGGCACGATTGGCTCCCCGGCACAATTGATTGATGCGATTTTGCACAAAGGCGTGCAAAGCTTGACACTTATCGGAATTGATGCGGGGTATCCAGAAATCGGAATCGGAAAGCTGATCAGTCATGGACGGGTGAGGCGGCTGATAACCACACATATTGGCTCCAATCCCGAAGCAGGTCAACAATTGATGGACGGAATGCTGGAAGTGACATTTTGTCCACAAGGAATTTTCGCAGAAAAGATTCGGGCAGGAGGTGTTGGTATTCTAGGAATCGTTGTGGATGCGCATGTGGGAGGAGAGCGAATGGAAGGAGCAGAGCCGTTTGCTTTTGCCGGAAGATCTTGTCAGATTGAAGCCGCCCTTACTGCGGAGGTAGGGATCGTCTATGCGAAACAGGCGGATACTTACGGAAATCTCATTTATGACAAGGCGGCAAGAAATCTGAATCCGCTAGTAGCGATGGCGGCAGATATCACAATCGCTGAGGTGGAAGAGATCGTACCCGCAGGAGAGCTGGACCCTGATAAAATCGTGACGCCTGGCATTTTTGTGGATTATATCGTGGTTCGTGGCGGAGGGAACAGCTAATGGGGTTGGAAATGGATCAGCGAAATATGGTTGCGTGGCGTGCGGCCAAAGAGGTCACTCCCGGAATGGCAGTGAACTTGGGGATCGGGATACCTGAGCTCGTCGCTGATTTTATCCCGCATGAGTGGCAAGTCATGTTTCACTCGGTGAATGGAATCTTGGGTGTCGGACCTACGCCGTTAAAGGGAGAAGAGGATCAGCATATTTCCAACGCTGGTGGAGCACCTGTTACCGTTGTCCCAGGGGCCTCGTATTTCGACAGCACCATAGCGTATGGCATGATCCGAAGAAGAAAGCTGGATGCAGCGTTTATCGGGGCTTTGCAGGTGAATCGCCGAGGAGATCTGGCAAACTGGATTGTTCCTGGCTCACGTGTACATGGGATTGGTGGAGGAGCAGAGCTGGCCTATTACGCCAAGAAAGTGATCGTGCTCATGAGCCATGTCAATCAGGCAGGTGAGCCCAAAATCCGCAGGGAGTGCACGTTGCCACTGACGGCGAAGGGTTGCGTCGATCTCATTATCACCGAGAGGGCCGTGATCGAGGTCACGCAAAGAGGCTTGCTTTTGACAGAGGTAATGTACCCGTTCACCTTGGAAAATGTCATCACGAATACCGGGGCACCTTTAATGATTTCAGAAAATTTACAAATGGTAGAGTAATGAAAAATGTAAGCGCGAACATATGGAACAGGGGGATGAAACACATGAAAAAAACAATCAAAACAATCGCAGGAGTCGTATTTTCATTGTCACTACTTGTAAGCGGATGTAGCCAAGGCGCATCCACTAACAGTGCGGGAGGGCAAGCAGGTGGGGCTACTGCTGGAAATGCATCGTCCATGACAAAAGAGGCAGGCGTATTTGTTTACGCGGCTTCCGGTGAATATCAGCCATTCAGCTACTTCAAGGATGGTCAATTGACCGGATTTGATGTCGAGATCGGCAATGAAATCGCCAAGCGCTTGGGGCTTGAGCCAAAGCCAGTCACGTCGCCTTTTTCCGGTATTATCGCGGGGGTAAAGGAAGGACGCTACGATGCGGCGATTGCCAGCCATGCGATTACAGAAGAGCGAAAGCAGCAGATTGATTTCGCAGACCCTTACTACTTGTCTGGTGGACAACTGTTCGTTCGCCCGGATGGGACGATTAGCACGTTAGAAGGGTTAAAAGGCAAAGAAGTAGCAGTCGCACTCGGTACAACACACGAAAAGATGGCGCGGGAGTATACAGACAACATCAAAACGTATGACAGCGATGTAACGGCTCTGCGTGCCTTGGAGCAGGGCAAACACGATGTCGTGATTACAGATAGCGTTGTAGGGGAGATTGCTATCGCGCAAGGCTTGAAGCTCAAGAAAAGCGGTAAGCCACTCTCTGAAGTCCAACATGGAATCGCAGTGCGGAAAGGAAATACGGAATTGCTGAACAAAATCAACGAAGTGCTCAAGCAAATGATGGAGGATGGTACTTACGCCAAACTGAGCGAAAAGTATTTTAATCGCGACATTAGCAAAGCCGAATAGTGAGTTGGTATGAGAAGTATATTCCATTACAAGTGAGGGGTGGCATCAAGTGCCCAGTTTTGCCCATCTGACAGAAGAGTTTTTCCGGACATTGCCGTTTTTTTGGAAGCCGTTGCTGCTGACCTTTCAGCTGACGATCGCTTCTGTTATCGTAGGCTCGATTATCGGATTGTTTGTCGCCTTGTTAAAGGTATCCAAGCTTCCAGTTGCACGTTTCATAGCCAATGCGTACATCATGATTATTCGTGGTACGCCGTTAGTCGTGCAAATTTTCGTCTTGTATTTCGGCTTTTACAAAGTCATTGACCTCGGTCAATTTTGGTCGGCAGCGCTTGCTCTGGCGATCCACAGTGGAGCCTATATCGCAGAGATTTTCCGGGGCTCGATTCAGTCGATTGATAAAGGGCAAATGGAGGCAGGTCTGTCTTTGGGCATGTCCGCTCGTCAGACCATGCGTCGGATCATTTTGCCGCAAGCGTTGAAACGATCGATCCCGCCACTTGGCAACCAGTTTATTTTGTCTTTGAAGGAATCGTCTCTGGCCGCATTCATTGCCATGGATGAGTTGTTCTCACTGGCCCGCCGCTTGTCTGCGGAAACCTTTGATGAAATGACGTACTTTTTGATTGTGGCGCTCTATTACTTGGTTATTGTCATGGCGTTTACGTATGTGGTCCACATCATGGAGAAGCGTTTGGCCAAAGGAGAGGCGTAAAGCGGAGGGGAAAGACGATGGAAAAGCAAAGAGAAATGATACGCGTGCAAAATTTGAAGAAAAGCTTCGGAAAAGTGGAAGTTCTCAAGGATGTCACCCTGCATGTCGGCAAGGGCGAGGTCGTCGTCTTGATCGGTGCCAGTGGATCGGGGAAAAGCACATTGATTCGATGCATTAACTTTCTGGAGATCAAGGACGGCGGAGAGATTTATATCGAAGGAAAAAGTATCGATCCGAAGAAGGATGACTTGACCAAAGTACGGCAAAAGGTAGGCATGGTGTTTCAGCACTTCAATCTGTTTCCGCATAAAACCGTTCTGGAAAACATCATGGAAGCACCGCTGATTGCGAAGAAAGCGGACAAGGAGGAAACGAAGCAGGAAGCACTCCGGCTGCTGAAAAAGGTAGGTCTTTCTGAAAAAGCAGACGCCTACCCATCCAGCCTCTCCGGTGGCCAAAAGCAACGCGTGGCAATTGCTCGTTCGCTGGCGATGAAACCGGAGATCATGCTCTTCGACGAGCCAACCTCAGCGCTTGACCCAGAGCTGGTAGGGGAAGTGCTGGAGACAATGAAGCAGCTCGCACAAGAAGGAATGACGATGATTATCGTGACGCACGAGATGGGGTTTGCCAAGGAAGTGGCTGACTGGGTGGCGTTTATGAATCAGGGCAAGATCATCGAGATGGCTAGACCCCAAGAAATTTTCAACAACCCGAAAGAAGAGCGTACGAGAGAATTTTTGAACCGAGTACTGTAATGGCGTAAAAACGAAAGGGAGCTGGGGCATGAGAGACGTGGTCATTGTCGCGGGTGTGCGCAGTGCTGTGGGTGCATTTGGGAAAAGCCTGCGAGACGTACCGGCAACAGAGCTGGGACGGCAAGTATTGGAAGGCTTGATGAATAAGGTTGACTTGCCGAAGGAACAAGTCAATGAAGTGATTTTTGGCAATGGGTACGTACATGGGGGAGGACTCAATGCTGCACGTATCAGCTCGCAGCTGGCGGGATTTCCACGCAATGTCTATGGTCACATCGTCATCAAAGCATGTGGTTCAGGATTGAAGGCGATTGGCAACGGTGCGCTAGCCATAGCAGCAGGTCAAGAGGACGTGGTGATTGCGGGCGGAGTGGAGTCCATGAGCAGTGTTCCCTACCTCGTGAAGAACCGCTGGGGCAGCAAATTCGGCAATTTGACCATGGAGGATGCTCTTTTGACCGATGGTTTGATCTGCTCGCTAACGGGCGAGCATATGGGGATGACCGCAGAACGGCTGGCTGTACAGTACGGTATTACCCGTGAAGAGCAGGATCGTTATGCCTTTGAGAGTCACGTAAGAGCAGCGGCAGCAATCGAAGCGGGCACGTTCGCGAATGAAATCGTACCGATTGAAATCAAGGATCGCAAAGGCACCCGTGTTTTTGTCCAGGATGAATCCGTGCGCCATGATATTAAGCTAGAAGAGCTCGCCAAGCTGAAGTGTGTTTTTCAAAAAGAGGGGACGATCACTGCCGGAAATGCGTGTCCGATGAATGACGGCGCAGCCGCTGTATTGATGATGTCTCGTGAAAAGGCGGAGGAAGCGGGTTTGACTCCACTCGTGAAAATTAAGGCTTTTGCCAGCGCAGGAGTCGAGCCTGACGTGATGGGGATCGGACCAGTTCCCGCCACGCAAAAAGTACTGGAGAAAGCGGGATTAACGCAGGGTGACATTGGACTCATCGAATTGAATGAGGCATTTGCCGCCCAGGCTTTGTCTGTGATCAAATGCTTGGAGCTGGACACAAGCAAGGTGAATGTCAATGGAGGCGCGATTGCCTTGGGTCACCCTGTAGGGGCAACTGGAGCCAAACTGACTGTGACGTTGATGAACGAAATGCTGCGCAGACGTGAGAAATATGGCATGGTGACGCTGTGCATGGCAGGTGGCATGGGAATGTCAGTGATCTATGAAAATTTGACAATGTAAACTTCAACATGTGCAAATGAAAAAGCCCCGAACGTTGAATTGTCGGGGCTTTTTGCCATGGAAGCTTGATCGCTTATTAGGGGGCCTTTTGTTCGCGTAAATATTTTCGCAATGTAGCCGCCACTTCTGTTGGGTTTTCCAGCTGTACAATGACATGCTGATATTTGACATGCCCCACTACTTCTAGGATCAACAACGAATCAGTCTGGGTAAAAGAAAGGAAGTACCATTCGTTTTGATGCTGAAAGCTTCCTTCATAAATGTTCAAGGGTCCAAAAGACGTCCCTGGCATGCGCAACATCCATTTTGGCGGAATAAAAGAACCGACCTCGACATGCTTGATCGAGTGATAAGGTAACGTGATCGTACTCTTTAAGGCTAAGAGCGTATGCAAGCCAGTGAGACGCAAGGTAAAATCCGTCTTGCCGAAATGTACACTTCTTCCCATCGTTGCTCACCTCTTTTATCTGCCATCGTTCCATTATCTCACAGATGAATAATGATGACACGGGACAATCAAAAAAGCCGGCGTTTCCCCACAAGAGGAAGCAACCGGCTTTTCGTATTCTTTCTTACATTTCTTCTGGAGCAGCCAGACCGAGCAGACGCAGACCTTCCTTCAGTACAGCAACGACTGCTGCTACGAGCTGGAGACGGGATGCCTTCACATCTTCTTCCTCAGCCAGGATGCGCACATTCGCATAGAACTTGTTGAATGTTTGCGCCAGGTCGATTACATACTTGCCGATTTGCGACGGATCAAAGTTATCGGCAGCACGCTCGATTACCTCTGGGAACGCGTTTAAGAGGGTAATCACTGCCCAAGCCTCTTTGCTGTCGAGTGCACCGGAAGCCAGGTTCACCGTCGTTGCTGGCTGGTAGCCACCTCTGCGCAGTAGCGAGCATGCACGCGCGTGTGCGTATTGCACGTATGGTCCTGTTTCCCCTTCGAAGGTCAGCATCTCTTCCCAGGAGAAGTTGACATCATTGAGGCGGAAGTTTTTCAAGTCATGGAAAATAACTGCGCCTACCCCGACTTGACGAGCCACTTCTTCTTTATTGGACAGTGTAGGGTTTTTCTCTTCGATGACTTTTTGGACATCAGAAATGGCTTGTGCCAACACTTCTTCCAAGAGAACAACCTTCCCTTTACGCGTGGACATTTTCTTGCCGTCCTTGAGCATCATGCCGAATGGGATGTGGTGCATATTCGCGGACCATGCATAGCCCATTTTTTCCAATACTTTATAGAGCTGCTGGAAGTGGAGGCGTTGCTCGTTTCCTACGACATAGAGTGCTTTTGCAAAATCGTACGATTCGTGGCGGAAGAGAGCGGCAGCCAAATCACGCGTTGCGTACAGGGTAGCGCCGTCTGATTTTTTGATCAGGCATGGCGGCATGTTGTATTCATCGAGGTTCACGACCATCGCACCGTCGGATTCAGTCAACAGACCTTTTTCCTCGAGCAACGTAACAACGCGATCCATTTTGTCGTTGTAGAATGCTTCCCCGTGCGTGGAGTCGAAGGCTACGTTCATCAGGTCGTAGATCTTCATGAATTCCTTGAGGGATTCGTCACGGAACCATTTCCACAGATGCTGTGCTTCTTCGTCGCCATCCTCGAGTTTTTTGAACCATTCACGGCCCTGGTCTTCCAAGGTAGGATCATTTTCGACTTCTTCGTGGAAACGAACGTAGAGGCTGAGCAGCTCTTTGATCGGTTCTGCTTTTACCTTTGCTTCGTCACCCCAGAGACGATACGCAACGATCAGTTTACCGAACTGCGTACCCCAGTCACCCAAGTGATTGATGCGCACTGGCTCGTAGCCTTGCTTTTCCATGATATTGGCAATCGCGTTCCCGATCACAGTAGAGCGCAGGTGACCCATGGAAAACGGCTTCGCGATATTTGGGGAGGAGAGGTCGATTGGTACTTTGCGTCCTTCACCGAGATTACTGCTTCCGTATGTGCTGCCTTGGGTAAGGATGGTTCCGATTACTTGCTCTGCCACATTTTCTTGATCCAGGAACAGGTTGACGTACGGACCAACTGCTTGCGATTCGCGCAAGGGTGCACCAAAGAGCTGTCCAGCCAGCTCTGCTGCGATCATTGGTGGGGCTTTGCGCAATGCTTTTGCCAATTGGAAGCAAGGGAAGGCCACATCGCCCATGGCAGGGTTTGGTGGTGTTTCCAGCATGCCGTATACGGCTTCTTTGGTCAGTGTGTCTACGCCCATCGAGGATAGCGCAGCGGCAATCTTTTCAGCGACTTGGTGTTTATAGCTCATCTAAATTTCTACCCCTTTCAAATAAAAAAACCTCTACGTCTCCTGTGAAAAAGAGACGAGAGGTTATACTCCCGCGGTGCCACTCTTGTTGTTTTTCTCTTCCATCGCACAGGAAGACAAAAACCGCTTGACCTGCTGTAACGGGCAGTCCCGGCATAGCCCTACACGATCCGTTGCCCATAATGGCTGGCGTTAGATGTTCAGGCCGCATCTCCGAGGGGCGCTTCCTCACATGGTTTGGCATCGGGCTCACACTGTCCCCGACTCGCTTTCGTCCTCACACAAGGAGTACTTTTCCTCATCAACGATTCGTTTGTTTCTCTAGAATTATAGCTGTTTATACCGTCAGGATGCAAGAGTGCCTCGATCAAGGTTTTTTTAAAATCTTATCTAATTCCGCGAAATATTGCTTGGTCAGCTCTTCCCTTTCTTCCGCGCTGAGGTTATCTGCGTTCATCATTTGCTCTTTGTACTGTTCCAGCTTTTCGAGCATAGCCAACTCGGCAGCAGCGGCATCGTCCAGATCGTAATTTTCCGATGGATCGAACGGGATCAATCGATTGTCATTCCCACTGCGCAAATAAGCGGAGCGCCAGTTCTCTGGAAACTGGTACGGCTGTTCGCCAAACATAATCGCTAAAATATCGTCGGATTCAATCGGCAGGAAGTGATCGTAATCGTCTCTTCTGCCTCCCTCGGACAAGTTAATGTGGGACAAAAAATAGTGGAGATAATGTTCCCCGGTTTCGGTATTCTTAACGATGGAGTAGGTTTCAAATTCGGATTTGGATAGTTCTTTTATGGTCTCCAAACAGGACAGAAATTTATCTTTTTCTCGTGCTTGCAAGTCATCCATGTCATCTCGTTCCTTTCGCTCTACAATAAGCCTCATGATAGCAAAAGCAATGTGCGCTGACAATGAAAGCAACGCAACGGAGTGCAGCAGTGGAAGAACGGAAAAGAATGATGGAAAAATAATTGGGTAATCTTGTCACAAAAATAAGCTAGCTGGATCAAATACATATCAACACGAAACAAGGAGGTGAACAGCGCGTGAATGCAAGTGCCAAAAGTAGCGAAGCGGACTGGACGCTGCAATTGACCAACGAGGAGAAGCTGACGAGACTCATGAGCGAGTACGGAGACAACATCGTGCAGCTCGCCTACTTGATCGTCAAGGATCGGGGAATCGCGGAAGACATTACCCAGGAAGTGTTCCTGAAGGCTTATCGGGGTCTGGATCAGTTCCGCCATCAGAGTAGCGTGAAAACGTGGCTTTACCGAATCGCGATCAACGAGTCCCGCAAATATTTGCGTTCGTGGTCCTTTCGTCAGATTTTTTCTACATACCTCTCCAAAGAGGAAGCACCCCCAGAAAAGGTCGACACGGCAAATGTTGAATCGGCAGTCATCGGGCGAATGAGTAAGGTACAAGTAGCGGAGCAGGTGATGAAGCTCTCGCCGCTGTACCGAAAAGTCATGGTACTTCATTACTATGAGGATTTGTCGATAAGAGAGATGGCGCAAGTGCTGGATATTTCAGAAGATGCCGTACGAACCCAATTGTCACGGGCCCGAAAACATTTTAAGGCATTGTGTGAAAAGGAGGGATTGGAATGGACGTAGATAAGCAAATGCGTGAAGCGGTACGGAGCACAAGTGAGGAATCAGTGAAGGAAGTGAGGTTTACAAAAGAGATGGAATTACGGATCAGAGGTGCGATTGCAAAGAATAAACACAAGAATCGAAACAGAATTTTCGTGGCGGGTTCGCTGGCAGCTTGCTTGGCGGTTACTGCTGTGGGAATGCACCAGCAAGGCTGGTTTCCACAGTTGCCAAGTGGCAAGAATGTAACGAATGCGATTGCAACGACTGCTACGAAAACAAATAATAAAGAGGCAAATCAGAACAGTGTAATGGTGTCGGCGGAAGAGGCCGTCTTACCATTGAAAAAAGTGATTCCAGCCTTGAGCAAGATGACAATAAGAGTGGATCGTACAAGCTATGGAATCAGTGATCTCATGTTACTGGAAGGCGATAATGCGCGTGCCAAGGTTGCTTATGATATACAGACAGGACAAATTGAGAGCTTTACAATCAATGGTGATCGGGGAGAACAGAAGGAAGGGAAATTGCCATCAGCCAAGACTGCTGAGAATGCAGCAAGCGCATTTCTTCAAGCTTTTTTGGGGGAGGAAAGTAAGACCTATCAGCTCGTCGAGACTCAGATCTATTCCGACGAGCATATGGTAAAAGACCCATGGATGAGCGTGAATTATCAACGGATCGAAAACGGCCAGCCCGTCCCGTTCGACGTAATGTCGGTTGGAATTGACCAACGTGAGCAAGTCGCGTTTTTCGGGCGATTGAACAAGAGCGAACAAGCCTTTTTCACCAAGCTGACAGATGCCATGCCCGATTTGAGCCCATCCCTTCTTCTTTTGGATAAAGAAAAGAACCACGATGGCATGTCATTCATTTTGGGGAAAACGAACAAAGAGGGACATCAGGTTTCCCTTGTGATCACTGGCAATGGTCAAGCATTGGAACATTATAGGCTTCTGTTTAAGGATGAAAAGGAAGCAAAGAGCCAGAAAAGAGCAGAAGGAGCAAAAGCATTGGAGCAAGAGCGACAGTTCCTGAACAAGCTGCTCGGGGCTGATAGCGAGAACTATCGGTTGTTGGACGCCAACCATCCGGGATTGTACCTGAGATACTATAACGGGATGCCGGTGTTGTCTGATGAAATAAGCATCGAAACAACCGACTCTGGCCACCTCGAATATTTCAATAAGGGGCTCGAATCATTTGAGCCGTCGCAGTACCCGGATGTATCGACTGCTGTGTCAGAAGAGGTAGCCATCAAAGAGCTGAGCGAGCATATGAAGCTTCGATACGTGCAGAATCCGAGAATACAGCCACAATCAAAACAAGGGGATATGTGGCAGCCCATTCTGGAGTACACACCAGCTGTTTCCTTCATGCAAAGAGGACGTGAAGATGGTCAGGAGTGGTATATCGACGCGACCAATGGCAAGATGGTGTATGGAACGGGAGATAACGGGCTTGCTTATGATCAGTTGAATACGAAGGAAGCACATCCGATCGAATCTCCAAAGGAATACGTCAAGGTTCGCTCCAAGGATGAGGCAAAAGCGTTGCTGCAGGCGGAATTCGGCATACAAGTGGATGACTCGACCTATAGAGAGAGTAACCGTGACGGACGCAAGGAATACGTCTGGAATGATAAAAATGACAAGTATATCGGCGTAGAAGTTCTCGCAGAAACAGGCAGTGTCGTCGGGCTGGGGACACCGCGTTCCGATACAGCAGTGACAGTCAAACGCGAGCAAGCGGAAGAGGCTGCACTTGCCTTTCTGCCTAAATACGTTGATCCAGGCATAAAAGAAGTGCAATTGGCGAAAGTCATACAGCCAGACGAAGCGAATCCTGTGTCATCGGGCGAATGGGAATTCAGATATCTCATGAGCAAGGATGGCATTCCAGTACAGGATCGCTGGCCAAAAGTGGCTTATTCAGTAACAGTCGATCCGTCTTCTGGCAAAGTGACAAAGTTTGAAAACTACAGAGAGACGCACGAGCTGGTGGAGCTTCCAGCATCCGACGAGATCGTCTCGAAAGACAAGGCTGTTGAGGCGTATTTACGCGTCATGCCTTTAAAGCTGGTCTATTTGATGAGAGATGTGGATGGGCAAAAAATAGCTCAACCAAAGCTGGCGTATGTGCCGTGGAGTGACGAAAAGCTGGCGTTCAAATATATTACTCTGGATGCCGTGACAGGCAAGATCATCACCAAATAACAAGAAAAAAAGGCTATCCCGCAGCCATTCCTGATGGCTTTTGGGATAGCCTTTTTTACACACTTATTTAACAGTCGTCACACGAACACCCGATAATTACCAACAGGATAAACAGCACGAGCACGATTGCGAAGCAGTCACCGAAGAATCCGTTTCCGCAGTAAGATGTACTCATCTTTGTTTCCCCTCCTTTCCGTTATACTCCAGTCTATACACGAATGCCGATATTGGACTGGGCGGATGCCCAGCTTAGGCAAAAATGGGCGCGTAAGAGAAGTGGTTCAGTAAAAAATAGACAATTCACAATTGACGAGTAGACAAAGGGGGTGTTAAGATACTTGCAAACATTCCATACATTTCGCAAACCAACTAAATGACAAGTGTACGACTCTTATCCAGAGAGGCAGAGGGACTGGCCTGATGAAGCCTCGGCAACCGGTAAAAATCCGGTGCCAATTCCAGCAAAGCTACGTGCTTTGAAAGATAAGAGGATGTCTCAGGCGTTTTCGTATCTGCTGACAAATCCTCTTCTTTCAAAGAAGAGGATTTTTTATTTTAAACCGATTGCGGAGAATAAGCCGATGCAAGGGAGAAAAGGGGCACGTCAATGAAACCAACTTTTCGCGAACAGCTTTCCCGGAAAATTCTGATTCTGGACGGTGCAATGGGCACCATGCTTCAACAGGCGAATCTGACTGCTGATGATTTCGGCGGTGAAGCCTATGATGGCTGTAATGAACTCCTGAACCTGACCAGACCAGATGTGATTCGTTCCATTCATGAGAAATATTTAGAGGCAGGCGCAGATATCGTCGAGACAAACACGTTTGGTGCTGCTTCCATCGTTTTGGCTGAGTACGATGTGGCAGAGAAAGACCTTGAGATCAATATAGCGGCAGCTCGCTTGGCCAGAGAAGCGGTGGATGCCTATTCCACGGAGGAGTGGCCGCGTTATGTAGCAGGTGCGATGGGACCGACGACCAAAACCCTTTCGTTGACAGGTGGTGTCACTTTCGAAGAACTGGTCGAGGCGTATTATCGTCAGGCAAAAGGTCTGATTCTCGGCGGCTCCGATGTTCTTCTCTTGGAAACCTCGCAAGATACGTTGAACGTCAAGGCTGGCGGAATCGGGATTCGCAAAGCTTTTGAAGAGCTTGGCCAGGAGCTCCCGGTGATGCTCTCAGGTACGATTGAGCCGATGGGCACAACGCTGGCAGGTCAAAACATCGAGGCGTTTTACATTTCGTTGGAGCATATAAAGCCTGTCTCTATTGGTCTGAACTGTGCGACAGGACCAGAGTTCATGCGTGATCATCTGCGGACTCTGTCAGGAATTGCCCAATGTGCGGTCAGCTGCTATCCAAACGCAGGCTTACCAGACGAGAACGGCCATTACCATGAAACGCCACAGGGGCTTGCTTCGAAAATGCGGGCGTTCGCTGAACAGGGCTGGATAAATGTCGCTGGCGGTTGCTGCGGAACAACGCCTGACCATATTCAAGCGATGGCAGAAGCATTGAAAGACTGCAAGCCACGCAGTGCAGCTGTAGAACCGCTGAGCGCGGTCTCCGGGATCGAGGTCGTTTATGTTGAAGATGACAATCGTCCTTTGCTAGTAGGGGAGCGGACCAATGTCATCGGTTCCAAAAAATTCCGTGATTTGATTGCAGCTGGTCACTACGAAGAAGCATCTGACATTGCCCGAGCCCAAGTGAAGCGCGGCGCACATGTCATCGATATATGCTTGGCTGACCCCGACCGTGACGAATACGAAGATATGGAAAAATTCCTACAGTTCATCGTGAAAAAAGTAAAAGCGCCGCTCATGATCGACTCGACAGATGCGAAGGTCATGGAGCTGGGACTTCGCTATTCGCAAGGGAAGGCCATTCTCAACTCGATCAACCTGGAAGACGGGTTGGAGCGATTTGAGGAAGTGGTTCCGCTCATTCACAAGTTCGGTGCCTCGGTTGTCGTTGGAACGATTGAAGAAGCGGGTATGGCTATCACTCGCGAAAAGAAGCTGGAGGTCGCGCAACGCTCGTACGACATTCTCGTCAACCAGTATGGAATAAAGCCACAGGATATTATTTTCGATCCACTCGTCTTTCCAGTAGGGACAGGGGATGAACAATACATCGGCTCTGCAAAGGAAACCGTAGAAGGCATTCGTTTGATCAAACAGGCAATGCCTGCTTGCAAGACGATCCTGGGTGTCAGTAACGTTTCCTTCGGCTTGCCTCCTGCGGGTCGGGAAGTGCTGAATGCGGTCTTCTTGTACCACACCACTCTCGCAGGGCTTGATTACGCCATCGTCAACACGGAAAAGCTGGAGCGCTACGCTTCGATTCCAGAAGACGAGAGAAAGCTGGCAGAGGCCCTGTTATTCGAGACAAATGATGAGACATTGGCGGCCTTCACCGAATTTTATCGCCAAAAGAAAAAGGAAGTCCGTGTGGAAGTCTCCTCGTTAACACTCGAAGAACGCTTGGCTCGTTATGTAGTCGAAGGCTCCAAGGATGGTCTCGTGGAAGACCTGAAGCTGGCTCTGGATAAATACACACCGCTCGAGATCATCAACGGTCCGTTGATGACTGGGATGGAAGAGGTCGGTCGCCTTTTTAACGGCAACCAGCTGATCGTGGCAGAAGTATTGCAAAGCGCGGAAGTCATGAAGGCATCCGTATCGTTTTTAGAACCATTCATGGAAAAAAGCGATGCCGCTGCAAAGGGGAAAATCTTGCTGGCGACAGTCAAAGGCGATGTGCACGACATCGGAAAAAACCTCGTGGAAATTATTTTGTCAAACAACGGCTACAATGTCGTGAACCTGGGGATCAAGGTACCGCCAGAGCAACTGATTGCCGCATGCAGAGAAGAAAAGCCGGATGCCATTGGTCTGTCTGGACTCTTGGTAAAATCCGCGCAGCAAATGGTCATTACAGCACAAGACCTGCGTGATGCAGGCATTGATGTCCCGATGATGGTCGGTGGTGCGGCGTTGACGCGCAAGTTCACATCGAACCGGATCGCACCAGAATACCGTGGAATTGTTTTATACGCAAAAGACGCCATGGATGGTCTGGAGCTCGTGAATCGTCTGCAAAATCCGGAAGAACGTGATCGCTTGGTAGAGGAACAGCAGCATCTGCTGGAAGCAGTCGCAACGGCTCAGCCTGTTGTCGAGGAGAAAAAAGCACCTTTGCCAGCTCGCTCAGCCATTAGCAGAACCGTTCCGATCCATCTGCCGCCAGATTGTGAACGACATGTTCTAAGACAATATCCGCTCAGCCATCTGCAACCGTATTTGAACCTGCGGATGCTCCTCGGAAAACACCTCGGTGTTCGCGGAAATGTAGATAAATTGATAGAGGCAGGCGACGAGAAGGTACTGGAACTGTACGGCATTGTAGAAGAGCTATTAAATGAAGCGAAGCAAAAAGGAACCATTACGACACACGGTGTTTATCAGTTCTTTCCAGCTCAGTCAGATGGCAACGATATTTTGGTCTATGATCCAAAGGATCACAGCAAGCTGCTGGAGCGCTTTACGTTCCCGCGTCAGCTGGAAGAACCGCATCTTTGTCTGTCCGACTTCTTGCGACCAGTGGAGAGCAAGGAAATGGATTATGTAGGATTCCTGACTGTAACGGCTGGGGGAGGGATTCGCGAAAAATCTACAGAGCTAAAAGAACGTGGCGATTACTTGCGCTCTCATGTCCTCCAAGCCTTGGCATTGGAGCTGGCAGAGGCATTTGCTGAGCGAATTCACCACGTCATGCGCGACGTGTGGGGCATACCAGACCCGGTTGAGATGACGATGCTCGAGCGCTTCGGAGCAAGGTATCAGGGCATTCGTGTCTCCTTCGGTTACCCTGCTTGCCCGAATTTGGAGGATCAGGCGCAGTTATTCCGTCTATTGCGTCCAGAGGATATCGGCGTTCAGCTGACAGAGGGCTTCATGATGGAGCCAGAAGCTTCCGTATCGGCGATGGTATTTGCTCACCCAGAAGCACGTTATTTCAACGCAGGTCCATCTATTTTTGAAGTCTAAAAACTGATCACGTATAAATGAAAATGGGAGAGAAGGGATTGAGTTGACGACGAGAAAGAAAGATTTACGAGCCTACTTAAAAGACCACCTCCTAGTAGGAGATGGTGCAATGGCGACCCAGCTGCACGGGCTGGGCGTCCCGGTTGGCGTCAGCTTTGAGGAGCTGTGTCTGTCCAACCCTCGTTTGGTGCATGATGTTCATACGTCTTACTACCAGGCCGGTGCACGTTTTCTGGAGACAAATACGTATTCTGCCAACCGAGATGCATTGAGCCGTTACGGTCTGGAGCATAAGGTAGCGCGGATTAACCGGCTTGCAGTCGCCATTGCAAGGGAAGCCGCACAGGATGATGCTTATGTAGCTGGTAGCATCGGGTCGATTTTGGCTGGACGGGTGAAGAAAAAGGTTTTGGATGAATACCGTGACCAGTATGAGGAACAGGCAATTGCACTGTTACATGCGGGGGTAGACGGACTGATTCTGGAGACGTTCCTGGACTTGGAGGAGCTGCTTCTGGCGATCGAGGTAATCCGTCCACTCACAGATGTACCTGTAATCGCGCAGTTAGCCACATTGGAAGTAGGGCGCACACGTGATGGCTACGCCTTGACAGACGCTTTTTCCGAGCTGAAAGCCGCAGGCGCTGACGTGATCGGACTAAACTGTCGCCTTGGTCCCGCTGAACTGCTACGCTCGTTTGAAAATACAGTGATTCCAGAAGATTCACTCTTATCCGTATTCCCGAATGCAGGGCGTCTGGGAATGACTGACGGAGAATACGCCTTTAAATCATCACCTGAATATTTTGGACAGAGTGCGCTTCGCTTGCGTGAGCAGGGGGTACGGTTGATTGGCGGATGCTGCGGAACCACACCTGCACATGTGAAGGCGATTGCGGATGCACTTGAGTCACTTGAGCCGCAAGCGCGTGTGAACCCAACCATCGTAGCTGGTGATCGTCCTTCGATTTCTGTGCAGAGCACGAGGGAGAGGGAGAAACCAAGCATTGTCGAGCGCGTAAAAACAGCAACGACGATCATTGTGGAGTTTGACCCGCCGCGTGATCTGGATGCAGACCAATTTCTTCATGGATGCTGCGAGCTGCACAAAGCAGGAGCGGACGCCATTACGTTAGCGGATAACTCGTTGGCGACAGTGCGCATGAGCAACATGGCTCTTGGGGCGCTCATGAAGAGCAGACATGGAATCGATCCGCTTTTGCACCTTGCTTGTCGGGACCGCAATCTCATTGGGCAGCAATCGCACTTAATGGGGCTGCACGCTTTGGGGATTGACCAAATATTGGTGATTACTGGGGATCCATCGCGCTTTGGCGACTTGCCAGGTGCCAGCTCGGTATTTGATGTTACCTCATTTGATCTGATTCGCATGGTAAAGCAGTTGAACGAAGGAGTTTCGTTTTCAGGACGTCCATTAAAGCAAAAAGCCCAGTTTATCGTGGGTGCAGCCTTTAATCCGAATGTCCGAAATATGGATGCTGCCGTTGCCCGCTTGGAAAAGAAGGTCGAGGCAGGCGCGGACTACATTATGACACAACCTGTGTATGATGCAGAGTCCATTCGGAATGTGTACGAGGCGACAAAGCATATTGGCATTCCTGTCTTTATCGGGATCATGCCGCTGACCAGCTCGCGCAATGCGGAGTTTTTGCATAATGAAGTGCCGGGAATCAAGCTGTCGACAGAAGCTCTGGAACGGATGAAAAAGGTACAGGGAGAAGCCGCCAGAAAGGAAGGAATCGCAATCGCGAAGGAATTGGTCGATACGGCCGTTCGTTACTTCAATGGCATCTATCTGATTACCCCGTTCAATTATTACGAGATGGCAGCAGAGCTCATTCAGTATACGCGCCAGCAAAGCTCTTTGGTGAGGATTGCTCAGACGTAACGGTTTGCGCCAGTTAAATAGGGAAGGCCTATGTGTATAGACAGGCTATAGCCTTGCGTCTAATGCACATGGGCCTTCATTTCGTCTAGCATAAAGGCGGTTTTGAGAGCTTCCCGATTGCAAAACTGTTGTATCTCAGAAAGGTTCATCTGGGCATACAGCTTCTTGCGTAAAAAACGTTCAATGATATGTGGGAAAGCAAGATCGACAAAGAGCAAATGCAGTTGCTCAATCGACAGAGGGTTTTCTTGGAGATAGCCACGCAATATATGAGCAAACAATTCCTCATTCCACTGCTCATTTCTTCGCATAGCAAGGGATAGAACACGGGCAATGTCTTTGGACGGAAAATCGTAACGAACGTCATCCCAGTCAATGATCGCTATTCTTTGATTACTGACGAGCAAATTCCCATTGTTAAAATCTCCATGACAGAGAAAGTGATTGGTAAGCGGTTCCTTTTTCCATTTCGAGAAGTATAGAGAGGATTTCAAATGTTCCTTGGCTGTGAGCCCTGCTTGTTTAAAAAAAGGAAGGTATTCCGCAATCGTAGCGTATTTTTGATCATTTTTCCCGCCGTGTCGAAGCTCCCACTTCTCAAGGGAAGCTAAATCTGCCTTGTACTCCACGGACCATTTTTCTGCGCCATTGTAAAGGTTGCCATGCTTGGAAGAAAAACCGAGCGACCTCGCATGAAATTTGCCCAATACCATTCCGATCCGTTCCATTCGAATAGGGGAGTTATACGCAATATTTGGCCAGGATAGCTTTTGATGGAGAACGAAAAGATTTTCTCTATGAGATATGTAACGCTTATTATTTTTGGTTCGTTGAATGTTGGGAATGAGTACGCCGTTTTTGCGCAAATGCGCTTCTGCATTCAGAATGAAATGTAAACGTTCCTTTTCCAGAGGGAAAGCTTTTCCGATGAATTTGCCATTGGTCGTTTCCAAGTAAATGACGAGTGATTTGGGGGTATCCCGAATGGTTCTGTGATGCAAAACCGTCATGTCGTATTTGTTCTGGATTTTTTTGATGAGGTCGTCCACTGCTGATGCCCCTCCTTGCGTAAAGAGCTACAAGTATTGTACGGAAGAAGAGGAGTGGCTGACACTAAAGATCTACTTAGTGGGCAAGGGGAGAGGGTGCCAATTCATCTCGCGTAAAAAATGACTCAGCTCAGTAAACTTGGCGATTCGTTCCTCACGTGTAAAAGATGCGTTAGCCCCACTGGTAGACGGGACGACAAACACATAGCTGCCCGACCAATCTTTTGTCCCAAAGTACTTGATTGGCTGAAGCCCCAGTGAAATGGCTTCTTTCTTTTGTCCGGTTGCGTGACGAAAAGCAGTAATTCCGTTAAAACAGATGACACGAGGCCGGTAAGTCTGGATCATTTGGACGAACAGTTCTGCACCCTTGGCATAATCCTCGTTACGCAGGTCTGTTGCGGAACGGGTGGGGCGTGAGACTAGATCGGTAATACCATAATTGTAGTCTAAGAGGGTAGCGGTTTCCTCGGGCAAGAGCTTGTGAGGTGTCAGCCCACCCTCATACAAGCCGCGCCAAAACAGGTTGGCTGGATTGGCGTAGTGGAAACCCGTTGTAGCCGATATACGCCCAGGATTGATACCGCAAAATAAGACCGCTAAATCGCGGCGAATATATGTGGGCAACCATTTTTCTGTGAACTCGACCAAAGTGAACCCCTCCTGTTTAGCACATTGTAGCACATCAGTGAGCGCTTTCAGAGAGGAGCAAAAAAAGCTGCCAGACTTGGCAGCTTCAGGTTATATTGGATCAAGTAACGGATCTTAGAGCTGGGGATGCGGATACGGCAGCACTTGCTGTGGCTCGTTGAACGTGAATTGCTCCATTTCATTCCGGACGTATCTTTTCGTCTCGAATGGAACGACTTCTTGTTCTTCATTACCCCACAACCAATTCGACAGCATTTGTATCATAAGGATACCCTCCACTTTGTGGAAATGTTTTACATGTTCATCATACTCCAGTTGAGGGCATTTTTGGTTGGGCAGGTGTGAATAAGGCGTGAAGAAATCGTGGATAGAAAGTGAACAAAATTGAAGCGATTTCACAGGACGTCGAATAAAAAGCGAAAAGAAATCCGCCTGTACGACGGACTCTTTTCGCTTTTGTCATGTCATTTCTATGGATTGGTTGACCACAGTCCAGCGGATTTCACGAAAATGCGTTTGTTCAGCTTCAGCTGGCTGACCACGAACTCAGCAATATCCTCAGGCTGCATCGTCTTCTCAGGATTTCCGTCTGTCAGACCCAAGTCCAAAGCCAAATCGGTAGCTACCGTACTCGGCGTCAGCGCGGTGACGCGGATGTTGTGTTTGCGCACTTCAAGAGCCAAAGACTCCGTCAGGCCAAGAACACCGAACTTGGATGCGCTGTACGCACTGGTAAGAGGAGCACCTTTCTGTCCTGCGGTGGAAGAAATGTTGATAATGTCACCGGCGTTTTGCTCGATCATGCCTGGGAGCACCGCGCGAGTCACGTAATAGACACCCATCAGGTTAACTTGGATGATTTGCTCCCATTCGCTTGTTTCCAGCTCCATGAACTTGCCGAATTTGGCAACGCCCGCATTATTGATCAGGATATCAATCTGACCCAGTTCATTTTTGATAGAAGCAACAGCTGTTGTGACAGCCTCGTAATTGGATACGTCTGCGGTCGCAATCGCTACCTTGACGCCAAATGCTTCTACTTCCTTGGCGACTTGCTTCAGATTTTCCTCAGAGCGAGCCAACAGGCCGAGATGCACGCCTTCCTTTGCCAGGGCGATTGCAATTGCGCGGCCAATACCTTTACCTGCACCCGTAATGAATGCGGTTTTTCCTTTTAGTTCGATAGCCAAACGAAAACACTCCTTTTTCAAGACAATAGGAATCTCATGTATATTGTGCAGTGTACTAGCATTTATCCCCGGGGGGAAGGATGCACTTTTATGTACGTAGGTTACGAAAGGTAACTGTGTAAAACAAAATGTCCTCCCAGAGCAGGGAGAACATTGGACAGCAAGAGTAGAACTGCTTACAGCTTGTATACGTCTGTGTATTTTTTCTCAAGGTAATTCATTAAGTAGGTCGCATTTGTACCTTCGCCTGTAATCGCTTGAACGAGTTCACGAGGGCTCTTCATTTTACCGTACTGATGGATTTTTTCCTTGAGCCACTCACGGATCGGCGCGAAATCTCCGTTTGCGATAAGCTCTTCGTAACCGGTGATCTCATTCTCCATAACGTGGACGAATTGTGCCGCATACACATTACCCAGCGAGTAAGTCGGGAAGTAACCGATCATTCCGCCTGCCCAGTGTACATCCTGAAGCACGCCCAATGTATCTGTCGGTGGCTCGACACCAAGGTATTCTTTCATTTTTTCGTTCCAGATTTTTGGCAGATCAGCCACTTGAATCGTTTGATTGATCAAGCCTTTCTCGATTTCGTAGCGGATCATGACATGCAGGTTGTACGTCAACTCATCTGCTTCTGTTCGGATAAAGGAAGGAGTAACAGCGTTAACCGCACGATGCAGATCTTCTACAGACACGCCCTCGAACTGGGTAGGAAACGCTTTTTGCAGGTCCGCGAAAAAGTGATTCCAGAATGGCAGGCTGCGTCCGACCATGTTTTCCCAGTAGCGGGATTGAGACTCGTGAATCCCCATGGAGGTACCATCGCACAGTGGTGTGAAAAGCAGTTCTGGATTGATGTTCTGCTCGTACATCGCGTGGCCAGCCTCATGAATGCAACTGAAGAGTGCAGAATTGAAATCATTTTCAGCGTAGCGCGTCGTAATGCGGACATCTCCAGGGTTGAAGGTGGTGCAGAACGGGTGCGCACTGCGATCCATGCGGCCAGACTTGAAGTCGTATCCGATTTTCTCGAGGATATAACGGCTGAATGCTTCCTGGTCTGCCACTGGGAAGTTTTTCGTCAAAAAGGAGGTGTCTGGCTTGTTCGGAGAGTCGGCGATCGCTTTTACCAGCTTGACGGTTTTCTCACGCAAGGTGGCAAAGATCGGATCGAGCTGATCGACAGTCATGCCAGGCTCATACATGTCCAAGAGGGTGTTGTACTTGTTTTTGCCGTCATGACCCCAATATTCGATGAACTCGAGCTGGAAGTTCACGATTTTCTCGAGGTATGGCTGGAACATGGAAAAGTCGTTGTTGGCACGAGCTTCTTCCCACACCGTTTCTGCCTTGGCAGTCAGTACAACGTACTCCTGATGCCTGTCAGCAGGGATTTTCTTGTTGCGGTCAAATTCCTTTTTGCATTCCAGCACACTGTGACGGGTAATTTCATCCAATGTTTCGAGGACAGATGGCTCACTCAGCTCTGTCAAAAGCGCTTCCATTTCTTTAGACGTCGCCAGCTTAAATTGCTCGCCAGCCAGTGTCCCGATGATTTCGGAACGGGCATCCATTCCATTGCGAGGCGCTTGTGTGGCCTTGTCCCAATAAAGAACGTTCAGTGCTTGCGTGTAGCTGGTTATTTTCTTCACATAGTCACGGAATTCGGCCGCACGTGTTTCCACAGTCGTTGACATAGGGTTCCTCCTGTAAAATTGTGGTATTTTGGATATTCATATGTAAGTCATGCAGTCAAAAAAATTTTACTACTGAATATTATATCGGTTTAGCAAAAAATTACTAGGTGGATGCGGCACGCATTTGTCGGTATAATCGTAGAGGAAACGAATGTGTTACTTATTTGCGATGACAGGAGAATGAAGATGAGTCAATCCAATCCCCAATGGGAAAATGAGATAGCAAAACGCCGTACCTTCGCCATCATCTCCCACCCGGATGCGGGTAAAACGACAATGACGGAAAAGCTGCTCTACTACGGCGGAGCCATCCGTGAAGCAGGGATGGTCAAAGGACGCAAAAATTCCAAGCATGCCACCTCCGACTGGATGGAGATCGAGAAAAAGCGTGGAATCTCCGTTACGTCCAGTGCGATGGATTTTGAATACAACGGACACCACATCAACATTTTGGATACACCTGGTCACCAGGACTTCAGTGAAGATACGTACCGTACGCTGACGGCTGCCGACGCTGCTGTGATGATTATCGACGTAGCAAAAGGGGTAGAGGCACAGACTATCAAGCTGTTCAAGGTCTGTCGGATGCGGGGTATTCCGATCTTTACGTTCGTGAACAAGCTGGATCGTCACGGAAAAGATCCATTCGAGCTCTTGGAGGAAATTGAGCGCGTATTGGGTATTCGTTCTTATCCGATGAACTGGCCGATTGGGATGGGCAGCTATTTCAGCGGCGTATTTGACCGTATGAAGTCTCGTGTCGAGCTGTATCAAAGCAATACACAGCACGAAGAGATTTCCTTTTTCCCTGTAGAGGGTGCAGAAGATCCATTGATCGGTGATCGTGTTGGTCAAGAACTGTGGCAGCAACTGCAGGACGAAATCTCCCTGTTGGATGTTGCGGGAGATGAATACGATCCGGAACTGATCAATAAAGGGCAACTGACGCCTGTGTTCTTTGGTAGTGCCATCAATAACTTCGGGGTACAAACATTCCTGGACAACTTCCTGCAAATGGCGCCAGCGCCTTCCGCGAAGAAGAGTACAGAAGGCTTGATCGATCCGTATACGAACGCGTTCTCCGGCTTCATCTTTAAAATCCAAGCCAATATGAATCCAGCTCACCGCGATCGCATCGCTTTCTTGCGTATTTGCTCCGGCAAGTTTGAGCGGGGGATGTCAGTTAAGCATGTTCGTCTTGGCAAAGACATCAAATTGGCGCAGCCGGTACAGTTTATGGCACAGGATCGCGAAATAGTCGAAGAATCGTTCGCAGGAGATGTCATCGGTCTTTTTGACCCAGGCATTTTTCAGATCGGCGATACCCTCTGTGTCGGAAAATCTTTTGAGTACGAAGAAATGCCGCACTTCTCGCCAGAGTTTTTCTCCAAGGTGATGGTGAAGGACGCGATGAAGCACAAGCAATTCCAAAAAGGGATCATGCAGTTGACCGAGGAAGGAACGGTACAGTTATTCCGTACCCATCCGATGGAAGAGCTGATTCTTGGTGTGGTAGGTGTGCTGCAGTTCGAAGTACTGGAATACCGTTTAAAAGCCGAGTACGGGGTAGACATCATGCTGACGCGTATGCCGTATCAAATCGCTCGCTGGCTCGAAGGGGAGAAAGCAGACCTAGATGCTGTGAAGAACCGAACCGTTTCCGACCGTTATGGCCGTCCGGTTATGCTGTTTGAGAGCGAGTACCAGCTGCGTGTCGCGATGGATAAGTACTCGAATATCAAGTTCCACGAGAGTTCTCTTGGCTTGAAAACCGTTCATTCTTAATTGAAAAAGAAATGCAGGGCCTCCCGATCACGGTGAGGCCCTCTTTATCCATTTCACCAATTCCACCACTCATTTGGACAGCATGAACTAGAATTCGATGGCAAAAAACTTGACCTCCTCCGTATCCTTTGAAAGGGTAATCATCCCTTTTTCTTGCAGGCCGATTTTCTTTAGAAGATTGGCAGAAGACGCATTATCGGGGTTGGTGATTGCTACGATGCGCTTTAAGCCGACAACTTCTTTTCCGTGGGCAAGAACAGCAGAGGCTGCCTCATACGCGTAGCCTTTACCCCAGTATGCGGGCAGAAAGGCAAAGCCGATATCGACATCTTCCAAGGAATCTCTCTTAATCAGTCCACATAAACCGATCGGAACATTTTCTTCCTTCAGCTCTGCCAAATACAGACCAAAGCCAAGACTCTCGTACATCGCGACAGCCCCATTCAAAATATAGTGGCGGGCGTCTTCCGTCGTACGAAGGCCACGATCGCCAATAAATCGAATCCAAGAAGGCTCATTCATCAGTTTCAAGACAAAATCAGCGTCTTCGGGAGTTTGCCAGCGGAGGATGAGACGATCTGTTTCCAGCACTTTCATAGGAACGACACCAGCCTTTTCTTTTATCGTTTATCCGATGATTTGCAGCTCTTTGGGAAAAGAAGTCAATACTTCTACGCCATCCTTCGTGACGAGCACATTGTCTTCAATGCGGATGCCACCGATCTTCGTGTTATAAATGCCCGGTTCAATCGTGAAAACCATGCCTGGGATGAGTTTTCCTGCTGCCTGACTGTGAACGTACGGAGCTTCATGAAGCTCCAGTCCGATCCCGTGCCCAACACGATTGATGAAAAATTCTCCATAGCCCCGGTCCGAAATGACAGCTCGTGCAGCTAGGTCAACATCTGCGATCAGAGCCCCTGGTCGAACGGCTTGTATCCCTTCAGATTCGCTTGCACGACCGTATCGTACATGTCCCCCGAAAGGACACGTTGCATTAGGTTCTAAAAATGACAGGCGTTAAAACGGACAGGATCTCGGCTTCTTCTACAGTGGAAGGATTGTACCACGTATGAAGGAGAGAGGAAGGGAAGTGGATCGTGTCTCCTTGTTCGAGACAATATTCTGTTTCGTCGACGATGATGGTGACACATCCTTTAACGACGTAGTAAAACTCTTCACCGGGATGCTGAAACGCGACATGCTTCGTCTGTCTGGGTGGCAACACGTTGAGGAGGGGTTCAAGCGCCCTGTCGGGGAAATTCCCGCCGATTCGAACGTACTTCACAGGTGACCCTTCAATCTGTAACGTTTGACGCTTTGCAATGGGCGTGTGGTACGTGACAACTTTTTCTACTTCAAAGAAGTACGTAATGGGGACACCGAGGCATTCCGCAATTTTTTGCAGAGATGTAATCGCGAGCGAACTGTTACCACGCTCTACTTGTGATAAAAAACTGACAGAGAATCCTGATTTCTCACTCAAGTCCTTTAAAGTAAGCTCCTGCTGGATACGAAGCGCTCGTATTTTTTTGTAAACGTGCTCCAAAAAGTCACCTCCTGACCAAAAACAATTACGGTATTACAGTAAATATTACGGTAATACAAAAATAATTGCTACATTTATTCTGAATCTTCCCTCTTCTTTTCGTATCCTACTTGTACCATTGCCTTCATATACTGGCATAAAGACAGGCCGTTAGAGAGGAAGGGAATTGCTTTGAGAGCTCTCCTGTTAGTGGTTTTGTTTCTGGTTTCCTTTGACATGCACGCGCAGACGCCTCTTCTTGCGCCGTATTTAAACGTATTGGGTGTATCCGCTGCGATGATCGGCTTCGTGCTCGGCGGTTATGCGATCAGCAATTTGACAGGCAACCTGCTCGCTGGCCCTTTTCTTGATCGCTATCCGAAAAAATGGTTTATCGCAGGTGGATTGATTTTGGCTGGCGTGATGCTGATTGGTCAAGGCATCGTGCAAAACACCGCGGGTTTCTTTACTTTTCGGCTGATGCTCGGGTTTTTGATGGCGTTTGTATCTCCTGCTTGTTCTGCCTTGCTCGGAGAAACAGGGAAGACGGCACTTGAGCAGGGCGAAATTATGGGTAAAAAGGGATTGGTCCTTACCTCAGCGGGCATCGTATCCCCGGCAGTCGGCAGCTTTTTGGCGGTGCAATTCGGCTATGGCCAATCATTCGTGATTCTGGGCTACATGATGATCATTGCTGGCGTTTTCGCTTGGATGATGTTGCCTGAAAGAGTAGAGGGAAGTACGTCGTCTACGCCACGAATCAAAGGTGGGGGCAAGCAGAATCTAACCGCCATCTTGGAAAATCGAATGCTGTATCCTGCGTTTCTTGGGGGATTCGCAATCATTTATGCTCAAGGAACGATCATCTATGAAGTGCCTTTGCTCATTCAAAGACAAGGGATGTCCCCGGCTGTTACCGGCATATTGTTCAGCTTGAAAGGGTTGGGGGCACTTGCGATTTTGTGCCAGTTTTGGCTGTATCGCGTCCCCGTTGAGACGAGGACTTTTGCCGGATTGGGAGTGCTCAGCCTTCTTCTTTACGCCCTGGCAATCGGGCTGGCGATTCCGATTCATGTCATGATGTTTTTCTTCGGCGCGTGCTTTGGGATGCTGTTCCCAGCTTTTGCGACCGTCTTGACGGTACATTCACCACGAGAGCTATACGGGAGTGTGTTTAGCATTTACTCAGCGGTACTGTCGATCGGTGCGGTATTGAGCCCAGTATTGGCTGGTTTGCTGGGGAATTGGCACCATTCCTACTTCATTGCGTTTTTTGTAACAGCTGGCGTATGTCTGATCGGGGGACTGCATCGATTCTTGTTAAGCGGGGTTCCACGCTAGGAGGATAAGGACTTTCTGCTTAGTAAGCAGGGGGTCTTTTTTCGTTTCCAAAACAAAAAGTTGAGCATCTTGCCATAATCCGCTATAATACCCATTGTGATTATGATAATTATTCTCAATGGTAATGCGATCGAGTAGGCGGTTGTCGCTGCTTGATGGCATGACGCAGATGGAGGAACACACCAATGATGAAGAAAACAGCCAAACTTTCGATAGCCAGTGTCGTATTGGCAAGTCTCGTTACAATCGTGAGCGCTTGCTCTGGCCAGCCGAACGCCGCGAATCCAGAGACACAGACGGGGAACAGCCCAACCGCTGCACCAGCGGCTGAAGCTCCACGGGTACTGAAGGATGCGATGGGAAATGAAGTAACCGTCCCAGCTCAACCTCAGCGCGTGATCGCTTCTTATTTAGAGGATCATTTAGTAGCGTTGGGAGTGAAGCCAGTTGCTCAATGGTCAGTAGGGAACAGCCAAGTACAAGGCTACCTGCAAAAAGAGCTGGCGGGTATTCCAGCGATTCCTTATGATCTGCCGCCAGAGGTCGTGATGAGCCACAGCCCTGACCTGATTATTGTGGATAGCGCATCCGTGATCCAAGGGGACAAGTATAGCCAGTACTCGAAAATCGCTCCTACTTACACCATTGGAAAAGAAAAGAACAGCGATTGGCGTAAAGAGCTCCTGACAGTAGGAGAAGTGCTCAACAAGGGGGAAGAAGCGAAGAAAGTGCTGGCAGATTATGAGACGTTTGCAGCCGAGTCCAAACAAAAGCTGCAACAGGCGATTGGGGAAAAATCAGCGGCAGCACTGTGGACGACGGGGAAAAATGTGTACGTAGCACGCCAGGACTTGTCTAGCGGGGATGTGCTCTACAAGGATCTCGGGTTTAAGGTTCCTGCTATCGTTCAGGAAATCTCCAAGTCAGGAGAAGCAAACTGGAACGCGATTTCCATGGAGAAATTGGCTGAACTTGATGCCGAGTACTTGTTTATCGTAAACAGTAATCCGACTGCTGTAGAACAACTACAAAAGGATCCAGTATGGGCGAATATCCCTGCTGTGAAGAATGGAAATGCGTTTACGTTTGCGAAAGATTCCAGCTGGCTGTACACAGGCGTCATTGCCAACCGCCAAATGATTGAGGATGTACTCAGCAACGTTAGTAAATAAGAAGAGAAAAGCCTATCCACCCTTTGACGTTTTGTACGAAGGGTGGATAGGCTTTTTACATGTGTTTCTTGCTATTATGGGATTGGGATCTTCTCGATTTTACATGCTTTAATTCCGCCACGATAATAAAGCTCACGATGACAAGTAAAAACCACGAGCTGATTTTACTGAGATGCACGAGCTCCCAGCCTGCTCTCTGATTCGGATAATTCCAAGCGCCGAGAAACGTCGCTATATTTTCCGCAATCCAAATGAAAAAACCGATCAAAAAGTAACCAAGAGGGATGGGCATGAAAAACCGCTCGTTCGCGACGCTAAAATAAACACGTGTTTTCCAGAAGACAATGAAAATAGCTGCCATCAGCACCCAACGCAAATCCCAAATATAATGGTGGGTGAAAAAGTTCAGATAGATCATTGCGCCCAAAATGGTGGCGATAATTTGATTGGGCCAGCCAGAGAGAGAAACCTCTAGTCGACGCCACGCTTGACATAAGTAGCTCGCGACACTGGCGTACATGAACCCACTGTACAAAGGAACGCCAAATACCTTGCTGTACGCATCCTCCGGATAGCTCCAAGAACCCATATGCACCTTGAATATTTCCAAGCACAGCCCGATCACGTGAAAGACCGTGATGACCTTCAATTCGTCCCGAGACTCCAAACCGCTTTTCACCATGAAAATCTGGAAGAGCAGGCAGAGCAACAGCAGGAGGTCATACCTCGGCAAACCAGGAATGGTGACGAATTTGGATAAGGCGAGCGAAGCAAAAATAAAGACCGGAAACAAGCAAGACATGGCTTCTTGATAGCCAAAATGAAGCAATAGACGCATATATCGTATCATTTGTCTGTCCTTTACGTTTACGAAGTAGTTTCAGAGGGCTAATCCGTAAGCACAAACCGCACAAGTCTATTGATAGCCGAAGGCAGCACGCTTACGTGCCCCTCATCTTCGAATTTGATGAAGCTCACTTGAACACCTTTGGTAGTGAGTGGTTCCATGCGCTCTACAACGCGTTGTGCACCCTCGACCATGAAGGAGAGCTCATCGCCGCCAACAATGACGAGCAGTTTTAGTTCATGATCGCCTTTCCATTGGGTGATAAAGCGCTCTTGCTCTCTCAATACCTCGTCGTTGCCCCACCAGACGGAAGGGCTCCCTGATACGACGTGTGAGAAAAGCTTCGGACGCGAGAACAGCGTATACAGTGTGAAATGACCACCTAAGGAATGGCCGAAAATCGCCTGTTTGTTCGGATTTACCTGCCATTCGGAAGAAATAGCTGGCATCAGCTGCTGTTCAAGGAAATCCAGGAACAAATCAACCCCACCATGCTCTGGCCAAGGCTCCCCATTCGGTCGGTCAGGAAGTGAAGCCGAATCCACAGGCATGGTCAAATCGTAACAACGGCGGTCCATGTCAAATGGCAGACGTGATGGATAACCGATTCCTACAACAATGGCTGGGTTGAAGCCCTTGGGCTTGCGTGTTTGCAACTTCACCGTCTCCGCAATCGTTCCGAACATCGCATCGCCATCCACGGCATAAATAACCGCATATCCTTCGGGAGGAGCTTCAGCTTCCGGAATCGCAATCATAATCCGATAGTCATGACCTTGGCTTGATTGCAGTGTCCACTCTACACAATTACGAGGGGAGTAGCCGTTTTTCTCTATCATTTTCATTTTGCAATCAATCCTTTCACATCGTCAATGACTTTCATATGTGCGATCAGGCCGCCGCTTAACCAGTGATCTCCCTCTACTTTAAACGTACGACCATCCTTCACAGCCTCCATGCTTTTCCAAACAGGACTCTCTGTCAAATCTTTCTCGAATGCATCCCCCGTACCAGCGTCATTGATGAGGAAAATATAGTCCGCATCCAAATTGGGTAAGCTCTCTAGTGATACATGAATGTCACCGCCGGATACAACCTGGCTCGGCAAAAAGCCTAGCTCATTGGTAAGTACGTATCCACTGAAGAAATCATACTTGATGAAGAACATCCCTCTGCCATTAAAGCGAATAATCGCTGCTTTTTTGCCTTGAATATGAGGGGCCAGCTCCTTTTTGGCCGCCTCGACATGCTCCTTATATTTCTGCAAAGCTTTTTCAGCTTCCGCCGACTTGCCCAACAGATCGCCAACTATGCGTACGGAAGATTCAAGATCAGCATTTGCTTGCTTGAACACATACGTGGGCGCAATCATCTTATATTTATCGTACACGCCGCTCTCGATATGGTTGGCATTGTGTAAAAGGATGAGGTCTGGCTCGTGGGCCATAACCCCTTCCGGCTCTGGAGGCAATCCACCTGTGAAGGCAATGGACGGCACATCTTTTAGCTGAGCTTGCAAATACATTTTTGGTCTTGAGCCCGAAGACCACTGTACGACCGGAGCAACGCCCAGTGCGACCAATGTATCTTCCAGATTGGGAGCGAATATTTTGGCAGGTTCGGCAGGTAATGTCACCTCGTTACCCATTTCATCTTTCAGTACACGCGGGTAGGTAGGCTTGTCAGAAGAGCTCTTTGCCGATCCTTCGGCACTCTTAGTTGTGGATGATTCGAGCTTCTGCGTCACTGTCTCTCTGCTTTCGTTGTTCCCGCAGCCTGCTGCCAGTCCAGCAACGAGCATCGTCGTGGTCAGCATCAGCGCAAGACTTGTTTTCTTTGTCATACTAGTGGAATCCCCTTTCGTTGATAATGTTTCTCACTGGAAAACATTATAATTCACCCAAGAAAGGGGCTCCATGGACAACACCTTGAAACGTATTTGGACTTTTCCCTGTTATCATTAGCAGGATTTCATCCAGCATCCGGTTCATGGCTACTGGTGAGTACTCGTACCACGGATTAGAAGGCAAGGGATAGAGGTACCCATTTTGAACAGCGCGAAGTCCTCTCCAAAGCGAATGATGCTGTAGCGTTAGCCAGCTGAGGCGAGTCGACTCGTCAAGACAAACGAACAACAGGATTCGTTCCGGGTCAAAGCTCGCAAGCTGCTCGAGCGTGAGAGGCCGATTGCAAGGTTCCGTTTCCTCTTCAAGAAGAGAAAGCTGCAAATCATCGCACAGAAGCTCCTTTATTCCCTTATTGTTGTAGAGATGGATGCCATCCCGATAAAGGCGAATGATCGCAAATTTATCTTGCTGGAGCACAGATTGCAGGTCTGTGCGAACGGCAGCAGCCTTCGCTTCATAAAAAGCGATCCAGGAGTCACAAGCTGCTTCTTTGCCCGTGTAGCTGGCAACTTCACGTAATTGCTCTCTCCAGCCAGAAGATTGGAGGGTCAAGACGTCTATGCCATGTGCAGACAAGCGTTGCTTGGTAGTCTCGGGAAGCTCTACGTGGCTAATGACAACATCCGGCTTGGCAGCCAGAAGCATGATTTCCTGATTGTCATCATTCCACGGTGTTTCGACTGCTTTTAAATGAACCGCGATGTGTTGCTGATACTGCTGATAGTAATAGGGGGTCCACTTCGCATCCAAAGGAGCAGCGACTGGTATAATCCCCAGTACTACTAGATGCCCCAGCAGGGAAGGGGAGTAGACGGCAACTTTGCGCTCGGAAGCTCTTTCATACGCGGAGGGGGATACACCCACTTCCTTCTTAAACTTCCGGCTAAAGTAAAACTCATCGCTGTAACCGATTGTTTTCGCAATATCCCGCAGCTTCATATCCGTCTCGCGTAACAATCGCTTGGCGTGATTGATACGCAGGCTTGTTACATAATCCATGACACTTTGTCCGTAAGCCTTCTTGAACGAATCGCCAAAATAGCTCGGACTTAAGTTCGCCATTGCTGCCAACGTAGTTACGTTTAACGGACGATCGAAGTTACAGATCATATAGGCGCGAACTTCGTGGAGTGACATTTGGCGACTAGGCTCGCATTCTTTGTTATGCTTCATGATTCCATCCACCTTTTCAGGCACGTGCACAGGTTTGTGATAATGATAATTATTATCTATGAATGATGGCGAAAATGATAGAGGAAGAAAAAATAAGACGACCGCTCCCCAATGTCGTAGGGAAGCGATCGCCGAAAGTCCAATGATGGAATTACTCTTCGCCGGTAGCTACCGGATTATCTGGATAAGAGCTCCAATCACTCCAACTGCCCAAATACAATTTCACATCGGTTCGACCAGCAGCATGGAAAGCGAGCAAATTAGAGCAAGCCGTCACGCCTGAGCCGCAATAGACGATCAATTCTTTATCAGCGTAAGGAGCGAGACGTTTTTGCAGCTCGTCTGCCGGAAGCATCGTCTGATCAGCAGCGAGGTTGTCCTTATAAAAGAAATTGTGCGCCCCAGGTATGTGTCCTGCTTTTGCGTCGATCGGTTCGTTCTCGCCGCGGTAGCGTTCTGGCGCACGCGAATCGAGCAATACGGTGTGCTCGCTGCGTTTTTTAACACCTTCCATGTCAACTAACATGTCGTGGCGGACATGTGGGACGAACTGACGAGCTTGTACAGTAGGTACTTCAGCTGTTACCTCATAGCCAGCCTTTTTCCAAGCAGCGTATCCGCCATCGAGTACAGCTACCCGATCGTGACCAAGGTATCGCAGCAGCCACCATAGACGTCCTGCCATTGCCATTTCCTGATCATCGTAGGCGATGACAGTCGTGTTGGCATCGATTCCCGCATTTGAAAAATGGGCAGCCAGCAGCTCCGTATCTGGGAGAGGATGACGTCCACCATGCTCGCTTTTGGAGCCGGAAAGGTCACGGTTCAGATGAAAGTAGAGGGCTCCCGGGATATGATCCTTCGTGTATTCCTCTGCACCTGCTTCAGAAGCACTTAAAGCAAAACGACAATCGACGATCACCAAATTTTCATCGTTCAGATGATCCTTGAGCCATTGAGGTGTGACAAGTGCTTGCATGAATCTCCCTACTTTCTCTTTTTTTCTTCATCATAGCAGATGGCAATCCAATCAGGTACAATAATTAAGGGATTGTGGTTAGGAGAGAGGAGAAGTGAGATGAAGCGTTTCATTCGCTATTTTTTTGAGGGGCTATTGTTTGTCATTCCTTTGGCAGTGACGATTTATATTTTGTATTGGATTTTCACGACCGTGGATAACTGGTTCTATCTGCTGGTTCACAACTGGTTTAATCTCCAAATTCCAGGACTTGGTGTCCTCTTGACCATACTCGGCATTACGATTGTAGGCTTCCTTGCATCCAATGTACTGACACGCGGAGTTCTTTCGCTTGTGTCCACCGTCTTCGAGAAAGTGCCATTTATCAAACTGATTTATACGTCCATCAAGGATTTGATCGGGGCGTTTGTAGGGGAGAAGAAGAGCTTCGACAAGCCAGTGCTGGTGACGCTATCCAAGGATGGAAATGCGAAGGCCATTGGGTTTATTACAAAAGAAAGCCTCGATTCTTTCGGTCTCACAGACCATGTAGCGGTCTATCTGCCACAGTCGTACAATTTTGCAGGAAATCTCCTGTTGTTCCCGAGCGATCAGGTACAGCTGCTTGATACGGAAAGCTCAGAAGTCATGGCATTCCTGGTATCGGGTGGAGTATCTGGAGGGCCGCAAAACGTAAACAAAAAAAGCAGCGATGCTTAAATCATACAAACCTCCAGAGCCACGAGTCTTGTGGTTTTGGAGGTTTGTTGCTTGTTTTTAGGGGAACTTTCTTCGTTTTTAATTTTCCATATAAAAAAGACACCCAAACGAATTTGAGTGCCTTCACATTTTCATAACGTCAGCTGCTAAAAAATCCACTATGGCTGGAATATTTGCGACGATAGTGACGATGACCGTATGTTCGATGCCCCATCTTCCATGAGGATCGATATCGGTAATCACTGCTGCTGTACTTGTGATAGCCACGTCCGGTCATTTTCCATAAGAACCGGGCGCCTTTCTTAAAGAGGACCGCCACAATGACAATCGCAACGATCAAAATAACAAAACCGATCCCCAAAATCGTGAGTAGGACTGACATCCACATCGTCTCCTTGCCAAAAAGGTCTTACCTTTTTTACGGATGACACTACAGGAAGTTTCAATTATCCCTCGGCATTCAAATATTTCTCATAGGGCGTGTAGTCGATTTCTTTTGATTTCAGGTGGGCAATGAGCCATTTGTGGTCACGCTTGGGGGTTGCTACGATGTACCCCTTTACAATCAAATCGGTTGTAATGGTGGTTGCTTTCTCTTCCAACGCGATCTGGCCGATTTTCGCTGCGATAGAACGTCTCGCAACATCACGAAACAACTGTGGCACAGGATCAACCAATTCATTGAGCAAGGTCAGACCCTCATCTGTCCAGAGCGCACGTGTCTGATCAATGTAATGATCTTGCCAATCCAAGTCAGATTTTCCGTCTTGCTTGGGCATAGACTTGAGAAATTTGCGGAACATGAAATACCCGCCAATCGCCATCAGACTTACGAGAACAATGGTCCAGCCAACGATAAACAGGGAAAACCCTGTAGACATTTCACCCATACCTTGTACACCTCATTACCAATTTCCATTCACTAGTAAAAATTGTACCTTATTTTGGTTCGGGCAACAAACTTTTTATGCGTTTTCCTAACCTTAGGGGTTTGCTCTTCCCAAGAACACATACAATTTAGTATGATTAGAATTAATCTTTATTGGGAGTTGACGCTCATGTTCAAGCTTGGACAACGCGTCGTCATTGTTGCCGACTCCTTCGAGCAAGGTTTGCCTTTGGGTGAATACGGTTACCTGATTGCTCGTGACCGCAATCCGGACAGCGCATTTTCTTGGGTTTTACGCATTCCGAAAATTGATAAGCATATCGCCGTTGTAGAAGAGGACATCGCCTTGGAGGAGCAATTGCTGGAGGAAGAAGCAAATCGCATCTCGCATGAGGCTTTACTTGATTTTGCATTGGCGACAAGGAACGAAGCACTGTTTCGACAACTGATGGGCATGGAAGATGCAGAAGAGGCAAATGACGAACCCGCGAAGGAATCAATGGAGGAATTTATCCGTAAAGTAAATATCAAAGCATGGATCTAATTGGCGATACAAGCATTTGAAACTTTTGTGAGGAAATGAAAGCGAGGCTGTTTCATGTCTGAATTTGTGACGTTTACCAATGAGTTTGGTCAAACCATCGATATGTCCCGAGAGGATTACCAGAAAAAAATAATTCCGCAAAATCTGGATAAGTACTGGGATGAAAAAGATAAGCTTCGCGATTTTGCGATGGAGTTGGTGAAGGGTCAATTTCATGAGCAAGCCGCTGTCGCTGCCGACAGGCTTCTCGAATTATACGGGCCAATTGAGTCTGCTCTCATTTTCCGTGCAGTCGTTCATATGCAGGCGAGAGAGTTTGAAAGCGCTAAAAAAATCCTGACAGATTGTCTGGAACGATTCCCGTCCTCGGGTACGGCTTGCACCAATTTGGCAAAAATCTTCGCGTTTGAAGGAGATGAGCCAAAAGCGTTCGAGACCCTACATACAGGTTTGCACAAAGACCCGAATCAAGAAAATGGCTTGAACATGTTTGTCGAGAGCTTCTTGCAAAGAGGGAAAAAGGATGAGCTGAAAGGGCAGCTGGAGGCGCTGGCAAGTAAAGAAGGAGCTTGGAGACCACAGCTTCAACTGGCTCGTCTTGCTTTGACGGAGGAGGACCTCCTGAATGCGATGAAATGGTACACGGTAGCGATTGAAGGAGCGAAGGACCGCTTTGAGGTCGTCATGACTGTGACTGGTGAATTGGGACAAGCGGGTTATGTCTATCAGTTGATTCAGATTTGTGAAAAGTTCTGGACGCCACATTTCCCGTATCCGTATGCGGGCTTCAACTATGCCAATGCTCTGTTGGCGACCGATCAAATGGAAAAGGCAATCGTCATCCTGCGAAACATGCAAGAGCATTTGCCAGATAACTACAAGCCAATGGTCGATCATTTCCTGAATCGAGTACCTGGAGCGCTCGAAGTGGAAGCAGCCGCCCAACAGAAAGCCGTCGAGAGCCAAATGGACGATCCGACGACGAAAAAAAGCAAGTGGAAGTTTTGGAAGTAAATCGATAGCTAGAGCGCCCGGCAATTCGTTGTCGGGCGTTTTTCTGTAAGAAGGGGGAATGTGCCCCTAACCCTGTCATAAACATATGGGTCCATGAAAAAACGGTGCAATCATCCCCGGTAGATGGTTGGCACCGTTTTTTAGAAGCCATCTATTTAAACTGGCTGGTGAGCCGCCGCTCTATATAGGCTACGCCTTGATACATCAAGGTAGCGATGACCGCGATAATGGCTAAGCTCATCATGACCAGGGTAAAATTGAACACTTGGAAGCCATATATGATCAAATACCCCAAGCCTTGCTGGGATACGAGAAACTCTCCGACGATGACGCCGACCCACGAAAGTCCGACATTTACCTTCAGCGTAGCGAGAAGGGTTGGGATGGTCGCTGGCAAAATAACGAGCGTGAAGATTTGCCGTTTGCTCCCTCCAAGTGTTTGCACGACTTTGACGTAGTTTTGATTAACTTCCTTGAAGCTGGTATAGACGTTGATCGTGGTGATGATGACTGAGATCGCGCACCCCATGGCTATGACGGAGAGCAAACCTGGACCAAAGCCGACGATGAAAACCGGACCGAGGGCTACCTTTGGCATACTGTTGGCAATCACCAGATAAGGTTCTAGTACGCGGGAGAGAAAAGGGGACCACCATATGATCGTTGCCATGACGGTTCCCAAAATCGTTCCCAAGAGAAAGCCGATAATCGTTTCCCACACGGTCAAGCCGACATGCGGGAGAAGACTGCCATCTTGCAGCTGCAACCAAAATTGAGCCCAAATCTTGGAAGGATAGCTGAAGATGAGCGCATTAATGGTATTGGTTCGAGCCAACAGCTCCCATAAACCGAGAAAAACGAGAAAGAGGAACAGTTGTGTGGTAAAGACGGAAAAGCTCATACGCTTTTCTAGCTGCAAGTAGCGGCGATGGACGGATTCAATTTCCTTTGGCTGCATCAGATACTACCTCCATCTCTTTCCACACGCGATGGAACAAGTCTTGGAATCCATCATGATTTCTGGCGTCGAATGGCAGAGCATCCCGGATCGGGCTGGGTACGACAATCTCGCTGCTGATGCGTCCCGGGTTGCGTGAAAAGATATAAACACGATCGCCCATCGCGATCGATTCGGAGAGATCATGTGTCACAAGGACTGCCGTCTTTTTATGCCGACGCAGTGTTGAAAAGATCAAGTCTTCGAGCTTGAGTTTAGTCTGATAGTCCAATGCCGAAAATGGTTCGTCAAGCAACAGCACATCAGGTTGACAGGCGAGTGTTCGGACGAGTGCAACCCGTTGCCGCATGCCGCCTGACAGCTGCAGGGGAGAGGATTTGCGCACATCAGACAGCTCCATTTCATCGAGCAGATGTAGCGCGTATTCCTCTGTTTCCTTCGTGCGGATGCCTTGGATATCGAGCCCGAGAAACACGTTGTCTTCGATGGAGCGCCAGTTGAACAAATAATCTTGCTGCAGCATGTAGCCAACTTGCCTAGACGTTCCGTTGACTTCTCTTCCGTCGATCCACACCTTGCCTGCTGTCGGCTTCTCAAGCCCTGCAATGAGTGAGAGCAGCGTCGTCTTGCCACAACCGCTGGGACCAACCAGACAAATGAATTCGCCTTCCTCCACGCGCAGGTTAATGTCTTGGACCGCCATGAACGCCCTGGTCGTGGATAAATAAAGATGGGTCACGTGGCCGAGTTCTATTTTTGCCGGCGTAGAAGAAATTTGCTTCATGACGGCCTATTTCCCTTCCTTGGATTGGGTAGCAAAAGTGGTGTTTACCAGCTTGTTGTAATCAGCGCGTTGCTTTAATTCACCAGCGGAATCCATAATATCTTGTAGCTGGCTCCATTCCTTTTCGTCCAGAATGGGATCTGTCGCATAGGAGCCCTGTTCGAGGTAACGCTGTACAGCGGTTTCCAGAATCTTCGGATCGATTTGCTCGAAGTACTTGCCGATCACATCAGCCGTTTCTTTTGCACTGTGGCTGGCAACCCACTGTTGCCCTTTGTAGACCGCATTGGTAAACTTTTGGATAGCTGCTGCGTTGCTGTCGATATAGCTTTGTTTTGTCATGAAGACAGTGTAAGGAACGGTTCCGCTCTCTTTGCCAAAAGAGGCGACAACATGGCCGATTCCTTCCTGTTCAAAGCGGGAGGCTTCCGGTTCAAACAGCTGTACATACGCTCCGGTACCAGATGCGAAGGAAGACGCGATATTTTTGAATTCGATATTCTGAATGAGTTCCACGTCGGTTTGCGGATTGATGTTATGCTTTCTGAGTACATATTCTCCGACCATTTGCGGCATGCCGCCTTTCCGTTGGCCCAAGAAGACACTGCCTTTTAGCTTGTCGAAAGTAAAGTCATCCATTTTGGTGCGGGAGACGAGGAAGGTGCCGTCCGTCTGTGTGAGCTGCGCGAAGTTGACAACAGGATCGGCAGCTCCTTGCTGAGAGACGTAGATGCTGGTCTCGGAGCCGACGAGTGCGACCTCGATGCCGCCAGATAACAGGGCCGCCATCACTTTATCTCCGCCGGGAATGGTTGAGAGCTCCACTTCCAGACCTTCTTCCTTGAAAAATCCTTTTTCAAGTGCGACATATTGCGGGGCGTAAAACAAAGAACGAGTCACTTCACCAATTCTTATTTTTTCGGGAGTGCTGGAGCAGCCAGTCAAGACGGCCGTCATAACGAGAAAAGCGGCCAGCCCCAGCGCCAAAAATCGTTTCATGATTAGGAGTCCCTCCTTGCTAGGCTTTGTATGTTGTAGGCTATGCGCCCAGACAAAAAAGGGTGAATGCCTAGAGATAGAGACAGGCACATGATGAGGGAAGGCCAAAAAGGAGATGGACATAGCGTGATCGTTACATTTTTAGGCACCGGATCAGGTGCACCCACTACGCGAAGAAACGTGAGTGGGATCGGCTTGCGATTTTTACAGGCAGGAAAGTGGTGGTTGTTTGACTGCGGAGAGGGGACTCAGCACCAGCTACTGCGAGCACCGATGAAAATTAGTCAATTGGATAAAATCTTTATCACGCATCTGCATGGGGATCATCTGTATGGACTGATCGGACTGCTTGCGAGCCGATCTTTGCGCAATACTGAACCGACTCCGTTAGAGCTGTACGGACCACCTGGACTCGACCGATATTTTCGAGCTGTCATGGAGGCAAGCCCGGTTCATTTGCAATATCCATTGGAAATAAAAATCGTCAGTGAAGGTGTAATCTACGAGGACGAAGAGATCGTAGTGAGCTGTCGAATGGCGAAACATCGCGTGCCTTCGTTTGCGTATGCTGTGATGGAAAAGGAAAAGACAGGAGCATTTCAAGTAGAACGGGCAAAGCAGGCCGGGGTGCCGTCAGGGCCGTTGTTTGGAGCCTTGAAAAGAGGAGAACAGGTCACACTCGAGGATGGACGTGTTCTGGAGGGAAAGGACTTCGTTGGAGAGCCCCAGCCAGGACGCAAAATCGTCTTCAGTGGGGATACGGAGCCGAGCCAAGCGGTTTTGGAGCTGGCAAAAGGGGCGGATTTGCTCGTCCATGAAGCGACTTACGCCCATCACGACAAGGAGCTGGCGACCAGAAGCGGACATTCCACAGCACGTGAGGCGGCTCAAATTGCCAAAGAGGCGGGCGTGAAAGAACTGTGTCTGACTCACTTCAGTCCACGTTATGAAGATGAAGACGGGGATTTTTCGATGGAGGATTTGTTGGCAGAGGCACAGCAAATTTTTCCGGCGACCCAATTAGCTGATGATCTCGGCAGCATTTCTGTTAAGCGAGAGAGAAACGATGGGAGAAAGAAATAATCCTTGCTATAATGAATGATCACGATGGAGGAGGTGGGGGAGCATGAAACGGATTACCTTTGCTACACCAGAAGAGCTTATTCAACATTGTCAATCGGAAGAAGTCAGCCTCGTTGTCGAATATCGAGACGAAGTGAACAAGCAACGTCAGGTCATTTTGACGGGAGAGCAGCTTGCAGAGGCACAGACCTACCTGAACTTCTCCAAATCCGAAGCGTATTACCGGAAGGACGGGCTTTTTTACGAAGTCATTGCAGGCTGGAAATAACACACATCGTCAGGAGATGAGTAGATGGGAAACCTTCAAAAATCTCCACTCCATTTTTCAGCAACTGTGTAAAACCGTGAAAAACGGTCTTGTATAGGCGATAGTCCAATCATCTTTGAGCATTCGCACATACAGTATGACTAGTTGCTGGCAAAGGAGGGAAAGCGAATGAGTCTGTTTAACGGAGGATTTGACGACTTTGCTTTAATACTGGTGTTGTTCGTATTGCTCGTTATCGTTGCTTGCTCTTGCGACTAACGAAAACACTGGGTAGCTTCGCCAGGAGGGAGAGCGATTTTTCGCTCTCTCTTTTGTTTTTGCATAAAAAAGCCCTCGCCAACCAAAGAGGGCGAGGGCTAGGGGGAGACATATCTTATCCGAGGCGATCATGTACTTGCCTTTTTACACTGGACATTTGTCGGTCGGATAATTTGACACCAACCGCCTTGCTGACTTTTTTAATCAGCTCGCTTAATTTCTTGTCATCCTTCAAGTCTTTCATGGAGAAGTCTTTTGCCAGCGAACGTACATCACCCATCGTCCATTTTTTCTTGCTTTTCTTGTTGATGGATTTCAATAAATCACGTGGACTGCCCTTCGCTTTGAGCTTGACTTTTGCCTTTGCTTTTCCTTTTGCTTTTGCCATGATGCTTCGCTCCTTTCGAAAGAATACACCTGCCCTATGCAGTTATATGGAAAAGCAAGGGAGTTCGCTTGGACAGATTCACTCCGCGATTCGCCTATTTTGCTTAACGTTGTGCAATGGCCCAAACCCATAGGGGGAGCCGTGACATAGGATGAGTCAGAACGATGCATGACAGGAGGCTAGTGGGTTGAAAATTGTCAGCTTTCATCGGGATACGCCATTTACCGAGATACTGTCAGATTTGAAAACCAAGGTTCTGACCAAAACCGAGAGACTTCCATGGCGATGCTATGATGACCTTTCTTGCTTGTGTGTCAAAGAAAAGATTTTTGAGCAGCATGAGGAGCTTTTTCGAAGGTATAAAGCGATGGTGGAAGAGAACATTACCGTAAACGTTCATGCGGAAGGGCAGGATGAGATACCGTGGGGCGTGCGATATGTGGGGGCACAAAGACTGTGGCGAAAGGGGCGTGGAGCAGGCGTCAAGGTCGCTGTCATCGATACGGGAATCTCCCGCGATCATTTTGATTTGAAGGATCAAATAAAGGGTGGCATCCAGCTCGTGCGCGGCAAACAAAATGGACACGGTACGCATGTCGCGGGGATCATCGTAGCCGAGATGAACCAAAGAGGAATTGTCGGGGTGTCTCCAGAGGCTCATCTGTATGACGTCCGTGCTTTTGATTATGAAGGTCAATCATCTTTGTCTACCATTTTGCAGGCTCTGCAATGGTCGATTGCCAATAAGATGGATGTGATCAACATGAGCTTTGGTATGCCCCAATACAGCGAAGCAATGGCGAGAGCAGTTGGTCGGGCCCATCAGCAAGGAATCGTATTGGTAGCTTCTGCAGGCAACGGAGGGGGCGAAGCGGAGTATCCAGCCCGGTACGATGGCGTCTTAGGGGTTAGCGCGATTGACCAAACGGGAAAATTGGCGTCGTTCAGTGCGAGAGGCAAGGGAGTAAATATGAAGGCACCCGGGGTTGATATTTTGTCTACGTGGCCGGGCAATCAGTTTAAAAAGCTGAATGGTACTTCGATGGCTGCCCCGCATGTGGCAGGGCTGAAGGCGCTAGAAATTGGTCGCAAGCGAAAAAAAGCATAGCGTTCCACGAAAAAACAGCTCCAAGGCTAAAAAAAGCCAAGGAGCTGCTGGATTTTCATAAACGAATTATTGATGGATTTTGGTGTCATGGTCTTGCTGGACACGGAACCATATATTAAGATCGTTAATAACACTGGCCAATTCGTGAATCTCACTGTTCAATTCGCAAGATCTTACGAAATTTTCTTCTTCGGACATTTGTTTGGTTTTCTCAATGATAACCTTCTCTACCCGGTGTATTTGATCCGGAATGGTTGCGCGGATTTCTTCCCATTCCAGCAACATGTCCGCTCTTTCTACAGTCGAATAATCTTCCCATTCCAAATGCAGCACGGGAAGTCGTATACCTAGCCGTTCATCAAGGATAAATTGATAGCGCAAAGGTGAACTCACTCCTCTCCACCTCCATCATACCAAAAATGAATCGGTACGGGGAGAGAAATACACACGAAAGGAGCAACCATGTCAAAGGGACGTGTTCTTATCGATGCGGATGCTTGTCCGCGCCAGGCTCTCTTAACTGCCCAAGCATTGTGCAAGGAGCTCGACTGGATCTGTTTGACCTTTGCCAGTTATAATCATCAAATTGGAAACGCCAATCATGTGACGGTAGATGCCGGCCCACAAGCGGTAGATATGAAGCTGGCAAACGAAACGACTGCAGGGGATGTCGTGGTGACGCAGGATATTGGTCTGGCAGCTCTCATCCTCGGGAAGAGAGCCCATGCCCTGACGCCGCACGGAATGGTTTTTGACCCTGAACGGATAGCGTTTCATTTGGAAGAACGGAATGAAAAAGCCAGATATCGACGCGGGGGAGGTCGTACGAAAGGGCCTGCTGCTCGCACGCGTGAAGATGATCAGCGATTTGCTGAGTCCTTGCGCTTTTTGATGGAAAGAGGAGATCAACAATGAATCAGACAACTAGAAAAAATGGATATGTAGGAGGAGCACTAACGTTTGCTGTTCTTGCTATGATCATGTTTGCCCTTTTTGTAGCGGGGAGTGTGGCAGGTATGGATCAAGCTGCCATTGCATTTGCGGAGTCGATTCGCTCTGATGTTGGGACTGCTTTTTTTCGATTGATAACCAATCTGGGCGGAGGCATGTTCCTTGTACCAGTAGCGGTGATGATGATTGTTGTCCTATACATAAAGAAATATCGTGTGGAGGCAATGTTTGTTCTCATTTCCCTCGGTGTCAGTGAAGTCGCAAATGAGCTCTTAAAGCTGTTCTTTGCCAGACCTAGACCGAGTGGCGTCAATCTGATTGAGTTGCCGGAGTCCTTTTCGTTTCCGAGTGGCCATGCGATGATTGGACCAGCCTTTTATTGCATGGTCGCGTCTTGGATTGCCCAATGGTTTGCGGAGAAAAGATGGTCGTCGCTTGTGCAGCCTGCGGTTTTTCTTTTCGTGGCAGTGCTCGCGTTCAGCCGTGTGTACTTGGGCGTTCATTATTTGAGTGATGTGCTTACCGGCTTTTTTCTGTCAATGTGCTGGTACTTCCTCCTCCGTCTTGGCTATGAAGAATGGATGGGGAGACGAAGCACGGTCGTCGACCCCATACCGCATTCCAGATAATCACGAAGCTAAGTGGAATACCCTAATTCACTCATTAAACTCAGCCATTTTTCTACGCTGGGTTTATTTTTTTTGTCCTTTGGCAAAACGATGTACGCCGACCGTTTGGGAGGCTTATTGCCTGTTATGATCAGTTCCTTCAAAGTACCTGCCGCAAGCTCGGCTTTGACGGTAGAGCGCGTTAACAAGCTCACGCCGAGACCTTCTTTGATCAGATCGATAGCGAGCTCCGCTTTGTCTACTGTCAGCTTGGGTACGTAATTACGCGGCAGTGTCTGTCTAATCCACTCGTTAAAAGGAGGGCCCCAATTCATGTACAGCAGCGGCAGATTGCGCAGCTCGCGCGAATCGACATGTGTAAATGCGGCAATGGGGCTCTCTGGACAGCAAACCAAGACAATTTCATCATCCCACGTCGGAATGACGTCAAAGTTAGGCAAGGATGGGGGAACGTATACAATTCCGATTTGAAACGTTGTCCAGCAAATACTGGATAACATCGGACGAGTGGCCTGTCTTTGTGCTGATCGCAATTTGCGGATACCGATAGTGGTACTCTTTCAAGATCGGCTCGAGGGTGGAAGTCCAGATCGCGTTTAAGCTGCCGATTGATAAATAGTCTTCATAAGGCTGGAGGGAAGCGACTTCATTTAAGGCTTCATGGGACAGTTTGAGGATTCTCTCAGCATACGGTAAAAGGGTTAAGCCTGCTTGGGTAATTTCAACACTTCTTTTATCACGAATGAAAAGAGGTTTGCCAACTTTTTCTTCCAGTTGCTTGATTCGCATTGTCACCGTAGACTGGACTAAGTGGAGCATTTCCGCAGCCTTGGTGAAATTTTTCGTTTGGGCCAATGTGTAGAAAGCGCGTAATTGTTCGAAGTCCATACAGTTGGAATCCCTCTTATCTAAATATTTGATTACCATATACAAAAATGTTCGTTTCCCAAATTATACCCTGTTCGCTAAGCTGGGGATATCCTTATTTCATGTGGGCTATCGGGAGAGCGAGGGGTATTGGAATGAAGTGGGAATGGTGGCGAGAAACGCCCTTTTCAGTGAAGCTCTTGTTAAGCACATCTTTTATGATGAATATGGGTTTTTATGCCTTAATCCCGTATCTTACTTTGTATTTGACGGGCAGCATCGGATGGACACTGGCGATGGCAGGGATTGTCCTGAGTGTCAGACAGTTCTCCCAGCAAGGTCTTGCCTTTTTAGGCGGTGTGATCGCGGATGCATTCGGATACAAAGGGGCGATGTTCCTTGGATTGGGCGTACGTGCCGTTGGATTTGCGATGTTCGCTTTTTGTACCGAGACGTGGCACTTTTTTGTTGCCGCGATTCTTTCCGGATTGGGTGGGGCGTTGTTTGAGCCTGCTTGCTCTGCTGCCTATGCGATTATCACCCCCGAAGCCATTCGAAAAGAAGTTTTCTCCCTTCGCAATGTACTTGGTAATATTGCGGTAGTCGGTTCCCAAATCGTAGGGACAGCACTCTCGGCTATTGATTTTACGTATATTTCGCTGTTTGCAGGGGCCGTTTTCGGAGTGAATGCCATCGTGATCTTCTTTTTATTCCCACCGATTCGCGCCACGAATACACGGCATAGTATATGGGAAAGTATGTCCACGGTAGTGAAGGACAAGCTGTTTGTACGATATACCTTTATTTTGATGGGGTATTACTACTTGAATATGCAGGTGTTCTTAACGATACCGCTGTTTGTTGAAAATGTTACGCATAGCAAGGTGAATGTAGGGATCGTGCTTTCTGCGCTTTCGCTGTTTGTGATCCTATTTCAAATGAAAGTGACACAATTGCTGGAGGGTTATCAGCAAAGGCTTACCTTGATTGGCATCGGGACGTTGTTTATGAGCGTGGGACTATTTTTGTTCACGTTTGCCGACTCATTGTGGCTCATTCTCTTGGATGTGTTCCTTTTTGCACTGGGTACTATGATTGCTGTTCCGAATCTGGTCGATGTCGTTCCCCGTTTTGCTCCCAAGGACTTGGTGGGTGCCTATTACGGCTTCAACGGGTATTCGATTGCCATCGGGGGTTCATTCGGACAGGTAGCGGGAGGATGGGTGTACGATGTGGGGCTGCGCTTGCAAACGCCGTGGCTGCCGTGGACCATTTGTTTGGTCATCGGGTTTTGGGTGGCCTGGATGCTGCATCGCATGGAACAACAAACCGGACAAATCGGGAATGATCTAAAGAAAATAGCTCGCTCATAAATATTTTTGGGCGAAATGAAACATTTTCCATCGTTCATACGTATATAACGATAGAGAAGATTGGCGCAAGAAAGTGAGGGAATTTTATGGAAGATATGAAAAAGCTAAAGCGCATGTTGCTGGTAACGAGTTCCCTTGGATTTGCAGTCTTTGCCATGGTAGTCGTTACGGAAATTGTCCGAATCTCATTGTAGCATTGCCAAGCCTAACGCATCGCATATAAAACATGAAAAGCTTGCGGTCCCTTCTTGAAAGTAGGGGCTGCAAGCTTTTCTTTTTGATTTACGCTTCGAGTTTCTTTTTAAAATGGAATTGATACACGCATATTGCTCCAATCATGAATGGAACTCCGCAGTACAAGGCGATACGCTGTTCTGGATCGAATGCCAGACTCACGAGAACGAGCAAGTTCAAGATCAAGGAGATCAAAGGCAGTACAGGGTACAAAGGTGTACGGAACTTCAGATCCTCCAGCTTGCCGCCATTTTTCAGGTAATGGCGACGGAAAGCGAGCTGCGAAGCGGAGATGGAGATCCAACCCACCTGTGCGCCGAGACCAGCGATAGACAGCAATACCATGAACACCGTATCCTCTGCAAAAATACCGGACAGAAGAGACAAGAGAGCAATGGCAAAAGTAATCAACAAAGCGTTCATCGGAATCCCTTTTCCATTTACGGCTCCAAGCTTTTTCGAAGCCATTCCTTCTTTGGACAGGGAGTAAAGCATACGAGTTGCTGCGTACAAACCAGAGTTGGCCACAGACAGAAGTGCTGTCAGGACAACGAAGTTCATAATGTCAGCTGCATAAGGAATCCCAATGCTGTCAAATACGACGACAAACGGACTTTCAATCACACCTGCCTGTTGGTGTGGAATCATCCCTGCCACAATGGCAATCGCCAGAATGAAGAAAACGAGTGTGCGCCAAACTGTCGTACGAATGGCCTTTGGAATCGTCTTCTCTGGATTCTCACTCTCTCCAGCCGCAATCCCGATTAGCTCGGTACCTTGGAAGGAGAAGTTCACGGTGATCATCGTCATCAGCAAGCCTGTAATTCCAAAGGGGAGAAGCGGGCTTTCTGTAAAGTTGGTGAACATTGGCGCAGGCTGACCGTTTTTCAGGTCGATAAGGCCAAACATCGCAGCTCCACCCAAGATGATGAACAAGATGATAGCGCTTACTTTAATGCTGGAAAACCAGAACTCAGATTCACCGAACGCTCGAGCAGATAAAGCATTTAATAAGAAGAGCACTACACCGAAGATTGCGCACCACATCCAAACAGGTGAATCAGGGAACCATCGTTGCATCAGCAATCCCGCTGACAACAATTCCAAAGCAACCGTCACGGCCCATCCTAGCCAATACAACCAGCCTACACCAAACCCAAGTGCGGGGCTAACAAAGCGGGTCATATATGTTTGGAACGAACCTGCCACTGGCATGGCAACTGTCAGCTCGCCCAGACATAGCATAGTCAGGTACATGATAAAGCCGCCGACTAAATAGGATAGAATGGCACCAACTGGTCCTGCCTGACTGATTGTATAACCTGATCCGAGAAATAACCCGGTTCCGATTACGCCCCCAAGTGAAATCATAAAAAGGTGTCTGCTGTTCATCGTGCGTTTCAATTGATTGTGCTGATCCATGTTGCTTTGGGACATATAACCCTCTCCTTCACGCGAGTATGTTAAATGGATGTATGCGTTTTCAGCGCGATAGCCATATATGCTCTGCAAGAATGATACCAAATGAAATACTTTATGAAAATATTATTTTTGAGGTAGATACTGGCAAAAAGCGCAAAATGATTCGGCAGGTTGATGCAAAATAATTAAAAAAACGCCAAATCTCTTGGCGTTTATTAAAAATGATAAGGTAATAACTGGACTGATAGAAATGAAGTTAACAAGCTTTTAAAAGGGAACGATGAACCAACAAAACTGTCGAGAAGAAAAAGCGCAGGGCTCGTAGACCTTGACAGCGCCTACCCAGTCGGAACTTCAAAAAGGGGACTACGCTTGTCGAACACTTCTTCTATGAGAAACGTCCGCCCGTAGGGTGGCTTTGGATCGACGGGCACCTTTTTGATGTGTAGACGAGCAGTGAATCACCCTTGCAGGCGTGTCAGAGTCGAAGAGAACTGTGCTTTTTCTTCTCCTCCACAATGTTGACTCAAACCAAAATGCGCTTTAATGGTACTCTTTATCCCTTGATTCCCAACTTACGCAAACGATATTGCAAACTTTGACGACTGATTTGTAATTCCTTGGCTGCTCGTGAAATATTTCCGTTATAGCGTTCCACAACATGGTGGATATATGCTGTTTCAAATTCTTGCATCGTTTCCTTCAACGGCTTTCCTTCGTCAACAAAAGGCAATGCGGGAGGGGAGGGTTGCTCGATCGTTACAGAAGCGGCTGGCATACGACGCAAAAAGTGTAAAGGCAAGTGCTCATAACGGATGGTTGATTCGTCAATCATCAGATTCATGGCCCCCTCAATCAAGTGCTGAAGCTCACGCACATTGCCAGGCCAGTCATGCTGAATAAAAAATTGCAGAACCTCGTCACTGATGCTTCTTACCTCCATTTGGAACAGCTCATTGTATTTTTCGATAAAATGGCTGACCAGCATCGGAATATCTTCCTTGCGTTCCCGAAGCGGGGGGAGAAATAACGTGACGACTCCGAGGCGGTAGTACAGGTCTTTTCGCAAATGAGAATTGGCGATTGCCTCAACAGGATCTTCATTGATAGCGGCAATGATTCGTACATCAATCGATCGATCCTTTGTGTCACCAATACGTCTAATTGACTTCTCTTGCAGAGCACGCAACAATTTTGCCTGGAGTGGCATACTAAGCGAGTTGATTTCGTCGAGAAAAAGTGTTCCGCCTTCCGCTTGCTCAAACAATCCAGGCCGCTCTACTGCGCCGGTAAATGCTCCGCGAGCAGTTCCAAACAAAAGCCCTTCGATCAAGCTATCCGGAAGTGCAGCGCAGTTTTGTGAAATAAGGGGACCAGATGCACGCAGACTGGCATTATGAATGCTTTGCACGAACAGCTCTTTCCCGGCACCAGTTTCACCGACTACCAAAACGGATGAGGAGGTGCGTGCTGCGCGTTTGGCATTTTCTATGACATCGAGAATAGGACCGCTTCTCCCGATAATGTGCTCGAATGTGTAGCGTGACCCGTTTTTTTGCAGCAGGTTTTCTCTGATCAATCGCTCCATTTTGGTAACATCGTTTGCGATTTCCATTGCGCCGATGACCTTACCATTTTCAATGATGGGGTAAGTATTGTTGATGGTTGAGATTTCCTTTTGCTTGTCGTTGAAATACGTTTGTCGTGTATTGCGAATGCTGTTTCCGGTACGCAAGCACGTGAGCAAGGTACTTTCTTGTCCAGACGGGAACTGAAAAACCTCTGCCAAAGGTTTGTGCAAAACGTCTTGTCTGGTCATCGATTCCAGCTCGGTCATTTTTGAATTGTAGACAATCGTTGTCCCATCCGAATCGATGACATGTACACCTTCATTCATTCTGTCCAAAATATGTTCATAAATGCGCAGGAGAGTGTCAGCTGAAGCATTATGCATAGAAGACGACAACATGGTCACCAGCCTTTCCTTATGAGGGTATCATAGCATAAAGGGAATGAGTGCAAAAACATTATGCACTGCAAAAGAATATGAATACCAGATGCAAAAATTTTTTGCTCGTCTGACTCAATTGGATCGACTTTGTGGGTTTTTTCTATTTGGCATCGTTCTTGCTAGATAATTTTAGCAAGTGATCTTGAAGGAGGCTAACGACATGAGTAAAACAAACGTGGTTATTGAACAAACAGAAAAATTTGGTGCGCACAACTATCATCCGCTACCGATCGTTATTTCCAAAGCAGAAGGCGTATGGGTACACGATCCGGAAGGCAATAAATATCTGGATATGCTGAGTGCATATTCTGCGCTGAACCAAGGACATCGTCATCCACGTATCATCCAAGCTCTGAAAGATCAAGCTGATAAAGTAACGCTCACTTCCCGTGCTTTTTACAATGACCAACTGGGTGAATTCTACGAAAAGCTCTCTGCGGTGACAGGAAAAGAAATGATCCTGCCAATGAACACCGGTGCAGAAGCAGTAGAGACAGCACTCAAAGCAGTTCGTCGCTGGGCTTATGATGTGAAAAAGGTACCAGAAAACCAAGCAGAAATCATCGTATGTGAAGGCAACTTCCATGGACGTACTGTCACAGTGACTTCTTTCTCTTCTGCAGAAGAGTACAGACGTGGCTTCGGACCATTCACACCGGGTTTCAAAATCATTCCTTATGGTGATATCGAAGCGCTTAAGCAAGCGATTACACCAAATACAGCAGCATTCATGCTGGAGCCGATCCAAGGCGAAGCAGGAATCATCATTCCGCAAGAGGGCTTCTTGAAGCAAGCACAAGAGGTATGTAAAGCAAACAATGTACTTCTGGTCAGCGATGAGATCCAAACAGGCTTTGGTCGCACAGGTAAAATGTTTGCCAGCGATTGGGAAGATGTAGTACCAGACATGTACATCATGGGGAAAGCTCTTGGTGGTGGCGTGTTCCCGATCTCCGCAGTAGCAGCAGATAAAGAAATCTTGAGCGTATTTGAGCCAGGCTCCCACGGTTCTACCTTTGGCGGAAATCCACTGGGTTGTGCAGTTGCCATCGCAGCTATGGATGTATTGGCTGACGAAGGTCTTGTACAGCGCTCCCTGGAAATGGGCGCATACTTCATGGAGAAATTAAAAGAAATCAACAACCCGATCATCAAGGAAATTCGCGGTCGCGGTCTGTTCATTGGCTTGGAGCTGACTACAGCGGCTCGTCCATATTGCGAAAAACTAAAAGAACTGGGACTCTTGTGCAAAGAAACACATGAGACAACCATTCGCTTTGCACCACCACTCGTTATCAGCAAAGAAGATCTGGATTGGGCAATTGATCGCATCAAGCAAGTTCTGCACGTGACAGAAGCTGCAAACGCATAATAGCAACAACGAAAGCCATCCTGTACAGGGTGGCTTTTTTTAGTGGGCTCATTATAACAGAATAGTCTCATCATTCGTTCGACAAATTTCGACTAACTGTGGATAAAAGGAAAAAAACATCCACAAAGGAAATGCTTGGATGCTTATAAGTTACACACAATTTGCCCACATGTTACCAACAAGATGTCCACATTGGCTGTGGATATCCGAACGGTTGTTCGATACAAATGCTTCTGTTACAATGGGCTCATATTAAAGATGGAGGTGAGCAAAGGTGAAATACTTAAGTGACCAAATGTTGATAGAAGTATATCATCGAGCTGTCGACCTTCAACTAGATGCAGCTTTTATCGAATTGCTTCGCGAAGAACTACAGCATCGGAATATCCGTATCACGCAGTTCAGCGCCTAAGAGGAAAATCATCACGCATACGTAACATATGGCAAAAGCCATCCTCTTTTACCGACGGAGGATGGCTTTTGTTATCTTATGCTTGCTCCGTAATAAACTCGAAAGCAGTAATTCCTTTAATCGGTTCTTCATTAGCAAGCAATACTTCGGGCAAATAAAAGTACACAGGACCATCCTCTTTAATAGGCTTGCCGTCCTTGGAGAATTGCAGGATGGCCCTTCTAGCCTCTGCAAGTGGAAGAACGATCGCTTCCTGATTCTCGCGGTGAAGACGGACATGAGTCACCTCTGGTAGGGGCTCAGCGTTTATAATGAAGGGATCAAGACGAATTCCGTACTCACCCTCTAGCACCTTACGTTCTTCAGCTAAGCTTTTTCGTTCGGAAGGAAGCGTAGCCCCTTCGCGTAATTCCTTATCCCACTGCGTACCCGTGCCAGCCAGATACTTAGCTTGGGTAGCAAGCGAGTTATCATCTTCGCCCGAGTATGTTTTCAGATCAAATTTGCGTTCATCAAAAACCCAAACGGTTGGATCCAATGTAATAGGGAAAGCAATAGCTCCTTTGAACACGATAACATCAGACATACGTCATTCCTCCGTGGTCGTTCATAATCAATCTCTATATTACTATAGACTCGCAAATGACAGCAATTATCCAAAAAGCGAAAATTTCATAAAATAGTCTAAAAATTATTGACATGTAATTTATAGAATATATAATCTTATTAGAAAGTTATTATGTGAGAGTGAATTTTGCCTGAGCTATTTGAACTCCTACTGAAAAGTTGGAGTCAGATAAAAGGCAGAGTGTACAAGCCTTTCGAATTTTGGAAGGGCTTTCATGAAGAGTAGGATAGTCACTTCGTCTTTCTCCCGCTTAACCATCAACGACGATGAGCGCTAGAGAAGGAAGGCCACATCATTCATCCCGAGGATGGTTGCAAAGTCGCAGGAACATTCAGGGAATTCAAACGACTTAGGGGGCGGAACTATGGCGAAAGGCACGAATGTGCAAGTAGATCTGATGAAGCAAAAAGGTATTCTAAAGTGGATTGAAACAGTAGGGAATAAGCTCCCGCATCCATTTGTACTATTCATTATTTTGTGTGGCATTTTGATGGTAGTCTCTGCAATTCTCGCAGCCATGGACTTTTCGGTTATGCATCCTGCAAAAGGCGAAGCGGTTGCCGTTAAGAGTTTGCTTAGCGTCGAAGGTATTCACTGGATTTTAACGAGTATGCTGAAAAACTTTATTGAATTTCCAGCACTTGGCCTCGTTCTGGCGATGACGCTTGGAATTGGACTGGCAGAAAAAATCGGTCTTTTGACGACAGTTCTACGCAAAATGATGGCAGGCATTCCGGCAGCGGTTGTCAGTTATGCAATTGTTTTTGTCGGTATTTTGGGAAATCTTGCTTCTGATGCAGCCATGGTTATTATTCCTCCGCTTGGCGGTCTCGTGTTCTTGGCAATGGGGCGTCACCCGATTGCAGGCTTTGCAGCTGGTATGGCTGGTGTATCCTCCGGTTTTACAGCGAATTTTTTCATTGCCGGTACAGATGCTCTTTTGGCAGGGATTAGTACCGAAGTAGCGAAAACGATTGATCCGAATGCAATGGTTACACCAGTAGATAACTGGTTCTTCATGTCTGCTTCCGTTGTCATCCTCGCTTTCTTTGGAGGATGGATTACCGATAAAATTATCGAACCGCGTCTTGGCGCGTATCACGGAGATCGAAACGTACAATTCGAAGAAGTAACTCCCCAGGAAAACAAAGCACTGCGCAAAGCCGGTATCGCAGCGTTGATTTTCGTAGTGATTGTAGGATTGCTGGTCGTTCCGGAAGGTTCATTGCTGCGCGATCCAAAGACAGGTGACTTCTTGACCTCATCGTTTTTGAAAGGGATCATTCCTATCATCCTGCTGTTCTTTGTGACCGTATCGTTTGTATACGGTAGAGCAATGGGACTGATCAAAACATCGAAGGACATTCCGCATTACATGTCCGAAGCCATCAAGGATATGTCCGGCTTTATTGTGTTAGCGTTTACAGCTGCACAGTTCATCGCGTTCTTTAACTGGAGCAACATTGGTATTTTGATGGCTGTCAATGGGGCAGAATTCATGACAAACATGGGCTTGACAGGCTTGCCGATCATTATTGCCTTCACCCTTTTCACAGGAATCTGTAGCTTGTTTATCACGAGTGGTTCAGCGCTGTGGGCGATTCTCGCGCCTGTATTCATGCCAATGCTGATGCTGCTGGATTACAATCCGGCGTTTATCCAAGTCGCTTATCGGATAGCGGACTCTGCAACCAATACAATCTCACCTGTGAATCCGTACATCCCGCTCTTCCTGGCTTTCTACCAGAAGTATAATAAGAATGCAGGTATGGGAACGATTTTCTCTACCATGACTCCATTTGCAATCGTTTTCCTGGTCGTTTGGATCTTGCAATTGACAGCATGGTACTTCCTCGATCTCCCATTTGGTCCTGGCGTATACGTTCGCTAGTCTAAATAGAGAGTCGCTCATGAGGGCGGCTCTTTTTTTCGTACACGAGAAGCTTGGACAATTGGAAAAAGACGGTTTATGCTGTGGGTATGTATGTGAAGGGAATAAGGGAGGGAAAGAACGTGTACGATTTTGATCAGCGAATTGAACGCAGAGGGACAGACAGTGTCAAATGGGATATTCAGAATCCAAAAGTGAACGGAGAAGGGATGCTTCCGCTGTGGGTGGCGGATATGGATTTTGCTTGCGCTCCTGAAATCACGGAGGCACTGATCGAACGGGCGAGTCACCCGATATACGGATACACGTTGAAGTCAAATGCCCTTTATCAGAGCTTGAAAGAGTGGATACACAAGCGATTTGATGTAGATGTAGAAGTGAGCTGGATGACAGGGATACCTGGGGTGGTTCCCGGCATTCATGTAGCAGTAGAGGCTTATACAGCCCCGGGGGATGGAGTCTTGATCCAGACGCCTGTGTACCATCCTTTTTATCATGCAGTTGAAAATCGCGGGCGTTATGTGGTTACCAGCCCACTCTTGGAGCGTGACGGCCGGTATGAAATGAATTGGGATGATCTCGCACAAAAGCTGAGCGACCCGCGGGTGAAGCTCATGCTGCTTTGCACACCGCATAATCCGATTGGGCGTGTATGGACCAGAGTAGAGCTGGAGCGCTTGGGAAGATTGTGTGTAGAAAATGGCGTGCTTGTGGTTGCTGACGAGATTCATTCGGATTTGGTCTATGAGCCAAATGTTCATACGCCTTACTATTCACTGGCACCGGAGTTGGCAAACCAGAGTGTGACCTTCCTTTCAGCCGCTAAAACGTTTAATTTGGCTGGTCTGTACACTTCCTATCTGATGACAGAAAATCAGCAGTTGTTGCGGAGCTTCCAGGTCACTGCATCCAAAATGGGCTATGAAAATTTGAATTTGTTTGGGATGGAAGCAACGATCGCTGCCTACCAATATGGAGAAGCCTGGCTGGAAGAACTGTTGATCTATTTACGTAGGAATGCTGCCTATGTGCATGAGTTTTTATCGACTCGTATTCCTGGGGTTTCCATGGCAATTCCGGAAGCAACATACTTGGGTTGGATGGATTTTAGACAGTTAGGATACAGTCAGGTGGAGTTGAACAAGCTCATTCGTGAGGAGGCAAAGCTCGGTTTGCACGATGGCACGACGTTTGGGCGGGATGGTGCAGGCTTTATGCGAATCAATTTTGCTTGCCCAAGATCGATTCTAGTCGAAGCGATGGAACGATTGGAGCACGCTGTTCAGAAGTAGGGGAAATTTGACATGGGTCATGCAGAAATCTACAATCGAATCTGTATACATCGACGTAATAGACTGAGGGGTTTTTCAATGGATTTGACACAAGCGTCCAAACAATTGGAGCAAGTACGCAACCAATCACTTGAGTATACACACAAGGGGAGTGTAGCCTCTTACATCCCTGAATTGGCAAAAGTCGAACCGCATCAATTGGGAGTGGCTGTATGCTTGCCAGATGGGACGATCCTTTCTGCCGGGGATGCAGATGTGCCTTTCTCAATGCAAAGCATCTCCAAGATTTTTTCTCTGATCGTGGCCTTATGCCAGAACGGGAAGGATTACGTGTTTCGGCATGTGGGGAAAGAACCAACGGGAGACCCGTTTAATTCGATTATTAAGCTGGAGACGACCGAATCCCATAAACCGTTGAACCCGATGATTAATGCAGGAGCCATCGCGGTTGCTGGTATGATTCGTGGTGCCAATGTGGACGAGCGGCTAGATGCTGTGCTGGCTTTGATGCGGAAAATGACAGGGAATCCTCTTCTTTCTATCAATCTAGCAGTTTATTGTTCAGAAAAGAAAACGGCTGATCGCAATCGTGCCCTCGCTTGGTTTCTAAAGGACAGCGGCATTCTGGAAACGGATGTAGAAGAGACGCTTGATCTGTATTTTCGCCATTGCTCGATAGAAGTGACAGCGAAGGACGTAGCTACATTAGGGATGGTGCTTGCCGCAGACGGAATTCTCGTGAATACGGGTGAGCGAGTGATTCCGGAGGAGGTAGCGCGAATCTGCAAGACCTTTATGGTGACTTGTGGAATGTACAATGCCTCTGGTGAGTTTGCGATTGACGTAGGAATCCCTGCGAAAAGTGGGGTTGCCGGCGGTATTATGGCAACAGTGCCACAGCGTATGGGGATTGGTGTGTTCGGTCCGTCGTTGGATGAGAAAGGAAATTCGGTAGCCGGTGTCAAGCTGTTGGAGCTGCTATCAAAAGAGTGGAAGCTTGGTATCTTTTAGCTTCTTGCAGTTGATCTGTCTTCTCCCCTTTTCAAATGGCCCAGAATCGCGTACTATGTATGATAAGGATGGAGGCAAACGGAGGGATAGGTTTTGACAGAAATTAAGGTTCCCGATCTGGAACAAAAAGCGCTAGCGTTGCTTCAAGCAGACGCCGACAAAATTTACAAGCTGATCGACGTACAGATGGAAAACCTGACCATGCCGCAGTGCCCACTGTATGAAGAAGTGCTGGATACCCAAATGTTCGGGCTTTCTCGTGAAGTAGAGTACGCGGTCCGCTTAGGACTGATTAGCGAAGACATTGGTCGAGAAATTATGGGTTCATTGGAACGTAAATTGGCCCATCTTCATGAACTGTTTAATCAAAAGTAAGGCGAGGAGAGCGGAGATTATCCTCGCTTTTCATTTTGTTGAAAGAAAAAACACTTGCCTATTTCACCTATTTATATTAAATTAAATTCTATAATTTTTTATTAATTTCGAAATGCAATGACGGAGACTAGTATGCGGAATCACCGCTTTTCAGGGAGAAGCTGCCTTAGACTGAAAGCAGCTTTGAAGCGCGCCCCGTAGAATTCCCTCCTGAGCAGCCCTCTTAATGGCTTCTTGCCTAGTAGGAGGAATCGGGTCATTCCCGTTATCAATGATGGAGAGAAGTGCGTAGGGAATCTGTATCCCGTGCACTTAATCAGGGTGGTACCGCGAATAACTCGTCCCTTTTTTGGACGGGTTTTTTTATTTAGCGCAAGAAGCCCAACAAACCGAATCATAGAAACAAAGCAAGGAAAGAGACTAGTAAACGGACCTGCTGCATAACAGGGAAGGCTGCCATAGACTGAGAGCAGCCTGATGTAAGCCCCGTTGAATTCACTCTTGAGCTGACCTCTGAACGCAGGCGCCGCCAGTAGGAGAGTCCGGGTCATACCCGTTATCAATGACGAAGCGAGGCATCGCCTATAGGGGATGTCTAAGTAGGGTGGTACCGCGAGAAATAACGAACTCGTCCCTTTTTGGGGCGGGTTTTTTTGTATCCATTTTTGAGCAGTAAAAGAAAATATTTGGAGGGTGAAAAACTATGAAACAAGCCGAACAATGGACGAGCAGGCTCGGCTTCATCTTGGCAGCAGCAGGCTCGGCGATCGGACTGGGGGCCATTTGGAAATTTCCATATATGGTCGGAACGAGCGGTGGTGGAGCATTCTTTCTCCTATTCATCATCTTTACGCTAGCAATTGGTCTTCCGCTGTTGTTAGGAGAATTCACAATCGGCCGCAGTACTCAAAAAGAGGCGATCAGTGCATATAAAACAGTTGCGCCAGGGTCACTCTGGCATTGGATCGGTCGCCTTGGGGTGGTCACTTGCTTCTTGCTCTTGTCCTTTTACAGTGTAGTGGGAGGATGGATTCTTAGTTATCTTCTTCGCGGGTTTACTGGTCAATTGCAAGGGCCAGCGTATGATAAAGTGTTCGGTGACGTTATCGGTGATCCTATTGGTGCAGTAGTTGCCCAGTTGGTTTTCATGCTCATTACTGCATGGGTAGTAGCGAGAGGCGTATCGAGTGGAATTGAGTCCGCTAACAAGTACATGATGCCTGGCTTGTTCCTTTTATTCATGGTATTGATGGTTCGTTCCTTGACGTTGGATGGGGCGATGGAGGGGGTTTCCTTCTTTCTGCGTCCTGATTTTTCCAAGCTGAGTGCGGAATCGATCCTGTACGCGTTGGGTCAATCCTTTTTCGCGCTGAGCGTCGGGGTGTCCGTCATGGTCACGTACAGCTCGTACCTTGCCAAAAACGAAAGTCTGGTTCGTTCTGCTGGTTCGATTGTCAGTTTGAATCTGCTCGTATCACTGTTTGCCGGTTTGGCGATTTTCCCTGCCGTTTTCTCCCTCGGTGTAGAGCCAACAGCAGGGCCAGGATTGCTGTTTATCGTACTGCCTTCTGTGTTTGAAAAAATTGCCTTCGGCAGCATTTTTCTGTTAATCTTTTTGGCTCTTTTCCTTTTCGCTACACTGACTTCGGCTTTTTCGATGCTGGAAATTATTGTTGCTTCCCTTGCAAAGGGGGACGAAGCCAAGCGCAAGCGCCTCGCATGGGTAGTAGGTCTGTTGATTTTTATCGTCGGTGTCCCGTCAGCTTTGTCATTCGGTGTATGGAGCGAGGTTACGCTGTTCGGTAAGGCTATCTTTGACGCGATGGACTTTTTGGTCAGCAATATCTTGATGCCGCTGGGAGCTCTGCTCATTGCGATCTTCGTTCCTTTGAAAATGAAACGCGAGACCTTGATCAACGAGCTGGGGGCGCATACTCCACTGGGCAAACGCCTGTTTATCATTTGGCTTCTCCTGATTAAATATGTAGCACCTATCGCGATTCTCGCAGTGTTCCTGCAAATGCTGGGTATCTGGTAAAACAACGAAAGGCTTCGCCACGCTAGGATGGCGGAGCCTTTGTTTTGTTCCTGCTCCCTACGCGAAGAAAAAGACCGTACCCAAAATAATATACACTGTCAACAGAAGTACGCCTTCAAACCAGTTCGTAGCGCCATCCCTTGTGATGGAAATCGTAATAAAGGTAGCAACTCCGATCGCAGCCAATTCAAAGGAAGTGAACACGATGTCCATCGGATTGCCTAGCAAGAGACTGAGAATGACGAGAGTAGGGGCTACGAACAACGCGATCTGCAAGCTGGAGCCGATCGCGATCTCGACTGCAGCACCGATGCGTCCTTTTAGTGCCAAAAGCAAGGCAGCGCTGTGCTCCGCCGCATTCCCGATGATCGCAATGACAAAAGCACCTACGAATAACTCTGACCACCCTAACGATTCGGAGACATGATGCACTCCCTCTACCAGCCATTCCGAGACAACGGCCACGAAAAAAGTGGAGACAGCAAGCATCAAGAGAGAGACGCCCTTTGACCATACCGCATCACTTTCTTGCGGCTCGATATCCGATAAAAAATCGCTGTGGGTAATCATTGAAAAGATGAGCCACAAAATGTAGGCAATGATGAGCAGGCTGGCGATGACGATGCTGATGATCTCCACCTTGATCGCAGGCAGATCGAACATGAAGACTGCCGGTATGAACAAAGCGACGATTGCGAGTGTCATCAGGGAAGCATTGTGACTTGCCAGTCTGCTATTGAAGGTTTGTTCCTTGTACTTAAGACCGCCCAGTAACGTACTCAAGCCGAGAACCAACAGCATATTTCCGATGATCGCTCCCGTAATAGAGGCTTTGACCATATCGAACAAGCCTTCTTTCACCAGAAAAAAAGCAATAATGAGTTCTGCGGCATTTCCGAAGGTAGCGTTAAGAAAGCCGCCGATTCGGTCCCCAGCATAATGGGCGACGCTCTCTGTCGATTTTCCGAGCCAAGCCGCCAAAAAAATGATGGCAAGTGAAGCAGTGGCGAATTGGAGCATTTCATTTCCAGAAAAATAGTGGGCGTAAAGGGCTAACAGCATGCTCCCGCCAACTAATGAGAAAAAGAGTTTCAAGTTCATTTCATCACCTCAGCAGTTTTTACTCATCCCTAAAACCTTATAGGTATAGAGTTCCTGTTCTGGACAAAACTAACCATGAACTAGAAAAGGGAGGTGTTTTTTTATGACCCAGCCTTTGTTGTGCCCGACATGTAAATCAAATCGGATGAGGTTCACTGTTATTGAACAGACCCCTCGCTATATAAGACTGGACCCACAGTCAGGCGAAGTCGTAGCAGAACTCCATCAAGACCAGCTCGATATGTTTCACCAGCCGTACAAAGGTGAGAACTACATGATACAATGTGGAGTTTGCGGGACCACAGAACCGGAAGAACGATTCGTCAAGATGGCTCAGCATATGCAATCACAGCGTTCAAAATGAAAACGAAAAGGAAAGCAGGCACGCAGTTTACCACTGTCGTGCCTGTTTTTTATGGAATGCTAGCGGCAAAAAATATGTCTGCCGATCTTTTTGATTTGAGGGCGGCTCCAAATCCAACCTGATGTAGCAGTATCCGGGTTGAAATAATAAATGGCTCCGTCAGTTGGGTCCCAACCTTTGAGTGCGTCATTCACTGCTTTTTTTGCCTGCTCGTTCGGTGTCAGCCAAATCTGTCCATCCGCCACAGCCGTAAAAGCACGAGGTTCGAAAATAACGCCCGCTGGTGTATTGGGAAAGGCCGCGTTTTTCGTCCGGTTTAGAATAACAGCCGCCACTGCCACTTGGCCAATGTACGGCTCTCCGCGCGACTCACCGTAGACGGCATTCGCCATCAAGCGCAGGTCGTTCTCCGATACTCCGGCAGCGTGATACGTAGGTTTAGAAGGCGTAGAAGGCTTCGATGGTGCAGGTGTAGCGGTTTGTGGCACCCCGAGATCAGAAGCGGTGGGCTTGTAATTTTTCGTTGCGTTGTACAGCTTTACCTTTGTCTGCCCCCCAAGGACACCGTCTACGGTTAAGCCAAACTCATATTGAAAGTTACGCAACGCCCAATAAGAACGCCATCCGAATACGCCGTCTACTTTTCCTGTATAAAATCCAAGGTGCTTCAAGCGATACTGCATCTCACGCACGTCTGAGCCTTCTGCCCCTACTTTGACAATCTGCTTACTGAAAGCATCCGAGCGCAAGGGAGATAGCATAATCGCAGACGTAACCAGAAGTGCGAATACTACTACAGCTAGCAGCCATTTGACAGGCTGTTTCATTTCTTACCCTCCTTCGGGTATGGTTTTTTATATCAGTTGGTTATTGTTAGGTTCTCCAACTCCCGTCATTTTGGCCTTAGTAAAATATTGGAGAATGCGTAGACTACGAGTACATGTATTTGTACTTTGTCCTGAAAGGGGAAGATTTTGATGCTGGTCGCGCAATATTTGACGGAACAGTTGATCAGATGGGGAGTAAAACGAATATACGGGGTGGCGGGTGACGGCATCTTTGACTGGCTCGATCAGATCGCGAAGCAACCCGACATTCAATACATTGCTTGCAAACATGAATCTGCTGCGGCAATGATGGCAAGTGCGGAAGCAAAACTAACAGGAATTCCGGCTGTTTGTACCGCGACGATGGGGCCAGGTTTCGTTAATCTGCTGAATGGACTTGCAGATGCCCATACGGATCGAGCACCTGTCATTGCGATTACAGGTCAAGTGGAGACATACAAGCTGGGCGGTGCGTATAAGCAGTTTCTCTCACAAGAAGACATGATACGTCCCATCAGTTTTTATTCGACGACGATTGCGCATCCAGATGCAATCCAAAGTGTTCTGCACAAAGCATTTGTCACGGCTATGCAGCAAAAAGGAGTAACACATCTTGCCATTTGCAAGGATGTCTTCACCCAAACGACTTCAGAAGCTGTCCTTACAGCACTTCCACGCATTCCACAAGCCATTTATCCTGATCGCATGGAGATCGAGCTCGCTTCCGAGCAGGTTGCGAAGGCGAAAAAGCCTCTCGTTCTACTTGGAATCGGTGCCCGCAAGTCGGCGGATTCATGTTTAAAGCTAGCGGAACAGCTAGGGGCAGGCGTGTTGCTGTCGCTCGGAGCAAAAGGGACGGTAGATGAATCTCATCCGCTTGTGATCGGCGGATGGGGAGAGGGGGGCAGCGAAACAGCTTTACATGCCTTAGCGGAAGCTGATTTGTTGCTGATTTTGGGAGCGAGCTGGTTCCCTCGCGCTTTTTTGCCAAAGAAGCTGTCCGTCATTCAAGTAGATCATCAGCCTGGATCGATACATGCACATCCCTACCTCCATTCTGTTACAGCTGAATTGGACGATGTCCTGCCGATCTGGATGAGACGTTTGCAGTCGCGCAGACAGGACGGTGCGTGGCAGGAACAGATCAAGCGTTGGCATGGAGAGTTTGGTGAGGAGACAGAACAAGCAGTCATTCAACAAGCGAGTGAACGAGTAAAGCCACAAACCTTGATGCATACGCTCGGGGGAGTGGTCCATGAAGATGCGATTATCGTCCTAGATACCGGTGAGCATACAATCTGGTTTAATCGTGCGTTCCGTGGGAAAAGACAGATCCCACTCTTTTCGGGAAAGTGGCGAACAATGGGATTCGGGTTGCCTGCGGCTGTGGCTGCAAAGCTAACCTATCCTGAAAAGCAGGTTGTCTGCGTCGCTGGGGATGGGGGATTGCAAATGAATCTGGCAGAGCTTATGACAGCGGCCCAGCTCCAACTTCCGATTGTGATTCTCGTGGTGAACAATGGGACCCTAGGATTGGAAGAAGTCAAAATGAGTCAGGCGGGCTTGATTCCTTTTGGCGTGAAATTGCGGAATCCAGATTTTCAACAATTGGCGAATGCTTGTGGAGTCAATGGCAAGGTCGTCAAAGAGGTGCAAGCTTTGGAGCCGGTATTGCGGGAGGCACTTGCTGCGGATCAGTTGACACTCGTTGACATACATTGCACATCTCCGACACTAACGGAGAGAAAAAAACAAATTTCCTTCCAAGCCCAAGCATGATTTGTTTATAATGAAAGAAAAGGCAAATGAAACCAGTGGGGGAAGAACGAAACGGGCGAAGAGGAGGGCGTCCTGATGGCTGACAGTCTTGGCGAAATCAGAGTAGCAGATCAGGTGATCGCGATCATTGCTGGCGTTGCTGTAGAAGAGGTGTTGGAAGTCACAGTCCGTTCAGGCGGAATTTATCAAGATTTGGCGAAAAAGCTGAATGGCGGCGCGAAAGGCATTACCGTATCCGTAATAGGCGACAGAGTCACCATTGACATGCGTGTATCCGTTCGTTACGGGGCGCAGATTCATCACGTCTGTCACATCCTACAGGAAAAAGTAAAAGAAGCGGTGGAAACATTAACAGGTCTTTATGTGGAAGCCGTGAATGTACGGGTGGAAACAATCGAATTCCTTCGAAATGAGTAAGAGAAAAGGGATACTGGACGCATCCGGTATCCCTTATATTTGTTTTTTACATGGTATAAGGCTGTTTTTGTAATTGCTCTTCTACCTTCTGGCGACTGACTTCCCGCGATATACTGAGCAAAAAGCCAGTGGCGAGCAGACATACGAGTAAGGAGGAACCACCATAACTGATAAACGGCAATGGTACACCTGTCAATGGAATCAAACCCGTTACGCCGCCAATGTTTAAGATCGCCTGAATGGCGAACATGCTGACAACACCGATTCCTGCCAGACTGGCAAAGGTGTCTTTTACGCGCAGACAAATATGGATGCCGCGCAGCAGGAAAAGCAAGAAAATCAAGAGGAACACAGAGGCACCGATAAAGCCAAGCTCTTCTGTCATGATCGAGAAAATAAAATCGGTATGCCTCTCGGGTAAATACAAATACTTTTGAATGCTTTTTCCAAAGCCTGTCCCAGTCAGGCCGCCATGTGCAATCGCAATCCAGGATTGGATAATGTTGTAGCCAGTGCCATCCATATCACTCCATGGATCGAGGTAGGAAGAAATCCGGTTCAAGGCATGGGGTTTTGCTGAGATGTATACCAATAGCGCAACAGTTACAGCTGGGGCACCGAGACCGACCAGTTGACGAATTTTGGCCCCACCGCAGATCATGACAATCAAAGCGCACCCGAGCAAGATGGCAGCAGAACCGAGGTCGGGTTGGACTACAATCAGCATAAAAAACATCCCCGTTACCATCAGTGGGGGCATCAAACCAGATTTCAGCTTTTGTATCCCGTTCCCTTTTTTGGAGATGATCGCTGCCAAGTACAGAATAAGTCCAAGCTTGGCAAACTCCGCAGGCTGTAAGGTTGCAGAACCGATTTCAAACCACGATCGAGCTCCGTTCACTTCCTTACCAATGCCTGGAACAAGAACCAGGAGCAAAGAAAAGAAGCTGACAAGCGCAATCAATAAGAAGTTTCTCTTATAAAAGGAGAAGGGAATGTTCATCGCCACCAGCATTCCAACGCCACCGAGCAGCAAGAAAACCGATTGACGCTTCACGAAATAAAGCTCATCTCCGCCGCAATAATCACAGCCGCCGCTTGTAAAGCTGGTCAACGCGAAAATGGAGCTGGAGCTGAGCACCATGGTTATGCCAAACCCAACAAGTAGGGCGGTCAAAAACAGGAGCAAGAAGTCAGGTACGCCCCTCGTCTTCATAAAAAGAACCCCCCTCTACGTGAAACAGAGAGGGGACTCCTCTCTGTACACCGTGCCATTTCATTTTTTAGTGTGAGGACAGCTTTTCGCCCAGCATTTGCAGCTTCAACTTCGCTGTTTTTACAACGGAGTCTGGCATTGGGTAATCGTAATCCAGACCGTGTGGGAAAAGATGTTTGCCCATATAAGGATCTTCGAGCTTCAGGACTGCGTGCGTATCCTCCAATTTGCCTTCCGTCACGTTCGCTTCGATGCGCAGGTAGAAAACGTTACCTTTATCTTGGATTTTATAATCGTATGTAGCATGCTTATAATCCCAAGCGCCGCGATCAAAGCCGAGTTCGCTCATATAATGCTCCAGATCGGCGAAAAAGACTTCTTTCGTGCCAATACCCGTGTCCTTAATGACCATTCTTTTTCCTCCTAAAAATGGGTGAGATATTCATTTATTAATCATAGTCTGTTTTTGAAAGAAGCGCAATATATCATACTCTTTCTTGCGAATGAAACGATAGGCGAGCGGACAAACTACAATCGTTGATTAGCAAAAGGAGGAGAATGAAATGGCGAAACTGGAAAATCGCACCCTGCGTGAAATTATGACAAAAGATGTCGCTACTGTGACGCTTAAGGATAATGTGTATGAAGTGGCTTGCAAAATGCGCGATTGGAATGTTGGGGTCATTCCGGTTGTGGATGAAAAAAATGATGTAATCGGCGTGATTACGGATCGTGATATTGTGATTCGCGGTTTGGCTGAAAAGCATGAAGGATCGACTGCAACCGAGGTTGTCATGACCCGGGACATTATTCTCGGTCAGCCGGGAATGACGGTTGATGAAGCTGCGAGGGTTATGGCTCAGCATCAAATTCGTCGCCTGCCCGTTGTCGATAATGGCAAGCTGGTCGGAATTGTGGCATTGGGAGATATGGCTGTTCGTCAAGTTCACCACGATGAGGCAAGTGACGCTCTCCAACAAATTTCTGAGCCGGCGCCACATTAATAAAAGAGAAATGAGCTGTCGGGAGGAATCCGGCAGCTTTTTTTCTTTCTGTCTGTACATTCACGCTGCGTCAAGGTTTATGATAAGGAAAGAATGATACAGGGAGAGAGTTCCATGCAAATCAAAGACATGGCCCATCGCTTGCAAATCACCCCGCGTGCGATTCGATATTATGAAGAAAAAGGGCTGATCAAGCCATTGAAAGCAGATGCGTCCGGGTATCGCCAGTTCACAGAGGAAGATGTCTGGCGACTGCAAACCATCATTACCTTGCGCGAGGTCGGGATGGCGGTAGAAGACATTCGGGAACTTCTGATTCAAATGAAAGATCAGGAAGGCACTCTTCTCCATTATTTAGAGCTGCAGCGATCGTTTATGTATACAAGGTGGGTAGAAATGAGCAAGGTCATCCAAACGACAGAAGCGATGATTGAGCGGATAAAGGGGAGAGAATCGATTGACCCAGCAGAGCTGTTTACATTGGCAGAGGCAAACAAGCGATTGAAGCAGACTCGGGATAACTGGGTAGATCGATGGAATTTTAATGAATGGGCGGACCGCTACGATGAATGGGTACATGGCGGGAATGGTCATGAATCGTACGAAAACGTACTGGATGAGGTCGTCGCGACTGTTGCAGTCAAACCAGGAGAGTGCGGTCTGGATGCCGGAACGGGAACGGGAAACCTCGCAGGGCGTCTCGTGAAAAAAGGAGCCAGGATGAGCGGGTTCGACCAATCACCGCAAATGCTGAAGCAATGCAGAGCGAAACACCCAGAGGTCGAGACGAAGCTGGGAACCTTTTTCGCCTTTCCGTTTTTGGAAAATCGGTTTGACTTTGTCGCTACAAGTTACGCCTTGCACCATTTGACGGATGATCAAAAGCAGCTTGCCTTGGCGGAATGTCGTCGTGTGATCAAACCAGGGGGACGGTTGGTCATTGCCGATTTGATGTTTGTGGATCAGACGCATAGACAAGCTCATCTTGATGCCCTAGAGAAGGAAGGTCATACGCGAGTGATAGCAGATATTCAGGATCGCTGTTATGCGGATCGCTCTCGATTGCTACAGGAGCTTGCCAATCTTGGTTTTACAAATGAAGCAAGACAGCTAGGAACCTTTACGCATTTGATCTTGTCTACTTGTAAGTAGCACCTTCCTGGGGGTTTTTCAAAAAAGTCGTCTTTTGAACACGCATTTCACTTTTGGGCTCTTCCAACTACTGGCACACGTCTATCCTTTTGCATAGGCTGTAGCGAGAAGGAAAGGAGGACTCCGCCATGGGTCTGTTCGACGGTTTTTTTGATCGCGAAAACGAGGAGTTTATATGGATTATTATTGTCGTGGTCGTCCTGTTGTTCTTGTTTAGTGCCGATCGTGACTAAAGTCTGGACGTATAGACAAAACGACCTTGCGTGAAGGTCGTTTTTTTCGTTATCCAAAATGGACTGCTTTATCCAACACATACTCGAGAGGTGGCAGTTCCCGGGGTGCTGCGTAGGGGGTTAAGGAGAAGCGAACACTATCGAGTTGATCGGGGAGGGCAGGGCTGACCATAAACTGCAGGGAGATTTCTCGGTCAGAGCCGCGTGCTCCGCTTTTGCGCACATGGTGCTCCTGTGAGCTCGCGATTTCTAGCATGAGATGTGGGCGTATCCTACCAATGTTTTCATCATCGGTCATTCCCGATTTTATCTCGACATGAACGATACTCAAATTCTTGTGTTGCATGGCATGTGTCAATATGTAGGTAAAACCATCAAGCACAGTTGTTTTCATAATAGGCAGCACACCGATCAATTCGCCGTACTCATCAGGGAATACAGGTCTTGTTTCAGAATTTAATGTATGCAGAAACCAGCCAAGCTCAGCTTCATCCATACTGTATTTCTTAGCCCATTCCTGTCTGATTTCCTGCGGTGGGGTTAATCTTTTCCTGTTTGCAAGCACTTTTCGCTCATGAAGGAGCTGAAGAATACGCTCGTCGATTTTTTTGCATTCGTCGTTGTACTGGTTTGGTACAAATTGAAATTCAGTCCAACCCATCAAAAATCGCTCCCTTTCCCATTTTCATTATTTTACCAAAAATCAGGAACGTTTGTACTTTTTCTCTCCTATTGACCTATGTTGGCAAATCCACTACGCTGGAAAACAATGCAACATAGAAGAGGAGAAGGAAGTCTATGAAACGAGTAACCATATATCTGCTCGCATTGGCTCTTTTGCTATCGGCATGTGGATCGTCCGGCCAGCCGGAAGCTAACGGCGAGATGGATGCTGTGATCAAACGAGTGGTCGATGGCGATACATTCGAGCTGGACAGCGGGGAAAAAGTCCGTATGATTGGCGTAGATACCCCGGAGACAGTGAAACCGAACCATCCAGTCGAACCGTATGGGAAAGAAGCGAGCAATTACTCCAAAGAGCTTTTAACGGGCAAAAAGGTTAAGCTGAAGTTCGATGTCGAGCCCTATGACAAATACAAGCGTTTGCTTGCATACGTATATTTGGAAGATGGCACCTTTGTCAATGAAAAGCTCGTTCGTGACGGCTACGCCCGGATCATGACGATCCCACCGAATGTAGCCCAAGCAGAGCTGTTCCTGGCAGCGGAGCGGGAGGCCAGGGAGCAGAATCGCGGATTGTGGGCATTAGAAGGGCAGCAGGGAGAGGCTCCTAAGGAAAAAGCCAAGCCCCAAAAACAGTCCAATAACAATACTGCAGCAGACACTGCACCGCCAGAAGGAAAGACCATCAAGGGCAATATCAACAGCAAAGGCGAGAAAATCTACCACATTCCTGGCTCTGCTAGCTATGAGCAGACAACCCCGGAGATGTGGTTTGCGACGGAGGAAGAAGCGCAACAGGCAGGTTTTCGAGCGCCAAAACGATAAGACATGAAAGAAACATGAGCCGCATAAATGGATATGTAAGCCTCGTCTGCCCCGGCAGTCGGGGCTTTTTCCTTGTCGAAAAGAATTTCAGAAATGTTACAGAACGATGTTATATGATAAAAAAGGTCAAAAGACCTATGGAAAATGCCGTTACATAAGAGGAAGGGATTAAAAAATTACCATCATATTTCACAAAAAGAAGTAAAAAATCGTAGAATTACGATGGAGGAAACAACTATTTATAGAGGGAATTGCGCATGTTTCAAGCCTGGCAGCGAAAAACACGCAAAGCGTAGTTGCTTCTGTACAAGAACAAACAGCTTTCTATGGAACAGATTGCAACCGCTTCCCGTACACTCGCCGAAATGGCAGAAGAGCTGCAGCATTCCATCGGTAAGTTTCAATTGTAATGCGAGAACAGGCGGGGGTGCCATGTGTTTAATCAAATCAGAGATGTAAAGTATGCATTGTCTGCATTGGAAGAGTCATCTGTTATTTCGATAACAGATGAAAAAGGAATCATCACCTACGTCAATCACAACTTCTGTCAAATATCCAAGTTTAGTAGAGAGGAATTAATCGGAAAGAACCATAACATCGTGGATTCCGGGTTCCATCCGCGAAACTATTTTAAATCGTTATGGGAGACCATTAGCCGAGGAAAAGTATGGAAAGGCGAGATGAAAAATCGGGCAAAGGACGGTACAGAATATTGGCTTAGCATGACGTTGGTTCCGTTCATGAACGACAGTGGATTCCTCTATCAGTACGTGGCAATCGGGACGGACATCACGAAACGAAAGCAGATGGAAGAGTCACTTTCAAAGACGATGAAGGACTTGCACGATATCAAAAATGCACTGGATGAATCTTCGATTGTAGCGATTACAGACGACAAAGGCGTCATTACCTATGTAAATGACAAGTTTTGTGAAATCTCCAAATATGAAGTGGATGAATTAGTTGGAAATACCCATCGGGTCATTAACTCTCGCTATCATTCTAAGTCGTTTTTTAAATTGATGTGGGAAACGATCAAGCAAGGACGTGTCTGGAAGGGCGAAGTGAAGAATCGCGCCAAAAACGGCAATGAATACTGGATGAATACGACCATCGTGCCATTTCTAGACGACCGGGGAGTTCCGTATCAATATGTTTCGATCCGTACGGACATTACCGACCGGATTGAAGCAGAGGCAGCTTTGGCAGAAGCCTTGCAGAACGATTTTCGCAGGACGGTCCAAAACTTGCAAAACTGCGTGTTTAAGATCGTGACAGATCCGAAAGGGAACATCACTTATACCTTGTGTGAAGGGAAAATTGCGGAAGAGCTTGGGCTAACGTCTGAAAGAATGCTGAGAAAAACGTCGTATGAAATTTTTCCTTATGAGGTAGCGGAGCAAATGGAAAGCTATTTTCGCAGAGCATTTGCTGGTGAGCCTGTTACCTTCGAACTGAAACTATCCGGTAATGACTATTACATAACGTTGTCACCTATTGAGGAAAATGGAGAGATCGTGGAAATGGTAGGCTCCATGATTGACATCACCGAGAGAAAAAAGGCGGAAGAAACGATTCGCTACATGGCCCATTACGATTCCTTAACCAACCTACCGAATCGAACGCTTTTTCATGAAAAATTGGCAGAGGCGATGCTCAAAGCAAAACATAAGGATGAAAAAATCGGCGTCATGTTTATCGATTTGGATCGATTTAAAAATATAAATGATACGCTGGGTCACTCCATAGGGGATGTCCTTTTACAAGCAGTAGCAAATCGTCTCATCGGTTGTTTGCGAAAAGAAGATTCTGTTTCACGACTAGGCGGAGATGAGTTCGCCATCTTTCTCACAGGTGTCACACACAAAGAGGTTGGTGAAATTGCGCAGCGAATCGTCACGAGCATGTCCGAATCGATTACGTTAGACCATATTGAAATCTTCATCACACCAAGTATTGGCATCAGCATGTATCCGGATGATGGAGACGATATCGAATCGCTGTTGAAGCATGCGGACGCTGCCATGTATTTGGCAAAAGAGCAAGGGAAAAATAATTATCAATTTTTCTCGGAGGAGCTACATCAGGTTTTAGCCAAAAAGCTACAGCTTGAAAGAGAGTTGCGAAGAGCTTTGGATGAGAAACAATTTACGCTGCACTACCAACCGAAGATTCATTTGCATACGGGGCAGATTATTGGCATGGAGGCGTTGATTCGTTGGGAACATCCAGATCTTGGCCTCATCCCCCCTATTCAATTTATCCCGATCGCAGAAGAAACAGGCTTAATCGTACCGCTTGGGGAATGGGTAATGCGAACGGCTTGCCAACAGACAAAAGTGTGGCAAGAAGCAGGCTTTACACAGCTGGCTGTTGCGGTGAATATATCCTTACGCCAATTTATGCAAAACAATCTCATTGAGATGATTACCTCGATCCTTGAAGAAACGGGGTTAGCTCCGCAATACTTGGAGCTGGAAATCACAGAAAGCATGGCGCTAAATGTAGACTATACGATTCGGATTTTGAATCGCTTGAAAGGTCTCGGGATAAGCATCAGTATCGATGATTTCGGGACGGGCTACAGTTCTTTGAGCTATCTAAGTCAATTTCCGATTGATCGGCTCAAAATCGACCAATCCTTTCTTCGGAATTTGAACCCACAGAATCAAGCGATTATTAAAACGATCATCGATATGGCACACAACATGAAAATTGCTGTTATTGCAGAGGGTGTTGAAACACAAGAACATGTTGATTTTCTAAAGGAACAAATGTGTAATGAAGTCCAAGGGTATTTCTATAGTAAACCGCTGCCCACGAAAGAAATCGATTCCTACTTGCAGGTAAATCGTTATGGTGAATCAGGCAGCATGGTTTAAGTGGAACCATCGAGATTAACAAAAGGAAAGTGGTGAAGGAGCTTGGATCACCAGATACATGGGACGTACGACAGTTTCCTTGTGATACTATCTTATTTAATCGCAGTTGCAGCTTCTTTTTCTGCTCTCAACCTGGCAGCCAGAGTGAGTACAAGTAAAGGGAAGCACCAGCTCCTCTGGTTGATTTTTGGTGCCACAACAATGGGGCTTGGAATATGGTCCATGCATTTTGTCGGAATGCTGGCACTTACCCTCCCTGTTAAGGTTCTGTATGACATGGCGTATGTCATCCTATCTGTCGTTCTTGCCATTTTTGTCTCAAGCATAGCCTTGTTTACCGTCACGAAAAGCAACTTACATGCGAGACAGCTAGGTATCGCTGGAATTCTTATGGCTGCTGGAATATCCGGGATGCACTACGTTGGTATGGCCGCGATGATTATCGAAATTACATACGATATGTGGATCGTCCTTCTATCCATTATCATCGCAGCGACTGCTTCAGCAGCGGCACTTTGGCTGTTGTTTTACTTTCGCCGTGATCAGTCGAAATACGCGTATTTATACAAATTGGGCAGCTCACTTATTATGGGAGCCGCAATCGCGGGTATGCATTACACAGGAATGGTTGCAGCGCATTTCTACGTAACGGAACTGCCGACAATAGAAATGGGAACGCAGATTGAGCCGGAGACCTTGGCTTATGTCATTGTTTTGGCCACTTTTTTACTGTTGGGCATTACCTTGTTCGGCTTGTTTATTAACAAACGACTCTCGCAAAAAGATACGGTCATTCAAGAAAGTGAAAGCTGGTATCGTTCGCTTTATAAAAATAATGAGTACGGCATTATTTCCTTAGATACAGGTGGATGTATTATCCAAATGAACCCAGCTGTTACGAAGATTGGGGGACTGCGGGAGGAAGAATTCATCAATCAACATGTATCGAAAATTGGCAAGCATATTGTTGAGGAGAAAAGGGACATCACCAAAGATTCTTTTGCCCAGTCTTTTCAGCCCATTCGCAATAATTTTGAGACGACCCTTCTTCATCCGAACGGAAATCTCGTAGAGCTGAGTGTACTCAATGTCCCGGTTGAGATTGAGGGAGAAGTGGTAGGGAATCACATCATTGTGAAGGATATTACCGAAGAGAATCGCGTAAAAGAAAAAATCAAGTATTTAGCTTATCACGATGAACTGACTGACTTACCGAACCGAAGAAAGTTTAATCAAGTTCTTCATCAATCCATTGAAAAAAGCAGCCAAGTTTCATCGAGCTTTGCCGTCATGGTTATCGATATCGATCGTTTCAAAATGATCAATGATTCCTTGGGTCACTCCTACGGCGATATCTTTTTGCAAGGGGTCAGCGACAGAATTGCAAAGAGTGCGGAAGAGTACCACGCCACCATTGCCCGGATGGGTGGAGATGAATTTACCGTCCTTTGCGAAACAGGAGCGGACCGCAGGGAAGCGGCGAGTTTAGCGGATAAGATCATTGAAGCGTTGAAACAGCCATTCTCGCTAAAAGACAGTGAATTTTACATATCAGCGAGTATTGGAACGGCGATATTCCCAGACCACGGAACAGATGCTGTCGCGCTGCTCAAAAAAGCGGATACGGCCATGTACGAGGTGAAAAAACAGGGGAAAAATGGTCATCTGTTCTATACGCCCGATTTTGACGTCCAACTGCTGGAAAATATTGAAATAGAGCGTGATCTTAGAAAAGCAATTGAACGAAAAGAGCTGATGGTGTACTATCAACCTCAATTTCATTCGGAAAGTAATCGCATGATCGGAGTGGAGGCGCTCGTCAGGTGGAATCATCCGACCAAAGGGTTGCTCTCACCTGGAGTGTTTATCCCTATTGCTGAAGAGACTGGGTTGATCTATGAGATCGGTACATGGGTGCTCCGCGAAGCGTGCAGGCAAATGAAGCAGTGGCATGATGGAGGGGGACCGTTGATACCTGTCTCCGTCAACTTGTCCTCCCATCAATTCCACCAACGGAACCTCGTCCAGTACATCAAAAATATCCTCGAGGAAACCAAGCTCGCCCCGCACTTTTTGGAACTGGAAATCACGGAGAGCATGATGATGGATCCGGCCGTATCGATCAGTATCCTGCATGAGTTAAACAAAATCGGAACCAGAATCAGCTTGGATGATTTTGGAACCGGTTACAGCTCATTGAGCTATTTGAAAAAGTTCCCGATCCACAAGCTAAAGATTGACCGCTCCTTCATAACAGACCTGTCTCGGAATGAAAACGATAAAGCCATTGTGGCCACCATCATTTCGATGGCAAAGCATCTGAAATTGGATGTGATTGCAGAAGGCATTGAAACGAAGGATCAGTTGGATATTTTGACCGAAAATCATTGCAAGGAAATTCAAGGGTATTATTACAGTCGCCCATTATCCGCGAATGAGGTGGAGCAAGTGTTTTTTATGCCAATAAGGACGCATCTCAGTCCAGAAGCATAAGCATTGACTCCCTGTCTTTTATCGATGGGGAGTTTTTATGTTTACAGCAGGAAATATAAAATTAGGTATTGCATACCCTACAGGGGTATCGTAGAATGTAATCAACATAAGCTTCCCAAAAACAAAGGAGGATGTAAAATGAACGTCACTTTGAATGTACAAGGAATGTCCTGCAATCACTGCGTCATCTCAATAGAAGGTGCTCTTCAAAAGCTAGACGGGGTTAGCAAAGCAACCGTTAGCCTTGCTGACAATCAGGTAAGCGTGACTTTTGATGAATCCGTTGTTTCGCTGGACAATGTGAAAGAGGCCATTGAAGATCAAGGATACGATGTCGTTTAAAGCAAAGGGTGTAGGAAGGGCTGTGATTGAAGAATTGCAGCCTTTCTTATGTCTATCGGTTGACCGAATATTACAAATTTAAGCGTTGTAGGAGGAATGCCTTTTGAAGCGTGTGCAGTTTGCCGTAAGTCCAGAAATTCGTGTCGGCGGTTCAGTGTTTGCTCCAGCAGATATGGTGGCGATTGGTCAAATCGTTGGCGAGGATGCACAAATTGAACTTTCGACCTTTCAGCAGCTTATCGTTGAGATGAATGAAGAGAAGGCTGAGGATGCGAAAAAAGCGCTGCGTGAAAAAGGCTTATGCGTGTACGAAACAGGCTCTGTTGTGAAGAATTTGTCTGTCTGCTCTTTTTGCAAAGGAGCAGAGATTGAAGGGCTTATGGCAGCGAGAAATTTGAATGAAACGATCGCAGGGATGGCCGTTCCTTTTACGATGAGAGTTGGTTATACGGGTTGCCCAAATGCCTGTGGAGAGCCGTTGGTAAAAGATATCGGGATCGTGAAGCGAAAAGAAACCTTTGAAATCTACGTCGGAGGCCAATCGAAAACAATGGAGGCCAAAACAGCCGAGCTTCTGGTCGAGCAGGTGAAGGTAGAACAATTATCCTCCATCGTTCAAAGCATCATTATCTTGTATCAGACGCAAGGGAAAAAGAGAGAGAAGTTTTTCAAGTTTGTCGAGCGATATGGATTGGAAAATGTCCGAAAAGAATTGGGGCTGTCTTCCTGATCGACAAGTGAATATGGAACCTGCTAGGTATTAAAATTTGGATGATAATCGAAGCGGATGGTTGCTAGGATCATTAGAGGAGGAATCTCGTTGTCAAGTGCGGAATTGAACATTGTACAGTCTTGTCATACATCGGATCGAAACAGTCATCATTCAGAAAAAACCAAGCAAAACTTGCAGGCGCGCCTCAATCGGATTGAGGGACAGATTCGCGGGATTAAAGGCATGGTGGAGAAGGATGCTTATTGTGATGATGTCTTGAATCAAATTGCTGCGGTACAATCTGCCTTAAATTCAGTGGGACGTATCCTTTTGGAAGGACATATGAAATCCTGTGTGATTGAACGCATCCAAGAAGGGGACAACGCAGTCATTGACGAGCTGTTAACCACGATGAATAAGCTGATGAAATAAAAAGCTTCAGAAATGAAGCTTTTTTATAATGGCGAAATATAGCTATGCTGTTGCAAGTAGGTGTGTGCGGCATGAAGCGGTCGAGTGTGGCAGTGCAAAATCTGGTCAACGTGCAGAATGAAGGAATCCAACGAGGGTGTCCTTTTCTAGTTCGTTTTGTCCTAATTAGTTGTCGTAGGACATACTTTACAATGTGGGGAATATACTCGGGGGTGGTATCTTGAGCGCGGTGTATCAGGTCCTGATCTACGTCGGTTTCGCTTACGTTTGCTTCACATGGTTTATATGGCGACGAAGGCAGGAAATCGATCATATGCAAGGCATGATGGGCACGATGTCTGTCAGTATGATGATTGGACTGATCGGAGGGTTAATCCTCGGCGATGTTTACAGGGGAGACCTTTATGTATCCACCATGTGGGGAATGCTGGCAGGTGGACTGTCTGGTTTTCTGCTAGGAGTTCCCTTATCGATCCTGAGTATTGTAGAAGGACTTTTATCTGGCGTCATGGGCGGGATGATGGGCGCCATGCTGGGAGAAATGGTTCCCAGTGAAAAGGTAGAGCCTCTCCTGTTTGTTTTCGTCATGCTCTATACCGTATGTATGCTGCTCGTAGCCAAGCTGATTGATTTCAATCATATAGAAACGAAGTGGTCTTCTTTTTTTCATCATCCAGCTACTCCTGTTGTGTTGCTGCTTGCCGTCTTTTTCTGGTTTCAATCATTACCGTTTCCATCCCCGACTCTTTATGCAGGTGATCGTGCGACAGAAATCAACCTCACAGCCGTCGACTTTTCCTATAAACCGAGCCAATTTACCGTGAGAAAAAATACGGAGATCAAAATCGTCTTTCAAAATGATGGCAATGTAGAGCACGATATCGAGGTTGTGTCTGAGGGAAAAATCGTTACGATTTCAGAAGCAAGCAGCGAACATCGTCATGGAGCAATGGCTGAGGGTGTGATTCATTTGCACGCCAAACCGGGAGAGTCTGTTGAAACAGTGTGGAAGGCATTGGAGGAAGGAACCTATGAATTTTATTGTACGATCCCGGGACACAAAGAAAGCGGCATGATTGGGCGCTTGCAAGTGACAGGATGAAGCAAAGGGGGAGGCGAATGCCTTACGAAAAGGTGGAAACCGCTTTCCATTAGGAGGAGAGCGGTTTTTCTTTTTGGGGTAGCAATCACGCCTACTGGGTGGGCAGCATAGTGTAGTCATGAAGGAACAGACATTGCAAGTTGGAGGAGGATATTGGCATTGCATTCGCAAACACGCGACTACTTTCCGTACGTTGGTCCCTACGATCCTTGTCCGCCGATTCGGGTAAAGACATACCAGGTGCCACCTCAGCTGTTCATGACGTTTCAGCCGGAGAACTTGCCGCAATACAGCCCGATGGAAGCGTTGAAATTAGGCACGCTATGGCCGGCACTTTTTAGCCCCTATGATCCAAGACTGAGTCATTTAGGGAGGGGAGGCACATGACAGCTGAAAATAGATTTGGCGATGAACAATATTACGCATTACTTGAACAGCTGCAAGCGATCGACTTTGTGCTGGTAGAGCTAAATCTTTTCTTAGATACCCATCCAACGGATCAGAATGCGCTCCAGCAATTTAACGATTTAACGGAACAACGCTGGGTTTTGGCAAACGAGTATGAGAAGTTATATGGGCCCTTGCAAAATCTTGGCCGCAGCTATTCAGGCTATCCGTGGCAGTGGAATGATGATCCATGGCCTTGGCAAGTTTAGAAGAGAGGGATAACGAAACCGATGTGGATCTATGAAAAGAAACTTCAGTATCCGGTTCGTGTCAGTAAGTGCGATGTGAGAATGGCGAAGTATTTGATTGAGCAATACGGAGGGGCAGATGGAGAGCTGGCAGCTGCTCTGCGCTATATGAACCAGCGGTATACGATCCCGAATAAAGTGGTCGGATTGTTGACAGATATCGCTACGGAAGAATTCGCTCACCTCGAGATGATTGCCACGATGGTGTATAAGCTGACCAAAGATGCGACTGTCGAAGAGCTGAAGGAAGCGGGACTGGGTGACCATTATGCCAATCATGATCGGGCGCTCTTTTACAACAATGCCAGTGGTGTACCGTGGACGGCTGCCTATATCGCTGCCAAAGGCGATCCAATCGCCGACCTTTACGAGGATATTGCAGCAGAAGAAAAAGCACGCGCGACGTATCAATGGCTGATCGACATGACCGATGATGTTGATTTGCAGGACAGCTTGAAGTTTTTGCGGGAACGGGAAGTCGTTCACTCTATGCGTTTCCGCGAGGCTGTAGAGATTTTGAAGGAAGAGCGGGATGCGAAGAAAATATTTTGAAGGTTAAAAAAGAGAGCTGGTGAGCTCTCTTTTTGTTTCTATGGCTGCTGCGGTTCAAAGGCCGGTGGAACAACTATGATGGATTTCTTCCCTCGATTTTGTGCAAAAAACACATGACATTCCAACATTTCCGCGACGTCTCGTAACGGTACAACCAGAATGGTATTATTGTACAGCTTCGCTTTTGCAGGGACAGGGATTGGCTGACCATTTAGCACAAAGCGATCGCCGCCTACTGGAATTTTAAGCGTGTTAAAGTTATCTTGGATAAGTGTTGCGGTTTGTGTAGAATCGTCCCATTGGATAGAAACTCCAAGTATATCTGCTAGTTCTCGAAGGGAAACATACGTGACATCGTTTTCGGCAAATACTTGTTGAACAAGCTTTTTATTATCTACTGTTACACTCATTGAAGTGTTTTCTTTATATGGTGCAGAGTCTTTGTGATTATACAGTATATCAATAACTTCAATGTAATTGTAATTTATTTGTGATTTAATAGAATCTATCCGTATTTTGAAAGTCGCTCTTGCAAATTCTCCCGGTTCTAATTTCGAAGTCGAAATCTCATAAGAGTGGGTAGCTTCGGGATGGAACTGAGCTTCGCCATCTATATCTCTTAATAAGAGTCCTGTATACTCGAAAGTAGCTGTTGCCTCTCCTTGATTTAGTAATAGGGCCTCTATGCTGTACGTTTCATCTATTAGTTCAGTATACAGTATTGTTGTTTTGATGTTTGATCTCGGTTCTGCTTTTTTCCCTAATGTAAACGTATACGTTGGCTTTAGATCCAATTTAGCAGATTTAAAGTATGTAGGTTTTAAACTGATTTTTTGCCCTTTTTTACTGAACAGATCAATGCTTCCTTTAAGGTTGATAAGTTCATAGAAACCTGATGCTTTGCGACTTCCATCTGGCCTTTTTTCGAATGTCAAATCAGTCAATTCAAACTGCAAAGGATTCTTCTCCAATGATGCCAAGGAAACTGGAACTGAAGCAAAGAAAATAAAAAAGGTCAAAGCAAGGCACGTAAAAAGTCTCACCATTTTCACCAACTCAAATCACCCCAAGATTGAAAATATCATGTTAGAAAAGCATTCAGTAAAGAAGGCTTTTCCCTTCTCATCTATAAAGAAGATCATTCGGAATGACGACGATGGTTTTCTGACCCCCTTTATGTTCAAAAACAACATAGTAATCCAGCATTTCTACAATATCTCGTAAAGGTACAACCAGGGTTGTGT
>NZ_PXZN01000139.1:0-3880 GCF_003013445.1 Brevibacillus sp. NRRL NRS-603 | reverse complement strand
GACGATTTGCACGTCTTTGTTTTTATCCCCATTCTGCTCCAGCCAGCGAGCAGACTCATCTGATAGCATCCGTCCGGAGTCGAGGTTCATTAAATACTCCTCCATGCTCGTCGCTCTTGAATGAAGGACAGGTAGCTGTAGGCTCTCGATCAGCTCTGGACTGATGGTTTTCATGACCGCATCGCGTGCTGCTGCCTGATCAATCCGAAATTGGAGGTAGCTTCCCGTCTTCATCCGGGTACCCGCCCGCCCGATTCCGATGCGAGCTGGCGTTCTTTTCATCGCTAGCTCCAATGCTTCTGGATTGTTTGGATTCTTGACTCCGCATTGCTTTTGCTCAGGAAAATGAATAACTCCTTGACCTTTTTTGGACAGCTCATCGATTACGCGCTGGACGAGATCGTCCATATTGATCTGTTTCATCTTGCTTCCCTCCCCACTCGTTAGTCAAAAATGGTTAAATCGCCTGCACGCTCTGTCAAACGACCATTTTCCATAATGCCCATTTTTTCCAACCATTTCTCGAATTCCCGGAGAGGTCGCAGTCCCAAAAGCTCGCGGTAGCTGGCGTCATCGTGGTAGCTCGTGTCTTGGTAACTGAGCATGACATCGTCCCCACCTGGTACGCCCATATAAAAATTCGCGCCTGCCAAGGTCGTCAGCATCCCTGCAATCTCCTGGTCATTCTGATCCGCGTACATGTGGTTCGTATAAGTCGGAGCGATTCCCATCGGCAAACCATGCAGCTTGCCCATGAATAAGTCCTCCAGATCGGCACGAATCATCTGTCTGCCATCATAAAGTGTTTCTGGTCCAATAAAGCCAGAAACGTTATTGACCATAAACGGCTTCCAGTGACGGCAAAAACCGTACGTACGAGCTTCCAGTGTCTGCATATCGACGCCTTCATGAGAATCCAGCGACACTTCGGAGCCTTGTCCTGTCTCAAAATACATGACGTTTGGTCCCGACGCTGTGCCTTTTCGGAGCATCAAGTCCATTGCCTCATCCAAAATCTCTTTGTTTACGCCAAACGCATCATTCGCGCGTTGGGAACCTGCCAGACTTTGGAACATCAGAGAAATGGGCGCTCCGCCGCGAAGAGCCTGCATCTGAGTCGTGATGTGAGCCAGCACGCAGTTTTGCGTAGGGATTTCCCACTTTTGCATGAAATCATGTGTCATTTTCAGGAGCTTGGTAACGCTTTCAACAGAGTCATTATTAGGGTTAATTCCGATGACAGCGTCGCCTGATCCATAGGACAAGCCTTCCTTCATCGAAGCCAAAATGCCATCGGGATCATCGATTGGGTGATTCGGCTGGCAGCGGAACGCCAGTCTTCCCGGCTCGCCTATCAGTGTGTTGCAATAGGCTTGATGCTTCATTTTTTGTGAAGCCATGACCAAGTCAATGCTGGACATCAGTTTGGCCGTAGCGGAAATCATTTCGCTGGTCAGCCCACGGCTAATTCGCGTCAGCTCAGGCATTCCTGTGGAAAACGACAAGATGTACTCCCGTAGCTCCCCTACTGTCCAATTTTTAATTTCATCGTAAATAGAGAGATTGATATCATCATAAATGATCCGCGTCACTTCGTCTTTTTCGTACGGAATGACTGGATTTTCATATATATCACGAAGTTGCATTTCGCTTAATACGACTTTGGCCGCCATCCGTTCCAGTGCGGAATTGGCTGCTAATTTACTCATGTGATCGCCAGACTTTTCTTCACTCGCTTTTGCCAATACATCACGAACCGAAGTAAACTGGTAATGCTGTTTACGTACCACGCAAGCCAATTTCATCTCTAGCTTCACTCACTTTCTTTTCAACTTTCCGTAAACTCTATTTCATGGAACGAAAAAAGCGCTTCGAAACATAAGACGAAATGCTCGCCTTGGTCCAAGCGCCGTTGCTCTTCATACGATTCACTTTTTTGCGTTCATTGTTTGCCCGTAAGCACGAACTCCACTGCCGGTAGCAGTTCTTCCTCCATGACGGGTTTGACCAGATAGGCACATATCCCTTTCGCTTTGGCTTGCATGACCATGTCCTTTTGACTGTAAGCAGTCAAGAGAAGGATAGCCGCGTCCGAATGCTCTCGGATAATCCCAGTCGCTGTCAAACCGTCCATAATTGGCATTTTCACATCCATAATAATGAGATGCGGGTTCCACTCTTGCGTCAATCGAACGGCCTCTTTGCCGTTTTTTCCTTCAGCTACGACGTTATATCCCTGCTCTTGCAGCATCTCGACCAGGTCCATACGCGTTATGGGGTCGTCGTCTATGATGATAACTCGATAATGCTGACGCAATACTCCACCTCCCGATCACCAGTGAACGGACGTGCCAACTACTCATCATTCAATACGCCAACCGACGCCGTTGTCGGTTTCTTGCCTATTTTTGAATACGTTTATTATATCTATATTTTCAGGCTAATTCCAGCTTAAATCCTGTCCACCCTTCGCCCTCGTTACTTCATAGTGAAGGAACGAGAAAAAATCAATGTACGATTTTCGGCTGCAGCCATTTTTGGTGAGCGATAAAATGAAAACATAAAAACGGAGGGGGAAACAAATGATAACGGCCGAGATGAAGTCCGAGTATTATCAGGCGTTACTGGATAAAAATTCAGAATACGAAGGTGTCTTTTTCGTTGGAGTCAAGACAACTGGCGTATTCTGTCGCCCGACATGTCCAGCAAGAAAACCTAAGTTTATGAATTGTGAGTTTTTTGATCATGCCAAACAAGCACTTCTGGCTTCATTCCGGCCCTGCCAACGCTGCCGTCCACTTTCACATCCCAATCATGTCTCAGAGCTCGTGCGTCTGCTAGTAAACGCTATAGAAGAAAACCCCGAGCAGCGCTGGACGGAAAAAGACTTTCAAAGATTATCCGTGGATGCTGCAACAGCGAGACGCCAATTCAAAAAGCGTTTTGGCATGACGTTCGTCGAATATGCAAGGGCGCGGCGTATGGGGATTGCACTAAAAGAAATCAGAGAAGGAAAAGCCATCATCGATGCCCAACTATCCACCGGTTACGAGTCCAGCAGTGGTTTTCGAGACGCATTTTCACGAATTATGGGGGCAGCACCTACTCTTCTTGGAGACCATCATATCTTAAAGGCATCGTGGCTGGATACGCGACTCGGTCCCATGATAGCTATCGCAGATGAAGAAGCGCTATATCTACTTGAATTCATTGACCGCCGCGGCTTGGAACGAGAAGTTGAACGTCTTAGACAAAGAACGAGGTCAGCGATTATCCCTGGTTCCACAGCGCCAATCCGTTCGATTGAACGTGAGTTAGAAAAGTATTTTGACGGAAAGCTAACACAATTTGCAACGCCTTTGTTTTTGTGCGGATCCCCTTTTCAAAGAATGGTCTGGGAGCATTTGCAAACGATTCCTCCAGGTCAAACTTCATCCTATTCCGAGGTTGCATCAGCTATTGGGAACCCAAGTGCCTTTCGTGCTGTCGCGCAAGCAAATGGTGCGAACCAGTTAGCGATTGTCATTCCTTGTCACCGGGTCATCAACTCCAATGGTGAATTGGGAGGTTACGGAGGAGGACTTTCACGCAAACGCTGGCTGCTTCATCATGAAAAAGAAACATCCCTCCCCATTTGACTCGGATTCGTGAAATATTTGGAAAATGGATGCGGGCACTCCTTTCTCGTAAAAATGCCCTCGCTTACGCAAGGGCATTTTTTTCTTATTGTGCTTTTTCCGTTATTTTCTGGCGCAGGTTATCTACGAGCTGGGACATTTTCACTTCGCCCAAAATATCCTCCATCGCATGCTGCGCACGGGTCAAAATCAACTCCAGCACAAACTGTATATTCGCTCCCACTGGACAATCGGGATTCGGT
>NZ_PXZN01000138.1:0-4621 GCF_003013445.1 Brevibacillus sp. NRRL NRS-603 | reverse complement strand
AAAAACGCCGTGAATTTGCCTTCGATCCCTGCGCACGTGATGGAAAAAGTCCAACCGTACTTCACGTTGGGTGAAAAGCTGGGCCATTTCCTTGCCCAAGTGACCGTAGGTTCCATTTCGGAGATTTCGATTAAATATAGCGGTGAATTGACGGATGTAGACACGTCCCCGCTGACTCGCACAGTCCTCAAGGGTGTACTGTCCTTCCGTCTAGGCGAGGAAGTCAACTATGTGAACGCCCCTATTCTCGCAAAAGTGCGCGACATCACCGTAACGGAGCAAAAGGCAGCACAAAACAAAGGCTTTACGAACTTGCTGACCGTTAGCTTAAAAACGACGCAAGAGACACGCACAGTGGCTGGAACGCGACTCAATGGTTACGGTGCGCGTATTGTGAAAATTGACGACTTTGCGATTGACGTAGCGCCAGAGGGCTACCTGCTCTACATTCACCATAATGACCGTCCAGGTGTGATCGGACGTGTGGGTTCCATCTTGGGTGAAAACAGCGTGAACATCGCAACGATGCAGGTAGGACGCCGTGATATCGGTGGGGACGCGATCATGATGCTCTCTGTCGACAAACCATTGACGCCAGAGCTTCTCGATACGATGGGCGAGCTGGCGGAAGTGAAAAGCGTTACACAAATCGAGCTGTAGATTCTCCCTTCTACACAAGAACAGACCTGGCCAAATGCCGGGTCTTTTTCTTTACCCTGATTTTGGTTAGAGCTATAATGGGACAAGATAATTCTGCACACCAAGGAAGGAGCTTCTTATGACGAACCAAGCATTATTCGCTATTGGTATCTTTTTAGTTACCTATGCATTTATTATTAGCGAAAAGTTACATCGTACCATCGTCGCCATGTCTGGCGGAATTCTCATGGTCTTGTTCGGGATCGTTACACAGGAACAAGCGATTCACCATATCGACTTTAACACCCTCGGCCTACTTATTGGGATGATGATCTTGGTTGCCATTACGGCGCAAACCGGTGTATTCAAGTATGTGGCCATCCGTGCTGCAAAGGTCGCAAAGGGCAAACCGATTCGCATCCTTGTCTACCTGAGCTTGATCACGGCGATTGCCTCCGCCTTTTTGGACAACGTTACTACTGTACTTCTCATCGTACCTGTGACGTTTAGCATCGCCCGCCAGCTCCAGCTTAATCCGATTCCTTTTTTAATCAGTGAAATTATCGCCTCCAATGCCGGAGGAACCGCTACGTTGATCGGTGACCCACCGAATATCATGATTGGCAGTTCTGTACCGGAGCTCGATTTTATGAAGTTTATCGTAAATTTGAGCCCAATTATCGTCGTGATTCTGGCTGTCACTGTCGTTTTCTTGGTCCTGATATACCGTAAGCAGTTAGTAACCTCACCTGAGCTGAGTGCAAAAATCATGCAGTTAAATGAGCGCGATGAAATTACCGACAGCCGTTTATTGAAAAAGTCTTTGACGGTGATGGGGTTGACCATCATTGGTTTCATGCTCCATGGCGCCCTTCATTTGGAATCGGCAACAATCGCTTTAACTGGAGCTTTTCTTTTGCTCCTCCTTACTGGAGAGCATTATTTAGAAGACGCGATCAGCAAAGTCGAGTGGAATACGATTTTCTTCTTCATCGGCCTGTTTGTTCTCGTCTCTGGATTAGTGGAAACTGGGGTGATCAAACAGCTCGCAACGGAAGCGATTAATCTGACCGGTGGAGATTCATTAAAGACCTCCCTGTTGATCCTCTGGTTAAGCGCAATCGCCTCTGCCTTTGTTGACAATATCCCTTTCGTTGCCACCATGATTCCCATGATCAAGGAAATGGGCGCACTCGGGATCACCAATTTGGAGCCGCTTTGGTGGAGCCTTGCACTCGGGGCTTGTTTAGGAGGAAACGGTACCTTGATTGGAGCGAGTGCCAACGTGATTGTTGCTGGCTTGGCCTCAAAGGAAGGATATCATATCGGCTTTTTTAGCTTTATGAAAATCGCCTTCCCGTTAATGATCCTGTCTATCTTGATTGCTCATGTCTACGTTTATCTACGCTATTTTATTTGGTGAGGAGGAATCGCTCTTGTTTCAGTACACCTATAATCAAGAGGAAATTGAGATCAACGAACATATTTCACAGCAAGATGCTACCTACCACATCGTCGTAAAATCTGAATCCATGCGAGCTCGTGTAAAAGAAGTTCGTCGTTATTTTGAAGGGAACAAAGACTATACGGATGTCCTGTTTTTTTCGCGAGAGGACGGGTCTTTCGAAGTAATCGTCCGTCACAATATGATTGAATCCTTTTTGATTCACGCCTTTCGCTTCAAATGCTTGAAATCGATTTGTTGGGAATAAAAAAACTCCGCCGTACGTAGGAACGGCGGAGTTTTTTTGTCTATAGAATGGAAAGGATATCACGAACATCATCGAGAATAAAATCTGCTTTTTCCTCTTCAAACTTGCTGCGTGCGTCTTGACCAGACAGTCCAGTCAATGTCGCTGCAAACTTGCAACCGATTGAGCGAGCCGCCAGAAAGTCTGCAAGTGAATCGCCGACGATCAGCACCTCTTCTCCATTTTCGATTGGCAATGAAAAATGGACTGCCTCGCTAATCGGCGCATCGAGTCCGAGCAACCCTTTTACATAGGAGTAAGGGTGTGGTTTGGACATCGGCGCAAAGCTAGGAAATGCTTCTTCCGCATCGAGTACGTGAGAGGCAGTTACGACACGGTTCGGGTCGAACCATTCCAGTATATTCATCTCACTGAGGGGAACATGCGTCTCGATCGTAGGGCGCCCTGTTCCAATCCCCAGTGTGTATCCTTTTTCTTTTAACGTGCGGAACAACTCAACCATTTCCGCAGGTGGTACAATCGGAATCTCGTCTGACAAGAAGCCCTTCTTGCCTGGCTGCATGGTTTCACGGCCAATCGATGCCGCCACGCGCTCATCACCGAGATACCATTCTTGAAACGTCTTTTGAATCAACTGCCATAGATCACTATTGCGAGAGAACATTTCTGTTGAAATACCGCAACGCTCTTTCGCAATCTGATTCAAGTAAAGAAGCATTTCTGCTTTTTGTGCGGAACCTTTGGCAAAATCAGCGGTGAACGCTGCGTAGTCTACTTGGAAATCAGGAGCATAAGTGGCAGCCCACTCTTTCACTTTTGCCAGCTGCGGTCGATCAATTTGCTCGACAAGAAGGCTCGTTGCTTCTGGAACTTGCGTTTTAACCGCTTCAATCAAACGAATCAACTGATAGGAAAACGCAAGGAAAACCATGTCCCAGTTGGAGTTGATTCCACGTGACTTGATAAAGTTTAGCACTTCATCATGAGCGAAAACTTGTTCGCGCACCCGTCTGATTTGTTCTTCTTCTGGAGAAGGTGTGAATTCCTCGCCTGCAAGCCCTACATACTGCGGACTGTACAAAAATTCCCACACTGTCAATGCAGAAGCATCAAAGTAACGCTCTTCACTCAACATAACCCCGTCAACATCAAATAAGATCGTTTTGATCATTTTCTCTCTACACTCCTACTTGTTTTTATGCAGCATCAAGGCGATTGTAAAAGTCGTTCCCTCACCCAGTTTACTTTGCACACTGATGGTGCCCCCGTGTGCCTCAACAAGGTTTTTCGCGATGGCTAGTCCAAGACCAGTTCCGCCTAGTCGTCCACGTGTGCGAGCCTTGTCAGCTTTATAGAATCGCTCAAAAACAAACGGCAAATCTTCTTGCGGAATGCCACTGCCTGTATCGATTATCTCAACCAGCAACGTTTTATCCCCGCGAGCCCGAATGGTGACGCTTCCCCCACTTGGCGTATGCCGCAGCGCATTATCGATCAAGTTCGTTAGCACTTGCTCCATACGATCAGGATCAATGAGCACGTGGGTATGCGTCGTCGATATTTCAAGGAAGAGATGGATTTCACGTTCCCTAGCCAAATTCGTGAATTTGCGTTGAATGCGCTCCAAATACGGACGCAGCTCCAGTGTTTCCTGGAACAATTCCACATGCCCCGCTTCCATCCGTGCCAGGTTGAGCAATTCATTCACCAGCTTGGTCATACGCGCTGACTCGTCATAGATGATCTGTGCCAATTCTTTATGCTCTTCCGGTGTAGCCACAATATCATCCACAATCGCTTCACTGTACCCTTGCAACATGGATAAAGGTGTTCGCAGCTCATGGGATACGTTCGCCACGAAATCATTGCGCATCTTATCCAGCTTACGCTCCTGCGTGATGTCCCGAAGAACTGCGACAGCACCTCGGATTTGATCCCGATCGTTCAAAGGTACCATGACAACGGACCATATCCGTCCTTGAACAGGGATATCCTCTGTCACTTCCTGTCCGGTTTGCAAAACCTGCTGATAGAACGGGAACAGCGGCACAGGCTCATCCGAATGCTCGAAATCCCAATCCCGCAAAAAACGTTCTGCTGGCGGATTCGTCACGGCCAGCTTGCCGTTCGCATCTATCATCACAACACCATCTACCATGCTTCTAAGAACGCTCGCCAGCTGCTCCTTCTCTTTGGACAGTGCATCGACTAACTGATTGAGCTTGCTTGCCATCGTGTTGAAAGAAGCCGCCAGTTCACCAGTCTCGTCT
>NZ_PXZN01000137.1:0-871 GCF_003013445.1 Brevibacillus sp. NRRL NRS-603 | reverse complement strand
CGATTCGTACGTTGTTCTTTCAGGATGGTTACGCACATGTACAGGCGGGTGCAGGCATCGTAGCGGACTCGGTCCCTGCGAGTGAATACCAAGAGACGGTGAACAAAGCAGCAGCAATGCTCTCTGCGTTAGAAAAAGCGGAACAGTTGTTCGTCGGAAAGGTGGAGTTGTCATGCTAACGTACGCGCTGGAACAAATTCTGCTTGGGAAGCACTTATCACGAACGGTTGCAGAAGAGGCTATGGGCGAGATTATGGACGGAAAGGCAACTCCAGCTCAGATTGGTGCATTTTTAGCGAGTCTTCGCTTGAAAGGCGAGCAGGTGGAAGAGATTATCGGTTTTGCCAAAGCCATGAGAGCGCGGGCAATGAGTTTTCCCATCGATCTGCCAGGTCTGGTAGACACTTGCGGAACAGGTGGAGACGGAAGTCATACTTTTAACATTTCGACGGCGAGTGCAGTTGTCGCAGCAGCTGACGGTGTACGCATCGCCAAGCACGGGAATCGTGCAGTTTCCAGCAAAAGCGGCAGTGCTGATGTGTTGGAAGCGTTGGGAGTACCCGTCAATTTATCTCCAAAGGACGCTGCGGATTGCCTGCGCGCGACCAATCTCTGCTTCTTGTTCGCTCCCCTTTACCACCAAGCGATGAAGCATGCGGCTGGTCCGCGAAAAGAATTGGCGATTCGCACGGTATTTAATTTACTGGGGCCATTGACGAATCCAGCAGGTGCCAGCCATCAGTTGATGGGCGTTTATGATGCTAAACTGCTTCCGAATGTAGCCGCAGTCTTACACGAGCTCGATGTGAAAAGAGCGCTCGTTGTAGCAGGCTCGGATGGTTTGGATGAACTGACAGTCACGGGAACGAGC
>NZ_PXZN01000136.1:0-724 GCF_003013445.1 Brevibacillus sp. NRRL NRS-603 | reverse complement strand
AACCATCAAATGAAATGTAGCCGATCGCTCCCGCATACAGATGGCGTGCGTCAGGCTCGAGCTCTGCAATAATTTCCATCGCCCGCAGCTTGGGAGAACCAGATACTGTCCCTGCCGGAAAAGCACTCAGCAATGCATCGAAAGCGTGCAGTCCCTCCCGGAGCTTGCCAGTCACATGCGAAACCATATGCATCACATGGGAGTAGTTTTCAATAACCAATGCTTCCTCCACTTTCACGCTACCGTAAGCTGAGACCTTTCCAACATCGTTGCGCCCCAGATCCAGCAGCATGTAATGCTCGGCTCGCTCTTTTTTATCAGCCAAAAGATCAGCCGCCAATGCAGCATCTTCTTGTGGAGTCGCCCCTCTTTTTCGCGTTCCTGCAATCGGTCGCATCTCTACTTTTTCATCTTCTACACGCACGAGCAGTTCTGGTGAAGTCCCGACGACTGTCTCACCCTCGTATTCGAGATAGTACATGTATGGGGAGGGATTCAATGTACGCAGCAATCGATACACCGCAAAAGGATCGACGTCAGTCTTTACAGAAAAACGTTGGGACAACACGACTTGAAAAATGTCTCCGGCCGCGATGTATTCTTTCGCCTGCACGACTAGCTGCTCGTATTGCTCACGCGTCATATTTGGCTGTACGGTCAATGGCGCTGGTGTATCAGCCGCTACTTGAATGCGTTGATCCATTTCAAGTGGTGCTGAAACCTT
>NZ_PXZN01000135.1:0-3704 GCF_003013445.1 Brevibacillus sp. NRRL NRS-603 | reverse complement strand
CGTAGCTGTCAATCTCGGAGACCTCCATATTGTCAAATCCATGGTTTCTCAAGAACACTCGACCTTTTTCTTCCGCCTGCTTCATATCCAGCTTTTCCTCGCCAACTCCACGCTCGTTCATCATCCAAACGACTTTTCCACCGCGTTTGGTGACATCGAGATTAATGGCAGTTTTGTGCCCGTTTGGCGTGACACGTACACTATACGCCGTATATTCCTGCCCCTTGCCGTTATCGTTTACTTCTACTTTCGCATCTCCTGGCTTCAACCCGAGAAACGCCAATGCATTCTTCTCTGCTTCCTCTTTGGTGGCTGGTTTGCCATCGATCCCTTTGATTCGCTGCTGTTTTTTCTTGTCGAGACTCTGTATCCCGACGCCCCAGTCCAAATCAGGGTATTCTTGCACTTTTTTCTCAATGGTTTGGAATCCGTCGATGATGGTATTGTCCTCTTTGTTTTTATTGGAGGCCAATGCCGTCTCCACATCCATCCATCTCAATTGTTTGTCCATCGCGATGGCTTGTACCTTGCGGAGCTCATCCTGGATATCCTTTGCTTGGGTGTGAAGACTCTTCAATGTCTTGTATTCACTCTGACTCAACGGCACCTTGTCCAAATCACGCACGGCGACACGATAGGAAAAATCCGCCACCCTCGACAGCATTTCTTCTGTTTTGTTAAATGCCATCAAGGTCAATGGCAATTGTCCGACATCCGCTTGTGCCGCATAGGAAAGCCGCCAGACATTCGTCAAAATTGGGGTCATTTGTCTGCGCGAGTTGACCACCAGCGATTTGCCAAGCTCATCGTGCAGCTTGTCCACATGATAAGTGAGATCGTGAAAAGCCCGTTGGTACGAGTTTTCGGCTTTGATCAAGACCGAGTTCTTCTCATTGTGCTCCTGATACCCCCACACGCCAGCGCCTATTAAGGCAACCAGGGCAACGGGAAATAACAACCGTGCTGTTGCTCCATATACCATCCCTTGCCACTCCTCCTTTGATTACGCATCGATTATCTGCAAAAGATGTGTTTGCCGATCTTTTTAACCTGTGGTCTGGTCCAAATCCAACCGGATGTTGCTGTATCCGGATTAAAATAGTACGTGCAGCCTCCCGTCGGGTCCCAGCCGTTTAATGCGTTCTTCACTGCTTTCGTCGCACTTTCATTCGGTGTAAGCCATATTTGACCATCAGCAACTGCTGTAAAAGCGCGTGGTTCGAATATCACAGCCGAAGGCGTATCAGGAAACGAAGGGCTCTTGACGCGGTTCAAAATAACGGCGGCGACAGCTACTTGCCCTTCAAACGGCTCTCCTCTTGACTCCCCGTAAACAGCATTCGCCATGATTTTTAAATCATTGTCAGAGACTCGTGAAGGATGAAAGCTGGCTTTGGCTTTGCCCGTCTGATTTTTCGTAGCAGGTGCAGCCATCTGCTCTTCTTGTACGGCAGCTACATTCTTTTCCTTCCAGACAACCTTGTATCCACTTAAGCCCGCTGCTACCAACACCACCAACACACCTGCGATCCAGATTGTACGCACGGCTGAATCCTCCTTGGCATGTATTGAAATCTTTGCATAGTGTTGGTGGAGGAAGAATGGATTATGCATGTGAATCTGGATATAGAAAAAGACCGATGCTATTTGCATCGGCCCACATAGATTCGTCACGCTTTTTCAACTGGGAATGGAAAAGATCAGGACTCGTCAATCCGAAAATGCTTGTCGTTGTCACACAGGCACTGCTTGAACCCTGTTTCTATTTGCCCACCAGGTTCTCGATGACCACGTAGTGTAAACTTTTCTCCACATACATTGCATTGAATTGTCACCTTTGCTCGTTCGGTTTTTAGCACGTATGTCTCCTCCTTACCGTCTATTGTGGACGTGAAGAGAGATTTTTAGAACCGAAATCGTGTGCTCTTTGTACCTTTTTTAAGCCCTGCCACCACAAAAGAAGCATGAATGGAACAATCACTACCAACCAGTTTTGCACTGCCAAAAAAATCAAGTTGTACAGAGCATGCAAGCCGATCGGCAAGGTAATCGACATCCATAAAAAAAGCCGCTCATGCTTGGCGTCCTTGGAAAACTTGGCCCGTCCGAGATAATAACCCATCCACACCGCAAACAACGCATGGCTGGATACTGGCAAAAAGGCACGCCAGATGGCAATATTCGTTCCATTGATAATAAGGTAGAACAAATTTTCCAACGTAGCAAAACCAAGTGACACCGCAACCGCATAAACAATTCCATCGTATGGCTCATCAAATTCCAAATGTTTATAAACCGTAAAATAGATGACCATCCATTTAAAAAATTCTTCCACTACAGCGGATTGGAAAACTTCCGCGACAATGCCATCCCGCCAGTTCCATTCATTCTGCATGATGTACTGAAGTACCATAATCGGTACGACCAGCAGCATACCAAAGATAAACGACCGGATTACCATCGAAATTGGCTCCGGTTCGAGACTGTCACGCAGGTAAAAGTAACTTAAGATGGCGATACCGGGGGCAACTGCCGCGCCGATCAAAGCAATCATCTTTTATTACTCCTTTACACAAGACTACTGTTCATCGTACCATGAATACTGGTTGATGAAAACCCGCTACAGGAGAGAGATCATGTCAAAAAAAATTTTGGTAGTGAACACAGGCGGTACGATTGCCATGTCTGTCGATGACTCAGAAGGCGTAAAGCCATTGGATGATCAAGCAGTCAACAAAATCCTTCCTTTTTTAGAAAAGCACGCGGATGTCACCATGAAAAATCTACTCAACCTACCTAGCCCTCATATGACTCCTGCGATCATGAATCAGCTGCGACTCGATATTGAGGAAGCCTTTCAACATGATCACTATGATGGCATTGTCATTACTCATGGGACTGATACGTTGGAAGAGACTGCATACTTCCTGGATCTGACTTTGTCGGTCAACGTCCCGATTGTCGTGACTGGAGCCATGCGCAGCAGTAATGAGCTCGGAGCTGACGGTCCCGTCAATCTCATTTCTTCCGTTCGTGTAGCCGCAGACTCAGACAGTTTGAACAAAGGCGTTATCGTTGTTTTTAATGACGAAATTCACGCTGCACGCCATGTAACCAAAACACACACGAGCAATGTCGCTACCTTTCAATCTCCACAATACGGACCGATTGGAACCCTAGCGAAAAAAAGCGTGCAATACCACCATGCTCCATTGGATCGAGAGCATTATGCCATTACCCATGCTGATGCGAATGTGCCGTTAATCAAAGCGGTTGCTGGGATGGACCCTGCTTGGCTACAGTTTTTATTGGAGCAGAAGATTGATGGACTCGTCATAGAGGCATTTGGATTAGGAAATCTTCCTCCCGCCATCATTCCTACCCTGCAACAATTACTCGACAAAGGCGTACCGATCGTGCTCGTCTCCCGCTGCTACAATGGACAAGTGCAGGATATCTATGACTATGAAGGTGGAGGCCGCAAACTAAAAGAGATGGGCATCATCTTCTCCAATGGCTTGAATGGGCAAAAGGCTCGTCTCAAGTTAATTGTCACGCTGCAAAAAACACGGACTTTCAAAGAGCTGCAGCAGTTGTTCGACCACTAAATAAAAATGACTGCAACCTCCTGGCCATCAGGAGGTCTTTTTTCTCTTTGGAAACATTTTGTACGATGCTGTTGTAGTGGGGAGGAAACAGGAGAA
>NZ_PXZN01000134.1:0-2607 GCF_003013445.1 Brevibacillus sp. NRRL NRS-603 | reverse complement strand
GAAATGCGCTTCTTCCCCACCACTACAGCCGCATAATAAGCTGCCCTCCACGAATCAGGAGCGCAGCTTTTCCTTTTATCTTCTCAGCTTTTCATTTGTCGGTGACTTCAACGTCTGCAAACACATGTAGCAGATGATCCCGAACAAAATCGTGATGATCATCGAGTGAGTCAGTGTAGCGTACAGGTGAAGCTTGTAGATGATTACGAAGCCGCCGCTGAACACCTGCGCGATGCAAAGAATAAAGCTCAGGATACTTGCACCGTACAAGTCACGCCGTTTTTCCTTGAAATGTCGCATGCAGTAAATCATCGTCCCCAACAACAAGAATCCCAACACCAACGCAGCGATTCTGTGGGCAAAATGAATACCGGTCTGTCCGTACAACTCTGGGATGACCTGTCCCTGACATAACGGCCAGTCACTGCAGGCCATACTTGAACCCGTATGTCTGACATACGCTCCCAGATAAACGACAGCGTACGTATAAATAGCGACGAACCACATCCAGTTGCGGAAGCCTTTTGAGACGGTCGTTTTCACCAGGCTTTGCATTTTTTCTCGCTGATAAACGAACACACTCAACAAGAACACCCCTGAATAAGCAAGCAAGGAAAATCCGAAGTGCAGAGCCAAAACAGATGAAGACTGTGGCCAAATAACGGCAGAAGCGCCGAGAATGGACTCCACTACGATGAAAAACAAACCAAAAATAGCGAGATTGCGAACTTCTTGGTTGTTTTTGTAATACCGCCAGCAAAGTACAGAAAAAATCGCGACAACAATACCGGCAACACCTGTGATCAGGCGATGAGAATATTCAATAATGGATGCCAACGTGTATTCCGGAACCCATTTCCCGTTGCACAGCGGCCAGTCATTTCCACAGCCGAGTGCTGAATCTGTCTTGGTTACAAGCGAACCGGCTACCATCACGATAAACATGATCAAGGTAGCAAGAAAAGCTAATGGCTTCAGCCATTTTCCCATAGTAAGTCACCCTGTTTCTTGTGAGGATCAAACAACACCTCGTTCTATGTCCTCTTTTACGATAATGAAACATCCCCTGCTAAGCAAGGGATGTTCCGTGAACATTTAGTGAGTGTTTCGTGTCAATAATAGTTGACCATGGTACTAATGACGATCGCTGCACAAAACACTGTCAAATAAAGGATGGAATAACCGAACAGTTTGCGTGCCCAAGCAAGATCATCCTTGGTTTTGAACCCTTGGAAAAGCAGAACCATGTATACAATCCCCATCACGCTCATGACGAGCAAATACACAAAGCCCAGGCTACCGTGGATAAACAGCAGCAAAGAAGCCGGGAACAACACCGAACCCCACAGCACCATTTGTCGTTTCGTCTCGGCAAAGCCTTTTACTACCGGTAGCATCGGCAGATTACCTGCACGGTATTCTTCTGTTTTCAGCATAGCCAACGCCAAAAAATGGGGAGGCTGCCACAAGAACAATACCAAGAACAACAGCCAAGCGGTCATGTCCATGGTCTCTGTTACTGCGACCCACCCAATTACCGGAGGAGCTGCACCTGAAATACCGCCAATCACCGTATTGAGAGTTGTCACTCGTTTCAACGGCGTGTAAATCAGCACGTAAAAAATGTGGCCGATCAATCCCCAAACCGCCGCCAAGGGATTCGCATATACAGCCAGCACAGTAACCCCTGCCAGCAGCAGACCAATTCCTAAGAGGATTGCGTTACGTGCAGAAATTCTTCCGGTCGCTACCGCCCGATGTTGCGTCCGCTTCATTTTTTTGTCCAAATCACGGTCGTAGAAATTGTTTAAAGCCGCACCCGACATAATGACCAAAGCGGTTCCTAGCAAGGTGAAAAAAGCCAGTTTCCAGTTCGGATAACCGTAGGACGCTAACCATAAAGCAGCAAAAGTGGTCATCAAGTTTGACAGGGTAATGCCAGGCTTCGTCAGTTGTACGTAATCCCGAAAGGTAGCTGGCCCTACTGGCTGTGTCTGCAAAGAAGCATCGGCATCAAGCGATTCCTGCACGGTGATTTGCTGGTCCACGTTTTTTACCTCCTGTTTCCTTCTATCTGAGCACCCGATTACTTACCAAAAATTACATCCAGCACGCCAGACGTCTCGCCACCTGGATAAATCCAGTACAGCAGCAGATAAACCGCAGCTCCTGTAATCGAGGTGACAAACCAGACAATGGATGTCCAAGGACCGATCTTACGATGAGAAGCATAGTTTTTCGTGTAAGCGTATCTGAGTGTAATCAGACCCATCACACCACCGACTGTTGCCAGGACGATGTGGAAGAACAAGAACGTCTGATAGATTGGCTTGATGCTGTCTGGTCCGCCAAAATGCGTGTTTCCGATAAACGCCGTTCTGGAAACATAAGTGATAAAGAAGATCGTGGCACAGATCGCAGCCCATTTCATAATCTTCATATGCTTTTCTACTTGCTTTTTCGCAATGGCATACCAGCCAATCGCAACGAGAATTCCGCTAATAACGATAAAAGCCGTACTTACCGTAGGCAATATGAGCCCCATTTTTTCACCTCATTCAACAAACGTTTCTTCTGTTCGCGCGTATTTAAAAAGTCGGCTTTTCA
>NZ_PXZN01000133.1:0-1813 GCF_003013445.1 Brevibacillus sp. NRRL NRS-603 | reverse complement strand
AAGGCGAATCCAAAGCAACCGTTTATTACAAGGATGAGGAATGGGAAGTAAATATCGGTCAATTGAGCAAGCTGTTCCAAGACCGACTCGGTAAAGCAGAGCAAGAAAGCAAGACGATGTAGAAAGAGAAAAACGCATGGGGCCAAAAAGGTCTCATGCGTTTTTTGCTGGATAGGCGAGTACTTCCTTTACCCATGTATCTAGCAGATGCTGATATTCTTCGCTCGTTTTAATTCCAGGGGCTGAAGCAAATTGTTTTTCGAGTGGGAGCGTGCGTAGTTTTTTTGCGAATTTCCCTTCGATATCATCTTCGTCTTCTAATACTAGATATACGACATCTTCCAATGAACGAAAGCACGTAACACTATACTCGATTCCATTCATTATCGTTTGAAAATGACCGTGACGATACTGACAAAGGATGAAAGTGAAATCTAGATTGTTTATGATTTCTAAAAATCTGTTCAAATACGCAGGTTCCACCATGATACACGCTAGCCAATGGTGTGGATCATGAGAATGACTGATGTGGAATTCTGGAATAATTTCGATAAAGTCCTGCTGTCGTTCGGGACTGGCTTTGCCATAGTAATCATAGTTGAATTTGCGAATGATTTTCTTCAGGTGCTTGAAAGGGATTGCTGTGCCAATAAAAAGTCCGTAATATCGGTTCATTCTGTGCTTCCTTTACGCAGTAGTCATACTCGGAGCTACACGCAGTCGAGTTGCTTGCTCATAAGCGTAGGCCAAACGAAGGAGAGTAGGTTCCTGGAATGCCAATCCAGTTAGCATGATGCCAAATGGCTTGCCTGCGGAAGTATAGCCAGCCGGAACCGTAATGGATGGGTAACCAGCTTTGGCCGGGATAGCATAACCCGTACTACCGGGGTACAAGAGGGCATCGAGTTCGTGCTCCTTCATGACAGCATCAAGGCCTTGTTTCTGTGTCATTTCCAAATCGAACAAGAGATTCGCCAGATATTCCGGCTCTGTCAACGTACCACTTGTTCGCTCGGATTCTACCAGCAGCTCTTGCCCGTAAAGCAGGGCTTGTTCCTCATGTGCCTGATTAAAGGCAATGACATCCTGTAAGGAGCGGATCGGGTAGGAGGCTGGTAGGGTTTTTAAGTACGCATTGACGCCTACCTTGAATTCATGCACCAGAACTTGTCTATCCCACTTGGCATTTTCTGTAGGAATGGTGACCGCATCTATGACAGTTGCGCCAGCCTCTCTGAGCTTTTCAATAGCTGCTTCATACAAGGCGATTTCTTCGTCATCACACTCAGCCAAAAACCTGGAACGTACAACGCCGATGCGCGCACCCCGCAAACCGTCTGCATCGAGGAAGGGGAGGTAATCGGTATGACCCAAGCCTTCGGTTTTTCCAGTCACCGGATCATTTTCATCAATACCAGTAAGCGCGCCAAGCAAAATAGCTGCATCAGTCACGGTTCTCGCCATCGGTCCGGCTGTGTCTTGGCTATGGGAAATCGGAATGATACCCGAACGGCTGATTAAGCCAACAGTAGGTTTGATTCCCACGAGCGAATTATGCTCCGCTGGATGGAGAATGGACCCGCACGTCTCCGTACCGACTGCCACAACGGCAAATCCTGCGGCAATCGCAGCAGCCGAACCTGAGCTAGACCCGCCGACCTCTAGTACACCAGGACCGTATGGGTTCAATACTTGTCCACCGCGTGAGCTGTAGCCATCTGGCATGTCATTGGAGATATAGTTAGCCCATTCCGTGAGATTTGTTTTCCCTAAAAGGACAGCGCCCGCCTCTCGGAGCTTGGTTACGACAAAT
>NZ_PXZN01000132.1:0-3468 GCF_003013445.1 Brevibacillus sp. NRRL NRS-603 | reverse complement strand
CGAACTCCGCTTCACCGAGCTTGATTTTGCCATTTTGGATTCGTCCGTGAAACAGATTGACCCGCCCCAGAAAGCTGTACACGAACGGATTGGCCGGATGATGATAAATTTCCTCGGGCGATCCTACCTGCTCCACTCGCCCTTCATTCATCACAACTACCTGATCCGCCAATTCCATCGCTTCCTCCTGATCGTGTGTCACGAACAGAATCGTCAGCCCGAGCTTCCCGTGCAAATGACGGAGCCAGCGACGCAGATCCTGCCTCACTTTCGTATCCAAAGCGCCAAACGGTTCATCCAGCAGCAAAAATTTTGGTTCCACTGCCAAAGCCCTCGCCAATGCGACACGTTGGCGCTGCCCACCGGATAGCTGTGAGGGATAGCGATGAGCGAGACCTTCTAGCTGCACGAGCTTTAACAGCGAATGAACCTTTTCACTGATTTCCTCCTTGCTCGGTCGTGTTTTGCGGGAACGAACGGACAATCCAAACGCAATGTTGTCAAAAATGTTCATATGCCGAAACAAGGCGTAATGCTGAAAAACAAACCCAACCTGCCTCTCGCGCACGTCGCGGTTCGTATTATCCTCTCCGTTGAAGAGGATGCTCCCCTCCTGCGGTTGCTCCAGTCCAGCGATGAGACGCAAAAGCGTCGTCTTTCCCGATCCGGAAGGCCCGAGAAGTGCTACAAGTTCGCCTTCCGGGATGTGCAGATTTACATTTTTCAGTGCCGTAAAGCTTTTATATGACTTCGTAATGTTCAGTACCTCGATACTCATCCGGCTCTCTCTCCTGTCACGTTGTAGTGTTGTTCCTCATCCAGCTTTGCCTGCCGCTCGGTTTTCCACTCGATCAAGCTTTTCAGAATAAGCGTCACTAAGGCTAAGGCAGCAAGCAAGGTGGCTACCGCAAAGGCAGCAGCGAATTGATATTCGTTGTAGAGAATCTCCACATGCAACGGGAGCGTATTGGTCATGCCGCGGATATGACCTGAAACGACGGATACTGCCCCGAATTCACCCATGGCGCGGGCATTGCACAAAATGACCCCGTACAGGAGCCCCCATTTTACGTTTGGCAGCGTGACGCGTAAAAATGTTTTCCAGCCGCTTGCTCCGAGCGAGACTGCTGCTTCCTCCTCGTCTCTTCCCTGTGCTTCCATGACCGGAATCAGTTCACGAGCGACGAACGGGAAGGTAACAAAGGTGGTCGCGAGCACGATGCCTGGAACCGCGAAAATGATTTTGAAATCCCATTCCGCAAGTAAGGGCGCCGCCACACCTTGACTCCCAAACAAGAGGACAAAGATTAGACCCGCAATGACTGGAGATACGGCAAATGGCAAGTCGATCAACGTAAGCAACACATTTTTTCCCGGGAACGAAAACTTGGCGATTGCCCATGCAGCAGCGATCCCGAACGTCACATTCAGCGGTACGCTAATGGCTGCGACTAGCAAGGTGAGCTTGACAGCGGATAACGTTTCCTCCTCTGTAATGGATGCCACGAACACCTCCGCCCCTTGCCGAAACGCTTCTGTAAAAACTGCTACTAGCGGCAGGATCAAAAACAAGCCGAGAAAGAGCAAGGCCACGATAATCAGTGTCCAGCGGATATAGGCCGGCTCCGTCAAATGCTTCATACGTAATACCTCCTAACGGGCCGCATCGAATTTATTGATTTTCCATTGCAAGTAGTTGATGATCAAAAGCATGACAAAGGAAATCACAAGCATGACGGTTGCAATTGCCGTAGCGCCTGCATAATCAAACTGCTCCAGCTTGGTCATAATCAAGAGGGGCACAATCTCTGTTTTCAACGGCATGTTCCCGGAGATGAAAACGACGGAGCCATACTCCCCCAATGCCCTGGCGAAGGCTAGCGCAAAACCCGTAATGATTGCCGGTAACAGATGCGGCAAGACCACCCGCCAAAATGTATTCCATCGGGTAGCACCCAACGTAGCCGCCGCTTCCTCCATTTGCAAATCCCAATCCTGCAAAACAGGCTGGACTGTTCTGACGACAAAAGGAAGACCGATGAATGTTAGGGCAACCCATATACCAATGGGGGTGTACGCTACCTTAATCCCCCACTCCGCCAGATACTGCCCAATCCAACCATTTTCGGCGTAAATAGAAGTCAGGGCAATCCCGCCTACAGCGGTAGGCAAAGCAAATGGGAGATCAACAATACCGTCAATGATCCGCTTCCCCGCAAACTGATAGCGAACCAACACCCATGCCACCAAGACACCGAACACTGCATTGAGACAAGCCGCAAAAAAAGAAGTCATAATACTCACGCGAATAGAGGCAAGAACGCGCGTATCCATAATGGTCCCAATGAATTGCTCCCAACTCATCGTCGAAGCTTTTAAAAACAGGACAGACAGAGGGATCAGCACCAGAAGACTCAGGTAGATGATGGTATAGCCCATAGTCATGCCAAATCCTGGCAAAAACCCTCTGTTGCTGAGTGATTTTCTCATGAAAGTAACTCCTCTGAGGAAAGTGTAGGTCTATGGTTTATAAAGCTGATCGAACACGCCTTGATCTGTAAAATGAGTCTTTTGTGCTTTGGTCCAGCCACCAAACAACTCATCGATCGTAAACAGTTGGATGTCAGGAAATGCTGGTTTATGTGCTTTGAGTACTTCTTGTGAACGTGGACGGTAGTAGTGCTTGGCAGCGAGCTCTTGGCCTTTTTTGGTATACAGGAACTGGAGGTATGCTTCTGCTACTTCTTTTGTCTTGTGCTTGTCAGCATATTTGTCAACGATGGTGACTGGCGGCTCAGCCAAAATGCTCAAGGACGGATTCACAATCTCAAACTTGTCTTTCCCTAGTTCATTGACAGCGAGATACGCTTCGTTTTCCCATGCAATCAGCACATCCCCAATGCCACGCTCGACAAATGTAGTGGTCGAACCGCGTGCCCCAGAATCGAGGACGGGTACATTTTTAAACAATTGCGCCACGAATTCTTGTGCCTTCGCTTCATCTCCCCCATTTGTCTTCAAGGCATAACCCCAGGCAGCCAAGTAATTCCATCTGGCTCCCCCAGACGTTTTCGGGTTCGGAGTAATCACGGAGATACCAGGCTTGATCAAATCATCCCAATCTTTGATTTGCTTCGGATTGCCTTTGCGCACGAGGAACACAATTGTGGAGGTGTAGGGCGAGCTGTTGTCTGAGAGCTTCTTTTGCCAATCGGCAGGAATCAGACCGCGTTCGGCAATCGCGTCAATGTCATAGGCGAGGGCAAGGGTGACTACGTCTGCTTCTAAACCATCGATGACGGAGCGGGATTGCTTGCCTGAACCGCCATGTGATTGCTTGATCGTCACTGTTTGACCTGTTTTTTGTTGCCACTCTGAGGCAAACTCCTTGTTGATATCTTGGTAAAACTCTCGCGTCGGATCGTAGGAAACATTGAGCAGCTCTACCGTAGAGTTGCTGCCCCCCGC
>NZ_PXZN01000131.1:0-3531 GCF_003013445.1 Brevibacillus sp. NRRL NRS-603 | reverse complement strand
GAAATGTATCCCGGTCGAGGCTAGACCAATCCGAGCTGCAAAGCGGGCGGCAGACATAACCGCCTCTGCAGTTTGGAGCCCTGTAAAAAATACATCTGTCCGACTCGTTAAATCCGTACGCCCTGCTTGATAGAACCCTGCCGTTGTCCAAAGCTCTGCCAGACTTTCAAGCGGAGTTGGTCTCTCTACGATAGGACTTCCCTCATACGAACTCATCAGCGCATACTGGGGTATCGCAATTTGATAGACAGGTGAAGCATCCGCACAAACATATAGTTGAACTTCATGTAAAGAACAACGAATCCTTTCAATGTCACCGAGTGAAGTGGTTGCAGGTGCTGCATCTGTCCAATACGCCGCCATCCAGCGCAGTAATCGGCTAAGACTCTCCTCGCTTCCACCAACGAAAGCAATTCGATTGTTCCCTCGATCGAGAGTGCATGACGCATCATCCACGTCGCAGGATGGCTCAATACTTACTGTGCAAAGCCACTCACCGCTTTTCGTGCTGCTAGCAACCATCGGTGAATCTTCCATACGAATGGAAGGCAGATCCAGCTCACTTGTTTCAAGGCCTAATCGGGCACAAAAATCAATGAATCCTTCTACGACGATTCCCGTTTGAAAACAGAAGGAAACAGACAATGAATCAGCTACACCGTCATTGTTTCGGTCGGCAACTAACCCTTTCGTTGTAAAAATTTCACCTAGCCCTCTCATTGGTTAGCCCCCTTACACGCGCAGATTTGGATCTAGCTCGTCACGGAGCCAATCGCCCAGCAGGTTAATTCCAAACACTGTAATCATAATGGCGATGCCTGGGAAAGTAGCAACCCACCATGCCGTCTCCAGATAGTTGCGACCGTCTGCCAGCATGCCTCCCCATGTAGGAATTGAAGGGTCTACACCCAACCCAATAAACGTCAACGATGCTTCCAACAAAATGTTGGTGGCTACATTTAACGTTGCCAATACGATGATCGAAGAAGAAACGTTTGGCAGGACATGTTTTCTGATGATCCGCAAATTCGTAGCCCCGATTGCTTTTGCAGCCTGGACGTATTCCATTTCTTTTACACTCATGACCTGTCCTCGAACCAGTCGCGCAAAGCCTACCCAGTTACTGATCCCCAGAACAAGTATGAGCTTCCATAGACCTGCCCCAAAGACCGTCATGACAATAATCGCAAACAAAATGAAAGGGAATGCCAGCTGTACATCTGCCAAGCGCATTAACAGATCATCTACCCAGCGTCCGTAAAAGCCTGCGATGAGGCCCAGAATCACCCCGATAACTAAGGAAATCAGTACGGATACGACACCAACCAATAACGATATGCGCGCTCCATAAATGATTCGGCTCAGTAAGTCACGTCCTACCTGATCGGTACCTAGCAAATACTCGGATTTCCCAGTATCGTCCATCCACGAGGGAGCAACCAGCCGTGCACGCAAATCAGCTTTATCAGGAGTGGATGGCGCAATTACCGGTGCAAAAAGTGCGGATACGACAGCAAGCATAAGCAAGAACATCCCCGTCATTGCCCACGGATTTCGAACGAATCTTCTGCCCATCTTGCTCCATTTTCCACGTTTTTTGATTGGTGGATTGGTCTGATTGTTTGTAACTGTCGCTGTCGTCATTCGCTTTTTCCTCCTCCCTGCCTAATACGTGGATCAATAAAGCCATAACTGATATCAACCAACAGGTTCACGAAGATCATCAAAAAAGACAAGATAATCACAGAGCCTTGAATCACTGGAAAGTCACGTTGCGATATCGCGTCAATCAGCATACGCCCGATACCTGGCCATGAAAAAACTTGCTCAATAATCACGGTACCGCCTAACAACGTTCCAAATTGCAGTCCAATAAAGGTTACCGTTGGGATTAATGCGTTTCGCAAGCCATGCTTGATGATGACAAGCCATTCCTTGATCCCTTTGGAACGGGCCGTATTGATATATTGCTGATTCATTACCTCCAGCATGGAAGAGCGAACTAATCGAGCCAAAATCCCTGACAAAATGAGTCCGAGTGCAACGGAAGGCAGAACCAAATACTCCAGACCTTCGTAACCAGAAGCAGGAAACCAGCCCAGCTTAACGGCAAATATGATGATTAACATGATCCCTAACCAAAAGTTAGGAAAAGAGATTCCTAGCAATGAAAAAATGCGTCCGAAAAAGTCAGCTACACTGCCTCTATAAACGGCAGAAATGATACCTACTGGAATCGCAATCAACAGGGCGACAAACATTCCCCCGAAGGCAAGCAGCAAAGTTGCTCCCATTTTCTCCTTCATCATGTCGATCACGCTCTCACCCGTTCGGAAAGAGGTGCCAAAATTACCGGTAAACATATCTTTTAAATAAAGCCCGAACTGTACATGAACGGGCTCGTCCAGACCGAGATTTTGCCGAAGCTCAGTAATTGCCTCTTTGGTAGGCTCACCTGCTTGAAACATGATCGATACTGGGTCACCAGTCATTCGCACCAGGACAAAAATGACAAGAGTAATAGCAAGAACGACAAAAACACTATGTAGTAGACGTCTAATTAAAAAGGCTGCCATCCCGCTCCTCCTTTATCAAAAATGAAGGGAATAGAAGAGACATCTTCTACTCCCCTGTTCAAAACATTCCTTATTCAACCGATGCTTCGCGCAAATCGATACGTTCATCTGTCGGAGGTTGGAAGCCTTTTACTCGTTTGTTTACAGCCCACAGGTTGATCGATTGATAGAGCGGTACATCTGGGACTAGCTCATACAGACGTTGATTCAGCTCTTTAAATGCTGCCAGACGCTTTTCTTGATCAAACGTGGAGCGTTCTGCTTTCAAGAGCTCCTCTACTTTTTCGTCATAGAAATCAGGGTTCCAGAACTCACCTTTGTGATACATCAGATAGGCAGTATTATCAAAGTCGAGCGTCCATCCCCCCCAGCCATTCCGGTACATATGTCCTGCTTTTCCGTTCGGAATGAGGTCAGAAGTAAATGTGGAGGCGTCCACCAGATTCAGCTTCACCTTGAGACCGACTTGACCTAATTGCATTTCGATCGCTTGTGCTACCTCTTTAAATGTAGCATCTGTACCAGGTAAGAAGAGATCAAGCTCCGTTCCTTCCTTCACACCTGCTTCTGCGAGCAGTTGTTTTGCTTTTTCTGGATCATAATTACGTAATGGCAGGTTAGGATCATAGCCGAAAGACATATCGCTTTGGAATGAATTGACGCGCTTACCATATCCGCCGAGCAGCGTTTCGATAATCAAGTCCGCATCAATCGCGTAAGCAATCGCTTCACGGACTTTTACATTGTCGACTGGCTTCATCGATGTATTGAAACGAATTGAATAAACGGTTGGCGAACCGACTTGCATCAGTTCAAGTTCAGACATGCCCTTGATGGATTCTGTTTGGCTAATCTCGACTTTTTTCATAATGTCGATGGCACCTGTTTGCATTTCAGCTAGACGTGTAGTCGCTTCTGGAATAAAACGGAACGTTACTTTTTCCAGCTTCGGTTG
>NZ_PXZN01000130.1:0-4158 GCF_003013445.1 Brevibacillus sp. NRRL NRS-603 | reverse complement strand
GAGGGGGAGCGATTCATCATGTTGTCGACTCTTATGAAGCGGTTTCGACGAATACCCTATATTTCATTGGACAAGCGCCAATGGATGAAGGCGATGATTCGGCAAGAAGTGGAGAGAGAGAAGAAAGTCGTCATGTTTTATATAGATATCGTCAAGCTGACAGAGGTAGAGCATCGCTATGGTGATACGAGTGCCAAGAGAGTTCTTCATATATTCGAAAGCATTTTGCCAGCAGTAGCTCGTCAAGCATTTGAAATCAAAGGGAGAATCATCGCGATTCAAAAGCTGTGGGGAGACGATTTTGCGATCTACACTTCCTTTTCGAAAATGATGAGTGAAGAAGACTGTCAAATGCTATCGATTCATTTTCAGGAGTTGGCTGAACGACAGTTAAATCGACAAGTGAGCTTCGTCAATCGCGAGGAGCTTCGTGTCCATATCGGCTATGCGGAAATCATCGGAGACGATATCGTGAAAGAGCTGTATACCTCTGTCAAGCATGCTGTACACATGGCCAAGTATGGGATTACCTCCGAAAAATATGCCCACATCAGACAATTTCACAAGCTGCTTGAAGAAGAAAACGTTCAGATGCACTTCATGCCGATCATTCATTTGCCAAATGGCGAAGCTTTGGGATGGGAGGCACTGGCGCGAGGTCCGGTCAACAGTCTCTTTGCAACTCCCGCCGCCTTGTTCTATTATGCACAAGAGACGGATACTGTGTTTCGTTTGGAGCATATATGTCGCAAGCGGGCATTGGAGCATATACGCTACCTGAAGCCTCATGAAAAACTATTCATCAATTTGGACCCACGAGCGATTGACGATCCGTTTCTATTGCGCGGCAAAGTGCAGATGCTTTTGGCAGAGTATGAGCTGACGCCACAAAACATTGTTTTTGAAATTACAGAGCGCCACGCGATTACGAATTACGCTGCCTTTCGAAAAATTATCGAAGAATACCGCAAGCAAGGCTATATGATTGCCGTAGATGATGCGGGAGCAGGGTACTCCAGCTTGGAATCGATTACAGAAATCTACCCAGACTTTATTAAGCTTGACATGTCATTGATCCGCAATATCGATATCGATCCGATTAAGCAGGCGTTGTTGGAGACGTTTGTATCCTTTGCTGACAAAGTGAACTGCAAAATCATAGCAGAAGGGATCGAGACAGAGCGAGAGCTGGAAACGCTCATGGACGTCGGTGTCATCTATGGACAGGGTTACTATTTAGGCAAGCCGGATAAAGGGATGGCGCAGCTATGTGGAAAGGCGATGAACTTTCTAAGGTTTACGATGGAAAAGCGGATTGAGCAAGAAGCAGCGCCAATACTACCAACTCCAGCTATGACGGAAATCTTGGCAAAGACAATCAGTGTTGAAAAGCACGTGAAAGTAAGACGCATCCATGAGATTTTCGAACAAAATCAGCGGATTGAAAGCGTGGTTGTGCTGGAGAACGGCATACCGGTTGGACTTGTCATGCGGTTTTCTCTGTATCAAATTCTCGGTGGTCAATACGGAATCGCGCTCTATTATGAAAGGCCCGTTTCTCAAATCATGAATACCAACCCGCTCAAAGCTATCAAAGACGACAAGTTAGATGAGGTAGCGAAGCGCGCGATGGCCAGGGATGCTTATCATTTGTATGATGTCGTCATTATTATTGATGAGAATGGCGAGTACATCGGTATCGTTACCGTGCAGAAGCTGTTGGACAAAATGGCTTCCATCAAACTCGAGATGGCCAGCTCTGCTAATCCGCTGACAGGATTGCCGGGGAATGTGCAGATTGAAAGAGAATTGAATCAACGGCTGAAACGGATTGACCATCAGGTGGTCATCTACTGTGATCTCGATCGTTTCAAATGGTTTAACGACCGCTACGGTTTTGAAGTAGGTGATCAGATCATTGTTCGAACCGCGAACTTGTTGCGCGAAGCCTCAAAATGGTACGGAAGCGGATCTGATTTCATCGGTCATATTGGCGGAGATGATTTTATCCTGATTACGAAGGCGCAGTGCGCGAATGATGTTGTATTGTTTATCATGGATGCGTTTACGCCGTACTTTTCGGACATTTATGAAAAACGCAGAATGGGTGACGGTCAGGAGCTCTCGATGTCGATGGCAGGTGTCGTCTTATATGCAGGGAAGTACACCAGTGCGGAACAAGTTGCAGAAAAGGCTGCGTACGTGAAAATGGTGGCAAAGGCGAAGGCTGGGACGGTTTTTATTACCGACTGTGAGTTGCCTGGCGAAGAGCAGATCCGCATCGAGGGATAATTGGACGTCAATCGTTCTCCATGGTAGAATGGGTACGTTAACTTTACAAGGTATGGAGGTCAACATATGAAAAAGGCGCTCATCACCATGGAAAATGGTAATCAAATCGAGCTGGAGCTGTTCGATCAAGAAGCTCCGGGCACAGTTGCAAACTTTGAGAAATTGGCTAATGAAGGCTTCTACAACGGTCTGTCCTTCCACCGCGTTATCCCTGGCTTCGTAGCACAAGGCGGTTGCCCTTACGGAACAGGTACAGGCGGTCCTGGTTACACCATCAAATGTGAAACAAAAGGAAACCCACACAAGCATCTGCGCGGTTATCTGTCCATGGCACACGCAGGAAAAGACACAGGCGGAAGCCAATTCTTCATCTTGTATGATGCTTTCCCTCACCTCGATGGCGTACATACAGTATTTGGTCGCGTTACTTCCGGTATGGAACACGTGGATGCAATCAAACAAGGCGATAAAATGGGTACAGTAAAAGTAGGATAATAGAAGTTGACTGAACACCGATGAGGGAATCCTTGTCGGTGTTTTTACGTCAGGATGCATGCTGGGTCAAGCTGGAATGGGGTTGTAAGCCTATCTATCTGCTGGTATGCTAGAAGATAGACGATTTTTATCAGGGGTTGTTCAAAAAGATGACTTTTTGAACGCGCATGATTGGAGGAAGCAATGGATCTTTTTCATTTTGATTGGAAAACGGTACCGTTTCGCTTAATTGCGTTCGTTATCGCTTTCACTTTGCATGAATGGGCGCATGCCTTTGTCGCTTGGAAGCTGGGTGACAATACGGCGAAATCAGAGGGGCGATTAACATTAAATCCAATCCCGCATATTGATCCGTTTGGTTTGATTCTCATTCTGTTTGGTCCATTTGGTTGGGCGAAACCGGTGCCGATCAATCCTCTTCATTTTCGCGGGAACAAGCGTTTAGGTATCGTTTACGTTTCGGTGGCAGGGCCGATTATCAACCTGATACTATCGATTTTATTCTGCATCGTGTACATTCTTGTACGCTATTCCGGAATGATGGAAGGAATGAATGAAAAAGCAGCCTTTGCCATTGAGGTAACGCTTGAATTTAGTATCATTATCAATGCTGCACTCTTCGTCTTTAACCTTTTGCCGATCCCACCATTGGATGGCTACAAAATATTGCGCTTCTTGTCTCCACGCAGCTGGGATGCAAAGTACTATCATTATGAGGTATATGGACCATGGATCTTGCTCTTGCTGATTTTCATTCCAGGCGTAAGCTCTACTATTTTTGGGATTCCGCTTGCTATTGTTAGCACCTGGATTCAACAGATTGCAGTGAACATCTTAAGCGTGTTCATCTAACGGAAACGAGGGACGACTTTTGGCTTACAGCATCAAACTTGATTCCTTTGAGGGACCACTCGATCTGTTGCTCCATCTGATCGACAAGGCTGAGGTGGACATCTACGACATACCGGTAGCGGAAATTACGGAGCAATACCTCGCGACGATTGACAAGATGCAAGAGCTCCAACTGGATGTGGCCAGTGAGTTCGTAGTCATGGCGGCTACGCTCCTCTCTATTAAAAGCAAGATGCTGTTACCGAAGAAGGAGGAGCATGTCTTTCAGCAGTTCCTCGATATGGATGTAGACGAGATAGACCCGCGTGAAGAACTGGTTGCGCGTCTGTTGGAGTACAAGCGCTATAAGATGCTTGCCGAGAACCTGAGAGAAATGGAAATCGGTCGTAATCAAGTCTTTACGCGTCCCGCTGAGAATTTGTCTCCTTATGTGCGTGAAGAGGATCATACCGTAACGAATGTGACCCTATACGATTTGATCAACGCGCTGGAAAAGCTGGTAAAGAAAACGAAAGAAAA
>NZ_PXZN01000013.1:0-491226 GCF_003013445.1 Brevibacillus sp. NRRL NRS-603 | reverse complement strand
CCATCCGAAGACCTTCATCGTTCACGCGGCGTTGCTCCATCAGACTTTCGTCCATTGTGGAAAATTCCCTACTGCTGCCTCCCGTAGGAGTCTGGGCCGTGTCTCAGTCCCAGTGTGGCCGGTCACCCTCTCAGGTCGGCTACGCATCGTCGCCTTGGTAGGCCGTTACCCCACCAACTAGCTAATGCGCCGCAGGCCCATCTCCCAGTGACAGCCGAAGCCGCCTTTTCTTTTCGAATCATGCGATCCAAAAACCTATCCGGTATTAGCATAAGTTTCCCTATGTTATCCCAGTCTGAGAGGCAGGTTGCCTACGTGTTACTCACCCGTCCGCCGCTAGCCTCCGAAGAGACTCGCTCGACTTGCATGTATTAGGCACGCCGCCAGCGTTCGTCCTGAGCCAGGATCAAACTCTCCAATAAAGTTTGAAGATGAATCTGACTTCAAGTAAAACACAAGCTTATTTTCACAGATTAATTCTATTCCGGTTTTCAAGGAGCATTTCATTCCATCTGCGCCTCAAGCAGAGGCGACGCTTTTTAATATAGCATAGACTAAAACCTAATGCAATAGGGAAAACTAAATAAGTTTAAAAATGACGTCAAAACAAAGGAAGTGAACAAGGATGCGTGTGGTCAGCTACAACATTCATAGCGGCCGTGACCTCTGGTGGCGAAAACGTCTGAACGAAATGACTCTTACTTTAAAGGGCTTGCAACCAGACATCATCGGTCTTCAGGAAGTCCACCAAAACGGGAAGTATGGGTATCAAGCGAGCTACATCGCTGATCAATTACAATATCACCTGGCCTTTTCCCCTTCGATCTCGATAGGAGATGGGTATTACGGCAATGCACTGCTATCAAAGTACCCGCTTGAAAATGTCGATGCTATCGTTTTACCAGCCAGAAAAGAACAACGAACCCTCCTGTATGCAACCTTCCAGGGATTCGGTAGTACGATTACGCTTTGTGTTACACACTGCAGCTTAAATCAAATAAGCAGACTAGCACAGCTACAGCTCATGTCGACATTGATACAACAACACGTAAAAACCCCATTACTCCTAATGGGGGATTTCAACGCGAGTAATGTGTCCTTTACTCCACACCTGATGGACTGTGCTCTTGTCTCAGGTCAGGAAAAAAAACCAACGCTTCCTGCCTTCCGCCGACGTCTGGACTATATTTTTGTTTCGCATCACTGGAATATTGAGCACTACGAGCTGCTACCTGTCAATTGGTCCGATCACGTCCCGGTCATTGCGGATTTGAGGCTGACGGAATCCCCAGCTCACGGAGAATAAAGTCTTTGACATCTACCAGTCTTGCCGGGAGCGGAAACATCCCCGAAGCACCCGCAATCACTAACGGAATCAGCGAATCTTGCTTATGCAATGATCCGTGACTTCCTCCACCTAAATGCGTGGGAGCACATTCCGATAAAAATTCATAGCTCTCGGCAGCAGTAACAACTACCACGTCAACAGCCTGCGAGAACAGCGCCCCATATAGTCGAGAAAACGCATCCGGGTATGTATCAAAAGAAAGACACTCTCCATCATATTGCACATCCAGCACAGAAACGTCTCCTTCAACGGACCATGAAGAACCGTACGCATCTTGATACTCCCCGTTTCGCCAAAAACACATTTCCTGTTGTGTTCCGCCCCGACGCACCTTTACCTTCTCGCCCTCTTTCCAAGCAATCAAATCAATTCTTTCTTCCACACTTACCGCTTCTACAATAGAAATTGGATCCGTACCATTCACTGGATACAGAAAGGTCATACGCTCATTATTGCAAATGACCACTTCCACTTCTGGTGTTACATCGGTACCAAGCGCATGGATCGAAAAATTCGCAAGGAGATGATCCAGCGAAATATTGTGGTCTTCACTTTCTCCAATGACGGTTTGTCCATGATCACTGATCAAAATGCATACGTTTCTCTCCAGCATTTGCTCCCATGATGAGAAGCTATCCAGCAAACGAGCCAATTGCTTGTCCACATCTGCCAAGTGCTGTACGGCATCCTCCGGGGAATTGTGGAGTTTATGATCATTCTCTGGCAGATAGACCAGCGTAAAATGTGGCTGCTTGCCGCTGCGTATCACCTCAATCATAACATCGATTGCATATGTATCATTAATTCCGTAGCCTTCCAAAGCGGATTGGGAGAAATTCCATGGGACGGTACGAAATAATGCCGGGTTCACCAGCGTCCCCATACTCATAATCGTTGGACCACTCACATGCTCTCGCAGGGAAAAGGATGTGAGTGCATCAAGCAAACGTGGCATTTTCACCTTATGCTGCTTATGTCCGCGATGGGCGATAACATTGATGGAACCGGATACGAGATGGTTTTCTTCCAGTACCTCATGAATGGTTTTAACATCCTTGCTCAGATGACGTTCATTCAAATCAAAAAGGACATTTCCGCCACAGCTCGAAATCCCTATTTTTCGAATAGAAGCGACCCCATTAATATAGTTCACCATCTTTTTCTGCTCCGCATCATACCAAACTAACCCCGGTACTTTGTGCTGATCGGGGTAAACTCCCGTAATGAGGGAGCAATCTATCGAAGCCGTCATCGTAGGGAAAACGGTCACACAATCTGGTATGTACTGGCTATGCTCCATGAAAAACCGAAGCACCGGTGCTTTATTGGCAGCAATGCATCGCTCCAGAACATCAGGCATCATGGAGTCGATCAGGAAAAGTATGACCTTTTTCATTCGGCTGCCACCCTTCTCGTCGTAATAGTCATAGTCGCACTTGATAGTGTTCGATTTTCCATTACCGAGTATACGCCTGGAAAAGAAAAAGCCCCTGCTCGCCAAAAGCGACAGGGACCATGCTCACGAAGTAAATGTAAGAACGTTGACACCATTTTTTGTTTGCAGTTTCAGTGCAGGGTACTTCTTCAAATACGGAGCAAGCGCCACATAATCTTTTTCGCCAACGGACGGATCAGCCAGCAAATGCGAGAGTACAGCAGCTCGGATTTGCAGCCCTTGAGCCGTTTGTTTAAAGAGAGGGTCCACCGTAGGGAATGGGATTCCATTGATGACCGTGTCGCCTTCTGCGTCACTCAGTTCCCACGTATTGACGTTCAATGAATGGAGAGCTTCTACTACTTGTGCTCCATAATCCTCTACAACCATATCCGGCTGAAGCCCTACGTGATTCACCACGGTATGCTTAGGCGTAAAATATTCATTCAGTGTAAGCTTGAGTGCGTCACCGTCCGATAACGGAATAACCTGTTGGGCACTCCCTTTTCCATATGTCTTGGTACCCACAAGTTTGGCGATGCCATGATCACGCAGCGCACCTGACAACAGCTCAGATGCCGAAGCTGTTCCGCCATTTACCAAAATTCGCACTGGAATGCCGATATCCTGCCCATTTCGTACCCACGTCTCTACCTCTACCCCATTGCGATTCGTGGTATACATGAGCAAGCCTTCTTCCATAAAGAGGCTCGCGATGTCCCGCGCTGTGGACAAGTATCCCCCGCCATTATCCCGCAGATCTAATACCAATCCAGACAACGGTTTTTGCACACGGGAAAGTTCAGCTAGCTTATCTCTTACTTGGATGGCTCCTTCTGATCCGAAAGTTTCAAGACTGATATAGCCAACCGCGCCTTTTGTAAACATCTGTCCTTCCGCTTCTGGCAAGGTCATGGAGGCACGCTTCAGCTTTACCTGGTGCTCCCGTTTGTCAGATGGACGGTACACAGTAAGAACGGCTTCAGTGCCTTCGTTACCCCTCAAATAAGCATACGCTTCTTCAAAAGTCTTTCCGGCCAGCAAAGTCTCATTGACTTTGATCAATTGATCGCCTCGTTGCAAAGGAGATGCTGCTGCTGGAGAATTCGGAACGATTTCGCGGATGATAATATGGTCATTTTGTCGCCGCAGACGAAAGCCAAATCCGACAAATTGATTCTCAACATCAGATTGGAACAGACGCAATTCATCTTGGGTAAAAAATACACTGTGCGGGTCATTGAGCGTGGAGAGCATTCCATCAATCGCCCAGGTGTTCATCGTTGGCGCATCAAACCCGCCTTTCTTTTGCCATTCTGCAAGCCTCAATTCCAACTCGTCCCAGGTGTCATCTTCTTCTGAAACTTCGAACTGAACCTGTTTTTTCTGTTTGGCCTGCTCACTGACCACCTCTAGAGCCCCTTTTACCAATTGCTTGGCTGCCGGTTTGCTCAAGTGGCTCTCCATGACGTGCTGGAACACTTCTTCTGTTTCTTCGTAAGGAAACTCTGCAGCTTGCACAGGAAGAACAGTTGTGAGTAGCAGGACAGTTGCTACTGCCCATTGACTAATTCGCTTCATGGCGCCACCTCTTTTCGAACATCATCAGGTATTGAGAATGCAACATTGCTTGTAAAATCGTAATGGTCGGTACCCGAATAGGCTGCGTATTCGTCATTCTCATAAATTTCTTCGTAACGCCACGTATGTTTGACAATTTGGTCGCTAACTCGATCAATATAATACTTGTTCATGAACAAGGGAACGTCTTTTACTTTTCCTTGTCCGAGCGAAATTCCCTTGGATTTCTCTACCAGCATGGAGCCAGGAATCCATTCCGTAATGACATCGTAGTTCCCGTACGATTGCTTGTAGTAGCGAGCATGGAGCTCCTTGGCACGATCGGCTACCTTGACAGCACCAATCCACTCGTGCAAAAAGTCAACTTTATCCGTTCTACTCTTGCCCCATGTCTGCTGATCCGTATCGTACGAGTATTGCGTGTTTATTTTCCCATCTGTATAGGCGAGCAGCTTGTCTGATATTAGTTTTTGCGGAGATTGATAAAAGCCGGTTACTCTGCTTATTTGTTTTTCCTTGTTAACATCCTGCGTGTATGAGAATGTCAATCCGCTCAACACCGCTTCCCCTTTTATTTGGTAGGTGTCGGCATTGTCCAACTGGCGCAAAGAGTATCCCAAATCAGAAATAATAGCTGGCTGATCTTTTAAAGATGCAAACTCTTGACGCAACATTTTGTGCAGCTGATTCATTCTGCTGTCTGACGCTTTCGGCTTCATCGTAGCAAGAATTTCTTCTGCTTCCTGCATACGTCCTTCCTGCAAATAGTAATAGGAAGTATTCAACAAGGCCTCTGGGCTCCTGTCGGCAAATTGCTGGTATCGTGCCAATGCCAGGTCTACCTGACCACTCCTGATTTCTAGTGCCCCCATATAGATGGCGAGCGATTCCCATTCTTTGGAATTCCGCTTCACTTTTTGATCATAAGCACTCAGTCGGTCGAGCACTTTTTTGTATTGACTTTGATCCTTGCTCCCAAGCTGCAGGGCAATATCATATACATTGGCACTCAATACCCGGAGTGTGTCCGGGAGAATGATTCTGTCTTCTAAATAAGCGTCGATAGCAAGAAAAGCTTCATCCAAATTGGTTTCAATCGGTGTTTCAGGATTCCAGCTCAATAAATAGTGAACACCGACTTGATTCGGGAAAGAGGAATCGGCCAGCTTGCGTAACTGTTCAAATGTCTCGTCACTATCATTTCTACTGCGAATAGCGGCAGCCGCATCTACATAAATCTGTTCTTCTGTTGTTTTAGGATCTACATAGGTTGCGAATAACGGCAATACCTCATCGATATCCGGGACCATCGGAAACTTTTTCCCGTCGTAATCCAACAAAGGCATGATTCCATCCTGAAGGAAATAATTCACCATGCGATCAGCTGCGACTGCAGCATCTCCCCTCTTCACCCGATCCGTTTTTTCTCCATCTAGCCATCCCCAGGAACGCACTTCTTCCCAAGCATTTTTACTATCTGGGGACATGGTGAACATTTGCAATATCTTGGCAGCTTCTTCGTTGGTGATCGGCTGATTCGGCTTCATCATCTCACCAGGAAAAATATACTGAATCGCATTTGGGCCGTACAATCTATCCAAGATCGTGGAAATGCGAAGCGTTGGTTTGTACATCCACGTCAGGCGATCAACATCTTTATACGGCAAATACGGTTCCTGAAAACCTTCTGCCCGTGCCCACTCCGAATGCTCGGATAAGAAAGTAAGCGGATAGATCTGATACTGCCCACCGTAATAAAGACGATCAACCATAACAAGAAATTCCGCACGCGTCATGTCACGATTTGGGTAAAACTTCGGAACATTAGGACCAGCCTCAAACAAACCGAGCTGCACACCTTGAATGATTGCTTTTCTCGCCCAATGCTTGCTGATGTCATTGTATGGCAATAAGCCCCCAGCCGCTGATGCGACGCCGGGGGTGAGTAAGCTTAATGTCAGTAATCCACAAGAAATCGTCCGGATTAGTTTTTGCACATAAAATCCTCCTACACTTCATCTGGCAGGAAACAAAAGGTTAGTCCTGCTACGTCTTAAACAAACTGGAACGGATCTGTGTGCACGCGCGAAGGAATAACCTCTGTTTCGTAACCATTTGCCTTCAATTGTTCGAGCAAGATGGTTGCGAGCTTTTCCTTCATGATTTTTTCGATATTGTGACCAGCATCTACGATCGACAAGCCTTCTGCTTGCGCATCGTGTGCGGTGTGATAACCAATGTCTCCTGTTAAATAAACATCCGCACCTTTAAAAATGGCTTTGGAAACAAAGGAGCTACCGTCACCACCTACTACTGCTACTTTTTTCACTGTCGCATCCAAGTCACCAACTACGCGTAGACCATGGAGGGAAAAACGTTCCTTGACGAGCAAAGCAAACTCACGGAGCGTCAGTGGTGCAGGCAGATTACCAATACGCCCAATTCCGTATACCGTTCCAGACTGCTCTAAAGGAATGATGTCATAGGCGACTTCTTCGTAAGGATGGGCAGCAAGCATTGCTTTGACGGCAGCCGATTGCTTGGACGCAGGCACAATCATTTCGATGCGAACTTCCTCTGCTTTTTCCAGTTGTCCTGTCGAACCGATATAAGGATTCGTTCCTACCTCTGGTAAAAAGGTTCCAGTGCCTTCTGTCTGAAAAGAACAGTGGCTATAGTTACCTACATGCCCTGCACCGGCTTCAGCAAGTGCGGAAAACACTGCCTCCCTATGGGTAGCAGGTACGAATACGACGAGCTTCTTCCAAGCCTCTCGTGAAAGAACATCTAATACATCTACATCAGTGAGTCCAACCGCTTCTGCGAGCCAATCGTTCATTCCCCCATACGCAACATCCAAATTGGTATGGGCTGTGTATACCGCAATATCGTGCTTGATCAGCTTTTCAAACACACGTCCTGCGGCTAGATCCGTCCGGAGGTGTTTCAGTGGTCGATAAATGACAGCATGGTGAGCCACAATCAGGTCTACACCCTCTGCAATTGCTTCATCCACAACAGATTCAAGCACGTCTAGTGCGACCATCACTTTTTTCACCTTTTTTTGCAAGGTGCCTACATGAAGACCAATCTTGTCGCCTTCCATCGCCAACGATTTTGGCGCCAGACGTTCTACATATTGGATTACTGTTTGCCCGTGCGCAAGCATGCGATCACCTCATCGATCCATTTTACTTCTGCTTCGATTTCTTTAATTCGTTCTGCTGCTTCCGGCTTGTCCGAACGCTTTAACTGAACGATGACCTTTTGCCATTTTTCTTGCTCATGCAGCCACTTCTCTTGTAAAACCTCTGATTTTTCCTCCCAAAGAAATGGACCAATGCGAAGGAGCTCTTGCTGTGTACGGTCTTTGCCCTCATAAGGCAAGGTAGGATTGCCTCGTTCTGCGACGAGAATCTCATAAATTACGCCGTCTTCCTGCAAAATGGACTCCGCAATTAACTGCCAACCATTCTCTATCATCCACAGACGAACCGCTTCTTCCCCTACGTTTGGTTGCAGAATCAGGCGTTGCACACCTTCAAGTTTGTCTTTTCCTGCTTCCAAAATGGAAACGATCAGTTGTCCGCCCATTCCAGCAATGCAGATCACATCTGCTTCGCCAGGCTGTACTACCGCGAGCCCGTTTCCTTTACGCACCGAAGCGCGGTCTTTTACCTGCAAAGTATGTATTTGTTTTTGTGCCGCTTGAAAAGGCCCTTCATTCAATTCGCCTGCGATCACGAAAGAAGCAATTCCTTTTACAAGCAAATAAGAAGCCAACAACGCATGATCCGACCCGATGTCGGCGACGCGGGCTCCTTCTGGACAATAGCGGGCAATCGTTTGTAGCCGCTTGGATATTGATACTGATGTCATCTGTATACTCACCTTCCGTTGCCTCTATTCTACCCTATTTGGCAGCAATTGCGAAATGCTAAATCCCTAACAGATGCTCAGCAAAGAACGACAAAATCCTCGCTGTTGCACCCAACAGAGATATGGCAAGTAAGAGGGACCTTGTGTGGTAGTCAGGAAGCTTCAGGTGGTCGTACGCTGGATGTAATGTTCGGAATAACAAGCAATTTTTTTAAATATGGCGTTGTTTTTTAGCATTTTATGTAATTTAACTTAATTTTTACTGAATTATGAACTTTATTTTAATAAATAAATATTTACAAATTTTTTACAGATATGTATATTAACGCCATGAACATCACGAACTACATAAACTAAATATCTTTCAAGGAGGAGAACAGTATGAAAAAAAGAACCGGCAAGTGGTGGGGAATGGGATTACTCTCATCGGCACTAGTGATGAGTGTCTTCACAGGTGTGGGGGCAGCAAGTAACGATTCATTCAATGAATTTGAAACTGAACGGGTATTAATTCAGTCAGATTCGGATGTGAGAACTGGTTATTTTGCTGGACCTTTGGAAGTACGCCATGATTTTGGTGAAGATGGCTTTACCCTCGATGTAAATAGTGATCAACTTGACCAACTGAAAAGCGATCCCAATGTAAAAGTTACCGTATTGCAAAAATTAAAGATCGCTGAGTATATAGAAGAAGATCAGGCAAGCGAGCCAGAGTTCTCTCCTGCGGCAGTAGTTCCGTGGGGAATTAAAGCAATCTATAAGAACCAATCCCTCTCCGCTACGACTGGCGGTGCTGATGTTCGTGTTGCTGTCCTGGATACTGGCGTGTATACGCAGCACCCGGACCTAACCGCTAACGCAGAGCAGTGCAACGATTTCACGCAAGCTTCTTCTCCTGTTGTTACCGGTGCTTGCAATGATGCGCATGGTCATGGAACGCACGTCGCCGGAACTGTTCTCGCTAACGGCGGCGGTGGTGCAGGTATTTATGGAGTAGCACCAGAGGCAAAGCTATGGGCTTATAAAGTATTGGATGACTCAGGCTCCGGCTATGAGGATGACATTGCCTACGCAATTCGTTACGCTGCTGACCAGTCCGCTCAATTAGGCGTAAAAACGATCGTCTCTATGTCCCTTGGCTCTAGCGGTAAGAGCACCCTTATGGAAAGTGCCATCACTTATGCAAACCAAAAAGGTGTATTAGTCGTCGCTGCGGCTGGTAACTCTGGACCGACAGTGAATAGCATTGGCTACCCTGGAGCATTAGTGAATACAGTCGCCGTAGCAGCGTTAGAGAATGTTCAACAAAACGGAACCTACCGTGTGGCTGACTTCTCTTCTCGTGGCAAGAGCGGGCAAGCGGGGGACTACGTGATTCAAGAGCGCGATGTGGAAGTATCAGCACCAGGACGCGCTATTCAATCTACATGGAATAACGGAGGCTATAACTCCATTAGCGGAACCTCCATGGCAACTCCACATATTTCAGGTTTGGCTGCAAAAATCTGGGCTTCCAATCCATCTTGGAGCTACCAAAATGTTCGCGTAGAATTGCAAAAACGCGCGAAAGGTAATGACATCAAAGGTGGCTCAAACGCTGCTTTAGGAGACGATATTGCTAGTGGATTTGGATTCCCAACTGTACAACCTGGCGATCAATAAAAAGTCGAAAACAAAAAAGAGCGATGGCTGTCAGTTTACGCTGGCAGTCATGCTCTTTCGTTTTCAAACACGGAAAGACTAGCAACCGATTTCTCTTGCGATGACATTACGCAAAATCTCTGATGTACCTTCGCCGATCTCTAACAGCCGGGCATCGCGGAAAAATCGTTCTACCTGATACTCCCGCATATAACCATAGCCACCGTGAATCTGAATAGCCTGATGAGTAGCAGACATGGCAATCTCCGAAGCATACAATTTTGCCATTGCCGCTTCTTTCGTAAATTTGCGACCATGATCCTTCAGCCACGCTGCTTTATACACCATCGTTCTTGCCAGCTCTATTTGCATTGCCATATCCGCCAGCTTGTGCTGGATCGCTTGAAAATGACTCAAGGAATTACCAAAAGCCGTACGCTGCTTGGAGTATTGCAACGCCTTGTCGTAGGCAGCCTGTGCAATCCCTACTGCCATCGCTCCGATCCCAATTCGCCCACCATCAAGTGTAATGAGGAACTGCTTGAAGCCCTCGCCCCGCTTGCCAAGAACGTTTCCCTCTGGCACCCGGACATTTTCAAGAACGAGCTCAGTTGTATTAGAGCTGTGCAAGCCGAGCTTTTCATAGTTCGCCAGCACTTGAAAACCCGGTGCATCTGTCGGAACGATAAAAGCAGTAATACCGCGTGAGCCCTGATCTTTGTCAGTCACAGCTGTCAAGGCGAGAAACGAAGCATAGGAGGCATTGGTAATGAAGCATTTTGAGCCGTTAATCGTCCATTCCCCGTCAGCCAAGACCGCATTCGTCCTCGTTCCACCTGCGTCAGACCCTGCATTCGGTTCCGTCAAGCCAAACGCGCCAAGGCTTTCGCCGGAACAGATTTTGCTTAAATAGTTCAGCTTTTGCTCTTCCGTTCCAAACAAAGCCAGTGGTGCGCCACCTAACGAGATATGCGCCGAATACGTGATTCCTGTAGAGCCACATGCACGACTAAGCTCTTCTACAACAATCGCAAAACTCGTGGAATCAGCTCCGGCACCCCCGTATTTTTCAGAGAATGGAAGACCCATCAAGTTCAGTTCGCTCATCTGCTTGAATATTTCGACAGGGAATTGTTTAGTTTGATCGCGCTCATCTGCTCCTGGTGCCACTACCTCATCAGCAAATTCGCGTATCATTTTTTTCAACATTTGTTGTTCTGAAGTCAAATCGAAGTTCATAATCGTTGCCCCCTTGAAAACGCTTTAGTAAAGAACTAGCAAGAAACACACAATTTTGACTGAGCGTTTGTTCAGAATACTCTTACCATTATACACCACGATTTTGGATTCATGTGGTAATTTTTCAAAAAAAACACGCCTATGATCGGCGTGCTCCTAATAAAATCGCTCCCAAAAAAGATACAGATGCTGCTATGAAACCGATGCTGTATGTATGTACACCCATAAATTTGGCCACTGTTTCTCCACTCAGAAAAAAAGCCGCCAGCAAAATACCGATTAATACTTTCCACTTGTTGTTCATCTATTCACCCCGTTTGCGCTCTTCTGAAATTGTAGCAGATATGCAGCGAGAGGAAAACGAGCCTTACAGCCGCAACCAAGCATACCAATATCCACGTGTGAAGAAGAACAAAGTTGACGCGATGAATACCTTAATGAACAACAGCAATTGAATCATATCCCGCTTCGCTGCTGGAATATACAGAGCCTGTATCTCTGCACCAAAGAAAAAGGCAAGTCCACATACAGCAAATACCCCGGCCCATTTCGCATTGGCCTTATTCATCAAGAAGCCCATACCTGTGAGTAAGCACGCAAGCGGTACCCAGTACAACTCCGATTTCCACCATGTATAGTCCATCTCTACCCGATGAACGGTTGTAATGCCGTACAAGATGGCCAAACCCAGTAACCCTGCATAGAGCAAATAAGCATAGCCGAAAACAATTGCGCTGATGCACAGTAACATGCAAACGAAGCCTAAATAGAACAGGATAAACGGCATGCTCCCATCCAATTTTTGGATACAATAGACGCCCCCCGCGATCAAGATCACGAAAGACAAAGCCAGGAATAAATGCGTCAATGGCGGGGCCGATCTTCGATAAACAAGTCCCAGAATATAGAAAACAAGAGCGAAACAGGCAAAGATGGTAATTTGCATTGGGGTTTGAAAACGGTTAAAATGAAAAGCAAGTAAGATCAAACCAGCAATGACAAAGGCACCGAGGAGCCATGCCATTACCATTTTCCCCGTCACTGGAGAGACAGTTCTAGGTGCGTATGAATTTGTGACTGATGATGTTGAATTGACTTTTCCTGACAGCATACCCGGTGCCGATCCCATTCGCTCATTCCCGCCCGCGGACGCCGGTGTATTTGGCCGATCCCCTTCTGTATACAGATTTAACAAGAAGATGCAGTAATGTTCAGGCAGTAAATGGTTGCGCCGCCAGTTTTCAATTTCGGCGATGATCGTGCGCTTGCGCTGGTCGTCCAACGCGGCCCCTCCTAACTACGACAAAAAGTGTTTACCTTCACGAATAAGAAAAGCCTACGTCGGCTAACGTAGGCCACATACTACTTATATCGGTTATTCCAAGAAATCTTTTAAGCGTTTACTTCTACTCGGATGACGCAATTTGCGAAGCGCTTTTGCTTCGATCTGACGAATCCGTTCACGGGTTACGCCAAACACTTTCCCTACTTCTTCTAATGTCCGTGTACGACCGTCATCTAATCCAAAACGCAGACGCAGTACATTTTCTTCACGGTCTGTTAATGTATCCAAAACGTCTTCCAACTGTTCTTTCAAAAGTTCATAGGCAGCTGCATCAGATGGCTCCAATGCATCCTGATCCTCAATGAAATCGCCTAAGTGGGAGTCGTCTTCTTCCCCAATTGGAGTCTCCAAGGAAACTGGTTCTTGAGCAATCTTCATGATTTCCCGAACTTTTTCCGGAGTGAGATCCATTTTTTCAGCGATTTCTTCTGGCATAGGTTCACGACCTAGCTCTTGCAGAAGCTGACGGGAAACGCGGATTAATTTATTGATCGTTTCCACCATATGAACCGGAATTCGGATCGTTCTAGCCTGGTCTGCAATGGCACGGGTAATTGCTTGGCGAATCCACCAGGTCGCATACGTACTGAACTTGTAGCCTTTGCGATAGTCAAACTTTTCCACCGCTTTAATCAGACCCATGTTCCCTTCTTGAATCAAGTCGAGGAATAGCATGCCACGACCTACATAGCGCTTCGCAATCGATACAACCAATCGCAAGTTCGCCTCAGCCAGACGTCTTTTGGCTTCCTCATCACCTTGTTCAATTCGCTGTGCCAGTTTAATCTCCTCTTCTGCGGAGAGCAGAGGAACTCGACCAATTTCCTTCAGATACATTCGTACAGGGTCATTGATCTTAATTCCAGGCGGAACGGAGAGATCGTCGAAATCAAATTCTTCGTTGTCCTCGTCCTTGATGATCATTTGATCGACTTCATCGTCGTCATCTTCATTCTCATTGTTGTTAATCTCAATGCCTTGATCACCAAGATATTCAAAAAACTCATCCATTTGATCAGAATCCTGCTCAAAACCTGCCAGGCGATCCGTAATTTCTTTATACGACAAAACGCCGCGTTTCTTGCCTAATTCGACCAACTGTTCCTTCACTTGTTCGATGGACATTGCTTCCATGTCGGAAGTGATATTTTGCTTGTTCATCTACTTTCCCTCCTTCCCCGGGAATGATCTGAAGCTACCCTTCTTTTAAAGCATTTTCCAATTCAAGAATCTTCATCCCTGTAACGGCTGCTTGAAGTTCAAGTTGTTTGCGCGCATCCTCGCTGTCCGCTGCGGCCGCTTGGAGGTGTAAGCTCCGCTGCTCATCGCGCAATCGTTCCAACTCGGCACGCTTCGGGTAGTTATTCACTTGTTTGATGTAGTCACCGATCTCTAACTCAGATACGTCGTTGTTGCACTCCATCATGGCCAATCCCGAGGCTAATTGCTTTAACAAATCGTCTTGCACATAATGTATAAACTTTCCAGGGTCTTCCGGGTTTCCCTCTGCATAGTAGGCGTACAGGTAGGCAGCCAGCGCATCGTGTTCATCCACCTGAAAGTGGGCACTGCATTCCTGTTGGACGCGGGCGGCTATTTCTTCGTTCCGCATCATGTAGTAAAGCAGCATGCGCTCAGCCGTGTGATAAGCGGGTGGCAATGTTTTCGCGAGCGTAACTTTGCCATTATTTATACTATTATTCCATGCTGGCGTCACTTTATCCCTTTGGCGCTCACTTTTTTGCTGATTGTAGGCGCGTTTGGACTCCCATTTGAGATCACCGAGAGTAAGGGAGTATTCTTCAGCCAATTGCCGTTGGTACATGTCCCGTTCCACCGGGCTGCTGAGCTCGTTGATGATCTCAACCGCCTTCGCGATGAAGCGAGCTTTGTCCGTCTCATCTTTTATTACGAACTGACTGCGCAAATGTTTCAGACGGAAAGCCGTAATTGGCATCGCCTGTAACAATACCTGCTGGGAAAATGCTTCAGCCCCATGCTGGCGGATGTAATCATCCGGGTCCACTCCTTGTGGAAGTGGAGCAACTCGAACGATCAAACCGGCTTGCTGCAAAACGTGAATCGCTTTGCTCGTTGCTTCTTGTCCTGCAGCATCTCCGTCATAACAGAGTACGACTGACTCCGTATTGCGACGAAGAATCCTGGCCTGCTGCTCCGTCAAGGCTGTTCCCAAAGTGGCAATACCTTGCATAAAACCCGCCTGCCATGCCGATATGACATCGACATATCCTTCAAACAGCAGCGCCTCTTTTCTCTTTCTAATAATGGGGCGCGCACGATGAAGATTAAACAGCGTAGCACTTTTGTTGAACAAAAGGCTTTCCGGGCTATTCAGATACTTGGGTTGAGACTTTTGGTTGGAATTGGGCTTCGATCCTTGCAGTAAGCGCCCGCCAAATCCGATGACGTTACCTTGGGAATCCTGGATCGGAAACATGATACGACCTCGAAAGCGATCAAAGATTTTTCCTGCATCGCTCCTGGCCAAAAGCCCTGCTTCCACCATCAATTCCTGTGAAAATCCCCGCTTTGTCAACTGCTGCGTCACGAAATCCCAGGAATCCGGGGCGAATCCGATTTGGTATTCGGCTATTGTCGCCTCAGACATTCCACGCTTTGCGAGATACTTCATCGCTTCTTGGCCATAAGGGGTTTTCGTAAGCACGTAGTGGTAGAGGCGTGAAACGAACGTATGCGCTTCCTGCATCGCATGCTTCATTCGTTTTTCAGGTGAATCCTCTACTTGCTGCGGCTGGGGCACAGCTATCCCGGCACGCTCCGCCAATTTGTGCAGTGCCTCTGGAAAAGTCAATTGCTCCAGTTTCATTAAAAAGGAAAAGATATCCCCACCCGCTCCACAGCCAAAGCAATGAAAAAACTGTCGCTCTGCATTTACGTTGAAGGAAGGGCTCTTTTCAGAGTGAAACGGACATAGACCGAGAAAGGCACGACCGCTTTTTCTCAGTTGAACGTACTCTCCTACAACGTCTACGATGTCGACAGCGGCACGCACTTGATTTACAAATTCATCTGAAGTGGGACCAGTCATGTCTTTCCACCTTTATAAGGAGAATCGCACGTGAGAATATTTAGTTCGTCAAAATTCGTCAATTTCCTTCTTTACATCAAACTTCTTTTCTTCTTTTCTACTTTTCCACATTTCAAAGGGCAATAAACGCTGAGAAACTCACGGATGATAAGTACCTCGGCTAATTGATTTTCTACAAAAAACGCCAAAATCCTTCTTTCGGCCTATTTCCTTTCATTGCGGAGATTGTTTTTTCGAATCATCTCCAAAATGATGTTTGCCGTTTCTTCCACTGCCTTGTTGGACACATCGATAACGGTACATCCGAGGCGCTCAATAATGCGCTTGGAATAGGCCAGTTCTTCGGCAATTCGTTCGAGATTGGCGTAATTTGCTTGTGCAGTCAATCCCAGTGCCTTCAAACGCTCTGTCCGAATGCCGTTCAGTTGCTCCGGATTGATAGTAAGGCCGATACATCGCTCTACTGGCAGTTGGAACAATTCTTCCGGTGGCTCTACCTCCGGGACAAGCGGAACATTGGCAACCTTAAGTCGTTTATTAGCCAAATACATGGAAAGAGGCGTTTTGGAAGTACGCGAAACGCCAATCAAAACCACATCTGCTCGCAACAGGCCGCGCGGGTCCCGTCCATCGTCGTATTTGACGGCAAACTCGATGGCGTCTACTTTGCGGAAATACTCTTCATCCAGTCGGCGTACCAAGCCCGGTTTTCCTGTTGGCGGCTCTTTCAACATGCCCTGCAATGTATTCATCAAAGGCCCCATAACATCAAGAGCCGGAATTCCGTGAAGAGCAGCTTGTTTTGTAATATACGCATTCAGCTCCGGAATGACCAGAGTGAATACGATCATTGCCCGCGATTCTTTTGCTGAAGCAATGATTTCGTCAATCGATTCTTTGTCTTCAATATACGGATACTTTTGTACATCAAACAAAAATCGATCAAACTGACTAGCTCCTGCGCGAACGACAAGTTCGGCCGTTTCGCCGATGGAGTCTGAGACTACATAGATGAGCTGTCCTCGCTGATTACCTTGCATCGCTTCTCCTCCTACACTTTCGGTTCGCTCCCCAATTCTACAAATGCTTTCGCGATCGTCGTCTTGGTGACGCGCCCCAACAGCTCCATTTGCTTCGGATCTTCTTCGCTAGGCCTTACGACAGGCAGAGAGTCAATCTGAAAATCAATCAGCTTTTTAGCGGCTGCGTACAAGGTTTCATCAGGTGCACATGTAATGATGTTCGGCATCCTAGACATGATAATGCTGACCGGCACATCCTCCAGCGTCTTGTTCCCTAAAGAAGCCCGCAGGAGGTCTTTTCGTGAGATCACGCCAGCCAAGTATCCTTTTTGATTGACGACGAATAACGTGCCAACATCCTCCAAAAAGAGAGTAACGATGGCGTCGTAAGCCGAGGCGGATTCGGAAACTACGATCGGTACAGCCTTGTAGTCATTGACGAGAAGCTTGTGAAGCCGTTCACTTATGACTGAGCTTGCGGGTCTGCCGGCATAAAAATACCCGACCCGAGGTCTGGCTTCTAAATATCCTGACATTGTGAGGATGGATAAATCAGGCCGCAGCGTCGCGCGTGTCAAATTCAGTCGCTCCGCAATATGCTCTCCTGTTATCGGTCCGTCATCCTTCACTATCTGTAAGATGTGCTCTTGTCGTTTGGTAAGCTCGATGACCAATCACCCCGGTTCTGTCTTTACCTCTTCCTAGTATTACTCTATTCGACGGGATATTCCTTCTTTCACGCGGAAAAAAGGTGCCCCCGCCTGATTTTCAGACGAAGGCACCGGTTTTATTTTGTTTACGCAAATACCACTTTGGAAAAATCTGCGTAGCGATAAAGCACACGAGAAAGCTGCAAGAGAAGTCCCAGACGATTCGCACGAACAGCCTGATCTTCGGCCATAACCATTACCTTATCAAAGAATGCGTTGATCGGCTGGCGCAAGGTTGACAAGGTTGCGAGCACCTTCCCTTGATCCTTCAGACCCTCTACATCCTTCTGAACAGCCTGGAATGCCTGATACAAGGCACGTTCCACATCTTCTGCGAACAAAGCTTCGCTGACTTGGTCTGCTTCCGCTTTTTGTGCCAGATTGTTCACCCGGTTAAACTGCTCCACAATCAGCTTGAATTCTTCCGTTTGTACCGCTCCCATCAATGCTTTTGCTTTTGCAAGCACCTCTGGAACCAGTGTCAGGTCGGCAGCAAGAACGGCGTCGATGACATCGTAGCGAACGCCATGATCCTGCAAAACATTTTTCAGACGGAGTGCGAAGAAATCTACGAGGTCTTTTTTCACGTCCTCTGCCGCTCTCTTGTTTACGCCTTGCGCTACATAGCCTTCCATTGCGGCATTCCACAGATCGGACAGAGAAATTTGCCAGTCGCGCTCCACCAAAATCGAAACGATCCCCGCCGCCATACGGCGCAGACCATATGGGTCCTGTGAGCCAGTAGGCACAATCCCGATCGAGAAGCAACCTACAATCGTGTCCATCTTGTCAGCCAGACTGACGATAGCACCTTGGGCGGAGGTAGGCATTTTGTCCCCTGCAAAACGCGGGAGGTAATGCTCGAATACGCCACTTGCGACGAGGTCGGACTCACCAGCTTTGCTCGCGTAATCTTCTCCCATAATCCCTTGCAGTTCAGGGAATTCACCTACCATGTTGGTAACAAGGTCAAATTTTGCGATTTCAGCAATGCGGTCTACTTGTTTCGTCTCTTCAGCGCTCACACCCAGCTTGCTTGCAATTTGCGCAGCTGTTTTGCGTACGCGGCGAACTTTATCACCGATTGTTCCCAGCTCTTCATGGTAAACGATTGTCTCCAAACGTTTCAGGCAGCTCTCAATGGACAGCTTTTGGTCCTCCACGTAGAAGAAACGAGCATCAGAAAGACGTGCGCGAAGAACTTTTTCATTCCCTTTCGCTACGTTTTCCAGAGCGCGGCTGTCTCCATTACGCACTGTCACAAAATGATTCAGCAATTGACCCTGTGCGTTTTCAACAGGGAAATAACGCTGGTGCTCACGCATAGAGGTAACCAAAACCTCACGTGGAATGGACAGGAATTCTTGCTCAAACGTACCGTAAAGAGCGGTAGGATATTCTACAAGATGGACTACCTCATCCAGAAGCCCTTCGTCCATTGGAATTGTCCAGCCATTTTCCTTCTCCAAGCGATGAATTTGTTCCACAATTGCCGCTCTGCGCTCATCGGGATTCACCATGACATACTGCTCAGCCAGCTTGCTCACGTATTCGCTTGGGTGATTCAACGCAACCTCTGTTCCCAAGAAGCGGTGCCCACGAGAAACACGTCCACTTTTTACGCCTGCGATCTCCAGATCGATCAATTCATCGCCGAATAAAGCAACCAGCCAGCGAATCGGACGAACGTATTTCAAATCGCGTGCGCCCCAGCGCATGTTTTTCGGGAAGCTCATACCAGTGATCACTTCAGCCAGTTGCGGCAAAAGCTCGGTAGTTGGTTTTCCCGCTTCAGATTTGCGAGCATGAACATACTCGATACCGTTTACTTCTTTATAATACAATTGGTCAGGCTCAACATTGTTGCTTCGTGCAAATCCGAGTGCTGCCTTGGACCAGTTCCCCGCTTCATCTTGTGCGATTTTGCGTGCTGGACCTTTCGCTTCATCATTGCGGTCAGGCTGCTTTTCAGCAAGTCCATTGATCAGCAGGGCAAAGCGACGAGGTGTCTCCAATGCCGTAATTTGATCAAACGGCACGCGTTCAGCAGTCAGCCATTTTTCTACTTTTTCCTTGAATTGTGCCGCTGCCTGTGCGACAAAACGAGCAGGCATTTCTTCTAAACCAACCTCTACGAGTAGATCGCGCTTACTCATTTGTATCCTCTCCCTTCACCTGATTCACTTGATCCGCAGCGTCTGCATTGCCTTTTTGCAAAAGCGGGAAACCGAGGCGCTCACGCTCTTTATAGTAGGTTTGTGCTACTTCACGGGACAGATTCCGTACACGAGCGATGTACCCTGTGCGCTCCGTCACACTGATGGCACCACGAGCATCGAGCAAGTTGAAGGTGTGGGAGCATTTCAGTACGTAGTCATAAGCTGGGTAAACCAATCGCTCCGCCATCAGTCTCTTTGCCTCCGCCTCATACGTATTGTAGAGAGAGAACAGCATATCCACATCAGACAGCTCGAATGTGTATTTGGAATGCTCGTATTCTGGTTGCAGGAATACATCTCCGTACGTATACCCGTTGCACCATTCCAGATCGAACACATTTTCTTTTTCTTGAATATAGGAAGCCAAACGCTCCAGTCCGTAAGTCAGCTCGACTGCCACTGGTTTACATTCCAGACCGCCCACTTGCTGGAAGTACGTGAACTGTGTGATCTCCATACCGTCCAACCAAACTTCCCAGCCTAAACCCCATGCACCGAGACCAGGGTGCTCCCAGTTGTCCTCTACAAATCGGATATCATGCTCCAGTGGTTCGATTCCGAGTTCGCGCAAGCTCTCCAAGTACAGCTCCTGAATGTTGTCCGGAGATGGCTTCATGATTACTTGGAACTGATGATGCTGATACAGACGGTTCGGGTTTTCCCCATAACGTCCGTCTGCCGGGCGACGGGAAGGCTCCACGTATGCCACATTCCACGGCTCAGGTCCAATGGAACGAAGGAAGGTCATTGGGTTTAGTGTACCTGCCCCTTTTTCAACGTCATACGGCTGGACAATGAGACAGTTTTGCTTTGCCCAAAAGTTTTGCAGCGTCAAAATGATGTCTTGAAATGTCATTTTCATGCTTTTTCCTCCTCTAAACTTAGTAGAACTTGGCTTTAAGTCGAAACTAAAAAAACCTCCCGCCTCTACACTGCCTGATGCGACAGTGTAGGGACGAGAGGATTCTCGCGGTTCCACCCTACTTGGCGAATGACTTCTTCGCCCACCTTACAATCAAATTGCTCCAGAACGCCCTTCATCAGCATGGTGACCGGGCTCCCACTATCCCCGATTCGCTATTTACAGCCAGTGGCCGACTACTCTTTTCCTTCATGGCAACATTCAGTATACAAGTTTGGTTCTTATCATAACGAAAACAAATTCGTATGTCAATTAGTCCTGATCTGATTGCGTCATTCTTTCCATACGCTCCAATTGTTCCAGAAATGCTCGACTTTTCAGCCTGAGATCCAGATACTCATCCATGAAGCTTCGCAGAACATGCTTGAGCTGGTTTCGTGTAGCCGGTTTTACTTCAATGTCACCGAGCCGCTCCAAATCAAATACCTGGAACAGCCGTAACAGCTTCCAGGTCGAGGGGGTAACTGCCATAGCATATGGATCGGAAGGCAGGCAAACTGGGCACAACAGGCCACCCTGTCCCACACTGATCGCGTAGGGCTCGCGCTGTTCGCCACAGTTTACGCACGCCGTGAGCTGCGGGGAAATCCCCGCTACAATTAACATCTTGGTCTCAAAAATCCGACACAGGATCTCAGCATCTCGTCCTTCATCCAAATAGCGGAAAGTATGAAGGAGCAGCTGAAACAAGTAGGGATTCGGCTCCCTTTCCTGCGTCAGTCGATCCAAAAGTTCTGATATGTATGCGGCATAAGCCGTAGCAGTCAGGCTTTGCCGCATATCCCGGAACGAATCCAACATATCTCCCTGAGAGAGATCAGGCATCCCCGTACCGGGTCCTGCCTTGCATAGATAATAACTATGCGAAAACAACTGGGAGACGGCGGCAAGACGGCTCTTGGTCTTTTTGGCACCACGGGCCATCACGCCTAATTTGCCGTTCTCCCGGGTAAACAATGTCATCACTTTACTGGACTCACCATAGTCCACGCTGCGAATGACAATCCCTTCCCACTTTACAAGCATGCCTGCGTGTCACCCAATTCTTCCTGGGCGAGATCAAACGAGGTTTCCTCGCTGGAAACATCCGTTTGATGGTGATCACGGTAGAGAAGGTAAGCATGGATGTCACCGGTTGAAGCGAAAACTCTCCAAGAAAAGTCACGAAGCATGGAGCATCATCCTTTCCTATATCGGGTCTATCCACTTCCTTCTTAGAATCACCTTTGCCCGTTATTCTATGCCTTGGAAAAATTAACACATCGCGTTGGGAATATTATTGCTCATCGTAAAAACCGAAGTTACGCAGCATCCGCTCTTGGTTGCGCCAATCCTTTTTCACTTTGATCCAGAGCTCCAAAAACACTTGGTCCCCCATCAAACGCTCGATATCCTTGCGCGCGCGTTGACCAATTTCTTTGAGCATCTGACCTTTTTGCCCGATCAAAATACCGCGCTGGGAATCCCGCTCTACGTAAATGGCAGCGTAAATGTAAAGCGTCTTGCCATTTTCTCCTCGCTTCATTTCTTCAATTACGACAGCAATGGAGTGAGGTACTTCTTCCCTCGTCAAATGCAGAACTTTTTCCCGAATCAACTCGGCTGCTACAAAGCGCTCCGGATGGTCTGTCACCTGGTCGGCAGGGTAATACATCGGGCCTTCTTCCATTTCACCCAAAATAGCCTGCTGCAATGATCCTGTATTGTTACCTTCCAGTGCAGAGATTGGAACAATTTGCTTGAAATCATACAATTTGCGGTAATCGTCAATAATAGGCAGCAGCGCTTCCGGGTGCACCTTGTCAATTTTGTTGATGACCAAAAATACTGGCGTTTTGACCTGCTTCAACCGCTCGATGATGTAGTCGTCCCCGGCTCCGCGTTTTTCTGTTGCATCGACAACAAACAAAACGAGGTCTACTTCGTTCAACGTATTCTCGGCAACCGAAACCATGTAGTTTCCGAGTTTGGATTGAGGCTTGTGGATCCCCGGCGTATCCAAGAAAATAATTTGTCCCTCTTCTGTCGTATGCACAGCCGTAATTTTGTTACGTGTGGTCTGCGGCTTATTGGACATGATGGCGATTTTATGTCCCACAATATGATTCAACAGTGTTGATTTTCCAACATTTGGGCGTCCTACAATGGAGACAAAGCCCGATTTAAACGATTTCTTGGTCTTGCGATTATCCACGTAAATCCTCCTTGGTGAATGCGCCTGGAAGCAGGGCAGATACTGTCGTTTCCCAAATGTCGCCTTTGAGATTCGTCAAAAATACAGGCATGTCCGGCGGGCACAGCTCCGCGATGACCTGTCGGCAAGCCCCGCACGGTGATACAGCTTGCGGTGTATCGGCAGCGACAGCCAGTGCCTTATAAGTCCGATCACCTTCCGAATACGCTTTAAAAAGAGCCGTACGCTCTGCGCAGTTGCACAGGGAGTAAGCTGCATTTTCAATATTGCCTCCCAGATAAACCTTGCCACTTTCAGCTAAAAGAGCTGCTCCTACCTGAAACTTGGAGTATGGTACATAAGCGAGCTTTCTGGCTTCGATTGCTTGTGCTAATAATGCTTGTTTATCCATTTTCATCATTCCTCATATGATTGTTCTTAAACATCATTTCACAACAGAATGTGTCCAAAGAGACACGAAGAAACCAGACTGAAAGGTCAACTGGAATGACCCGTCCGGTACCACTAGTAAAAACTATCCCCATACTTTTTGCAACAGTGGCTGTCCAAATACGAGGACTCCGATGATAAAAGACAAGATCGCCGCCACAAGCACAGCTCCTGCTCCCACATCTTTGGCAATCTTCGCCTTGGCGTGCCATTCCGGGGAGGCTAAATCAACGACTGCTTCGATCGAAGTATTTACCAGCTCCAGAGAAAAGACCAGACCGATAGAAAAAAGGACCAGCAAAACATCGCTGCGGGGTATCTGCAGCCACCACGCTCCCGCCAGCACCAAAATGGCTGCGGCTACGTGGATTTGCATGTTTCGCTGTGTCCGTACGGTATAGGAAATTCCTTGCAGAGCGTAGGCGAAGCTGCGAGTCAATCGTCGCCATTCCTTCAACGTAATCTCCTACCTCGTCAAGCCGATTTGTTCCAGCACCTTTTCTTGACGTGAAAACATTTCCTTCTCTTCTTCTGGCGTCCCATGATCATAACCCAGAAGGTGCAGAAAACCATGGACGGTGAGAAATCCGAGTTCGCGTTCGAATGAATGGCCATAGTCTTCGGCCTGCTCATGTGCTTTTGGCACCGAGATAATGATATCTCCAAGCATATTCGGAAACTCGCCGGCCTCATCCTCATCAATGAAGATTTCCATTTCTCCTTCACCCGGTTCGTTCATCGCAAAGGAAAGAACATCCGTAGGCCGATCAACGCCACGATAATCGCGATTCAGCTCGTGGATACGCTCGTTGTTCACCAGCGTGACAACTACTTCTCCTTGTACGTCTTCCAGCTTTGCTGCTGCTTCCAGACAACGGACGAGCAGGTTTTGCAAATTCTCATCGATCGGTTCGATTTCTTCATGAAGGATTTCTACAGATAACACAGGTAAACGATCTCCTTTTTGTGACGCCATTTATTAATAGCCGTGTTCTACTTCTTCCTTGGCATAAGCAGCGATGATTTTTTGTACCAGACTGTGACGAACGACGTCTCCCTCTTGGAAATGAATAAAGGCTACATCTGAAATGGGACTTAAGATACGCTGTGCTTCGCGCAATCCCGATTTCTTGCCTTTTGGCAAATCCACTTGGGTCACATCACCCGTAATGACCATTTTGGAACCAAAGCCAAGCCTGGTCAAAAACATTTTCATTTGCTCGGGAGTCGTGTTCTGGGCTTCATCCAAAATGACGAAGGAATCTTCGAGCGTACGACCACGCATGTACGCCAAAGGTGCAACCTCAATGAGTCCGCGTTCCATCATTTTGGCGACTTGTTCATTGCCCAGCATGTCGTACAAGGCATCATAGAGCGGACGCAGGTAAGGGTCTACTTTTTCCTGCAAATCTCCTGGCAAAAATCCTAGGCTCTCCCCCGCTTCTACGGCCGGTCTGGTAAGAACGATCCGTTTGACACGCCCATTTTTCAACGCAGTTACTGCTGTGACAACAGCTAAATACGTTTTTCCGGTACCAGCTGGTCCAATTCCAAACACAATGTCATGCTTCTTGATCGCAGACAAGTAGTGACGCTGGCCCAATGTCTTTGCCCTGATTACTTTGCCACGTTGGGTACGAGCGACTTCTTCATCATACACATCGAGCAGTTGGGCACCTTCTCCCCGTTCAATCAACGACATCGCATAAGAGATGTCTCGTTCGGACAGGGCAATCCCTCTGCGAATCAGCTGTAGCAGAGTTTCAATCAACTCTGTCAGTTTGTCCACTTCCGGCTTATCCCCGCTAATAACCAGTTCGCCTTCTCGGGTCATGATTTTGGCGGAATTTCTTTGCTCGATCAGTGTTAGGTACGCGTCATGTGGTCCGAACAACAGCAAGGCCTCAGATGCGTCTGAAAACGGGATTCTTACCTCATCTTGTACGTGCAACAGGCTTCCATCTCCTTGCAACGGTAATCAGCAATGCGTCATTTGCTTGCCATCCCTCACTGCCCAACGAAAGGCTGTTCAATGGCAATATCTTCAATGACGGAAAAATGAATGCTTACGTAAACTTTACCATTCTCTGTTGTGACGTGCAAAACTTTTTCGTCCTGAATGAACGCATCTTTTCCAGCTTTTTTCAAGATATCCTCCCTGGCGAATTTTTTAGCCAGCTCCGTCGCTTCCTCCACGCTCATTTCTGTTTGAACGGGTTCTGTTTGCGCGTACGTTACTGTCTTCCAGCCAAGTGGTGAGGTATATCCCCCATACGAGGGTAAAAACCGTTGTTCTGCCATTTCGGCTTGTGCAAAGGACTGTTTTTCAAATGGCCACACGTATACCGCATAGGGGCCTACGAGCAGGTATTGATGCTGCAGCTTTTCTCCCGTCAGTCGGTGCATCGTTTGTTTTAGTGGGACAGATGCGTTGCTTATATACCACACTTCCCCTTGCACCTTCCCTCGCGCTGATACGGCTTGTTGACGAGCGTCATTCCCGATGATCCCGGAAATAAGCACTTGGCCCTTTTCTACCAATTGATTGATCACAACCTGACTGCGACCAACTTCTGGGAGAATTTTATGGATGACAGCCCTCTTTTTCGCTACAAGATGACGGGGACCTGTTGCAAGCGGCTTTACAGGAGCCTCTTTTTCAACCACTTGAAGCATGACCTTGGTTCCTTGAATCTCAATTCCAACCCAGGACGCTTCCGGCAGCAGACTCAACAACTCTTTTTGCAAAACCAACGGTTCTTTTAGTTTGACCTTCCATGCCCCTTCTTTAATCCCCACTTGTTCGGCAGCTTGAATCACTCGTCGCGGATCAACCATTTTCGTCCCACTCACTTCAACACTCCAAACAAAAGAGGAGAGCATGTACAATCCAATGAAAAAAAGAGCAGCCCCAATTGCCAATCCGGATCGTCTGCGTATACGCAGCAGCCAGAAAGGCAGCCCGTCTCTTGCCTCGACGTGACTACGACAGCCTGTCTCTTTTAAAAGCGGCCGCAAACGAAAATAATCCCGAATCAAAATATCGCAGCGAGTCACCTCTTCTCCTACCCTGCGAATATTCCAGATTCGAATCCCATCACGTACGGCCATATTCAACATCCGCTCAAACCGTTTTCCCCGAACGGTAATGGTTACATGTCCATCCACCCACTCCTTGATTCCATACCGCATACGTGCCGCCCTCCCTCTAACAAAGATTACGAGCTCTGTGGTCCCGTCTCCAAAAATTTCACGCCACCGATTCTGCCTTCTAACAGAACCTCCTCAGGCAAAATCGCGCGGATGACAAGCTGTTCACCTGAAACAATCATTTGACCGTTAGTTAACAGCAGGCGAAGCTCTTTTTCGCTAAAATGCAAAACTCCTCGATGATTCTCTATATACATTTGCAAATGACCGATCATCGTAATGCGCGGGACTTCCAGGACTACATCTTGCGGCAGATCCAACACCCCTCCGGCCAGCTGGCGCAGACGGCGGCTCCAACGCTTCATGGATTAGCCCCCCTTCTCGTTCTATATATTGGCGAATATGACGATCTCATCTGTTTACAGGTGCAAAACCATTCTTATCTATGCGTATGCGCGAGCATAAAGTGGCATTCATCAAAAACAGTCACAAAAAAAGAGCCCTCGTCGCTCGCACTATTGCAAGCAGTTGAGGACTCATTCTTTGAGATACAATCCACAAAACCCATTGATTATTCGCTTTCTTTTGCAGCAGAAACCAGTTCATTTTCTCTTGTAAGCGCCTTCCATTTTTTCATGACTCGTTTTACTTTCTCAGCTGAACAACCGCATGCAATCGCTGTTTCATATACTGATTTGTTTTCGAAGATGGCAAGCCGAATCACTTTTTGACGAAACCGCCCCATTTGTTCAAAAATTTGTTGATTCATCGCTTGACCTCTATCCCTTCTTCTATTTGGACGAATTTTCTTTACATTCAGGATAGTCAACAAGGATATGAGAAACAAGACAAGTTATTCGAGATATTTCGACACGAAAACATTGTGTATCAAGAAAAAACAGGCGAACTAAAGGTTCACCTGTCTGACTAGCTGCTATTAGAAAATCTTTCTTTGCCGAACCTGCTTAGCGTACGGAGCTTTTGAGCGCGGCTCTCCAAAAATGAGCGCCCATTTCATGCCATCACGGGGATTGCCGTGTTTTGATGTGAGTGTTTTCGCTCTGTCAGAATCAGCGACCTTCATCGATTCCGATTGCTTCACTGTGATGGTTGGGCCCGTTGAAGCACGAGCTGGACTTGAGAATGCCCATTCCTGCTCGACTCCAACCCCTTCCATCGACTCTTGCTGAAGCGGCTCGTATTTGGAGGATGCCCGCACCGTCTCTCTGCCGTACTCCGACGTTTCCATAGGGATATCCGACGTTGTGGCCGGGGTAAGCGGAGGCATTTTCTTGCCTTGAGACATCTTCTTCTTTCCGGTTTTGCCCAGAACTTTATATCCTAAGTAACCGAGGATGACAAACCAGAACTTCCCAATGAGCGGGATGATCCACTCGACTAAATCCAGTAAATCTACGACGAGATCCATAAGATCTTCCATGGCAATCGCCCTTATTCTTTCTCGTCTGGCGTAGCAGGCTCTTGTTTGTCACCTGCATGCCCGAAAGATTGACGCATTTGTGTATCAGCAGCAATGTTTTGCATGTTGTAATAATCCATTACGCCCATTTTGCCGCTTTTCAATGCTTCGGACAAAGCGAGTGGTACTTGCGCTTCGGCTTCTACTACTTTTGCCTTCATTTCTTGTACGCGCGCGATCATTTCCTGCTCTTGGGCTACCGCCATGGCACGACGCTCTTCCGCTTTTGCTTGGGCAATACGTTTATCTGCTTCTGCTTGGTCGGTTTGCAATTGTGCCCCGATGTTCTTCCCTACATCCACATCTGCAATATCAATCGAGAGAATTTCAAAAGCGGTTCCGGCATCCAGGCCTTTGTTCAATACCGTTTTGGAGATCAGATCCGGATTTTCCAATACGTCCTTATGTCCTTTTGACGAACCAATCGTCGATACGATCCCCTCACCTACGCGGGCGATAATTGTTTCTTCACCAGCACCACCGACCAATCGATCGATGTTGGCACGAACCGTTACTTTTGCACGAGTGCGCAGCTCGATACCGTCCTTTGCCATCGCTGCTACCACAGGTGTTTCAATCACTTTCGGGTTAACGCTCATTTGTACCGCTTCCAATACATCACGACCAGCCAGATCAATTGCTGCTGCTCGTTCGAAGCCGAGTGGAATATCTGCACGCTGTGCTGCTACGAGCGCATCTACGACACGGTCTACGTTACCACCTGCGAGATAATGACTCTCCAATTGGTTAGTATCCAACTGCAAGCCCGCTTTACGCGCCTTAATCAACGGATTCACGATACGAGATGGTACGACGCGACGCAAACGCATAGCGACGAGGGTAATAATCCCGATATTCACACCGGAAGCCAGTGCAGAAATCCAGAGCATGACTGGTACGAACGAAAAGAAAATGGAAAGGACCACGATGGCTACTGCCACCATAAAAATAAGGGGAATCAAACCGCCTTCAAACATGAAGAGCTCACTCCTTTAGTTCTAGTTCGGCAACGACGATACGCGTGCCTTCTACTTGCACAACGGTGATGGCGGTACCTGCTTCAATGTAACCACCAACCGATACGGCATCCACACGTTTTCCTTCCACCTTGACGACCCCTGCCGGGCGCAATGGTGTTAGGGCGATGCCTGATTTTCCTTCCAGCTCACGCTGATCGCGTGGAGCTATGTAACCTTCTTCATTGCTTTGCGTTTCACCCAAGACAAACTTGTTGAATAGACCTTTGACCCCGTATTTCTTCACTAACAGGAACGTTACAATTGCCGTGATCAAAGCGGCCACACCGAGGGACGCGAGCCCTTGCTGCGTGTCATAGGCTGCCATCACAAGACCTGTCACAATACTAATGAATCCAATCGCACCGACAATGCCGCCCGGAAGAAAAATCTCCAGAAGCATCAGTAAGATTCCAATGACAAACAGTCCAATGTGCAACCAGTTGGCAAATCCCGCTACATAATGCCCGAAGAAATACAGACTGAACGCGAAGAGCGAAATCGTCCCTGCAACACCAAAGCCAGGGGCAAACAGCTCTACTACAATTCCTCCCAATCCAATGATGAGCAAAAGACTCATCACAATGGGACTCGTCACCCATCTAGCTACCAGCTCTCCACCGGTTGGCTCAATCGCCTGAAGGGTATCTGGCTGAATGCCGAGCTTTTTCAGCAGTTCTTCCTTATTGGACACCACATCATCCGCATATCCCAACTGCTTCGCTTGTTGGGCATCGAGAGAAAGTACCGTTCCTTTTGGCTTTAATCCAGGGAATTCCGTATCGATTTCCACCATCGCGCGAGCAACGTCAGGATTGCGATTGTTCAGCTCAGCTGCCGCCTTCATTTTATTGCTCCAACCGGAAATGAACTTAATGTCTGCCGCATTCCCCGCCAAGTCAATCGGTGCGGCTGCCCCCATGCTACTTCCTGGAGTCATAATAATTTCATTTGCATTCAGGGCGATGTAAGTTCCCGCTGAAAAAGCCTGATTATCAATGTAGGCTATCACATGCATGGGAGCCTGACGGATCAACTGCCCAATCTGGTCGGCAGCGTTTACTTCTCCACCTGGCGTATTGATATGCAAGATAACAAGGTCTGCCTGCTGCTTCTGTGCGTCAGCAAAAGCTCTGTGTAAAAAGCTCTCCAGCCCTCGCTCGATTGTGCTATCTACAGGAATCCAGACAGCTTTTTGATAGGTCTTGGCTGTTGTGGACGCGGGAGCAAGAAGCATGGTCATTCCCATAATCAGGCAAAGAAGTGAAAAAAGCAATCGCACGCGGCTTTTTACTAGCCTTGTTGCACTCATTGCATGTACCTCCTTTCCTTCTATCAGCTTCTACGTGTGTGCAATAAGGTATACGAAGGAGGGGGGCAATCGTTTCATATTTATTTCATATTTGGAAAAAAAGAAAAACCCAACCTTTACAGGTTGAGTTTTTCTGTTCGTATCTATATGAGGTGTTACTCTCGTCTACGATGGTAGTTCCTCAGATACAATCTTTTGCACGAGGTTTCCGTCTGCTCTGCCTTTCACTTTCGGCATGATCGCACCCATCACTTTGCCCATCTCCTTTTTGGAGGAGGCATTGGTAGCTGCGATACCTTCCCGAACGATATCACGAATTTCGTCTTCGCTAAGCTGAGCGGGTAAGTAAGCGGAGAGCACGTCGATCTCTTCGCGCGTTTTCGAGGCAAGTTCCACGCGGCCTGCCTTCTCAAATTCGTGGAGGGATTCACGGCGTTGTTTTAACTCACGAGTCAAGATGGTCAGCACTTCGTCTTCAGACAAAAGTCTGCCCTTGTTAATCTCTTCGTTCTTTAATGCGGCTTTCACCATGCGAATAACAGAGAGTTTTAGAGCAGCTCTGTCCTTCATTGCTTGCTTCATATCTTGATCGAGTCGCTCCATTACACTCATGATGAGCCCTCCGTCAATTAAAACTTGCGCTTGCGAGCTGCTTCGGATTTCTTCTTGCGCTTGATGCTAGGCTTCTCAAAGTGGCGACGTTTACGCAGTTCCGCCATCACCCCGGATTTTGCGCTTTCACGCTTGAAGCGGCGAAGTGCGCTATCCAAAGACTCGTTTTTCTTGACTCGAATTTCTGCCATTTGTCTTCCCTCCCTCCGCTAAAACCGTGGGACGCCTGAGTCGAACGTACGAACAGACTGTCACACTTCATTATAGGATAATTGACTAAAGAAGGTCAACCTTTAGTTCAATTTTATTCGTAAAAACCGGACAACAGGTGATAATGGATGTGGAAAACCTCTTGTCCGCCCTCTTTGCCGCAGTTGTTAATCAGGCGAAAACCTGGCAGCTCCAGCTTTTTCGCCAAGAGTTGTGCTACATAGTGGATATGCCCGATCAGCGGCAGGTCCTCGGCGCTTACATCCATTAGCGTCGGAATTGGCTTACGCGGGATAAGCAACAAGTGAACCCGTGCTTTTGGTGCAATATCGTGGATGACAATGACGTGCTCGTCCTCATACTCGATACGAGCAGGAATTTCACCGTCCATGATTTTGGTAAAAATGCTTTTTTCCATGGGAGACTCCTTTCTTCCTCTGTATGTGGATAGTTATGTATGTAAGAAATGATCGTATCACATTCCCTCATTTTTGTCTTGCGGCGCTACCTAACGCATGGTAGCATGACTTCGAGGTTACTACTGGATCATTAGAAAACTTGGCTTCGCCAAGCTTTTTGGTGAAGCCTTAGTTGCACTTATGTCGATATGAACTTCTATACATTCATATCTACCAAGAAAAAGGAGTTCGTGCAGATGAAACCAATTGCACTGGATCAGGCAGCAATAAAAGCAGAAGGGATTTTGCTCGCTGGTTCCCCAGGGCTTTCCTTGTCATCCGTTCACTTTGATACCCGGGAGCTGACTGCGGGATCTTTGTTTGTAGCCTTGACTGGCGGCGCACGGGATGGACATGATTTTTTGTTACAAGCAGCTGAACAAGGAGCTGTAGCTGCTCTCGTTTCGAATCAGGAGAAGATTCCTGCGAACTTGCCAAACGATTTTGGATTAATTCTTGTCAATGATACACTGCGTGGCTTTCAAAAGCTGGCTGCCGCTTATCGAAAAAGCTTTTCGTTCCCTCACATCGCCATTACCGGAAGTATCGGGAAAACAACCGTGAAGGACATCGTGGCACATGTACTTGCGAGCCGTTCGCCTGTATACAAGACGTATAAAAACTTCAACAACCACATCGGTGTACCTTTGTCGTTATTGCAGATGGAAGAAAACCATCAAGCTGCCGTACTGGAGCTCGGAATGAACCACGCCGGGGAAATCGATCTGCTCGCTTCGCTGGTTCAGCCTGACATTAGCGTGATTACATTTATCGGAGAGTCCCATATTGAATATTTTGGCACGCGGGAAAAAATCGCTCTCGCAAAGGCGGAGCTGCTTCCTCATACCGCTCTTGACGGGCTCGTGCTGCTCAACAAGGATTCAGAGTATCTACGGTTGATAGCCCATCTGTATCCGGGTGACATCATGTACTACTCTGTGAATGAGAAGGCGGATATTTGGGCAGAGGAAATCGAAACAGTTGAGGGTGGGACCCGCTTCAAAGTGTGCTTTGCCTCCGGGGAGCATTTCGAGGCATTCCTTCCGCTCCACGGCCGCCACAGTGTCCTGAATGCACTGCCTGCTGTCGCGATTGCCAAGAGACTCGGAATGGATACGGAACAAATCGCTCACGCCTTGTCCACCGTCCAGCTCTCCGCCATGCGGTTTGAGCAAGTTGACTCCAAGCACGGTACTGTGTATATCAGTGATGCGTACAATGCCAGCCCCGCCTCCATGGAAGCTGCCGTACGGACGTTTGCTGAGCTGTACCCTGAGCGCGCAAGAGTCGTCGTGTTAGGTGACATGTATGAGCTCGGTCCAGAAAGTGCGGCTATGCACGCGGGCGTCGGAACCTCCATTCAAGACATCGCTGAGCGCTTCGAGCTGCTCGTGACAATTGGTGAGGATTCACGTCATCTCCATGATGCTTATTCGGGGAAAAAGCTGCACTTCGCGACCAAAGCAGAGGCGTTGGCTGCTCTACTGCCGCTGCGGAATGAAAAGCATGCCTTTTTGTTCAAGGCTTCCAAAGGGATGTCATTATGGACGCTAATTACTGATCTCGAAGGTCACAAATAAATAATAGAAAGAGAACAGCCGCCTCTCGTTTCATACGGGAGACGGCTTGTTTTTTAGCGCTTGTCATTTTCATTCCACAAACGTTCTACCTGGATTAATTGATCTTCCTCAAAGCTTAGTTTATAAATATCGGGCATCGAGGTCTTTTTCCAAAATGAGAAATCGTACAATGAGTCGTAGTGATTCATGATGATCGTCATAATGTTTCCATGAATGCCAACCGCGACTTTTTTGCCTCGATGGTGATCCAAAACTTCCTGAAAGGCAGTGAGTCCTCTTTCCCCCGCTACTGCATTGGATTCTCCCCCTGCGAAAGCGAACTCACGGTTTGCAAACACATACTCTATAGCTTGCACAAAATGCTCAAATGGCTCTCCCCAAGCGCCTAATTCCCGCTCGCGAAAACCCGGTTCCAGCTTGATTTCCCGATTCGCTTGCTTTGCCGCCGCTTCAATCGTCTTGATAGCCCTCGAATATGGGCTGGATACAAATACGTCAATCTGTTCCTCTTTCAGGATTCGTGCTACACGCTGCGCATCTTGCAAGCCCTTTTCTGACAATCCACGCATTTCCTCCTGGTCCTGAATGTACGGCGATTCTGCGTGGCGGATCATATACACATGTGTGAGCATCTTTGCACCTACCTTTCGTTTGGGATCATTTCGATTGAGAAATCATCGCAGTTCGATGACATTGTTGTAAGGAGTCAACTTTTCATGCGAAAAAGCGCTATAGTGGATCGATGCAAGATCAGCTACATAGTAAGACTTCCCATCCTTCGCCCAGCCGATGATGCGATGATTGTCACTTAAATGATAATAGCCAGGCATTCCCTTGTCAGGGGAGCCGAAAGGATAGCCGCATTTCGTGACTTGTTTGCATGATTGCATGTACATATACGAATCTTGAGAGTTGGAAGTACGAGCGTGCTGTTCTACTGCCATCTGATGCCCTGATGGCGACCAAACAATCTTGTCCAAGTAGCTCTCAGTGAACACGGAATCCTTCAAATTGATCTTTTTCCCTGTCTGCAAATCCAGCATGTATTCTTCAGTAGTAGTCCGCACATAACGATACTTCATATCGTTGGAGTAAGAAGGGAAGGCCGTCATGTTATGATCGTATTTCAGGCCAGTCGGTAAGTCTAACTCCTTGTATGCGGTTTGCGTTTTGTAAAACAGCTTTTTCGAATTTGGCATCCAGTAATACATTTCTTCGTCTGTTCCACTTCGCCACTCATACTGGTCATTCTTTTTCATTTTGAGTGTAGGCAGGTGTTGCAAGTACAAGTGGCCACTTATTTTGGTATTGGAAGAGAGCATGTCCATCCGGGTGAACGCCATGTACTGTTCATCCGGTGAAACGGAAAAATCAAGAACGGGGTACTGAGCTGCTGCCGGGACGAGTACTGTTTTTTTGCCGTCTGGCAGACTGAGCTTCACGATACTGCCATTTTCACGAATGTAGAGCGCGTCCTGCTTCGGCGACCATTTGCCATAGCCGGATAGCTGCGTCAATTTTTTGGTTTGCATATCGTACAAGTACGGTACGGTTTTGTCTGCCTTCCCATATCCGATTCTCTCCCCGTATACAAACCGACCCGATGGCGACATGCTCGCTCGGTGAATCAAGGGCATGTTCGTTACGTTTTTTGTAACCTTTCCATCTACCGTTACTCTATAGATGACGACTGGCTCTGGCTGACGAGGGTCTGCCTGCGCAGGAGCCGAGGCATTGATTTGTCCAGGAACAAGGATTCCTAGCAAGGAAAACAGCAGGTATGAGAGTAATAAGCGTTTTTTCATCAAGGGTCCTCCCGGATAAGTGATCAATACGTAGACGCATACAGGAGGCATTTGGTTGCGTGTAGGATGAAAAAAGACCGGAAGCAATCCCTCGCTCCCGACCTTTTTTCACTTACGGACTAACAGCATACCCTTTCGTAGCCATTCTACCTCTTCCGCTAACACAAGCTTCGGATTCTGACCAAACCATTCGATAGAACCAAAATAATCCGTATCAGCAATTTTCTCTAAAATTGGCCCATAATCTACAACACCCTTACCGAGTGGTACCATTCCCTCACGATCGCCGTTAGGGGCATATACATTATGCGGAGCGAATACCGGCAGATGATTCGATGAGGAGATATTTTTTAAATGATAATGTGCCACCCACGGCTTCAACTGTTCGTAGCTGTCGATTGGATCAGCACCTGATTCCCAGACATGAAGAAAATCAAGATTAATTTTTAGCGCAGGATGATTGACTTCCTGCAACAGAGAAAGCGTAGAACTCATGTGATCTGTTAGCGTATTCGGATGTGTTTCGACCAATAGCTGAATTCCGTGCTCCTGACACATCTGACATAAGATGTACAAATGATGGACATAACGTGCCCGCTCTTCTGGGCCAACTTCCTTACTCGCTTTCTGTCCGGCAAACGTCCTGATTTGCTTTACATTTAGCCATTTCGCCAGTGAAATCAGCCTTTTTGCTTTTTCCAGTGTACGATCAAATCCAGATGAGGTCGCAATGTCCAGATAATCGCTAAGCATAGAGATACTCATGCCTTGCTCCCTGAGTATTCCTAGCTGCTCCTCCATCTCTATTCGATCATGATGGTACAGATCTTGGGCGTGAATTCCCCACAACTCGATTCCATCAAAATGATGACGATGAGCAAACCGAACAATATCAGCAAACGAAATCAACTGGTGGCGAAAAGTGATTGTGCACAATGAGAGCTTCATTTGACCTTTACCTCCACCCTTTTTCGTCTACAGTAACGAGACTTTTATCCATTTGGGTCCACAAAACAAACTGACGTTCCAACTCTTTTTTCACTTCAAGTTCAATCAGATCAATCTCTTCTAACGCCTCAATAATCGGAGGTAACAACGCCATATTCTTGGTCATCGCCATTTTGACAGACAAGTACTGCGCTGTTGTAAACCCTTGGTAGATGTCCTCCACTTTATATGCGATTCGCAAAAACTCATCGCGATGGTATTGCAGGTAATCTTGGAGGTAGAGAAATGCATACTCGTAGCTGTATTTACGGATCGCAATCACTTTCACCTGAGTCACTGCTGGGAGTAACATGTCCAAGTTGTATCCATTCCGCCCTTCTGCCATGTCTGTAATTAATTGCTTCAAATCAAGGGTAAATGGATTATGGTCACGTTTTAGTGTGTCGTAGAAATAGTCGTGGATCATCTCAAAGGTCGGTTCCTTAATATCACTTGCATCCACCATAAAACCGCCACCAAATGGATTTTCCAAGAAGGCTTTGATCACCGTCTCCTTCTTCACATTGCCCTCCCAACGAAAATCCGGGTCAAACATAAACCACTCATCTTCGTTCTCCGTCTTTGAAATCATCAAAAAATGCGGGAATGGCTTCAACGCAAATTTATTATCTCTTTCTGGAACCAGCGACATGTCTATTTGAACAAGGACAAACTGATCCTCGGTACGCTTATCAATGAGCTCTAAGAACGTGTCCAAATTGGAGGCTTTATCTTGGGAATGATCATACCATTCTGTTACTTTCGCTCGGAAAAGCCGTTCATATCCCTTGATGATCTCCTCATGGTTATCAATGTAATAGGTGACCACACCTTGATCCGTAATGGAGTACTCGGCATCCCATATGCCAAAGTAATAGGGACGGTAATCAATCTTTGTGCGGCGCTTAATCACTTCGCATAGGCATGAAATAATGCAATGAACCTTAACCATTTGTATCCCCCACTCAATGTTTGTTTAGACGCTAATTCGATACATGCTGCGGTTCCAGCTGTTCTACAAAAGTAAGCAGTGATCCAACCGTTTGGAAGATTCGCGGATCTAACTCATGAGCAGGTACTACCAATTTTAAGTCTTCCTCAATATAAACAATCAGTTGCAATAGCATAATCGAATCAATGTGTAGATCCTCATTCAATCGCATGGACTCCTCTAGCGTAAGGATATGCGATAATTTTAATTTTTCGGTCATGATCGTACGGATTTGCTCGATTCTTTCTGTTCGTGTCATTTGCTGATCGTCTCCGTTTCTAATAATCGACGGCTGATTTTTCCTGTGGCTGTTTTCGGAATGCTCGTCACACATTGGATTTCGAAAGGGACTTTATAGCCTGGCAAACGATCTTGGCACCATTCCCTGATTTGTTCAGGAGTAGTTCCTCCCTCTGTAATAACTTGCGCCTTTACAATCTCTCCCATCACAGGATGACGTCCACGATACACGACCACTTCTTTTGTCCCACTCATTTTCAAAATGACGTCCTCGACCTCTAAAGGAAATACCTTTAAGCCAGAGACGTTTATCACATCATCCATCCTTGATACAAATTGAATATGTCCTTCTCCTGTCCAGAAACCTAAATCCTGCGTCGCTATCTCGTTCTGTCCATTCCAAATCTTAATTTCATCAGGTTTTTCTTCATTTTCGCCTGCTGTCATTGTTACATGGGAAAGGGGAACCCCCAGATCTGTATGCGTCCGCATCTGTTTACTCATACTGACACACCCCGCCTCGGAGCATCCATATTGTTGCATCAAGATGTCGCTCATGCCTTGCAGCTTTAGAAACAAGCCTTCTGGCATTGGAGCGCCAGATGTCATTAACCGGTGAAAGCGTACCTGCTCTCGCGTAAAGCTGGATAAGATGTGATAAAAGACTGGCAGGCCATAAACAATATGCTGAGGAGTATCTTGGATCACTTGCAAAGCAAACTTCGGATTTTTGTGCGTCACAATCGAAGGCTTACTTCCCCGTTCCAGTGCTGCCAAAACGCCACATATCAATCCATACGAATGCGTCACCGATGCCAGCACGATCGGGGTTAACGCTTCCTCACCTTGGAACAACTGATTGTAGGCATGAATTTCTGTTTGGATATTATCCCAACTTCTCCCGATTAGCTTCGCGTCCCCCGTAGTACCTGAGCTATATTGGTAGAGCGATGGTTTTTCGCTCTGTTTTTTATCCGTGATGGACAAGAAGTGCTTCGTCTCCTTATAAACAAGCCCATAACACCTTGCCTTCACTGCCATTTGATACGCTGTTTCCATCGGGGTTTCCCCATGAATTAACAGCACCGAGCCATTATGCTCACGTAAATATTGGACAAGACTAATCACGTCAATTGGGTCAGCTATGCAGACGGCGTACCTCTTTCCTTCTGGCTGTCGAAAATGATCCATGCTTTCGAATCCTTGCTTATGTTTCTCCATTTCATGCACAGAAATCTCATTTTGATTCACTATTAACATGCTGGTACCCTCCTACAACCATGGAATGAAGCCTTTTCCTTGCCTCGAACAAAGGATTGGGAACTTCATGTAGATGATAGTTCTCGTTCGTTGCATATAGCTTTTTCTTAGTTAATTTCTCTACCTGCACGCTTGGAACAAACAGATCAAATCGCTTAAATCGCTCCGTCAATTCCGGGAATCGTTGCTGGTGAGCCTCCAATACCTGAACGGCCATCTCCCAGAATTGCTCTTCGGTATATCCGTAATGTTCTTCCAATAGCCGTGCGAGTTGCCCCAGATTGATCATAAATAAAGTCTCCAATGTCAAATCTCTGACTGTTGATGTTTCATTCATGTGAAACATCACATCATCGGGCTTCGTTGCGTAATATTCATGCACTTCCGCGAAGTTCGGGCATTTGTCTGGCTCACTCAAAAACGGTTGGCAAAAAATCAAATCTTCATGAAAATCCTTCAAGGCTACCCGAGTAGGGACTCCATCCTGATGTACCAGGATCATATTCTGCGCGTGGGTTTCCATGGCAATTCCGTGTTTCACAAGAATATGAACGACTGGTAACACACTACTTTCCAATAATCGTGCAAGCCAATTCTCTAGCCCTTGCTCACGAATCCAACGATCAATGAATGGCACACCATCCACCTCAACAGCCGCTAATACGTTATAAGGAACCGCATCTTCTCCCGCTTCGAGATGAGGGATGAGACTTTCTCTCCACATGCACCCAATTACCCCGAACGTAACCATTTCCACCAGCTCTGAAGCAGGGGGAGGATCGTATGCCACTGCCGCAAACTCTTGGAGCATGATCACCTTTTGCACGTCTCGTAAATACGAATCTGCGTCCGTAATCCCCTTGAGCCACCTCGAAACAATGGGTGCGCTTGCCAGCGAATGGGGGGTAAGATGACGTGGCGCTGAAGTATTCACTACGTTAATCGAGAGCTTAAGATACGGTTTATGCGGATTACTTTTGTTAGCAAAGGTGCGGATGGATTGTTGTGGACGATGACCATCAGAGCCTACGCCTAGCACAATGATCTCTTTGCGATGGATATCGTCCAGAAATCCAGGTACGATATGATTACGCCACTGCCATGGATGGACAGGAACGAAGGCATATTGATCAGGATCGCATCCATGATTGACGATGATTTGTTGAAAGGCTTCTTTTTGTTCTCGCCCTATTTCTTCCAAAAGGAGGTCATCGAAATTTCTCCCTTGATCAATGGACACTTGCGAATATTGTTTTTTAATCGCTAACCAAAGAAAATGAACTTCCTGCTTAAATTCAGGACCATAGGCAAAATGATCTACGTAGGTAAAGCCAACACGTGATTTATAGCTCGGATGGTAAGGATGACCGTCCATCAGATCACCTTCCAGCTCATCATACGATTTGCCCTGCATCCGAATATCATTTTGTACCCGATAGTATTGAGACAATGTATCCTTTAACAACGTTTGTTCCAGATCATTGGCAAATAGCTTCAGTCTATGTTCATCGACCGTATTCATTCGAAAGACCTCCACTAAAAAACGAGTGAGGGAAGTCGCTTCAGATTCTTGCTGTGCAGCTCCGCTTTGATCGTAAACAACACGAGTAACGGGGTCCTTCCCTAACCGAACAAGCCCAAAACTAGCACTCCTTCGCCCTCGACAACGATAGCGAACAGGCAGATTCCCCTCATCAAGCCCATGTAGGGTGTAAGTAGTCTCTTCACCCTCTTGCAGGGTCTCAGGAATCAAAATTCCCTCATATAGCAAAGACTCGATGCATTGTCGAAACACCCTTCTTCTCACCTGCACGTACTGTGTCGAGTGAAGTGCCTCTTCAATCGAGAAATCTTGTATCGTTAACTCCATACCTTATCCTCCAAGTCTCTTCAAGCTAGATGCCGTACTCTATCCAAAAGCATGCAGCCCTGCCTTTTCGGCCTGCTTTACTTTTGCTAAAGGATTATCTATGTAAACAAAAACAGATGATCTCTCTTCCGGTTGGGTTAATTCATCCAGATCATAGAAGCGCGTGAGCAGATTCGCCTTACACGGAAGCTGTTCGCGTGTAAGTAGATTCTCTAAAAACTTCGACGCCTCTCGATTCATAGGTAAAAACTCCGTCAAAACCTCATGCATCTCTGCCAATAAGATTTGTTCGTCAATTAAACCTTCCGTTCCAAATCCATTAATGAGTCCAAACATATGGTTAAAAATCATATAATAGATGATTCGCTCATCTACAAGATGGTCTTTGTAAATGTTCTTACTCGCCTTGCCAATCCCAGGCAATTCTGCTTCTAATACTTTTTGCATCGATTCTGAGAAATAGTAGCCTTGATTATCACGGTAAAAGAACTGATCGGGGTATCCGTCTTTAAGAGTGACAACACTATTTTGTTGATGGGCTTCCAAGCCGATTCCGTACTTTAGATAAAGCCATACCATTGGTTTCAATGAAATGTCTACATACCGCTTAAACCATTCCAAACTAACGACTTCCAGTGCCTTCCCTTCTTTTTGTGCCAGATGGTGGATGATCGTTGCCAGCCTACTCTTGTACCCAGGAAGTGGATCTTGCACGAGTGCCGCGATTTGCGTGACTTGCCGAGCATTATTCCCCATAAAGGGATTATCACGCAGGATCACTTCAAATCCCGTTTCTTTCGCCTGATCCAACGTGATCGTGATGTAAGCCGGATCAGAGATAAAGCCAAAGCCTGGATACATGCGACTCACTTCACCGATCCCTGTTTCAAAAAGTTGCTTCGCCTCTAAACCGATCTCCATCTCACTTAACTTGTTGATCCGTAAAGAATTCGTAACTTTAATTGGGACAGACAACTTGAGCATGTATTTCTTCTCAGGATGATAAACCGTTCGAAGAGAAGATGTCGCCATATACTCCTCACCTGCTGGCCCCAAGTATAGAAGCAACCCTTTCTCGATCAAGGATTGTACGGCTACCTGTTCGAGCAACCATTCTGCTTGAAGCGGATGAATCGGGACGATTGAAAATGATGGATCGACATCAGGTATCGGAGGAAACTCATCCTTCAGTAACTGCGTGGCGGACTCTTTTAGCCCAGATTTTTCGTGAACAATCGACGGATGGGCAGCAAACAAGTGGAGTTGAAACTTCCCGCAACATTCGGGTGCATACAACGCTTGCTTGGCCTCAGGAATTCCCTGCTGGCTCTTCGGGGTCGGATGGAACAAGTGACCGAACAAAAGCGCCTGCTCTGCTTCGATGAAACTCTGTTCCACGCCATATAAAATCTCTGCGTTACTTTGGCGCGTTCGAACAAATTTCTCAATGCTTTGGCAGCTTTGAATCATACGCAAGACTAATTCATCTGGAACGGCATTTTCCCCATGCTGAAGCGTTAGCTCTTTTATCAAAAGAACCGCTAATGTCAAATAGTCCGCCTGAACGAAACGAGAACAGTCACCACTTCGGTAGCAAGCTGGATAATGGAACAGATGCCTGCCTGTTACCGAATGATATTTGACACCGACATAGAGGGAAATCCCCTGATGTGGGAGTTCGCAATGAAGGTACGTACCTGTTGTACTCGGCTGTATGATTTTCGTTAGCTGCTTCGTAATCTCGTCTTTCTGATTGATCCACTCGCCCCTACCTGTTTCTCGGAGATAACAATTGAGAAAGCTCTGCATCGTTGCATGCTCTGCGATATGCTTGACTACGAACATGTTACCTCTCCTCTTGCTTGATCCAATTTTTTATCCAAGCATTGCGACTTACATAACTGGTAAAACGTCCCATAAATAATGTAAACGATTATCATTCTCATTTCAAGTCATAATATTCTTCTTATACAGTTAGGAGACATGCGCTGACCAAAATGAGTTCCTCCATCCCACATAAAAAAGAAAAAAGATGCCGTTTCATCAGCATCTTTTTCTCATGATTACTCCAACTCTTCTGCATCTACGACGTTGCGACCTTTATCCGCATGTCGCTCGATAGCGAGTTGTACCAGACGATCGATCAGCTCGCTGTAGCTCACACCCGCTGCTTGGAAGAGCATTGGATACATGCTAAACGGCGTAAAGCCTGGCATCGTATTCACTTCGTTGATATAGAGCTTGTCGTTTTTCTCATCCCAGAAAAAGTCCACACGGGAAAGGCCAGAGCCATCGAGTGCTTGGAATGCTTGCTTGGCTATTTCCGCAATTTGTTCGGATACATGCTCGGGAACGATGGCAGGAATGGAGAGTTCTGTTCCCGCTCCCTTGTACTTGGCTTCGTAATCGTAAAATTCTTTCGCGGCAATGACTTCCCCAACGACGGATGTCATCAGCTCTTCATTCCCCAAAACACCAATCTCCAATTCACGTGCTTGAACGAACTCTTCCACAATCAGTCTGCGGTCAAACTTGGCAGCTACCTCTAATGCGTGTTTGAGCTCCTCACGATTTTTCGCTTTGTTAATCCCTACACTGGAGCCCATATTGGCCGGTTTGACGAAACACGGATAGCCGAGGTCACGCTCGATCCGATCCATGACATCCTCTTGGCCTTTTTCCCATTGCGAGCGCAGCAAGCCTACATATTTTACTTGCGGAAGTCCAGCCTGTGCAAAGACGGTCTTCATCATCCATTTATCCATTCCGACAGCGGAAGCCATTACTCCGGTTCCCACGTACGGGATATTCGCCAATTCCAACAATCCCTGGATCGTCCCATCTTCGCCAAATGGTCCGTGAACCACAGGGAAAACAACATCCATTTGCTCATTCATGGCAAACAGCGAGCCTGACTTGCTTGTTACTGCCAGCTCTTGCCCTTTCTCTGTTGCCTCATCAGTAACTGGTGTTTTTGCCGATAAGCGCAACGCTTCGATCTTATCCGGCAGTTGACCTGTCAGTGTTTCCCCAGTCACCCAAGAGCCATCCAATTGAACATACACAGGTGTTACCTCATATTTATTTGCATCTACAGCCTGCATAATGGACATGGCCGTACGCAATGAAACTTCATGCTCTGAGGATTTTCCTCCATAAATAATGCCCAGTCGAATCTTTTGATTTCCCATCTGTGTCATGCTCCTTTCCCCTCCGTACGAAAAACGGAGAGTCTACCCAGTTTCTACTCTCTCCTATGCTATGCAAAAGCCCAACATCTGCTCTATTTACCGGGCCGAGCCCGTCATTTAGCATACACAAACCAAACGCCAAAAACAAGAGAAGCAAGTATCACCTGCTCACGTTTTTTCTCATACCATGTAAATAAAATTCCTGTCATGGAGCTTTTTTGGAGGGATTTCCATGAGAGATTATTTACTGTACTGCACGTACTGCTCTTCTTACACATTATTGCACAGCTACGATAAGGACAGCGGTTCTTTCTTGGGGGAATATTCCCTGCTGCACAACAACTACACCCGTGACCCAATCGTCTTGAACAAATTTCTGCTCGCCCATCTCGGTCACACCATCCGTACCATTCCCTCTAAAACGGATGATTACCGCCATATCATCTGCAATGCCTCACATTTTTTGGAGGATGATATTGACAAGTACGTGGAGGAAAGTCAGCAGCGGGCTAAGTTCAAGGAGCGTGATCGGAAAAGCGAACGGGAAATTGGTCAGGTACAGCTATATCTGGTCGAGCATCTCTTGACCCACGAGCTTCAGAACTTAAGCCAGGCCCGTGCTTCTACCCCCGCCGAAGGACAAGTCTTTTTAGGCAAGGAACTGGGGTTCAAGCAGGCTCTCGAGCTCGTCAAGCGTGTAAAAAATGACAGGCAATTGTCATGAGCACTTATTTCTTTATTCGAAATGATTCACATTCTTTGTGCAACTCTTTCCGCTCGTCGCGCGTATAAAAAGAGAGACGATACAAGCGGGGGGAAAGAACATGTTTGAATACAAATTCGTCCGAGTTGAGCTGTCCTCTTTTCGACGCCAACCAAAAGAAGATTATCAGACTGTTGTCCACGAGCACGCCAAGGAAGGCTGGCGTTTGGTGCAAATCTTTGCTCCAAGTATCGGGGGCGATGGTATGGCCAAATACTTCGAATTGATTTTTGAAAAACCAAAGTCTTAAATCAATCTGAAACGTAAAAGAAAAACAGCGCCGTTCTAAAGCGGACGCTGTTTTTCTTTTTCTCTATCGACGGTCTCTTACTTCAAAGATGGCAAATTTCAAGTAATGAGCCTCATCAGCCCCACTGATTTGCGGGTGATCCTTGCCCGCTCCTCGCCATTCAATCAGGCGCAGTATCTTTTTCGCATCAACCGCTGCCTCTTGAATCGTTTGCAGGAACAGCTCAGGTGACATATGGTACGAGCAAGACGCGGTAACGAGAAATCCGCCCGGACGAACGAGCTTCATCCCATTTAAGTTAATGTCTTTGTAACCGCGGCAAGCGCCTTTCACTGCTCCACGCGATTTCGCAAACGCTGGCGGGTCAAGAATGACCACATCCCAGCTCTTGCCCGCCTCTACATTTTCACGCAAGTAATCAAACGCATTAGCCACCACAAAATCAACGCGATGCAAGAAGCCATTAAGTGTAATGTTTCGCTTCGCTGTTTCGATAGCGTGATCGGAAATATCGAGAGCTGTCACTTTTTTCGCACCGTGCTTGCAGGCATTCAGGGTAAAGGAACCGGTATGTGTAAAGCATTCTAATACTTCAGCGCCATCCCAAAACGGATTTTTGACCACTTTACCGCGCTTGTCTACAGGCACCTGCTTTGTCTCGCCGTCTACTTCCATGCTCGTCAGGGAAATGCCGTGCTTTTCGCCCCAGCCTTTCATCAATGGCGCAATGGAAGCCCGATTTTCCCGCTGATCATAGAAAAAGCCGGTCTTTTGCCCCTCTACGATATCGACATAGTATTTCAATCCATTTTCTTCGATCAATACCTCACGCGGACACTCTCCGTACAGGACTTCTTTGCCCTGTGTCAGCCCTTCCAGTTCGCGTACAGGTACATCATTGCGCAAATAAATACCGGTCGGTGCAAATACCTCTACAAGTGCATCCCGAATCCAATCGATGCGCTTCTCCATCCCCAATGAGAGGACTTGGACCACCAATGTATCTTCGTAGCGGTCGACGATCAGTCCTGGCAAAAAGTCTGCTTCCCCGTAAATAACACGGCAAGCACGCGGGTTGTCCACAAATCTTGTCCGGAATTCTGCCGCCTGCTTGATTTTGCGCAAGAAAAAGTCATAGTCGATCTCTTCCTTTTGGTCGTAGCTCAAAATGCGCACGATCATTTGTGAAGCTGGGTTGATGTAGCCCTTTGCCAAAAAATGGCCTTTGTGATTGGTGACCTCGACGATCTCACCTGGTTCTACATCCCCTTGAATTTCTAATACCTCTGATTGAAAAATCCACGGATGTCCTACTTCTAGCCGCTTTTTCCGATGTTGATTCAATAGCACACGTGCCATGCAGCTATTCCTCCTCTTGTCATGCTTGCCCTTGTACAGGCATAGCGTTATAGTAACTTGCTAAAAATGGACAGGGAGGAACGTATTTTGTGATAGTCTCCATCCTCGCCCCTTTTACCTTTGGGCTCACGTTTTTTCTTTTCGGTATGTACGCCATGCGCTCCGGCTTTCAAAACCTCGCCGGCAAAAAAATGGAAGAATGGATGGGGCGCTTTACTCGTACCCCACTCCATAGCTTCTGGATTGGTCTCTTCGCTACTTTTGTCTTGCAAAGCTCCAGTGCGGTAACCGTCCTGACAATTGGGCTGACGAACGCAGGCATCATCCAGTTCACACAAACCGTCGGCATCATTTTGGGAACCAATCTGGGCACGACAGTGACAACGGAGCTGGTTGCACTCAAGCTCGAGTCCTTTGCCATCCCCATGCTCCTCATCGGAGTCGCTCTTTGGCTAATGCCGCGCCGCAACATTCGTTGCATTGGTCTAGTCGTCGCAGGCTTCGGACTGATCTTCCTCGGAATCGATACATTGAAAGTCATGGCGAAGCCTTTGGAGCAGTCTGAGACGTTTCGTTCGCTTTTTCTGGAGAGCAGCCATTCCATCTGGATCGGATTGATTACCGGGATCATTTTCACAGCTCTCATCCATAGCGGTTCTGCTACGACCGTGATCACGATGGGCCTGCTCAGTCATCAAATTCTTTCGATGGAAACGGCACTCGCTATCGTTTTGGGCGCGAATGTCGGAACTTGCTTTACCGCTGTCATCGCTGCTATTGGTACAAATACGGCATCCAAGCAGGTCGCATGGTGCCATACGCTCTTCAACGTCGCAGGAGCGATTGTTTTTTTACCGTTTCTTTCCCAGCTTGCCCTTGTCAGTGCATTTTTAACGGATAGTCCTTCTATGCAGATCGCCCATTCACAGACGATCTTCAATCTCGTCTGCTCTCTAGTCGCGCTGCCATTCGTCCCGCAAATAGCCCGGTTTATTCAATGGCTGATCCCTGATAAGCGTCGTCCTACTGACCTCACTTTTAGAAAGAAAATGGTATCAAGTAGATGGAAGTAATAACACCCGCCACGATCATAGCGACACTGGACGCTGCCGTTTGAACAGGAGAAACGCGGTTCAAGCTGGCCGTACCAATGGCGTGTGCACTCGTACCCATGGCGATCCCGATTGCCCAATCATCGGTGATTCTCCCCCATTTGAGAACAGGACGGGCAATCATGACACCGACCATCCCCGTCAATGCGGTAAAAAAGGCTGCAAGCGCAGGTTCCCCACCGATGGAACGGCTCAGCTCCAACGCAATCGGGGTGGTCACGGATTTACTGAGCATGCTTTTGTATACGAGCTCATCTGAACCCAGGCACCAATGAACCGCCATAACTACGATGATTGCAACTGCACAGCCTGCACATACACCAAGCAAAACACCGCGCCAAATATGAGCAAACTCCTTGATCTGTTTCGCCAGCGGTATAGCGAGTGCCACCGTTGCAGGGCCGAGCCAAAAGGAAATCCACGATCCTCCGGCAGCAAACGCCTCCCAATCACCGCTAAACGCCCACCACATAGTCCAGACCAAGATCACAGCCACCAAAAGAGGCTGCAACCGTTGGAATCGAGCATTAATTATGGTTGCGCCTTTGTACCCTGCTATCGATACCAAAATGGCGAGAAATTGACTAAGCATCCAGCGTCCTCCTCTCTTGCGGCAAGGACGATTCTGATTTTTGTTTATGATGCCTCAAATACCATTGTACAACCACGCCAGTTACAAGCATGACTAGCAATGGACCCAGAACCATCGATAGTATGATTGGCAATGGGTTTTGCGTAAATACGTTCAAATAGGAAGCAACTCCGACAATGATCGGTACGAAAAAGAGCAACATATGTCGGATCAGAAATGTCCCCGCTTGTTCCACCCAATCCATTCGTATCCATCCCATACACAGTCCCAATGTTAACAGCAACATTCCCACCAGGTTACCGGGTAGGGGAATATGCAGCCATTTGCTTGCAGCTACGCCTACCCCATAAAAAGCCAACAGGATGACGATTCCTTTAACAAATTTCATTTTGCTAATCTCCTCCCCGCTTCCTATCCTCTCTCTATAGGAACTTCAGCATGCAGGACGGAAAAAGCCCGGCCTTACCTCGGCCAGGCTTTCTTTCGTATTAGTATCCGCTGCCTGTTGTTTTTGCTCCAGTTACAATGGAAACACCGGAGCTTGTACCGATACGGCTCGCTCCTGCTTCGATCATCGCAACCGCTGTTTCACCGTCACGAACGCCACCAGACGCTTTTACGCCTACATTTGGTCCTACGGTTTTACGCATCAGGGCGATATCTTCAACCGTTGCTCCACCTGTTGAGAATCCTGTGGAGGTTTTTACGTAATCAGCACCAGCCTCTACGGAGAGCTTGCACGCAACTACTTTTTCTTCTTCGGTCAAGAGGCAAGTTTCCAGAATCACTTTCAAGAGAATATCGCCAGCGGCTTGCTTCACAGCAGCGATGTCTTTTTTGACAGTTTCCAGGTCGCCGGATTTCAGGGCACCTACGTTCAGTACCATATCTACCTCAGTCGCCCCGTTTGCAATCGCATCGCGGGTCTCGGCTGCTTTGGACTCGATCGTGCTCGCTCCCAGAGGGAATCCGATAACCGTGCACACTTTCACATCAGAGCCTGCCAGGAGTTCAGCAGAGCGTTTTACCCAATAAGGGTTTACGCATACAGACATGAAGTCGTGCTCTCTTGCTTCAGCGCACAGCTTGTCAATCATCTCTTGTGTAGCATCAGGCTTCAACAGCGTGTGGTCGATATATTTGTTCATGTTCATAGAACTACACCTCTATCCCTAATTGTTCGAATGCAAGGCGAAAAATGCTGTCATTGTTACGGTATCCTCGTTGCAGCTGCAAATCCCATGCTTCCTTTGCAGAATGCCAATGAACATCATTGATTTCTTCTAGCTGTACGGTGATCTCTGTGTTGTAGGCTTCCACCAAATAATAATGGACTTCTTTGTCGATGGATTCGCCCGTCACCGGATGCGTATACACATAGGTGATCATATCGAGCTTGGACCCCAATCGTCCTGCTACGCCTGTTTCTTCCAAAACTTCGCGCAGAGCCGTTTCTTCGATAGTCTCGCCTATCTCCTGCTTCCCTTTTGCGAGTGTTACTTTGCCATAGCGGTCTTCAATCAATAGGAGCATGTACTCTGTGTCTTGCTTCTGGTATACAACGCCTCCTGCCGATATCTCCCTCATATAGCTCGCTCCTTCAGGTAAGGCAGCGCCTCTGTTTCCACTACGCGAACAAAAGTCCCTTTGCAGTATTCCGAGCCTGGTTCATCCAGTCTGACCTTGCAAATCTTGCCGATCATGCTCTCATCGCCAGGGAAGACGACGTTCAGGTAGTTGTCCGAATAGCCCATCAGAAGACCGCTATCAGGTGCTTCTTTAAACGGACGCTCCGGAATGACTTCCAGTACATCCCCTACGAATTTCGTGGAGTATGCCAAAGTCAATTCCTGATTGAGCTCGAGAAGCTTCGCTACGCGCTCGTTCTTTTCCTCTTCAGGAACTTGATCCGTCATACGCGCTGCTGGTGTACCTGTACGCATGGAGTACGGGAATACGTGCATCTCGGCAAAACCGATTTTCTTCATAAACTCGTATCCGTTCCAGAATTGCTCCTCTGTCTCACCCGGGAAGCCTACGATGACGTCTGTTGTAATCGCTGCTCCTGGCAATGCTTCGCGTACTTTGACCATTCTTTCGTAAAACTCAGCAGTCGTATACTTGCGGCGCATACGTTTCAACACTTCGTCATCGCCGGCTTGCAGCGGCACATGCAGATGGCGCACGACACGATCGGAGTTGTTGATGACCTCGATCACTTCATCAGTGATTTGGCTCGCCTCGATCGAACTAATGCGGATGCGCTTGAGGCCTTCCACTTGGTGAAGGTCAATCAGCAGCTTGGCCAAATTGTAGTCTTCCAAATCCTCGCCGTATCCACCCGTATGAATCCCAGTCAAAACGATTTCCAGATAGCCCGCTTCCACTAGCTTTTGGGCCTGTTCGACGACGCTTTCCGGTTTGCGGGAACGCATCAGACCGCGTGCCCAAGGAATAATACAAAACGTACAAAAGTTGTTGCAGCCCTCTTGAATCTTGAGGGAAGCACGTGTGCGATCTGTAAAGTTAGGAACATCCAGCTCTTCGAATTCACGAGCTTTCATAATGTTGCCTACTGCATTGATCGGCTTGCGTTCTGCACGAATTTGATCCACGTACTCGATCAGCTTCTCGCGTCCTTGTGTACCAACTACGATATCTACACCGGGAATTTGTGCAATCTCACTTGGAGAGGTTTGCGCATAGCAGCCCGTTACGGCTACGATCGCCTCAGGATTGCGGCGAATCGCACGACGAATCACTTGGCGACTCTTCTTATCTCCCGTGTTCGTAACCGTACAAGTATTAATCACGTAAACATCTGCATCATCTTGTTCAAAGTCGACTCTCTCATAGCCGTCTGCCTTGAACAATTGCCAGATGGCCTCTGTTTCATAGCTGTTTACTTTACAGCCCAATGTATGAAAAGCAACGGTAGACATTGCCATTCCTCCTTTTCCGTGAAAAACGTCTCGACGTTTTTCATAAAAGTGGATGTGACCGCTTGCGGTCAACGAAACGGTCATGACCGTTTCGCTCCTGCTCATCCTTTGCGAAGTGATGAAGCCTTTCGTTCAAACTGATAGGAAGCGCAGGCCAAAACGTACTGGCTTGCTGTTTCCGTGCGCAAAATACGCGGGCCGAGGGAAACCGTCAGGAACCCTTTGCTCTCTGCTTGGGCCACTTCCTCGGGAGAGAAGCCTCCCTCTGGTCCAACGAGGACGAGAAGTGACTCCCCAGCAGTCATCTCTTCTAGCACTTGATGAATCGTGGTACTGCCTTCTTTTTCATAGGCAATTGCGCAATGCGTATACGACTGGCCAGCTTGAAGTATCTCACGAAATGAAACAGGAGATAGAAGCTCTGGCAAAACAGCACGGTGAGACTGTTCAGCAGCCTCCTTGACAATTTTGCGCCAACGCTCCAGTTTTTTCGCTTCTTTTTTGGCGTCCAACTTAACAATGGTTCGCTCAGAAGAAAACGGGAAAAAGGAGTACGCCCCAAGTTCCGTCCCCTTTTGCAAAATCCACTCCAGCTTCTCGCCTTTTGGAAGCCCCTGACCAATTGTGACCCGGATCGGCAGTTCTCGTTCTTCTTGAAGCATTTCCATTACTTCTGCCCGTACTTCCTTGGCAGAAAGAGAGACCAGCTTGGCCCGTGCCGACCTGCCCGCTCCATCAGAAACGATGATTTCTTCGCCTTCCCGAGCACGCATTACATTTACGATATGGTGTACATCGTCTCCGACAATCGTTAGCTCATTCTCAGTAAAGGAATGTGGCTCGACAAAATATCGTTGCATCTCGCCAACCCCACTATTCTATCGTTTTTTTGCTACAATTGCTACCCAGTCATCGATGAAAATGGTTTCCACGACCTCAAGGCCTGAAGCCGCCAACGCCGCTTTTACATCCGCTTCACGTGCAGCAATAATACCTGACGAGATAAAGGTGCCGCCTGGCTTCAACACACGGAATACATCGTCGGTGAAACGCACGATGACTTCTGCCAAAATGTTAGCCACGACTACTTCCACCTGCTCCTCGATGCCGTCAAGCAAATTGTTTTGTCTCACGTTAATATGCTCATGAACACCGTTCAGTTCGGTATTGGCCTGTGCAGAGCGCACGGCTACTTCATCCAAGTCCATCGCTAGCACATCTTTTGCTCCGAGCTTGATGGCAGCAATACTCAAAATAGCTGTGCCTGTCCCAACATCATACACCTGATCGCCCTTTGCCAGATACTTCTCAAGTGCACGCAGACAAAGAATGGTCGTCGGATGTGTACCTGTTCCAAATGCCATGCCTGGGTCCATCTCGATAATAATCTCATCTGGATGCTTCGGCTCGTACTCTTCCCATACTGGTTTGATAGTCATGCGATCAGACACATGAACCGGTTTGTAGTATTTTTTCCAGGCGTGGGCCCATTCATCTTCATGGACATCGTTTACAGCAATCGATGCCTTGCCGATGTCCAAACCGTACTCGATCAACTGCGCCAATTGCTCTTTCAGCTCTTCTACAACGTCTAGCAGTTCGCTGCTGTCAACCGGCAGGTATGCTTTAACGAATACGCCCTCGGCCGGAAAATCATCAGGAGAAAGCTGGTAGATTTCGCCAAAGGGGGTATCCCACTCACGATAAAGCACCTCCGGGTCTTCAATTACGACACCATTGGCACCCAATTCATACAAGAGGCTTGACACCGCCTCCGTAGCCTCCGCTGTAGTATGGATACTGATTTCTGACCATTTCACGAATCTACCACTCCCCACATAAGCTCCCAAACGGGCTTTTCATTTAATCGACTTCACTACACGAAACTTTAGGCAAAAAGCGGACAAAACCGCGACGGATTACTCGCCGCGGAATGCCCGTTTCATTTTTTCGAAAAAGCTTTCGTCTTCTCCCCCATGCTGTCCTGGTTTTTCTCCAGACAGTTCGGCGAGCTCACGCAACAATTCCTTTTGTTTATCGCTCAGCTTGGTCGGCGTAATCACGCGCACTTTCACATGCTGATCACCGCGGCCGTTCCCGCGCAAATGCGGAACACCTTTTCCACGCAAGCGGAAGAATGTTTCTGTTTGGGTACCCGATGGGATCTTCAATTTCACGCGACCATCGACAGTCGGCACTTCGATCTCATCTCCAAGTGCTGCCTGTGCGTAAGTAAGCGGAACCTCACAGTAAATATCATTTCCTTCACGCTCAAAAAACTCATGACTCTTCACACGCAAAACGACGTACAAATCTCCAGGAGGTCCACCGTTTGCGCCCGGTTCTCCCTCGCCTGTTACGCGCAATTGTGCTCCATCATCCACACCTGCTGGGATGTTGAGATGAATTTTGCGGCGTACCTTGACACGTCCACTTCCACGGCAAGTTGAACATTTTTCTTTGACAACTTTCCCTTTGCCTTCGCAAGTCGAGCAAACACGGCGATTAACGATTCGGCCGAATGGCGTGTTTGCCACCACTTCTTGTTGTCCTGTACCATTACAAGTCTTACATGTATCGACACCGGAACCAGGCTTCGCGCCAGAACCAAGGCATGTATCGCATTCTGCTTCTTTTGGAATTTCCACGTCGGTTTCTTTTCCAAAAATCGCGTCGATAAAGTCAATGCTGAGGCCAAATTGCAGGTCAGATCCTTTGCGCGGTGCATTTGGATTCGAACGTCTGCCGCCACCACCGAAGAACATATCAAAAATGTCTCCGAAGCCGCCCATGCCAGATCCGTCAAAGCCTCCGCCACCGAAGCCCTGATTCGGGTCTTGGTGACCAAAACGGTCATACTGCGCACGCTTTTGTGGCTCGGACAGGATGTCGTACGCATCCTTTACTTCTTTGAACTTTTCTTCCGCGTCAGCCTCTTTATTTACATCGGGATGGTACTGACGTGCCAGCTTGCGATACGCTTTTTTGATTTCATCCGCACTCGCGTCCTTGGCAACGCCCAGAACCTCGTATAAATCACGTTTCATCTCCTACATCACTCCCATGACAGTCAACTGTTATCATAGCATGTGACAGACTCGAAAAAAAGTCAAAGTCAGCATTCCGTGACTTTGACTTTCATGGGTCACATCGTGGGAAGTGAGGGAAGAAATCTCTCCCCTCACAGTTCCAGCGTGTTACTTTTTATCGTCTACCACTTCGTAGTCAGCATCAACGACATTGTCTTTCTTCGGCTCTTGTCCTTCAGCGCCGCCTTGTGCTGCTTGAGCTTGAGCAGCCTGCTCATAGAGCTTCACCGAAATTTGTTGGATGATCTCGGACAGTTCATCTTTTGCTGTCTTGATCTCTTCGATGTTGCCGCCTTCCAGAGCAGCTTTCACTTTATCTTTCGCAGCGTTAGCGCGATCGATTTCAGCTTGGTCGATCTTGCCTTCTACTTCTTTCAGTGTTTTCTCAGTCGTGAATACGAGTTGGTCAGCTTCGTTGCGAACTTCTACTTGCTCTTTGCGTTGTTTGTCCGCTTCAGCATTCAACTCAGCATCTTTTACCATGCGATCGATCTCATCGTCGGACAGACCGGAGTTAGAAGTGATCGTGATACGTTGCTCTTTACCTGTACCCAGGTCTTTTGCACGTACATTTACGATACCGTTCGCGTCAATATCGAAGGATACTTCGATTTGCGGGATGCCGCGTGGCGCTGGCGGGATATCGGACAGGTTGAAGCGTCCGAGGGATTTGTTGTCGCCTGCCATTTGACGCTCCCCTTGGAGAACGTGAATTTCTACAGATGTTTGGTTATCCGCAGCTGTAGAGAACACTTGGGATTTGCTTGTTGGGATCGTCGTGTTACGATCGATCAGCTTGGTGAATACGCCACCCAATGTCTCGATACCGAGGGACAGTGGCGTTACGTCGAGAAGAACGACGTCTTTCACGTCACCAGTCAGTACGCCCGCTTGAACAGCCGCTCCCAGTGCTACTACTTCATCTGGGTTTACACCTTTATGTGGTTCTTTTCCTGTAAATTTCTTGATTGCTTCTTGTACTGCTGGGATACGAGTAGAACCACCAACCAGGATAACGCGATCCAGTTCGCTTGGAGTCAGACCAGCGTCTTTCAGCGCTTGACGAGTTGGGCCCATTGTACGCTCAACCAGCTCAGCAGACAACTCTTCGAACTTCGCGCGAGTCAGGTTCATCTCCAAGTGCTTTGGACCTGTTGCATCTGCTGTAATGAACGGCAGGGAAATAGTCGTAGTCAATACGCCAGAGAGGTCTTTCTTCGCTTTTTCCGCAGCGTCTTTCAAACGTTGTTGAGCCATGCGATCCTTGGACAGGTCGATGCCATGCTCTTTTTTGAATTCGCTCACCAGGTAGTTCATGATGACATCGTCAAAGTCGTCTCCGCCCAGTTTGTTGTCACCGGAAGTCGCTTTTACTTCGAAGAAGCCGTCGGACAATTCGAGAATGGATACGTCAAAGGTACCGCCGCCCAAGTCGAATACGAGAACGGTTTGATCTTCTGTTTTCTCCATACCGTATGCAAGTGCAGCTGCGGTTGGTTCGTTCACGATACGCAGTACTTCCAAGCCAGCAATTTTACCAGCGTCTTTTGTTGCTTGGCGTTGGCTGTCATTGAAGTAAGCTGGAACCGTAATCACTGCCTGCGTCACAGATTGACCAAGGTAGGCTTCAGCGTCAGCTTTCAGCTTTTGCAGGATCATAGCAGAGATTTGCTCAGGTGTGTACTGGTTGCCTTCCAGCGTTTCTTTATAGGTGCTACCCATGTGGCGCTTGATGGAGATTACGGTATTGTCTGGATTGGTGATCGCTTGGCGTTTTGCCGCTTCCCCAACGATGCGCTCGCCGTTTTTGAATGCTACTACGGATGGTGTGGTGCGGTTACCTTCCGCATTGGCAATAACGACTGGCTCGCCGCCTTCCATTACTGCTACACAAGAGTTGGTTGTTCCCAAGTCAATTCCGATTACGCGACTCATACAAAATGTCCTCCTAACACTTTACGTCTAGTGAATTTACGTTTTTTGAGATTACTCGTTCACTTGAACCATCGCCGGACGAACGACGCGGTCTTTGAACATATATCCTTTTTGCAGCTCGGCTACCACAACGCCTGATTCAAACTCAGGGTTTTGCGTTTGCATAACAGCCTGGTGGATGTGAGGATCAAATGGTTTTCCTTTTGCCTCGATTGCAGCCAAGCCTTCTTTATCGAAAACTTGGACCATCTGACGATATACCATGTTTACACCCTCCAAGAGGGAATCTACTGTCATGGATTCCTTGTCAGCGGCAAGAGCTCGCTCGAAGTTATCGAGAACTGGCAGAAGCTCTTCCACGATTTTAAGAGAAGCGTACTTAGCCAGATCTTCCTGCTCTTTGCGAACACGGCGGCGGAGGTTATCCATATCAGCCATGGCGCGCAGCATGCGGTTTTGGTGATCCTCAGCCTGAGCCTTCCAGTGAGCAGCCTCTTGCTCCCAGTTCATCTCGGTTGCTTCCGCTTGGTCTGCATCCTTTGCTACCTGTTCTTCTTCGAGAGTCGGGTCTTGCGTTACTTTTTCCTCGCTCAACGTCACTACCTCCTGGCGGCTTTCCCCAGTCAAAAGACTGTTTAGCCATTCACTCCATTTATTTCTCAAACTGCGAAGTCAGCATGCGCGATAGTCCTTCCGCCAAATGGTTGAGCACAGTAATGACCTTGCCGTATTCCATCCGCGTCGGACCAAGTATCCCTACCATTCCCACTGGCTTGCCTCCAAGCGAATAAGAAGTGGTAATAATACTGCATTGCTTAATCGCGTCTAGCTGGTTTTCCTGTCCGATGCGTACCGTGAGACCATCACCCTGCATGCCGATCACATTCATCAATTGATCGTGCTGCTCTAATAGCTCGAGGATATCCTTGACTTTATCCACGTCACGGAATTCCGGCTGGTTCATGATCTTGGTCGCACCGCGTAAGTATACTCGTTCTTCTTCTTGTGTCAGCGAGTTGTTGAGGAGCTTAAGGATTTCTTCATACTGCTCCGTATGACGTTGCATTTCACCGGAAATCTCTTGATAAAGACGTTGCCGAAGCTGCCATAGTGGCACGTCGGTCAGCTTTGCATTCAACAGATTGACGAGTCTCTCGATTTCCCCGGCCCCTATGCCTTCTGGAAGATCAATCAGCTTGTTCTCCACTCGTCCGGTATGTGTCACCACAATCGCAACAGCCTGTTCAGCATTGAGAGGAACGATTTGAATATGTTTTAACCGATGCTCAAAAATCTCTGGTCCCAAGACAATCGCCGTGTAGTTTGTCAACTGAGAGAGAATTTGGGCAGTGTACTCTACCACTTGTTCTGCGTGGAGAATACGTTCGGCAAACAACTGTTTTAGTTTACCCAACTCAGCTTCCTCCAAAAGATGAGGCTGAATCAGGTTATCGACGTAAAAACGGTATCCTTTTGTAGAAGGAACACGTCCGGCCGATGTGTGGGGCTGTTCTAAGTACCCCAGCTCTTCCAAGTCAGACATCTCGTTGCGTATCGTTGCCGAAGAGAATCCGATGTCGTCCCGTTTGGAGATGGTTCGGGAGCCAACAGGTTCGGCAGAATGAATATAATTATCGACAATCGCGTTTAAAATCATTTGTTGACGGTCTGATAACATGGATGTCGCTCGCCTCCTGTTGGATTGTTAGCACTCATGCTTATCGAGTGCTAAATCTATATACTAAGGTATCAATAGTAGAAGGATTTGTCAACGAACTTGAGCTAGTTCTACAGACAAAAAATCTCATTTTTCGCGAGTTTCGCTTTGTACTTAACGAAGAAAGCGCGCAAATACCTCATTTCCGAGTGGAAGCCCCTGTTTCGTCAGCTTCAAAAACCCGTCCTGTTCTTCCAGCATTCCTTTGGCTACCTCTTCTTCTATTATTGTCCCAAAAACATCATAAACAGTTGCGCCAAAACGAGAGACAAACGCTGAAAGGTCAACTCCTTCTCTCAACCGCAGTCCCAAAATCATCTGTTCCTCCATGGCATCCGCGCGCGGCACCTCGAATTGTTCTACACGCGGCAGCCCTTCCTTGCACTTCTGCATGTAGATCGGAAGCGGGCCTGCATTCACATGCCGATGGCCGCACACATAGCCGTGGGCACCCGCACCCAACCCATAGTATTCATGATTGAGCCAATAGGTTTTATTGTGTTTGCTCTCGAAGCCCGGTTTTGCAAAATTGCTGATTTCATACTGCTTGTACCCATGCCGCTCCATCTCTTCTATTAATACCATGTACATCTCAAGCTCCGTCTCTTCAGATGGCAGTGGCAGCTGATCCTTTTGGTAGAGGGTGTGGAACAGCGTGTTCTCCTCCACCTTGAGGCTGTATGCGGAGAAATGCGTGGTGCCTAGCCCAAACGCCCTGTCCAACGTCTGGCGGAAAATGTCGAGTGTCTGATCTGGCAATCCAAACATCAAGTCAATGCTAAAGTTGTCGAAGCCTACTTTTTTCGCATTATCGATACTGCGGTACACGGCTTCCTGGTCGTGGATTCGTCCCAAACGTTTTAAGAGCGCGTCGTCAAAGGACTGCACACCAAAGCTCAGACGATTGACACCCAGCTCACGCATGATCCGCAGCTTTTCCACGTCTGTCGTTCCCGGATTCGCTTCCATCGAAAACTCGATATCATCCGCCCAGTACTTGCCCAATTGCTTTTGTACCAGCTCCAAAAACGCTCGCATTTGGGCATGATCGAGAAGCGTAGGCGTCCCTCCGCCGACAAAAATCGTTTTCACCTGCTCGATCGGCTGTTGGCTAAAAGTGATCTCCATTTCGCTTTTCAATGCGTCTAAGTAATCCCAAATGAGCTGCGGATTGTTCGTCACAAATGAGTTGAAATCACAGTAATAACATTTATTCGTACAAAAGGGAATGTGAATGTAAACCGCTTGTGGCATCATGTCCCTTTCCCTCCTTATAATAACGACTTTTGGATTACCTATTTCAATAAAAGTCAAAAAGTCGGCTTTTCAGCACCGAGAAAATGGCGAGAACCTGAAGAAGGAGGAGCGGAGTGTAGGGGACCTACATGAGCACCGGACTTCGAAGGTGAACGCCAGTTTCGATGCCGAATCAACTTTCATTACTACTTCGTGTTCAAAAACCGACTTTTTGACCACCGCTTTTAATGGAAAAGACCTGACACAAGGTCAGGCCTACTTCTTATCATCCATGCGCAATACAGCCATAAATGCTTCTTGCGGTACCTCTACGGAACCGACAGACTTCATGCGCTTCTTTCCTTCTTTTTGCTTTTCGAGCAGCTTACGTTTACGTGAGATGTCCCCGCCGTAACATTTAGCAAGAACGTTTTTACGCAACGCACTGATCGTTTCACGAGCGACAACCTTGTGTCCGATGGTCGCTTGAATCGGCACCTCGAATTGCTGACGTGGAATCAGTTCCTTCAGTTTTTCGCAGATAACTTTTCCACGAGGATAAGCCGTGTCTTTGTGTACGATAAACGACAGAGCATCCACCACTTCGCCGTTGAGGAGAATATCCATTTTCACCAACTTGGAAGCTTTGTACCCACCTAGCTCGTAGTCAAAGGATGCGTAGCCTTTTGTACCCGACTTCAGCATGTCAAAGAAATCGTAAACGATCTCCGACAAAGGCATATCGTACTTCAGCTGCACACGGTTCTCACCCATGTACTGCATGTCAAGAAACTCACCGCGTTTACCTTGGCACAACTGCATAACATCACCGACGTATTCTTTCGGCACCATAACAGTCGCCGTAACATAAGGCTCCTCGACCATTTCGATCTTTTGTGCTTCCGGCATTTTGGACGGGTTGTCGATTTCGAATACTTCGCCGTTCGTTTTGGTAATGCGGTAAATAACGCTCGGCGCGGTCGTAATCAAATTAATGTTGAATTCCCGTTCAATACGTTCTTGGATGATCTCCATGTGCAGAAGTCCCAAGAAACCGCAACGGAAACCAAAACCAAGTGCTTGGGAAGTCTCCGGTTCAAACTGCAAGGACGCATCGTTTAGCTGGAGCTTTTCCAATGCATCGCGCAGATCGTTGTACTCGTTCGTTTCGATTGGGTACAGACCGCAGAAAACCATCGGGTTGATCTTGCGGTAACCAGGTAGCGGTTCAGGAGCAGGGCGATTCGCATCTGTAATGGTATCCCCCACACTGGTGTCTCCCACTGTTTTAATGGAAGCCGCTACGTAGCCTACATCTCCAACCGTCAATTCTTCTACTTGCGTTTGGCGCGGAGTCGATGTACCAATTTCGGTTACCTCAAACGACTTGCCTGTCGCCATCATCTTGATCTTCATACCTTTTTTCAAGGTTCCGTTGATGACACGGATCGAGGCAATAACGCCGCGATACGCATCAAAGTAAGAGTCGAAAATCAAAGCTTGGAGAGGTGCATCCGGGTCTCCCTCTGGAGCAGGTACTTTTTGCACAACGGCTTCCAATACTTCTTTAATCCCGATACCTGCTTTGGCAGAAGTCAGAACCGCATCGCTGGCATCCAGACCGATCACGTCCTCAACCTCTTGCTTTACGCGCTCAGGCTCTGCGCTCGGCAGGTCGATCTTGTTGACGACCGGGATGATCTCCAGATTGCTGTCCAACGCTAAATACACGTTCGCCAAAGTCTGGGCTTCGATCCCTTGTGCCGCATCCACGACGAGAATAGCCCCTTCACAGGCAGCCAAGCTGCGGGATACTTCATACGTAAAGTCGACGTGTCCAGGGGTGTCAATCAGGTGGAGAATGTATTCCTCACCGTCATCTGCTTTATAGTTCAAACGCACGGCATTGAGCTTAATCGTAATCCCGCGCTCTTTTTCCAGCTCCATCGTGTCAAGAAACTGGGCTTCCATCTCACGTGCAGTCAAAGCACCGGTCAGCTCCAAAATGCGGTCTGCCAGCGTTGACTTTCCATGGTCAATGTGGGCGATGATGGAAAAATTTCGTATCCTTTTTTGTCTTTCACGACGATCCATGTGTTGTTCGTTCCCTCCCACGCGAATCCATTCAAACGTTCAGATTGCGCCTCGCAAAAAATACACTAACGGTAATTATAACAAACCGATGATATAAAGAGCAACCAAAGAGAATCAGGCATTTGCCTCCTTTTTCTCGTATCCAAACTTTTCCTGTGCTAAAGTGGTAACTAGCATGGTGGTGCGAACCGCTTGGACGCTACACGTACAAAAGTGGCGGAAGCATAACACAACTCTCTTCGGCGGCGATACTGCCGTAAGCACAAAGAAAGAAACGGAGAATGATCAAAGTGAACAGCATTGACTCTTGCTTGCATTCCTTGACGATATCGGATATTCCCGGACTCATTGCCTTATCTGATTCCGTAGGTTGGGATTATGACGAAACGGAAATTCACACAATTCTGTCTATCGGCACCGCATTCGGTCACAAAGACGCGAGTGGCACCCTACTTTCCAGTGCGGCGATCATCCCGTACGATGACAACCTTGCGAGCATTGGTATGGTGATTGTCCATCCCTCGTCACAAGGAAAAGGGTATGGTCGCCAGCTCATGAAGGCGTGCATGGCGTCTGTTTCTACCGATACAACAATCATGCTCATTGCAACTCCAGAAGGAGAGCCATTGTACAAAACCCTCGGGTTCCAGACAATGGATCGTATTCGAAAGTTTATAGCTGAACGCTATGAACCTGAAGCACCGCCACAACACGAAGCCAATGATGGGTTAAAAATTGCACCAATGGAGTGGGACGATTTCTCGAGCGTGGTTGAATTGGACAAAGCTGCACTGGGCAGCAGCCGATCTCATTTTCTCAAGACACGAATGAGACAAGCTAACACCTGTTTGGTAGCCAAAAATCGCTCCGGTAAGATCATCGGATATGGCTTCGCCGTTCAAGGCCCAGTTAATCTTATCGCAGGGCCGATCGTCGCAGAAAATGCTGTCATGGCTGAACACCTCCTATACAAGCTGACACAACATCATACTGGACGTGTACGGATAGACGTACCAGATGAGCAAGCAGCGTTTCACGCTTATTTGGAGCAAAACGGCTTCACACAGGTTTCCCATCCGCCAGTGATGGTTGCAAATGCTACTAGCCTGCCACGTCGTGATGGAACGTATTGGGCGATAGGCGCTCAAATATACGGATAGGCATGAAAAGCGAAAAACGGACCTTCTTTTCGGCAAAGGTCCGTTTTGGCATTCTTACTTTGTTTTTGATCGACTGTGAACTTGCTCCAACACTTTAGGTGGAAACAGTTTTTGCAGGCTTCTCTGGTAGTTACTGCCGTCCTCAGGGATTTGGAAGTCAGTTACCTGATACGCATTTCCATTGTAGACGATTTGAAAGACCATCGGTGCACTGAGCGCAGTAGAATTACTACCTGTTATTTTCACCCAAGCGTAAACCGTTCGTTTCGCCGCATCTGGCGCTTCCACCCCGAGGAGCTCGACATTCATCTCGCGTTGTTTTCCCAGCCACTCTAGCTTATCGCTTTCCTTCTCCAAATACTGCTGAATGATAGGGCCGACCAGTTGACGGTTTGCGGATGCTATCCCTTTTTTCACCTCGACAAAAACTTGTCCGAGATGTTTGCCTCCTGATCTTACTTCCAGCTTCCATTTCCCCGGTTCAGGCAACACGATCCCGGATGGAAAATGACCATCTGCATCGTATAACGAGTCCATTACCTCATAGCTGCCCAAAGACAGACGGGCCCCATCTGTATTGTAAGCAGTGATCTCTACTTCTTGTGAGTAGTCCCCATTCAACAGCCAAATCACCCGCTGCGTCTGTCCTTCGTAGAAGCCGTCCTGATCTGTCATGATGCGGACAGGTTTTTCTCCCAAATAAGAAAAGGACTGATTATGGTAAGTGGAAGACAAAGAAGGCGACAGCTTCCACAAATCTGCTTCGACGATTTGTCCCCCTGGCAACAGGGAAGGTACTTGTGTCTCTTGTTGTGAAGGTCTCCCCTCATGCTGTGCAGATTGTCTCTCCTCCTGAATGGGGAGCCCAAACCACAATAGCAAGCCCATCGTCAACACAACGCCCGGCAAGGCTAGCTTCCTTGTGCAAGTCACCCACCTAGTCCCGGGCCTCACCTTCTGCCGCACACGCTCTTCCATCGTAGCAGTAAACTGTACATCACGAAAAATGGTCTGATCTGCCCGTTTCTTTAAGTCCGTGAGCCATCGGTTTTCGTCCATTCCCAGCCCCTCCCCTCTCCCATACTCTGCCGTAGCTGCTGTCTGGCCCTATGCAACCGTGTTCTGACTGTTCCTTCCGCTACTCCTAGCACCTCAGCCACTTCTCCGATGGATAAATCCGCATAGTAATGAAGGGCAATCACTTGGCGATAGAGCGGAGGGAGCTGCAACACTTCTGCTACGAGCTGATCCCTCTCGGCTTGATCGAGCACAAGACTTTCTGTAGAAAGCTCCCCATCCTGCCTAATCCACGAGCGGGGAAGGATATGACGGAACGACCAAGAACGCAAATAACCTTTGCACTCATTAACCGCGATTCGATACAACCACGTGTGCACACTGCTCTCCTGCCGAAAGCGAGGAAGATGCCGATACACCTTAACGAAAACATCTTGGGTTATATCCTCTGCCAAGCTGCGATCTTTGACCAGAAAAGTGACGAGTCGAAGCACGCGGGTCCCATATTCCCTCATGATTTGTTCAAACGCAGCAGCAGTTGTTGGCTGCAATTTTTCCAAGGGCGCGACCTCCTTCACTCGCATTCACTGATTAGATGCAGCAGCAGACGTTTTGTTACAAAGTGGTGGAAGAAATTTTTTTCGCCAAAATCGTCCAGCGAGTGGCTCCACCCGGTGTCCCGATAGATTCAGCGAATGGATATCCACCATGCTGCCAGCGATCCATATCATAGCCCTCGCCCGCTTGACTCGGCTCTAATTCTTGCTTGTGGAATACATTCTCTTTGCTATAGGTGACGTAAAAGCCTGATCCTTCCAGTAACAGCTCAAGCTCTGTCGGCAAAATCAGCGCCATCTCGCGCTCTACGCGATACCTCGGCTGCTCGATTTGATCAAGAAAAGTCTCATAAGTAAGCGTGTAGCGGAACTTTTGATCCAAGAGTGAGGTTTCCCCCTCCACCTTTTGATACACCATGCGATCCGGGAAAACGAATTTGCGTTGCATCGTTGTCCATTGATTTTTTACTGGCGGCAAGAGTAAGTCAATTGCCAAGGTTCCGTCCTCTGTCATGTAATCGTGGATGATCGAAAGCAATTGACGTTGCTTGTCTCTACAGGTGGCCTGCTGAAAAATCCCTTCTGGAAGAAGCACATGCGTGAATTGCTGATCTAGCTCAAGCTCCCACATATTTTGTTCTACCAGCTCCAGCAGTTCTTCTTTCCCTTTTAACATGCGCCGCTTCTTTTTGGCAGCCATCGCAAGCATATCCGGGCTCCAATCGATCCCGCAGACGGACAAGCCATTCCGTGCCAGCTCAATGGCAATTCTCCCTGTTCCAACACCCAGCTCCAGCACTGAGACTGAGGATTGCTCCGCTTCTTGCAGCAACCAGTTTCGATAAAAAGCAATGCTGGCCTTCCCGGCAAACTGATCGTAATACGTAGCTTCTACGTTCGTGTACTTGGTTTCAGGAAGCGGCAAGTGCCGTCCTTCCTCGTTCATCTCACAATCGGTACACACAGAGCCTGCCAAATGGGGAAAAGGCACTCCGGGCGGAACGCCATTTTTCGTATCACCTAGCCACTCGTCGTAACGGTACTTGCATATTCTGCAACTATAAACAGTCATAATGATTTAGATACCTCCTGTAGATTGCTTAGTCCCTCCAGAATGCCAGAGAGGGAGCTTCGGCTTTAACAAAAAAGGACGCCACCTAGGCATCCTCCCTATGAAAATCAAAGAAACTTAACTCGGCCCCTATCAGTTGACTCCACTCATTACCTTCTGGATAGATGGCTTCACACGGATCGCTTCCGAGTAGAAATACACATGCTTTTTTCCTGTAATGGGATGGGTCGTCACCTCTGTCTCTACTCCGAAAACATCCCGGATCAGATTGGGTGTCAAAACTTCCTCAGGAGTCCCCGATGTAACGATTTCTCCCTCACAAATCACGTATAGCCGATCACAGTACATCGCAGCGATATTGAGATCATGTAACGAGGACAAGACCGTAATCCCAAGATTTTTGACAAGATCCATCACCTGCAACTGGTATCGAACATCCAAATGATTCGTCGGCTCATCAAGGACGAGAAACTGGGCTTGCTGCACCAAAGCTCTGGCAATCAGCACGCGCTGCTTCTCCCCGCCAGATAAACTGAAAAAGCTGCGATCAGCGTATGTATGCATCCCTACCCGCTGTAATGCTTCTTCACAAATCCGAACGTCTTCTGCGTTATCGGACTGAAACAGTCTCTTATGCGGAGCACGTCCCATATTCACGATTTCGGTCACCGAAAAATCGAATTCCACAGAGGTCTCCTGCCGTACTGTCGCCATTCGCTGAGCGTTTTGGCGCGAGGTTAGCTTGTATACGTCGTCGCCATCGAGTGTGATCCATCCCGAACGCGGCTTCAATACACGATAAATGCTTTTAAGCAATGTGGACTTCCCACTGCCATTCGGCCCGATCAGCCCTACAAACTCTCCAGAGCGCACCTCCAGACTGACGTTGCGCAGGATTCCCTTTTTCTCCAGTTCGACCGAAATATTCTCAACCTGCAAATTCATCGTCCGCTACCTCCAAAGGAATAAGAACTCCGCAACATCAGCCAGATAAAGAATGGACCTCCACACAGCGCTGTCAAAATACCAATCGGCAGCTCTTCCGGTGCAAATGCAAGCCTGGCTACTACATCAACCCAGATGAGAAAAATCGCGCCAAACAAAGCACTGACAGGCAGGACACGTCTGTGATCCGATCCGACCATCACACGGACGATATGGGGCATCATTAACCCGACAAAACCGATTGATCCCGCGATGGACACGATCACCCCCGTGAGCAGTGCCGTGATCACTAGGAGAAGCTTGCGGAATTGCACCGTATTCACTCCCAATGTTCCTGCTGACTCCTCGCCCATCAGCATTGCATTGAGCGAGCGGTATTGGGCCATTAAGACGATGAGACAGATGACGACAATCAATGTAGGGATCGTCAAGTACTCCCATTTCCCGCCAGCCAGACTTCCACTTAACCAAAACAAAACCGTCCCAATTCCATGCTCATTCGGCGCTGAAAAAACAAGGAGACTGGTAATAGCCGACAAGATCGCCGATATCGCAATTCCAGCCATGAGCAGGCGTACCGTCGAGTTTTGTCCACCGATACGGGATAGCGTAAAAATGAGAATGATGGACACAAGGGAGCCTGTAAAAGCGCCAAAGGATAGCGCATACTGCCCGTACATGCTGAATGCTCCGAATATAATCACCAAGGTAGCTCCAACCGAAGCACCTGAAGATACGCCTAACACATACGGGTCAGCCAGGGAGTTGCGAACCAACGACTGAATCGCTACTCCCACGACAGACAGACCTGCGCCGACGATCGCCCCCAAGAGTACACGCGGAAAGCGAATATCCCAAATAATCGTTTGCTCCCCTTTGGACCAATCCACCTCAATCCATTGGGTGAACATCGGAATTTTCGATAAGGCGATTTTCCAAACCGTTGTCGGCTTAATCTCCACTGATCCCAAGGTAACTGCGAACGTGATCGAGAGGAAGAGTCCGACCAGTAGAGTAATGATGATATAAGGTAATTTGATCTGTTGCAGTGCTATTCCCTCCCTTAAAAAGGGTGTACTCTATTTGAATTTATCCGGGTAGAGTCCTTCCGCCAATATTTTTAGCGCAATCGGTGCTCGAACACCTTCAGAAGCCGCAGACAAAGGCAATACCATCAGTCGTTGATTTTTAATCGCCGGAATATCCGCTAGTTCTTTTTTGGTCAAAAGGAAATTGCGTTTTTGCTCGACGGTTCTATCACCGTAGTCTACGATAATAATCACATCTGGATTGCGACTCACTACTTGTTCCCAACTGACCTCTGCCCAACCCTTTTGAATGTCATCAAAAATGTTCTTACCGCCAGCAGTCTTAATTAAGGACGTCATGTAGTTGTTGGCTGCTGTGAAAGGTTTATCTTCCCCGTTGTCGTACACGAACACTTTCAGTGGCTCGTCCACCTTGCCAATTTTGCTAATCGTTTGATCCATTTCACTCTTCATTTTATGGATCAAATCATTGGCTTTGTCCTCCACACGGAAAATGCGCCCAATATTCGTAATATCCGCGAACACATCGTCAATTGTCGGTCCAGGAATGCTAGATGACTCTTGCAGATACGATTTGATGCCGACCTTTTCCAAGTCCTGCATCGTTCCTACGCCCTTTTCGCCGAATCCACTTTTCCATCCGGCGTATACGAAGTCTGGGTTCGCTGCCAACAGCACTTCTTTCGTAGGATACTTGTCAGACAGTACCGGAATCTTGTCGTAATCTGCCTTTAACTCCGGAAGGATTTTATCGTCTAGGCACGCGGTTCCGACCATTTTATCAGCCAGGCCCAATGCCAGCATGATTTCCGTGACGTGTTGGTTCAAAGTCACAGCACGCTCAGGCGCTTTTGGATAGGTCATTTCGATGCCATTATTGGTTAGTGTTACAGGCTTGCTCTCTGATGCTGGAACAGCTGTTTGTTCTGTTTTGGCTGGAGCCTGTGTTGTCGTAGCAGAGCCGCATGCCGAAACCAAAAGCATGGCAGCTGTCATGATACCGAAACCTAGTCCCTTCATTAATGTATGTGTTTTGTTTGCCTTAAACATCAGTAATCCCCTTTTCTGTTGGAAATGTTGGGTTGAACCAATCCTCCACAAAAAAAGCACCCCCCATTTCAATCGGGAGGTGCACGACAAACGTAGATAAAGCTATAAGCAGGCACAAAGGCGCCCTTTCATAGACTGCTTCCACATCTGTCCCATCCTCGTGGGTCGATTGTATATGATCGCATGGCAGGTCTCCTGGCTTACGAATCAACACCCCCAGCTACCTTCCCATTTTTTGTCTTGCAAAAAACAGTGGCTATTCGCTAGGCGCTCCTCGTTACAGTGGCGGGACCGCGCCGGTTTCTCACCGGACTTCCCTTTTAAGCTGACGGCTTATACCATCCAGCACCATTCGATACGTATTCAATTTTCACGATTTTTTCATTAGTTGATAGAAGTCAGTTTTTTCGGGAACTGCGTGAGTATTTCAACGCCCGTTTCCGTAACCAATACATCGTCTTCAATTCGCACGCCGCCTACACCTGGAAGATAGATGCCTGGCTCAATCGTAAATACCATCCCTGGACGAAGCGCTTCTTGGTTCTGGCTGTGAACAGACGGATATTCGTGTACATCCATCCCAAGTCCATGCCCCAGACGGTGCATGAAGTATTCTCCGTAGCCTTTTGCGGTAATGACATCGCGAGCGGTTTTATCCAAATGCGCAAAGGTCACACCCGGACGAATCTCAGCAATTGCTGCTTCGTTGGCAGCCAATACTGTCTCGTAAATTTCTTGTAGCTGGGCACTTATCTCGCCTACAGCAAAGGTACGAGTAATATCGGATACATATCCGTTTGCAGCCACCCCGATATCAAACAAAAGCAAGTCGCCTTCTTGGACTTGGCGTGTTCCTGGCTTTCCGTGTGGCAGTGCCGACTTCTCCCCTGCCAATACCATGGACGTAAAGGATGGACCTTCTGCACCCAAGCGCTTCATCTGGAATTCCAGCTCAGCTACGATTTCGGTCTCGGTCATACCTATCTTGACTTTTTTCAGGGTCTCCCGCAAGGAATCCTCGACCAACACAACAGCGTGCTTCAGACGATCCACTTCATCCGCGGATTTGATCAATCGCATTTCACGCAGTGGCTCTTCCACGTCCACATAGCTCGACGCCAGAACAACTTGCCCAAGTGCTTCGTAGCGCTCGACAGTCATATGACTTTTCTCAATTCCGAGCTTCGCCAAGTTCGCTGGCAACACTTGCTTGAGAATTTCATACGGGTTTTGGATATCCGTATGTGTATAGATATCTTGAACGAACGAAGCTTCTGCCGCTGCTTCTCGATCAAGAGCAGGTACAATCAAGGAAGGCTTTCCCTCAGCAGGAATAACAAGACCCATAAAACGTTCATGCGGGTCAGTAAAAAATCCGGTCAAATAGTAGACGTGCTTGGGAGAGGTAATCAACACCGCGTTCAGCTCTTGCTCTGTCAAAAACGTGTGGAGCTTCGAAATGCGCTCTTGAAACAACTTCTTCACCCTGCTTTCACCAATTATTCTATTGCGAGAATACCACTTCCCCATCAAAAAAAGAAGAGTTCAATTGCAAAATCTACTTCGTATCGGACAACCTAAGGGTGGGGTGAAAATAAAATGGAACAAATACTCGTGCATCAGGATGGCAAACAGTTTACTTTTCACATATCGGGAAAAGGCCAACCGTTATTGTGTATCCATGCGCCATGCATCGGCTCTATCAATTTTATTTATCAGCAAACACTCGCAGATACATATCAGCTCATTGTCCCTGATTTGCCCGGACATGGTGACAGTTCGCCGATGGAGAAGCCTTTTTCTATTGGAGAGTTGGCAGAACAGCTCCATAGGCTGATCCCGTCACTCGGCATTGAGCGTCCCTTTATTTTAGGGTACTCCCAAGGTGCTTCTATCGCCCTTGAATATTGTCTTCGCTATCCTGATCATGCACAAGGCGGCATACTCGTGAGCGGTTTTTCCGAAGTAAATGACCTGTATTTACATGGACGATTCTGGATGGCACAGGCATTGTCGATGCTTCACGGAGCTCCTCTTTTAGCCCGTTCGATTGCTTCCTCACATGTCGATGACCCAGAAATGCGGGAAAAGTGGACAGCGCACGCCTCCAAAACAGATCCCACCAGCCTGAAATACCTTTACGCTGCCGGACATCGTTATCAATGTACGGAGCGTCTTGGGAATATCCAGCTTCCGATTTTACTTGCCTATGGCGAACAAGATAAACGGATGCATCATTATGCGCAAATGCTTTCGATGAAATTGCCAAAAGCAAGACTCGAGATGATCCCTAACGTAAAACATCAAGTCATCACGAAAGCTGCTCCTGCTTTCAATCAGTTGTGCCGCACCTTTATGGAACAAGGATAAATAAGAAAAGACAGAGGGACGGCATCTCCATTCCCTTCTGTCTTTTTGCAATTGGATTAGCTCTTCATTCGCGGGTCGAGTGCATCGCGCAAGCCGTCCCCGATTAAGTTAAAGCCGAGAACAGTCAGCATGATAGAGAGCCCCGGAAAAATAACAGTCCATGGTGCTTTCTGAATGTACTGACGGGAATCAGCAAGCATTTTTCCCCATTCTGGTTCTGGTGCTTGTGCACCCAGCCCGAGAAAGCCAAGTGCAGCTGCTTCGATAATCGCTGTTGCGATCCCCATCGTCCCGGTCACAATAATTGGGGCGAGGCTGTTCGGCAAAATATGCTGCATGATAATCCGGGAATTTTTCATTCCGATTGCCCGTGCAGCCATGACGAACTCTTCTTCCTTCAAGCTCAATACGCGTGCGCGCACCAAGCGTCCAAATGTCGGAATGTTAATAATTGCAATCGCAATCAAGGCGTTTTGCAGAGAAGGCCCCAAGATGGCAACGACAGCGATAGCCAAAAGAATACTTGGAAACGCAAGCATAATATCAAAGAGACGAGAAATGATCGTATCGATCCATCTGCCATAGTATCCTGCCAAAAGACCGAGCAAGGTCCCTGCGAGAACGGAGCCAATGACAGAGAACGTCCCTACCCACAAGGAGATTTGTGCCCCATAAATAACGCGACTAAATACATCACGACCATTGTAATCTGTTCCAAACCAATGCGCTTCAGAAGGCGGCTTGTTTTTCATCACGAGCTCGCCTTCGTAGTACGGATACGGAGCAATCCATGGAGCTAGTACCGCCACAACAATGAAAAACAAAATAATCCCGAAGCCCACCAACGCCAGCTTGTTTTTTCGCAGCGTCCTCCATGCATCCTTCCAAGGAGAGACTACTTCTTCTTGCTTCACTTTTAAAGGTACTACCTGCGCTTGTGGTTGTAATTGTGGTTGTGCCATGTCTCTTCGTCCCTCCTTAGCGATATTTGATGCGTGGATCGATATAGGCGTACAAAAGGTCGACCAAGAGATTGATCAGGACGAAAATCGTCGCGATCACAAGAATACCGGATTGGATAACCGGATAGTCACGGTTTCCAATGGCAGTCACAATATAACGACCGACACCTGGCCATCCGAAGATCGTCTCTGTCAAAACAGCTCCACCCAGCAGCAACCCTGTTTGCAAACCAATTACCGTCAAAACAGGGATCATCGCATTTTTCAGTGCATGCTTGTACACGACCCAAAACTGTGTCAGCCCTTTTGCACGAGCGGTTCTGACATAGTCGGCTCGCATGACTTCCAGCATGCTCGAACGAGTGATACGTGCAATGATCGCCATCGGGATCGTACCTAACGCGATTCCTGGCAGAATTAAATGCTTGATAACCTCCCATAGCTGATCCCAACGACCAGCCATCATCGTATCCAGTATATAAAAGTGCGTAATGGCCTCTACGGGATTACGCGAATTGTCGCGACCAACTGATGGCAGCCATTTCAGTTCTTGGGCAAACACCCATTGCTCCATCAAACCTAGCCAAAAAATCGGCATGGATACACCAACCAAAGCGATCAACATCGCACAGTAGTCAAACCAGGAGTTTTGCTTCCACGCAGAAAGAATCCCTGCATTTACACCGATAAACACCGCAATCAGCATGCTCACAATTGTAAGTTCAGTCGTCGCCGCCAAATAAGGCATGATTTCATCTGAAATCGGCGCATTCGTTTGCAATGATTCCCCAAGATTTCCGCTCAAAATATTTTTCATATAATCGAAATACTGTATGTACCACGGATTATTCAATCCCAATGCTTCTCGTATGTCTGCAATCGCTTGTGGTGTTGCTTTTTCTCCCAAAATCGTCAAAGCCGGATCACCAGGGATGGCACGAATAATGGAAAAAACGATGATTGACATGCCCACTAAGACAGGAATGAGCATTAAAATTCTTCGAATGCTGTAAGCTAGCAATGCCATCTCCTCGCCTTCCTGCATAAAATAATCGCTACATAATGAATGAAAGGAGGGTAAGAAGAGGTATGCACTCCTCTTACCCTTTTCCTAATGAAATAGCTTACTTGAAGTCTACCTTTTCCAAACTTTCAGATCCTTTTGGATGCGGGTTGTAGTCTATGATATTCGCTTTTCCTGCCAATGCTGGTGTAGAGTGTGCCAGCGGAACCATTGGCACATCTTTGAAGATGATCTCTTGTACTTGTTTGTACAGCTTTTCACGCTCTGCTTGGTCTGGATTGGATTGAGCTTTCATCATCAATTGAGAAGCTTCTTCGTTTGCCCAGCGTGTATAGTTGTTGCTACCGATGCTGTTTTTGTCGAGCAAGACAGCAAGGAAGTTGTCAGGGTCTCCATTGTCACCTGTCCAGCCAAGCATGAACATTTCTTGCTCACCCAAACGAGTCTTTTCCAAATACGTTGCCCATTCCATCGTCACGATCTCAGCATCAATCCCGATTTTCTTCAGGTCTTGCTGGATTGCTTCTGCAATTTTCACACCTTCTGGCATGTACGGACGTGGAACTGGCATTGCCCAGAACTTGATTTTAAAGCCGTTTGGATGTCCTGCTTCCGCTAGCAATTGCTTTGCTTTATCGAGGTTGAACTCACGATCTTTAATATCGTTGTTGTGTCCCCACATGGTTTTTGGCATTGGGTTGACTGCTGGTTCTCCAACCCCATCGAAAAAGGCTGTTACGATTTCAGGTTTGTTAATCGCATAAGCAATAGCTTCACGAACTTTTGGATTGTCGAGTGGCTTCTTCTCGACGTTAAAGCCAATGTATCCAATGTTATTGGTAGGACGCAGGAACAGTTGCAGGTCTTTGTTATCTTTTACTGCTGGGATATCATCTGTGTTCAGACCATCCATCAAGTCGATCTCACCAGATGCCAAAGCAGTTAGACGTGCCGTGTTTTCCGGAATGACCTTGAACACGAGCTTATCCAGCTTCGGATATCCTGGGCTCCAGTAATCAGGGTTTTTCTCGAGCGTGATCGTGTCGTTGCGCTTCCACTCTACGAATTTGAAAGGCCCTGTACCGATTGGGTGCTCATTAAATTTCTTAACATCCTTTTTCAATGCCTCAGGCGAGCCGATCGCGAAAGGAGACATGGCCAGGTTGGCAAGGAATGGAGCCAGTGGACGATTCAACGTGAATTTTACAGTGGTCGGATCGACTGCTTCCACAGATTTGATAATGTGAGTCGCGTCACCCTTGTAACCACCAAATTGGCTCACGTAGTACTCGAAGCCCTCTGGTGAATGCTGTGGATGGCTCTTGTCGCTCCAGCGCTCAAAGTTGTATTTGACCGCCTCTGCATTGAAATCAGTTCCATCGTGGAATTTCACGCCTGATCTCAGTTTCAGCGTATAAACGAGACCATCAGGAGTTACTTCCCATTTCTCAGCCAACGATGGAGCGAGCTCTGTTGAGCCATCCGCGAAGCCAATCAATGTATCCATAATGTTCTCGGTTACCTTAAATGTCTCACCATCAGTTTGCGTGATTGGGTCAAGCCCTTTTGTGTCTGCACCGCGACCGACGATTAATTGCTTCGGTCCAGTTTTTGCAGGCTCAGTTGCAGGTGCCGGAGTTTCTGTCTTTGGTTGTTCTGCCGGCGCTTGTGTCGTAGTGCTAGAGCATCCAGCAATCAGCATGGCCAGCGCCACTAGGCTGGTCATGGTTGCGGAGAGAACTCTCTTCTTCATGAAAACATCCCCCTTTTTCTAATATTGGTCGCATGTTCCTTTTTGGTAGATGGTCGATACAATACCTACTGCTTTGCATCCCCCCTTTACAAGACTTCCTATTCGGCAGGCAAACTCCCTTTTGTCGATTAGGACTTGTATAAGTGACAAGCAACAAAGTGACCGTCGCCTGTGTCCGCAAATTCTGGCCGCACAGTTCGACACTCCTCTGTTACATGGGGACACCTCGTATGGAATGTACAGCCACTTGGAGGTTTTGCAGGGCTCGGCACATCTCCCTGAAGAATAACTCTTTCGCGTACTGCGTCAGGGTCTGGCGAAGGTACCGCCGACAGTAGTGCTTTCGTGTACGGATGGAGCGGATTGGAGTACAATTGGCTACTCGTTGTCAGCTCAACAATTCTGCCAAGGTACATCACGCCTACCCGATCACTAATATGACGCACTACACTCAAATCGTGGGCAATGAACAAGTATGTAAGGCCGAATTCGCGTTGCAAATCCTGCATGAGATTGAGCACCTGCGACTGAATGGACACGTCCAGTGCAGACACAGGTTCATCCGCAACGATCAATTTGGGTTTGAGCATCAGTGCTCTCGCAATGCCGATCCGCTGCCTCTGTCCTCCGCTGAATTGATGTGGATAGCGGCTCGCGTGATAGCTGCTCAGACCAACGATCTCCAGCATTTCCTGCACGCGCTTTTTTCGCTCTGCCGAAGAACCCAAGCCATGTACAATCAAAGGCTCTTCCAAAATCTTCTCAATATTATGTCTAGGGTTAAGCGAAGCAAATGGGTCCTGAAAGACAATTTGCATGTCACGTCTCATCTTTCTCATTGCATCTGTGGAAAGTGACATGACATTTGTCCCGTCAAAGTTGATTTCACCTGAGGTCGGTTCAATCAGTCGAAGCAAGGAACGCCCCGTCGTGGACTTTCCACAGCCGCTCTCCCCTACCAGACCCAAAGTTTCGCCACGCTTAACGGTAAACGATACGTCATCTACCGCCTTTACTACACCTACTTCCCCTCCAAGAACACCGCCTGTGATTGGGTAGTATTTTTTCAGATTTTTTACAACCAGAAGATCTTCTGCCACCTGCATGCTCCTCTCGGGTTATTCGGTCAGCCAGCAACGGGAAAGATGATTGTCCCCTACCACTTTTAATTCTGGCATCTCACTGCGGCATCGGTCTGATACTCTATCGCATCTTGGTGCAAAACGGCATCCGACAGTAAGCGAACCCGGAATCGGGACGTTGCCTGGAATCGAATAGAGACGCTCCTGTGATCCTTCCAGCTTCGGCAACGAATTCAACAAGCCGATCGTATAAGGATGCTTCGGATTTTTTAAGATCGTACGAACATCGCCTTGTTCAATCACGTTGCCTGCGTACATCACCACGACGCGGTGACACATTTCCGCAACGACCCCAAGATCATGGGTAATGAGGAGAATGGCTGTGTCAGCTTCCCGGTTGAGTTGGCGCATCAGGTCCAAAATCTGCGCTTGAATCGTCACGTCGAGCGCAGTAGTAGGCTCGTCTGCAATCAAAAGCGCCGGATTGCAAGCCATAGCCATCGCAATCATAACGCGCTGCCGCATGCCTCCGGAAAGCTGGTGCGGGTATTCATCGACAATCGCTTCCGCTCGAGGAATTCCGACTTTTTTCAACATCTCAATAGCACGTGCTCTTGCGTCCTTTTTGCTCGCCTTCGTATGTAATCGGACTGATTCTCCTATCTGGTCTCCAATCGTAAATACCGGATTTAAAGACGTCATCGGCTCCTGAAAGATCATCGCAATTTCATTTCCACGGATGTCTCTCATTCGCTTTTCGTCAACAGATACGAGGTCCTCCCCCTTGAATTTAATCGAGCCTCCCACGATTCTCCCTGGGGGATTGGGTACTAGCTTCATAACGGAAAGGGAGGTAACGCTTTTTCCGCAGCCGGATTCGCCTACGATACCGACTACTTCTCCTTTTTGCACCGTGATCGTCACGCCATCAACGGCAGGGATTTGGCCGCGGTCCGTGAAAAAGTGCGTTTGCAGGTTTTCGATTTGTAGGACAGGATGTGACACGTGGCTCACCTCTCTCACCGATATATACTTCCAAAATAGACCTATCAATAGACATTATTACATTTATTCAATTTTTTCGCAACACAATAAATTCAAACTATTACCTCTTTACTGACTAAAAAGAATATTTCACTCACGCTTAAAACTTATGGAAAAGAATTTTATGATAGCCCTTTCATTGTTGATGTAGCCTCACTTGCACGGTTTAAGCAGATCGTATGATGCATCTGTGGTCACATGCAAAAGACCCGCCTGTACGGGTCTTTGGTCACTGGGGCTTTCTGCACCCCTTCTTTTTGCGCATAAACCATTTTCACGGTTCAAAAAAACTCCCTACCCAATCGACAAAACTCTGCGCCCCACTTTTGATGCTTCCGCCCAAAGTCAAACCGATTCGACTAACGTAGTTGACCATTTCCTTCGGGTTGGCAGTCTGAACCTGCTTGCCCATGACCGCTATCTCTACTTGCCCTTGGTCAACTTTTTTGATGGAAAAGGTTTGAGCCTGCCCCTCAGGCACTCCACTCACCTTGGATATTCCACGCTCAGCCGTTTGCAATCCCAAAACTACCCCGACCAGCAAGATGATTAACAGTCCAGTCAGCTTCATCGTCACGTTCATGCCCGTCACCTCTTTGCAGGCTCGTCAGAAACTGTTTTGCCTACTTTTTCAGCTTGCTGATAATAGGTTGCGAAAACATCAGCCAATGCCTCTGCCGTATTCTTGCTTTCCTGCACACTGTTTTCCGTACCACCTATTTCTATTAACAGGCTTCCCGGAGAGAGGGACTGATTATACTCGCCATGATCCGTTTTTGCGCCTTTTTCCATCACGCCACGCGAAAGCTCTGGGTACATTTTTTCCATCAACTCATGCAGCTCTGTTGCAAACGCCTCATTTTTCTCGTAGCTTTTGTTTCTTTTTCCGATGACGAACAATACTCTTCCATACGTTTTCCCTTTGATTGTCACTGTTGTACGCTCACGTGGCGCTGTGTCTCGATGCAGATCGAAAAAGTAGTACAGTTCCTTGTTTTTCTCCGTTGCCGCTTTGACCACTTGCAATGATTCCGCGTAGGAGAAGGAGTAATGCATTTTTTTGTTCAGCAGTTGCTGATAGATGTCGTCAGTACTCACATCGGATCCAATTCCTCTGTCATTCAACGCTTCAGATAAATGCTTGCTGATTAGCGATATATTTCTCGTAGGATGATCGACCGAGGTTCCCACAGGCTTCGTCTCACTAAACCACGATTCCCGGTTGTGCGAGTTGTAGATGTAAACGATTTTTTTGCCGTCCGTGATTGAATTAGGCACAGGAGCTGGCTTTGCTTCGCCTGACTTCGTGGTATCCTCCGGCTTTGGCTCTACAATTGGAACTACTTGCGATTGATCCGCTACCTGTCTGGGATGCGCGGGATACTCCAAGTAAAAATCTGCGAGAGAAGCCCCTTTTCCCTGTACGACAAACCTGGCATCCTCTGTCGTCACCATCCCAGGGAGCTCCCTGCCTAGCAAGCTACGCAAGTCTCCCGGCTGTATATTGGTTGCCAAGCGAAAGAGAAAACCCGTTACGCTATTCGTGCGATCATCAGCCTGTGCTTGCACCGTTTCGGACAAAACCGGAATTTCCTGCCCCATCCATCCCAAAATCGCCAGACTGGAAATATGAGAAGCTGCCTGTTGAATGGCGGAGGACGAAATTGCGATTCGGTTCCCGCCGAGCGAAAGCACACCTGTCATGACAAACAGGAAGGCGGTTATAAATGAAAGAACAACGAATTGGCGTTGAATGAGGGTCGCCATCTGTCTCACTCCTCTGGCTGTAGCATGGTTGCACGTCGGGAGAACTTCCCCTCGTGCTTGTCTATGCTTTAGCTTATGAGGCTCATAGAGACGATAGAACCCTTTTCTAGCTTTTCTCTCTCACTCTAGCTTTTCACGACTTAGTGGGTGTACGAGCCGCTATTTTCTTCATTTACGGCACTGTGCAAGGCGCGATTCAGGCCTGTTGCGATCACATTCGCGACGCCTTCAATAAAATCATCTATTTCTTTTGGAGTGACGACCAGATCCTGTCCCAACGGTCGGAGGACCTCATGAATCAGTTGGCGTTTCTCTTCTTCCGGCAGTGAACCTACCAATCCCATAAATGTCTTGCGGGATTCCAAGTCAGGCAAATCCTCTTCCGTATACGGTTCCTTCCGCTCCGGCAGCGTACTCAATGCCAGCTTGTTAAACGCCCGCTTGCTCTCCACCATCGATTGTCCAAAATGCCCCAGCAAGTATGTAATCGCATCGTTTACAATCGTGGAGGCAAAAACGACCGTAGGCACTCCTATCGCAATCACAGGCACACCAAGTGTCTCCTGATCAATCGCTTTTCGCTTGTTTCCGACCCCTGATCCGGGATGAATCCCAGTATCCGATATTTGAATCGTCGTGTTGACCCGGTGCAGAGCACGGGACGCGAGAGCATCGATACAGATGACAAAATCGGGTTTGCTTTTTTCCACGACACCAAAAATTATTTCACTCGTTTCTATGCCCGTAATCCCAAGGACACCCGGTGATAGCGCACTGACTTCCCGATACCCTTCTCCAACAGTTTCAGGCGCCAGCGTGTACAGATGACGTGTGATCAACAAATTTTCCACAACCATCGGTCCCAACGCATCCGGGGTCACATTCCAGTTGCCGAGACCAACAACCAGAGCCTTTTTGTCCTCAGAGATTCCCAGCTGTTTGAGAAACATCGCAAATTCGGCGGAGAATCGCTTGGCCACCTGCTCCTCAATCGATGTATCATTATCCCGCAGCTTAGGCACTTCAATCGTAAGGTAATGCCCCGGGAGCTTGCCGATTTCCTTTCCCGCTTCCTCTGTTTCCACATGTAATCTCGTTACTTTCACATTGGGCTCGCTGTCGTCAGCTTGCAGCCAAATGCCCTCAATATCACTCTGGTTTTGCTGCTGGGCAAGCTCGTGGGCCTCCAAGGCCAGATCCGTACGAATGGAATAACCCGACAAGTCAATGTTATGTGCCATGTTCATCAGCTCCTTTGATCTGAAGTGAAAAAAGTACTGACCATTTTGTTCCTGCTACTAGCTTGCTTGAATCCTTCATTTTTATTCCGAATCCTTTCTTGCAAATGGATTCGCCCCATGCTAGAATTACTTTGTTGTATGACTGTATGTCTATGGTCGTATTAAGGAGGTGACACACATGCCAAACATTAAATCCGCGATTAAACGCACCAAAACAATCGAAAAGCGTCGCGCACACCGTGCTTCTCAAAAGTCTGATCTGCGTACTTCCATCAAGAGCTTTGAGAAAGCTGTCGCTGCTTCCGATGTAGCATTGGCGAAATCTACTCTTCTGGTGGCTGTGAAAAAGCTGGACAAGGCCGCTTCGAAAGGTCTCATTCATAAAAACGCAGCAAACCGTCAAAAGTCTCGTTTGATGAAAAAGCTTAACGTTCTGAGCGCTCCTGTAGCGTAAGAGACCAAGCGCAAAAAACCCCGTGAACATCTTGTTCTAGGGGTTTTTTACTGTAAAAAACGTCATGATCGCTTTGTTCGTTCATCATGTGCACGTGCAATAAATAATTCGAGGGCGAGACGCTTGTCCACTTGCCCTGACTTCATCCGAAAATCTTCTTCCGCCAGAATGCCCAGCAGTTTTTTCAACGATTCCTCGGAAAAATGACGCGCTTGCTCCATTGCTTTTTTCACCGCGTAAGGATGCATTTTAATCATGCCTGCTATCTGTTGCTGTGAATAACCACGCGGAGCCAATTGCTTGACATGCAATAGCATGCGGAACTGCCTCGCCAAGAGAGCCAGCAGCTTGATCGGCTCCTCTCCTGTTTTCATGCAGTCGTACATCATCCTGAGCGCCTTGTCCAATCTCCCTGACGCGACCTGTTCAATCAGTGCGAATACATCCTGCTCCAGCGTACGTGCTCCGAGCAGCTCGATGACGTCATCCGTGATGCTTTCACCCACCCCGACAAAGAGAGCCATCTTCTCGATTTCCTTGTCCAGAAGACGCAGCTCGGCTCCCACTCGCTCTACAAGCTTCATGGCTTGCTGACGATCGATTTTCGCCTGATATTTACCCACCTGCCGCTCTACCCAGCCGTACAAATCCCCGTCTTTTAGCAACGGAAAAGGGATCACTTTCGCTTTTTGTTGCAGCGTTTTGACCAGCTTTTTTCGTTCATCGAGCTTGTCAGCTTCTGTATGTAGAATAAGTGTGGTATAGGGAGGCGGATTTTGCAAATAATCGAGCAGAGCATCCGGGTCGCTTTCTACCTTTGTCGAAGGCTTGCTTCCTGTTAAAAAGTAGGCTTGTCTGGCAATCACCAATCGATGCTCGCCCATAAACGGCAAGGTTTCCGCATCCTGCAAAATTTCACTCAATCCTGTTTCGGTACAATCATACACGCTCATATTCAAATCCATAAATTCTGGATCAATCATTTCTTTACGAGCCAACGCCAAAAAATCTTCGGCCAAAAAAGACTCCGGACCGTATAAGACGTAGATCGGCGAGAAATGTTTTTGCCGTATTTCGCGAATAGCCGATAGGAGTGGCATACGTTTTCTCCCCTTTCCTTCTTCTTACCTGCGTTATTATAGCACATGTTGATCAGAGCAAAGCGAAAAAAAACCGCCACCAGTGAATCGGTAGCGGTTTTTTCATCCGTTGGCACCTCTATGTAAACGTTTAGGGAAAAGCCCCGGGATTCCTCCTCCCCAAACGGTAAGCAGGGGGTGCTTGATAATGTACTATACGCAGAATCCCCGCAAGCGGTGCCGGTCCATACGTGGAAAAATGTTAGTCATTATCCTTATCTTTATCTTTTTTCTTCTCTTTATTTTTTCCCTTGTCTTTCTCCTCTTGCTTGTCCCCGCCGTCGTCCTTATCGTCATTAGCAGGTTCTTTGTCTTCTCTGTCCGGATTCTCCTCCAGTCCGATCGGCCAGCCTGATGGTTGATCATCTGTCATTACTGGCGTTGGAGGTACAGCTTTCTTTGGTGGCGGTGTCGGATTCGTTTTCTTCGGTGGCGGTGTTTGCTTTTGAACATTCTTTGCCGGTGGCCTTTTACTCTTCGTCTTAGTAGCCGTTCCAGTAGACTTTTTTGTCTTGTCCTCTTCCTCTTTTGAATTCGATGATATTGGATTATTGCTTGGAGGAGTGGGAGCATTTGGCCCAAGGGTTTTAGGTTGTTCCACGACCGCTGGCGTCATGTCCGTTCCGTTCTGGAACGAATCGACTTCTTGCTTCTTACCATCACCGCCCGAAAACAGTACGCCAACCAATAAGCTGGCAGCGACGGCCGTACTACCAAGACTTGCCATCCACACTTTCATCCGCTTCCACTTTTTTGATTCCGGCAGCGAAGACGACTCGCGCTTAACTTCCAGAGTGGGCAGGATTTCATCGTTCACCGTAGATTTCACCGCAGCAGGCTTTGCAGCGGCTAACTCCAGCTTGGGTAGGATAGAATCTACGATGCTGATCGGAGGTACGACAGGGGGCAGATGTTCTAATTGTTGTGACACATCTTTCAAACGGTTGTACATTAGCTGCAGATCAGCATCTTTCTGGATCAAACGATGGAGCAGTTCTTGCTCTGACTCCGACAGATCTCTATCCAGATCCCGCTGCATGAGTTCAAAAATCTCTTCGTTGGTCATCAACCGATCCCCCCTTTCTGGTAGTCGTACAACAGCTCCTGTAACTGTTGCCTAGCCCGAAATAAATACGACTTTACCGTGTTAAGCGGCAAATCTAGTGCCTCCGCTATTTCTTGATAAGATAGATCCTCCAGATAGCGGAGTACTACAACCATCCGGTATTGCTTTGGCAATCTTCCGATGGCTTCCTGGATGTCATTGGACAGCCCGGTGAGAAGGATTTCATCTTCTACGTTGTTACGATCAGGAATGATCAACTCGTGCTCGTCAATTGAGACCGTTTCCTTCTTCGCGCGAAATTTATCCATACAGACGTTGCTGACAATGCGTTGTACCCAGGTAGAGAACTTTGCCTTTTCCTGATAGGTGTCCAACTTTCGATAAATTCGAATGAGGACTTCCTGGGAAGCATCAAGCGCGTCTTGTTCGTTCCCTAGAATATAATAAGCGCTTCGGTAAACGGAGGTCTCAATAGATCGAAGCAGTTCGACTAGCGCGTCATGATCCCCGGATTGCGCCATCCTGATCAACTCTGCTTCATGCATATTCTCTTCTCCCCCCTACAGACGGTTCGCTCATTGAAAAAGTTGCAAACAGATTATGTATCCAATATTTGGGCCTGCCAATACAATCCCGCGGGTGTAATAACCAGCGTAATCGCTCCATGTGTATCAGTCCTGTACACGGCGGAACCCGATTTTTTTAAGCGATGCAGCACTTCGGACGAAGGATGCCCGTACCGATTTTTCACCCCGGCAGAGATTACAGCAGCTTTTGGTGCTGTGATTGCGAGGAGCTCTTCGGTACTCGAGGTATTGCTTCCATGATGGGCTACTTTCAAAACATCCACAGAAGTCAAACCGTTTTGAACAAGCTGACTTTCCCCATCCTTTTCAATATCACCCGTAAACAATACAGTCTTGTTGAAAGCAGTCAGCTGGAGTACTACGGATGCATCATTTCCTGAGAAGGTCGATTCACCCGGGTGCAGCCACTTCCACTCGATTCCCGGTCCATCTGACCATGATTGACCCGGGAGCCCGGTGAGTATCGGAACTCCTTCTTGCTGGAAAAGCTGGACAATCTCGCCCTCCAATTTCGAAGGTGCTGTTCCATTCACCAATACCTCTCCAAAAGAAAAATGAGGCACAAGCGATTTGAATCCCCCGATGTGATCCAGATCGCCATGCGTCATGATGACACGATCGATTTTCTCGATTCCTCTGGCCATCAGAAACGGCAGAACGACGTCTTTCCCCACCTCAAATGGGTCACGCTTTTCCATCCATGGCTCAGCAGCTGGGAAACGCATTGTCCCACCCGCATCCATTAAGTATACCTTCTGACCACCAATTTCGACAACGATGGAATCCCCTTGTCCGACATCAAGGAAGGTAATTCGCACTTCTTCGACTCCTGAAAACGGCTGTCTGGCCGCTACAATGAACGACAGAAATATAACGAAAGTAAGCATTATATCACGCTTTCGATGATAGCCCAACCTCCATGAAATGGGCAGAACACTCAAAAAGCAGGTGTACAAAGCAAGCCACCACCACGAAGGATGCGGCCAGTAGGTAAAGGGCAGTCTCATTTTTTCAATAGCAAACAACGGGAGATGAATCCATTTCAGCATTGCCGTCGACATCCAAACAGGGATCACCGCCAAAAACGGGTGGACGAAATCGAGGACAACCGCTACATACCCGAATGGTAGCGCTATAGCCGACAGAATCGGTGTCACTACCAAATTGACCAGCCAAGACACAGGTGAAAACAAATGAAAATGGTAGATGAGAAACGGAAAAGAAACAAGCTGGGCTGACAAAGTAACCGCCAAAAGTGTACGAATCCAGACGGGTACCCGAACAAGCACATGCAAGCTGTATGGAACAAAAATAATCAGACCAAGTGTCACCGCAAAAGAAAGCTGAAAACCGACATGCCACAGCTGATACGGATTCACCATCAGCATCAAAATGAGTGCCCCAGCCCAAACGTCCTTGCCGTCCAACTTCTTTCCAAATACCTGACAGAGAAGACCCACACTTCCCATCAGCCCAGATCGGATCGCAGACGCGCTGGCTCCAACCAGAAACACATACCCAATCAAGAACAAAATCGTTACGACAAATGCCAGTCTGCGTCTGATTCCAATCCGTTCCAAACACCACATAAACATGGAGCTAACCAATGTCACATGCAAACCGGAAATCGCGAGGATATGACTTAAGCCCAAATTCGAATACATCGCCGCAAGCTCTGGGTTCACCTCTTGTCCAAGACCAAGCAGGAGCGACTTCATGTAACCCGCTGTTCCTGGATCTGCAAATAATGATTCAATTCGCCTTGCACCCGAGTCCTGCCATTCTTGAAAGCTCGCCCACACGGAAAAGGCAGGTGTCATATCTACCGCTTGATAGCTTGTTTCCCCTGTGACATGGACACCTTGCCAATACAAATAGCTGGCGTAGTCGAAGGCATGCGGATTGCGCGCAGAAGGTGGTAAGGATAGTCGGATCGGAGCCACGATAACACTCCCACGTCTCCACTGCTCTATTTGTGTTGCTTCCTGAAAAGAGGCAAGTTTAACACGAAGCGCGACTTTTTCAAGCGAGTGATGCTCGTTCTCATTAGGCTGGTTTTCACCCCAAGATGTTATCGTGACAAAAAACCGTGCTACATCCCCGTCCCGTCTCACAGGAGAATCAATGACACCTTCTACCCAGATGCTCTGCTCCCTTTCTGCCAATGGTTTGACTTCAGAGCTGTGGAGATTCTCGTACCCATAAAAAAAGAGACCTGCTAGAATAGAAATCAGTGAGTAGCATGCAACGTATTTGCGGTATGGTAACAGGATACATGCAACGAGTGCCCATGATACCCCTGCAGCCAACAGCAGCCAAGCAGGATGCAAATAGGCGGAAAGAATAATACCGATCATCATCGCTAGGCTTGCTATCCATACTGACACTGCAATCCCCCCGTCTCGTTCTTTCATGTACCGTTTTGTCGAACGATTCATAGTCTCCTAAGGGAGTATATCTAGCCGAATGGGGACAAAAATAGAAAAGAAGAAAGGCTAATTCCCTTGTAGAATCAGCGTTTTCCCTGGCACTCATAAGAGATTGCGCTGATGGTCGATACATGATAGAGTTAGCAGGAGCAATCCAGTGAGAGGAAGAGTCATTTCTTATGTGCGGAATCGTATCACTCTATAACAAGCGGCAAAAGCCTGTTCAACAAGAAGCGATTAGTGCAATGACGGGTGTCATCCTGCACCGTGGTCCAGATGACGATGGTTTTCACCTTGAAGACAACATCGCCCTGGGCTTTCGTCGTTTAAGCATCATTGACGTGGAAGGCGGACATCAACCGCTGTTTAACGAAACACGTGACATCTGGATTATTGGTAACGGCGAAATCTACAATTACAAAGAGTTACAGCAATGGTTAAAGGACATCGGTCACGTTTTCCATACCGATTCTGATATTGAGACCATCCTCCACCTCTATGAAGAGGTAGGAACAGATGCACCTAAGCATTTGCGCGGGATGTTTGGCTTTACGATCTACGACTCCCGTAAAAAACGTCTTTTTGGAGCACGCGACCATTTTGGAATCAAGCCTCTCTACTATGTCGAGACGAATGATTCGATCGGAGTCGCCAGCGAGATTAAAAGCTTGCTGGAGCTGCCAGGATTCAAGCGTGAAGTGAATCCAACCGCTTTTTATCACTATTTGACGTTCCAATACGTACCTGATCCTGAAACGATGTTTGCTGGCATTTACCGCATACCGCCTGCGCACTCGTTCGTGATTGAAAACGACCAGATCAAGCTGGAAAGGTACTGGGATGTCGAATTCAAGCCTGATGAAAGCAAGCCGTTCTCTTATTTTGTTGAGGGTACACGCAGTGTCATGCTTGAATCTGTAGACAAACACCGGATTAGCGAAGTTTCTCGTGGAGCCTTCTTGTCTAGTGGTGTTGACTCTAGCAGTATCGTTGGGATGTTGCGTACATTCGAGCCAGTCAAATCTTTTTCTGTCGGCTCGGATATTCCTGGTTACAGTGAGCTCGATTATGCGAAGCGAACCGCAGCATATTTGGGATCGGAGCATTTCGAGCGCGTGATAAACGCCAAGCAGTACATGGATGAATTGCCGCGACTGATCTGGCATCAGGACGAGCCGGTAGCGGACCCATCTGCCATCCTGCTCTATTTCGTAGCACAGATGGCGAGTGAACACGTAACCGTCGTATTGTCCGGTGAAGGTGCAGATGAATTTTTTGGCGGATACAATATTTACAGAGAGCCTCATTCTCTCAAAATGTTTTCCGGGATGCCTGGATGGATGCGCCAATCCATCGGATACATGGCTGAACGCCTACCTGATCAGGTAAAAGGGAAAAACTTCCTCATCCGCGGATCGAAAACAGTTGAACAACGCTTCTTCGGAAACGCTCTGATTTTCAGTGAAGAGATGAAAAAGCGTGTCGTCATGGAAGATATTACCCGTTCGGAATCGTATGTATCTCCTTTCACCATTACAGAAGAGATTTACAAACGCGCTTCCGAATATGATGATGTGACCAAGATGCAATACTTGGACATTCACACTTGGCTCAGAGGCAACATTTTGATGAAGGCCGACAAGATGACCATGGCCAATTCTTTGGAGTTGCGCGTGCCTTTCATTGATCTGAAGGTATTTGAATTCGCCGCTACCATTCCAACGAAGTACAAAATTGCCAACGGCACGACCAAGCACGTGCTTCGTGAAGCGATGAAAGACTTCTTGCCACCTGAGATCCAAACGAGAAAGAAGCTGGGCTTCCCTGTTCCGACTCGTCATTGGCTCAAAAACGAATTTTACAAATGGGCAAAAGAGATCATTTTCGAATCCAAGGTGGATAATTTGATCAATAAGGCCTATGTGCTGTACATGCTCGATGAACACCGCGAAGGCAATGCGGATTACAGCCGCAAAATCTGGACGATCCTGGTCTTCATGCTGTGGCATCAAATCTTCATTGAGCAAAAGCACAATTTTGAGCCTTATGTCAGCCCGAATGTAGATCTTCGCCGCAAGAAAAATTCTTCGCTGCAGCATATCGGCTAACAGCGAAAACACGCGAAATAGATTTGCAGACCCTCTCTTACTTTTCGTAGCATCGTTCATAGAGAACAAGTTCTCTCTATGTACGTATCGCTATGTGAAGGATGGGAGGTTTTTTTGTTATGGTGCTGGAATGGTGGGAGCGTTATCGTCGTATCATCTTGCTGACTGCGGCTGTTCTGTTTGTCGGTTGTAGCTATTGGCTCTATCAACACGACCAATCGCATAAGACTGACGAACTACCGCTGCATTCTCCCGCTTATGCAGCATTGGATCTTGAAACAAAAGAACTGACAGATGATTCAGAAGCTGCTCAACCTGCCAAGCCTGTAAAAGCCACACGGGAAAAAGATAAGGATAAGGAGCCACCCCCTCCCCCTCTCTATGTCGATGTGAAAGGGCAAGTAAAAAATCCTGGTTTATATCAATTTGAGCCAGGTACGCGTGTCGCAAATGCCATCGAAAAAGCAGGAGGAGCACTGCCTGATGCTGACCTGGTACAAATCAATTTGGCAGCGCCCCTCACAGATGGAGCTGCACTTGTCATCCCAGCTAAAGGAGCAACAGCCCCAGTCTCCGCATCCATTGGCCTTATCCAATCTGCTGCGACCGTCTCCACCACGGGTGCCTCCACAGTCGTAAACCTCAACACGGCAACTGCCGAAGAGCTCATGAGCCTTCCCGGAATTGGAGAAGCTCGTGCCAAGGCAATCGTGGATTACCGGTCAAAACAAGGGCCATTTCGTTCAGCGGATGACCTGAAACAGATTGAGGGAATTGGCGAGAAGATGTTTGCTCGGATAAAGGATCGGCTGGTGGTAAAATGAGTGCTCAGCATCTGGTCATGATCATAGGCACTCCTACATAGAATGAGAAAAGAATATCGGAGGGAGGTATGCCCATGAATAGAATTGGGTTCATTGGTACGGGCAGCATGGGCAGTATCTTGATTGAATCATTGCTGTCAGCCAAGGCGCTGACTCCTGGTCATGTCATTATCAGCAACAGAACCCCCGCAAAGGCGCAGCAACTGGCAGAAAAACATCCTGGGCTCATTGTCGCGCACAGCAATGCCGATTTGGCCAAAGAAGCTGCAACGATCGTGCTGTGCGTCAAGCCACTGGAATATAGTGTGATGCTCGAACAAATTGCTCCTGCCTTAACGCCAGACCATCTATTGATTACGATCACCAGTCCGATCGAGCTTGCGGATTTGGAGTCTCAAGTTCCATGTGCGGTTGCCAGAGTCGTTCCTTCTATAACAAATGCCGTAATGAGTGGTGTCAGCTTATGTGAATTTGGATCACGCATCCAAGAGGAACAACGTCATTTTATACGAAGTCTGTTTGCCCACATTAGCTCCCCTGTAGAGATTTCGGAGCCTTTTTTACGAATTACTTCTGACATTGTCAGTTGTGGGCCTGCGTTTATCAGCTATATTTTGCAGCAAATGATTCAAGAAGCAGTTGAAGAAACTGGCATTTCCGAAGAAGCTGCTACTTACATGACCACGCAAATGCTAATTGGAATGGCAGATCTTTTACGCGAAGGAACATTCACCCTGCCTACTCTGCAAAAGAGGGTTTGCGTGCCAGGAGGAATTACTGGGGAGGGTCTGATTCCTTTGCAAGAAGGTATTCCCGGTCTTTTCGCCCAAGTATTTCGTCGTACACAAGCAAAGTTTGCCGAGGACAAGGAACTGGTGGCGAGAAAATTGAACAATCAGCCGCATTAGCGTACGACCACATAAGCGTTGATTGACGAAAAAAGGAGTGGACACCTGTCACTCGCAGGCTCCACTCCTCTTCTTTTTTCTTGCTGTCTTTTTCTTAACGAACGACGATATTCACCAGTTTGCCTGGAACAGCGATGACTTTGACGATCGTTTTTCCTTCGATCAGCTCTTTAATCATCTCGTTGTTTTTCGCCATCTCTTCCATCTGTTCTTTCGTTGAATCAGAAGCAATGAGCAGCTTCTCTTTGTTTTTGCCGTTAATTTGCAGGACGATTTCTACCTCGTCTTCAACCAGCTTTGCTTCGTCATACGTAGGCCATGCTTCGTATGCCAGGCTCTCGCTGTGGCCGAGTTTTTCCCACAGCTCTTCACCCAAGTGCGGAGCGATTGGAGACAGCATTTTTACAAAGTCCTCCATGAATTTCTTCGGCAGAACTTCTGCTTTGTACGCTTCGTTAACGAATACCATCAACTGAGAGATACCTGTGTTGAATCGCAGGCCCTCGTAGTCTTCCGTTACTTTTTTCACAGTTTGGTGGTACACGCGCTCCATGCCAGCCACGTTGGAGGTTTCCACGATTTTTTCGTTCAGCTCACCGTTGTCGCCTACAAACAGACGATATACGCGATCCAGGAAGCGGCGTGCGCCATCCAAGCCTTTTGTCGACCAAGCGATCGAAGCATCCAGTGGTCCCATGAACATTTCGTACATGCGCAGTGTGTCGGCACCATGGCTGTTGATGATATCGTCTGGATTTACGACGTTGCCTTTGGACTTACTCATTTTCTCGTTGTTTTCACCCAGGATCATCCCTTGGTTAAACAGCTTTTGGAATGGTTCCTTGGTTGGTACGACACCGATATCGTACAGGAACTTGTGCCAGAAACGAGAGTAGAGCAAGTGCAGTACCGCATGCTCTGCACCACCAATATAAATGTCGATTGGCAACCATTCTTTCAGTTTGTCTGGATCAGCCAATGCCTTGTCGTTGTGTGGGTCGATGAAGCGCAGGAAGTACCAGCAGCTACCCGCCCATTGCGGCATCGTGTTTGTCTCACGGCGCGCTTTCATGCCTGTTTCCGGATCGACAGTGTTAACCCAATCCGAGATGTTTGCCAATGGCGATTCACCTGTACCGGATGGTTTGATTTCTTTTGTTTTTGGCAACATGATTGGCAGTTCGGATTCTGGAACGACTTTCATCGTGCCGTCTTCCAGATGGAGAATCGGAATTGGCTCACCCCAGTAGCGTTGACGGCTGAACAGCCAGTCACGCAGACGGTACGTTACCTTGCGATTTCCTTTGCCTTCCGCTTCCAGCCACTCGATCATTTTGCTGATAGCCTGTTCTTTGTTCAAACCATCGAGCATGCCGGAGTTGATGTGCTCTCCGTCGCCTGTATACGCTTCTTTGGAGATATCTCCACCAGCGATTACTTGCTTGATTGGCAGATCGAATGTTTTCGCGAACTCATAGTCGCGTTCGTCGTGGGCTGGAACCGCCATGATAGAGCCTGTTCCGTAGCTGATCAGCACGTAATCCGCAACCCAGATTGGCAGACGCTCGCCGTTAACCGGGTTGATTGCATACGCTCCGGTAAACACTCCTGTCTTTTCTTTCGCCAGATCAGTACGCTCCAGATCGCTCTTGCGCTTCGCTTGATCCAGGTACGCTTCCACTGCTTCTTTTTGCGCTGGTACGGTAATTTGCTCAACCAGCTTGTGCTCAGGAGCCAGTACCGCATAGGTTGCTCCGTAGAGAGTGTCTGGACGAGTTGTAAAGACGGTAAAGGATTCGTCATGGCCTTCGATACCAAAGGTTACTTCTGCCCCTTCAGAACGACCGATCCAGTTGCGTTGCATTTCCTTGATGCTCTCTGGCCAATCCAGTTCATCCAGGTCAGCGAGCAGTCTTTCCGCATACGCAGTAATTTTCAAGACCCATTGTTTCATTGGGCGGCGTTCTACTGGATGTCCGCCACGCTCACTTTTTCCGTCAATGACTTCTTCGTTCGCCAAAACCGTTCCCAAAGCTGGGCACCAGTTTACAGCTACCTCGTCAATATAAGCCAAGCCGTGCTCATACAGCTTCGTAAAAATCCATTGTGTCCACTTGTAGTAATTCGGATCGGTTGTATTGATTTCGCGATCCCAGTCGTAGGAGAATCCGAGTGACTTGATTTGGCGACGGAAGGTGTTGATATTGTGCTCGGTGAATTCTGCCGGATCGTTTCCTGTATCGAGCGCGTACTGCTCCGCTGGCAAACCAAACGCATCCCAGCCCATTGGATGGAGAACGTTATATCCTTGCATCCGCTTCATGCGGGACAAAATATCGGTAGCCGTATAGCCCTCTGGATGTCCTACGTGCAGGCCAGCTCCAGATGGATACGGGAACATGTCGAGTGCATAAAACTTTTTCTTGCCTTCATCCTCGGAGGTTTTGAAGGTCTTGTTCTGCTCCCAATATTGCTGCCACTTCTTTTCGACATTTTGATGACTGAATACCATGGTAAAGCACTCCCATCTTAAAATAGGTGAAGATACGAAAACCTCTATCGAGGATTGCTCAAGGATGAGCGATCGCGTATTAGCGGAATGTTTTCCGTATAAAAAAACCTCACATCCCAGATCGCACTTGCGAAAGGGACGAGAGGTTGTTAACATTCCCGCGGTACCACCCAGATTGGCAAATGACTAAGCATTTGCCCACTTGTTTCATCCGTATCGGGGATAAGCCGCTCACCCTTACACAGTCATGGCGTACATGACCTTGGGGGCAAGTGCTGGGAGGTGAGTTCAGATAGATCCGGGTTGACTTGCACCATCCGTCAACTCTCTGTGAATGCTCGAATCCTATTCCTACTATTCCTCTTAAACGCGTCGAAATCTGTAGTTATAACGCCATTATAGTCAATCCGAACCAATCATGTCAAACTTTTCGGCTTGCGGGCTGAGAAAAATAGGCGCTCACTCGCTTCATGCGGCGGCAAATCCGAATAATCAGCGGTAATGACGATGTCAGTGAAGCCGGCATCTGTAAGCCAACGCATCAGTTGGACAGGCTGGTAAGCCCGTTGCCAATGCTCTTCTTCCATCCGCTCGTAGAATCCGTTTGGCTGACGAATGAAAAACGTTAACTGATGCTCTACCTCTAGTCGCAGCGGGTCGCAATAACATTGCCAAATGTACGAAACTTCATCTTCTACATGTGTGAATGTCTCGTCTCCGAATATGTGCAACATCTTGTACGGACTGTGCACATCAAACAGAAAGCTCCCACCAGGCGCGAGATGAGCGAAAACACGCTTGAACGTTTCCTGCACATCCGCTTCTTCTGTAAGATAGCTCAATGAATCACACAAGGAGATGACCGCATCCGCTTCCGGCAAGGACAGCTCCCGCATATCCTGCTCCACCCACGCTACATCCACTTGCTCCTGCCTCATTTTGTCATAGGCGATCGCAAGCATTTCTGTTGAGAGATCCACTCCAGTAACACGGTATCCCCGCTTGGCGAGTGGGATCGCAATCGTGCCAGTCCCACACCCAAGATCAATGACCCGCACAGGCTTCTCTCCCTTTGCCCAATGACGCTCGACCCAATCGAGCCACTGGTCATAAGGAGTATCCGCCATCAGCCTGTCATATACAGCGGCCATGTGTGCGTATGCCATCTGACCTTACCCTTGCGCGCTGAAGGAAACTTCCTCTGCGTCCTTCCACAGGCGCTCCAGGTTGTAAAACTCGCGATCTTCGCGATGGAAAACGTGAATGACGATATCGCCCAGATCAACCAGTACCCAGCGACCTTCATCCGCTCCCTCGATACCGCGGACGTCAAAGCCGTTTTTGTGGGCTTGATCACGGATTTCTCGAACAATTGCCTGTACTTGACGCTCGTTGTTTCCGTGGCAAATCATGAAATAGTCTGCGATCACGGACAGCTTTTTAATATCGAGCACCTTCAAGTTCTCTGCTTTCTTGTCCTCTGCTGCCTTTACAACCAACTGGGCCAAATCTTCTACTGTTTTAACCATCAAAACCCTCCTTCTCTCCCTTTGCGGGAAACCAAATCGTTATAAGCCGTTAATGTCAACGGGAAAACCGTCTTCTGCTTCTCTATCAAAAATTGAATCGTGCCTCCCAAGGCGAGTGCCAGGGCGGCATCCAAATCATACATGACTTTGGCGCGAATAAAATCGACACCAGGGTAATCCCGGTTTGGTTCTATATAGTCTGCCACACAAACGACTTTTTCTAACAGGGACATGCCAGCCCGACCCGTTGTGTGGTAACGAACGGCTTGTAAAATATCTGCATCCGTTACACCTAGATCAGTCTGGATCACAATGGCTGCTGCAAAGGCGTGCCACAGCTCTTTTTCCCCTTCCAAAAGCTCTGTAGGCATATCGTGGCGAACGAGAATCTCGAACATTTTTTCCACAGGCCAGCACTTACAGTAATCGTGCAACAGACCAGCAAGCTCGGCTTTGTCAGGATCAGCCCCGAATCTCTCTGCCAGCTCGCGAGCCGACGCAGCGACCCCAAGCGTGTGCTTGTAGCGTTTTTCATGCATTTGTTGCCGTACGCGAACGAGAAGTTCTTCCCGATTATCCAAAAGTCTCATAGATTCGGTTCTCCTTTATATAGCGCTCCACGGCATCAGGCACAAGATAACGGATGCTTTTCCTGGCAGCTGCCTTCTCGCGAATCATCGTGGAGGAAATGTCCCAAACAGGCATCTCCACAAATGTGACGTCCTCGCTCGATTTTAGGTCCAGTTCGGTTCCTGGCCTCGCTAGACCTATAAAGCGTACCATATGAATCAGCTCTTGGTACTGGTACCATTTGGGCAAGATTTTTACCATATCTCCCCCCATGATAAAGGAAAACCGGCAATCCGGGAACTGCCTGATGAGCTGAACCATCGTATCATAGGTGTACGATGGACCTTTTCTTTCGAACTCCACATCTGTTACACGAAACACCTCGTGATCAGACACAGCGAGCTGAACCATTCGCAAGCGGTGATGCGCCAGCGTCAGACTTTCTCTCTTTTTGTGTGGTGGAACATGTGTAGGCATAAACCAGACTTCATCCAGGCCCGCTTGCTCTCTGGCTTGTTCGGCCGCCAGCAAGTGCCCGCAATGAATCGGGTCAAACGTTCCTCCCATGATCCCTACTTGCTTGATTGGCTGTCTCATTGCATGCGGGTCACTTATGGCAGCTTGATCGTCTTGTTCTCCCGGGACTCTTTGTACAAGACAACTGTATGGCCAATCAACTGCACAAGCTCTGCTCCAGCTCCTGCTGCCAGATCTTCTGCCACTTGATGTTTATCGTCATTATTGTTTTGCAAGATCGCTACCTTGATCAATTCACGTACTTCCAACGCTTCTTTGATCTGCGTAATCATATTTTCGTTTACGCCGCCTTTTCCTACTTGGAAAATCGGGGTAAGATGATGTGCTTCTGCGCGCAAAAAGCGCTTTTGCTTGCCGGTCAACATCGGCAATGCCTCCTTTTACATCCTGCCAATCAGGTTGTTTTCTTTAGTTGTTGCAAGACGACCTCACGCATAACCCCAGTCGGTGCTCGTTCGCCCGTCCACAGCTCGAAAGCCAGTGCACCTTGATTCACGAACATGCCGATTCCGGAATGAACAGTGGCTCCGATGGCACGCGCTTCTTTGAGCAGACGTGTTTCGAGCGGGTTATAAATCAGATCGCTCACGGTTAAATCAGAATGAAGCCATTCTGCTGGCACAGGTGTCTCCTGCACGTTTGGCAGCATTCCGATCGATGTCGTATTAATCAACAACGAAGAATCCGCAATAGCTGCTTCCCCTTCACCCTGTTCTACAATTTTCGTAGGCACAATCGTCCCGACATGCTCAGCCAATACGGCGGCTCTTTCGCGGGAACGATTAATGATGCGAATTTCCTTGACTCCTTGTTCAGCCAAGGTAAACGCCACTGCACGCGCAGCGCCTCCAGCCCCTACCATGGTTACCACTTGCTTTTCAAGAACGATTCCCGTCTCTTCCACAAGCGAACGAACATAGCCCATGCCATCTGTGTTATAGCCGATCAAGCGCCCATCACGAGAAACGACGGTATTGACGGCACCGATTCGTTTGGCAAGCGGATCGATTTCATCCAGCATCGGCATGATAGCGACCTTGTGGGGGATCGTGACGTTAATCCCTTTCAAGCCTAACGCGCGAATACCCGCGACTGCATCTTCCAGATTTTCCGGTTCCACATCGAACGCAGCATAGGCAAATCCCAACCCGGTCTCTGAAAAAGCTGTATTGTGCATCATCGGTGATTGCGAGTGGGAAACTGGATGCCCAAATAGGCCAACCAGTTGTGTTTTGCTTGTAATCATGGAGCTTTTCCTCCCCGGACGTCTCTCTATAGCATATGGCAAGGGGCAAGGCTAACTCGACTTTTCTTGCTTAAGCTAGATCAGCCCTTTGCGCATCCCAACACTTACGCCTTTAGGTGCATGCACGACAACACTCGCTTCGTGTTTTCCTTGGATGCTGACCCAGCCCAAACCGGAAATTACGATATCAGTTGTCGTCGTGGACTTGTTGATTTTAAAGGTGTGCTTCACAAATGGTGGAAGTGCTTTCGCAGCTTCCTCCCCTGTTGGCGGCACCAGCAAGGTTCCATGATGCTTTTGCATCACTTCGTCTGCTTTCTCCAGCTTCGTCCGGTGGATGTACAGGTCGTTGTCGACATAGACGATGAACGGCTGTCTCTCTCCGCGTACGAAATCGATACGGGCTAAACCACCCAAAAAGAGCGATTGTCCATCATCGAGCTGATACACCTTGGAGTTGATCCGGCTAGTCGGGGTAATCTTTCTCAAATCAGTCGGGGATACCATATGTCCAATCTGGTCGCGATTAATGATCCCCGGCGTATCAAAAATGGAGCGGCCATCCTCGAGCGGAATCTCGATTTTGTCCAGTGTCGTTCCAGGGAATGGAGAAGTCGTAATCTCCAGCTCGGCCGCACCATAGTCATGCAAGATGCGGTTGATCATGGTCGATTTTCCTACGTTGGTCACACCAACGATGTAAACATCTCGCCCTTTGCGCAGCTCTCCAATGCGATTCAACAGTTCATCGATATGAAGCCCTTTTTGCGCGCTGATCAGTACGACATCCTCCGGGCGCAGTCCTCGTTCTTTTGCTTCGTGCTGCATCCAGTTGCGTACGCGGTTCAGATTGATGTTTCTCGGCAGCAGATCAACCTTGTTACCCACGAGCAAAATCGGATTTTTCCCGACAAAACGTGGCAAACCCTTGAGCCAGGAGCCTTGGAAGTCAAAGATATCGACTACCATCACGACAAGAGACTCCGTAGAACCGATGCCATCCAAAATCTTGAGGAAGTCGTCATCGCCCATTCCAACGGGAGCTACTTCATTATAATGCTTGATACGATAACACCGCTGGCAAATGACTACCTTTCTGCCAAGCGCGGACTCAGGTGCATAGCCAGGTTTTTTTGCATCTGCTGTCTGAATGGCAATCCCACATCCAGCACAAGAGCCATGCATTTGTTCCGTCATGCTTTTCTCCTCCACGAAACCATTCCTTTCCTCTCCATCCAATTAAGGGCCACACGCTCCATCTGACGATTAAAGCGCGTCCAAAAACCATCCGTCTGGGCTACAGGAACGACCAGGATCGTATGAAATCCTAATCGATTTCCTCCCAGCACATCGGTAAACAATTGATCGCCAATGACAACGGTCTCAGCGATGGTTACATTCATCTGCCGCACTGCCTGCAAAAAGGCACGGTTTGTCGGCTTTTTGGCCGCATAAATAAACCCGAGATTTAATGGGGCACAGAAGCGGTCTACACGCTCCTTGTTGTTGTTGGAGACAACCGTGACCTGTATACCAGCCTCATGCATGCGAGCAAGCCAGTTGATGACCTCCTGGGTTGCATGTGGCCTGTCCCATTCCACCAAGGTATTATCCAAGTCTGTAATCACCGCACGGATGTTATTTCGTTTCAATTGATCTATGTCAATGTGATGGATTGATTCGACGAACTGACTAGGCATCAGCTTCTCTAAAAACACGGGGCACCTCCAAATGATGTGAAGCAATCAACCGCGATTTCGGCACCTACTATACCATAATCGACCACTTGGTTGCAAAACAAAAAGCATGATCACCACTTGCTTTGCTCTGTCATCCTGTGTAAAATGGCGTTACCAAGAAAACTATTTTTGTTTTTACGGTTTTCAATTAGGCTGTTTTTGCTGGGGGTCGATTGCAATTAAAAACCGGATCATGAAAGGGTTTATTGAAGAGATTCGCGATAAAGGCATGAAATTTTCCATGGATGATTTGGCAAAACGACTTGGGATCAGCAAACGCACGTTATACGAGCACTTCTCATCCAAGGTGGAAATTCTGGAAACAATCATTCAGCAGTCCTTTGAAGAGGGCGATGAAAAAACACAGCAAATCCTCGCTGACGACACACTCTCTCTTATTGATAAAATCAAAGGTGTCATGATGGTTTTACCGACACACTATGAATTTTATGATTTGCGCATCCTCGAACAGATGAAACGATATTATCCTGAGCAATATGCCCAAGTCGAGGCTTCTCTATCCGAGGATTGGCAAACGCTTCGCGTTCTTCTCGAGCAAGCGATTCGAGAAGGACTCATCGTCAATATGGACGTCACGCTTATGCTGAAGGTTATTGTCGATGCGCTGAATTCTACACTCGACCAGCGCTTTTACATGAAAAACCAGATTACAGTCTCAGAGGCGCTTTCTGCAATTGTAGATGTCCTTTTGTTTGGATTGGTACCAGCGGATAAACGGTAACAAATGACTCGTGGTCATTCCACTACCTTTGGAAGACCACGATACCGTTTTTTGCAAGAAAACCAATAAAACAAAATTAGTTTTTATAGTTAAGAGGTGTTTTATCATGTCCATTTTTACACAAATGACCAAACAACAACGAATCGGACTTTTGTTTGTCATCCTGATCCTTTTCATCGACATGCTGCTGTACAGCTTGTTGATTCCGATTGTTCCTTATTTTACAGAATTGCTTGCGCCCTCCTCGACCATAATGGGCGTGCTGTTTAGCAGCTATGCAGTCGCGATGCTCATTGCCACCCCCATTTTCGGGCCGATATCCGATCGAGTTGGGAGACGGACCATGCTGTTGATCGGCTTGGTCGGTCTCGTCGCTTCCACGTTATTGTTTGCTTTCTCTGAAACAATGGCCTTGTTGATTACCGCGCGTTTTGTTCAAGGTATTGCCGCTGCGGCAACATGGCCAACTGCTCTTGCCCTCTTGGCGGATTTGTTCCCCTCCAAAATGCGCGGAGCTGTTATGGGAATTGCATTGACGGCGATTTCAACCGGTACATTGCTCGGAGCGCCGATTGGCGGATGGTTGTTTGAAATCAGTGACCATCGCATGCCTTTCCTTGCAGCAGCAGCCTTTACCGTGATCAACATTGTGCTGGTCTACTTGTTCTTGAAGGAAGACACGGCGAGAACTGTCAGTGAAAAGCTTCATGTCGGTGGATTCATCCGGAATCCGCAAGTCATCTTTATCGCTGGAATTGTCCTGTTGGCTGAGATTTCCCTTTGTTTGCTGGAACCGACGTTGCCCGTATTTTTCACAGAGAAGCTCAGCATGACGCCGACAACAATTGGTCTTTTGTTTGGGGTCATGACACTCGCCTACGGACTGATCGCCCCAGTTGCCGGCTCTCTTTCCAGCCGCATGAATCCGTATAAGCTCATGTTTGGGGGAATCATGATGCTGGCTGTGTTTCTGCCATTTTTGGCGTGGGCAGACTCCCTCTGGCAGGCAATGCTCGCAATGGCATTAGTCGGGGCTAGTATTGGCTTTACCTTATCGCCTACCTTGGCTACGTTAGGGGCCATCATTGACCAAGGAGGAAGCGGTGCATACGGCACGGCGTACTCTCTCTTTAATATGTTTCACGGAATCGGAATGGTAGCAGGCCCATTGGCAGGGGGAATTTTAACGGATCTACTTCCTGTATCCTCTGCCCTCCTGGTCGTGGCGGCATCCATCCTTGGCTTCGGCATTTTCCTTTTTGTCCAATTAAAAGCAAGCAAATCCGCCAGTCATTACACCAAGGAAAGCGAGATGAAATTTTGAGCTTGTCTATTCGTGAAATTACGAAAGAAAATTGGCGCCAAATTGCCTGCTTGACTGTAACGAAAGGTCAACACGCCTTCATCGAGAGCAACGCTTTTTCCATCGCCCAATCGGGTTTTGAACCGGAATGGGTATCATGCGGTCTGTATGACAAGGATATCGCTGTCGGTTATGCCATGCACGGAATCGAAGTAGAGAATGGCCGAATATGGCTGGATCGCTTTATGATTGATGTGAGCCATCAGGGTAAGGGGTACGCCAAAAAGTTTCTGCACATGCTCGTTGAGGAAATGTGTAGACGCTACAGCTGTACGCGCATTTACTTGAGTATTCATCCTGAAAACGAGTTCGCTCGCAAGCTATATGAGTCGTTTGGCTTTACCTCAAATGGCGAAATGGATGGTCCGGAGGAAGTGATGGTCCTCGACCTGACAAATGAATAGAACAGGCACCTCCTCTGTCGGCACTGACGAAGGGGGTGCCTCTTTTTGTCGTTATCGTTGACTTTTACGTGCTTCCATCAGTCGCTTGACCTTCTCTGTCGGAGTCCAGCATTGGAAGCGATAGTCCGGACGTGTCTCATAGGTTAGACGAGAACATCGATAGCTGACTCCGCCCGAACCTTTCTCCACACGAAAATGAATACAGGTCGCACAGCAATGAAAGGAATTCTCTGTCTCCACCGTTCTCCCTCCCTTACTTCCCCAGCTTCCATGAAAACATCGAGAGCTGTTCGTACCGCTCCCCTTGCTGCTCGGCAAAATTCGAAAAGCCTACGCCAACTAATCGAACGCCCGCTGTATAGTCAAAGGCGTCGAGCAAATCGTCCAACAGCTCCTGCCAGTTGGCCCCAGCAACAGCCTTATGCTGCTTGGTCCGTTGGGTAAAGTCCGCGTACTTGATTTTAAGCGTTATCGTCTGGGGCTCGACCCCTTCTTCGCGGATGTCCTCTTCGACCTCACGCAAAAGGGAGGTGGCGATCGGAGCAATCGCATCCCTGTCAAACAAATCAAAGGGCAGTGTCGTTTCGCGGCTCAATGATTTCGGAGCGCGATCCATTTCGATTTCGCGGTTGTCTTCCCCTCTCGCCCGGTAATAGAGGGAACGACCGAACTTCCCAAATAACGTAGTGGCTTCATCGAGTGAGAGCCGCCAAAAATCCTCTACTGTTTCAATCCCCTTTTTCGCGAGCAGCTCTTGTGACTTTTTTCCGACTCCATGCAAGGTGCCAATTGACAACGGCCGCAGCACATCCAGAGCCTGCTCTGGTCGGATGATTACGAAAGCATCCGGCTTTTTCAAATCACTGGCAATCTTAGCCAACGACATATTGTAGGAGAGTCCGATGCTGCAAGTAAGCCCGGTCTCCCGTTTGATTCGCCTCTTGATATCGCGGGCGATGGGTACCGCATTCTCATAATGGGACACGTCTAAATAAGCCTCGTCTAGACCCACTGTTTGATAACGCTCTGTATAAGAAGTAAATATCTGTCTGACTTCAGCAGATTTTTCAATATAACGGTTATAGCGGACAGGCAAATAAAAGCCTTGCGGACATTTTTTCCTCGCCATGGCGACAGGCATTGCGGAGCGAACACCGTATTTGCGTGCCTCGTAGCTACAGGTCGATACGACACCGCGATTACCAGTTCCCCCGACAATGACCGGCTTCCCCCGCAGTTCAGGGCGATCTAATTGCTCTACACTCGCAAAAAATGCGTCAATATCCAAGTGAAGAATTTTTTTCATAGGGATACCCACCAAACATACATTCTCATTTCTATTATCCCTGTTTTATTCCATTGACGCAAGCGAGAACGTCCTAAGCTTGGTTTTCGATTACCTGTAGCAGCTCCGATACTGGAGGATTTCCTTTTTTGGCATATAAGATTGTTCCGTTTTTTCCGATAATGTACACGATGCGTTGCTGGAAAAACAACCCAAGAACCTTACCGACATCATATGCTTTTCGAATCATTTCGTCTTCATCCACAATTAATGGAAATTCATAACGGAACTTATGAGCAAACGATCGTTTCTTGTCCATGCCACCGGGATTGACGCCAAAAACGACTGTATTTGCTTGTTCGATTTTGGTGTAGTGATCCTGAACCGCACATAGCTGCTTCGTGCAAATCGGGGTGTCATCTCCCGGATAGAAAATGAGGACGATATTTTCTTTGCCGATGTAATCCCTAAGATTAATGGTTCCTTTTGTGCTCGCCGCCGTAAAGACGGGAGCCGAGTCTCCGACCTTTAACATTTCTCTCACCTCTATGCTCAGTATACAAGGGCTTCCGGAATGTCAAAATTCATTCTCCCATCCCGATACTTTGTGAACGGATCCTCCTCTTCCCCCATAATCCATACCTTTCCTTCCCATACATGTACGGTTTCAGCATATTCAAATCTTTGTCCACTCTGCTCAACTTCAAGCTTCATTTCAAGAAAGGCAGTATGCCCATCTTCGTATCTAATCTTTGTGATCTCAAAGTTTTTCATTTTATACCGTTGAGTTTGTAAGAAGGCGATCTTTTTCATGTAAAATTCTTTCGCTTCCTGTTCACTTAACATTGTGCCATCAACTGGATGCCTGCCGTTTGCATCATACAGATAAAGCGTCTCGAAAGCTGTTGCGTAGTCTTCATCGATAAGCGCTTGATAATACTTCGTGGTTATCATTTTCATTTCGCGTTCAGCAAAATACTCTGTGAAGAGGAACCTTGGAAAAATGAGCAGAAAAAGCAAAATAACTACAATTATTTTCTTCAAAAACTCACCTCACAAAAATCCATTCTCTTACGTGAAGTTCGATTCTGCCTGTCATTTATCCTTGTTTGACTACACTTCTACCATTGGCATGAGCAACCCGTACGCGGAAGCCCTCCCGCATGCAAAAAAACCGCTCTGGGCAATCCCAGAACGGTTTCTCACATTTTCTATTCTATTTAGTCGCTTGCAGCTTCAACTGCTTTACCCGGGCAACAAATGCCTCGGCAATCTTCAACATGTCGTCGTCGTGTGCCCACATCCGTTCTGGATGCCACTGTACGCCTACATGTAGCCCGTCGAGGCTTTCCATCGCCTCAATCACACCGTCAGCCGCGCATCCTGTGACTTTGAAGCCCGGTGCTATTTCTTTGACTGCTTGGTGGTGAGAGGTGTTCACGAGCACCTCTGTCTTTCCGAGGGCATCCGCTACAAAGCCAGGTTGCAGCGTAATCTTATGCGCCCCGTATTGCCGTGAACCCTTCTGCGCATGCTGCAGCGCTCCTGGTACTTGGCTCGGGATATCTTGAATGAGGGTGCCGCCACACGCCACATTCAAAATTTGCATCCCGCGGCAAATGCCGAGAATTGGCTTTTTCAGCTCCAGCGCAATCTTGATAATCTCAAGCTCAGTGATGTCTCTTTCGTAGTTGATATCGCCCAGCCCTTGCAGCGGGTCTTCACCGTACAAATGCGGCGCAGGATCTTCACCACCGGACAAAATCAAGCCGTCCAGGGATTCGATCATCTCACGAAACGGAGCATCCTGAATCGTCAGCAGTGGCAAGATCAGTGGAGTACCGCCACTGCGCGCAATTCCGTTCACATAGCCTGAACCTACATAGAAAAACTGGTCGAGATCGTTCTTCGGAAAATACATTTTCGTACATGCCACACCAATGATCGGACGCACGCCAGTCACTCCCTCATAGACTCATGATTACTTTTGATTGGAAGCGTACTTGAAGTCGATGAACCCGAGTGCATCTACTACCACATCTTTTACGCTATCCTGCTTCACCCACGCATAGGTGAAATAGTAGATTGGCAACGCAGGCATTTCATCCATGACGATTTGTTCAGCTTTCTTGAGGATTTCCTTGCGCTTCGCTACATCCCCTTCTTTGGCAGATTGCGCGAGCAAATCGAGGAACTCCTTGTTTTCCCATTTGGATGTATTGAGTCCACCCTTGAAGACTTCCAGGAAGTTGATCGGATCGTTGAAATCGCCAATCCAGCTACCACGGCCAATTGTGAAGTTTCCTTGCTTCATGTCTTCACGGTGAACCTTGTTCTCTTTATTAACCAGTTTGACTTCGATGCCAAATGCTTTGCGCCATTGATCCTGGATGACTGTCGCAATACGTGAATTGACCTCTGACGTATTGTATGCGATCGTGATCGATGGCAACTCCTTGATCCCCGCTTCTTTCATACCTTCTGCCAAGAGCTTCTTCGCGGTCTCTACATCGCCGTCTTTGATGTAGCCCTCTGGCGTGAGTGCCATGGTCGGCGGGAGAATACCCGTCGCTGGCGTGCTCTTGTATGGTACGACATTATCGGAGATTGCCTGACGATTAACTGCCGTAGCAAATGCCTGACGAATCTTTTTGTTGTCAAAAGGCTTTTGCGTCGTATTGAAAATGTACCAGTACGTCCCCGCTGTTGCTTGAGCTTGCATCTTTCCGGATTCTTTCAGAGCATCCAGCGCATCCAGTGGCAAATCGCCCAGTGGTGAACCTGCCCAATCCAGATCACCTTTTTCAAACATCGACAGCTCTGTATTGGCATCCTCGATCATATTCAACGTCAGCTTCGACAATTTGACGGCGTCCTTATCCCAGTAAGAATCGCTCTTTTCGAATTCAATCTTTGATTTGTGCTCCCAATTTTTCAAGGTGAATGGCCCGTTTGTAATGTACGTCTCTGGCTTCGAAGCCCACTCTTTGTTGCCCTCAACCGCTTTTTTGTTAACCGGGAAATAGGTGACAGACGCAACCAGTTCCGGGAAAAACGGTGCCGGGTTTTCCAGCGTAACAACCAGTGTCTTGTCGTCTGTTGCCTTCACGCCTACATCTTCGGCTTTTGCCTTGTTGGCGTTAAAGGCTTGCCCATTTTTCAAATAGTACATCTGATACGCGTAACTGGAAGCGGTTTTCGGGTCGAGAACCCGTTTCCATGCGTATTCGAAGTCATGAGCCGTAACCGGATCTCCATTGGTCCATTTGGACTCCCGCAGATGGAAGGTGTACGTGAGACCATCAGCAGAAACCTCGTACTTCTCTGCGACCGCCTCTTTTAGCTCGCCTTTTTCATTCAAGCGCAGGAGGCCATCAAATGCTGCACGGGCAACAGACATCGAAGGGATATCTTCTGCCAGTCCAGGGTCGATCGTGCTTGGCTCACCGGTGTTCAGGTTGACCTGCATCGCTTGGGGGGCGCTACTCTGCTCCTGCTTCGCACCTGTCGTCTCCCCCGTGGTGCTTGCTTGCGGTGTTCCACAACCAGCGAACGCTAAACTCGTTAACAGAACAGCACAAAATGATAGTTTCTTCCACTTATGCAACAGCAAAACCCCCATCTTAGGAATAATTCTTCTTGATTGTTAGGAGCATGACTAAATAATATTATCTTGAGAAAATTTTGTCTACATCGAAACAAAAGGAGATGGGTCTACATGTTATCCAGTCTTTTTGCCCAAATATCCAGTCTAATCAAGGACGCTGGAGGGGAATGGGGAATCTTTTTCGAAGATTTGCAAACCGGTGAAACATTATCCATCAACGAAGACCAACGCTTCTATGCGGCCAGTGTGATCAAAGTCCCGATCATGACAGCTGTTTTTGCAGAGGCGTACGCAGGCAAGTTTGCCTTAGAGGACAAGATCAAGCTGCGTGCAGAGGATCTCGTTGGCGGTGCAGGTGTTCTTCAGCATATGACTCCCGGCACTGAATTTACGATTCGCGACCTGGTTACCCTGATGATCATCCAAAGCGACAATACAGCGACGAACATATTGATTGATCTCGTCGGAACAGAGAGCATTCGAAACGCGATGCAAAAAACCGAAATGGCGAACAGCCACTTCTACAACAAGCTAATGGTCGTCCCAGCCGAATTGGAAGGATACAATGAGGTGACGGCAAAAGACATGGGAAGCCACCTCCGATACTTGGCAACAGGAAAAGTCATCTCCTACGACAGCTGTTTAAAAATGGTCGCCATCTTGAAGACTCAGCAGCACCGTGACCGCATTCCCTTCCTTTTGCCTGACCCGGATGGCGATGTGATCGGGATGATTCCGAAATGGGAGTTCGCCAACAAGACTGGCTCTGTGACCAAAATCACGCATGATGTCGGCATCCTCTACATCGGTTCTCATGCTGTCACCTTGTCCATTTTAAACAAGGGACTCGAGCAAAAGGATGCTGCCAACGTCATGGCGCAAATCGGCAATCTCGTTTATCACGTATATAGTCAGAAGGCGTAATCCATGTGGCCTGCCATCTCCATTGGCGGGCTTTTTTTAAATTTTGAATTTGAAGGAGAAAAAACAAGCAGGCATTCCTTTCTCCAAGGAATACCCGCTCGTCATCGGCTTATTCTTTTTCCAAAATCAGCTTGGCAACGTTCATCGCGCTAGAGAAAGACAGCTCAGACAGTTGGCCTTGTCCTTCACACCAGTCACCCGCGAAGAACAGGTTGCGGTAATCCGGCATGAAAATTGGCATTGGCTTCTGATTCATGGTCCACTTGATCTCCTGTACGACTGCACGAGCAGAAACGCGCGGCACAACGAGTTGTTCACGCCAGCCTGGGAAGTGCTTGTCATACAGGTTTTCAATCTCTTGTTTGCGGATTTCGGCCGCTTCCTTGTTTCCTACTTCATCCTGACGCATGTATGCAGTCGCCTGCAGCAACTGCCCGCCTTCAGGTACACAAGTGCGGTCATAATACGAGATATCGGTAATGAAAATATTGTTTGCTTTTTCGTAGATGTAGGAGAACGGTACGTCAATTCGTTCTTTCAAGCCAATGTCATACACCATAACAACCGTTGGCTCGTATTCAGCATGCTGTGCAATTGCATGCTCCAGGCGAGTCTCCGCAAAGACCTTCGCCATCTCCTTCGGCGGAATACAGCAAATAAATTCATCCGCCGTAAATTCGCCCTCCGGTGTCACCACTCCAACCACACGATCGTTCTCTACTTGGAACTTTTCTACTTTGGTTTTGATCAGAATCGTACCTTGATTTGCTTCAATCACACGCACGAATTCATTGATCAATGCTTGCCAGCCGCCACCGATATACGCTACCGGTTTATTCGTTGTAAACAAACGGCTGTAGTACTCAAAGAATACGTCAGAAGGAATCTTTTCAGGCTCACGTGTGAAGAAGTTGGAAGAAGCAAGCGTCAACATCATTTCTCGCACTTCTTCGTTGACTTGCTTTTTCTCCATCCACTTTTGAATCGACATATGTGGATGGCCTTTCTCCATTTTTAGCATCGTTTTCAAAATCTCAAACGTGAACAACACTTTGTCCATGCCTTTTAAGAGCTTCGTTTGGAAAAGTCCTTGTACATTCGCCGGAACTGCAGTCAGATCGCTACCAATATCGTACTTGGCTTTTGTCGGATTGAAATCCTGCCAATCGATGTTCAGACCCAATTCTTTTTCAAACGTTCTCAAAACGGAGCTGTCGCGAGCATAAATGGCATGGGCACCGAAGTTGAAGTTAAATCCTTTGATCTTCAGTGTAACGGCACGTCCACCCAATTGACCGCGTTCCAAAACTGCAACTTTTTTGCCTTTCGACGACAGGTAGGCGGCACTGGAAAGACCAGCAAGTCCCCCACCTACAATAACAACGTCATAGTGATTGGTTGTCATACACAATCTCCCCTACGCACTAGCGATGTTGAATACATAAGCTAAACCCTATCCTAGTCTAAGGGATGGATAAGGTGGAAGTCAACTATTATTGAACTGTGTCTATTTTTATACTGACTTATACCAATTTTTACCTAATAAACCAGCTTGTTTACTGCTCTTCTTGAAGCAGTATGCCCCGCTATTCGCCGTATATCCAACCAATGAAAACACGTACAAAAAAGCCCTCTGTAGCAGTCATCTGATCTGCTTGATAGAGGGCTCTAATGCAACTGGAAGCAGCGAACTAATCGTTTCGGCGAGTCATTTGCTGCCAAACGGTTCCGCTAGCCGCCTCGCCACTTTCAATGCGCTGCACGGCCATTTGGACTTGCAAGCTGACCTCGAACTCGGGATCGTTCTGTGCGGCACGTAAAGCGTCCAAGGCGGTTTCATCCCCCACCTCAAACAAGTAGCGAGCAGCGCGCCAGCGTACCAGCTTGTTTTTATCCTTCAACGCCTCACACATCGGCAGAATTGCGCGCGTATCACCTAAGTCAGACAAGGTATCCCCCGCTGTGCGTCGTACAGAGACGGATTCATCGCGGAGGGCTTCAAACAGCAGCGGGAAGACGTCATCCCCGCCAATCATGCCCAGATACACAACCGCCAGCCTGCGAATTGACGGCTTGCCATCTCGAAGCGCTTTTTCCAAAACAGGCAAATCCGCTTCAGTAGGCTCCATCCGATCGAGTGCTTCATATCTTTTTTGCCAATCCGGATCATCGAGCATCTCTAGCGTAACGACTTTCTTTTCACGCACGACTGGCTCTGGAGTTTCCCCTGGACCAAGAGCCATGGCCTGTTCCACGATTTCTTCCACACGGCTCTGCGGATAGGAGGCATCGACTTCCAATGCGACCTCCTCGCCAATCTCGCGCAAATCGCCATAGCGCACGCCATGCTCGACCCATTTTCGCTCCATGATGAGGTTGGGCGAAGCGGATCCGGCACGCACAGCTGCCTGTCCAAAACGCTCTGGCAGCGCTGCACGAATCTGTTCCGTTCCCAGCGTCACTTTGACCTGCATCGGTACACCGCGGAACATTTGAATGTACACTTGCGCCTCTCCAAATGCCCCCGCATCCTCCGCAGACATGTCAGGAACAGCCCCTCCTCCGCCTGCTTGCAAAACCTCGCGCGCGACAGTCAAAATACGCTGCCAATCTGCATTGGACTTTCGCTCCAGCGCGAGAAAGTCTGCCGTATGAAAAATCGAGGTAACCCCTTCGATCTCCAAGAGCTTGTTCATGAGTTCTGGTGCTTTACTCGCATCTTTCTTTGTATACACATGTTGTACCCCATCCGGCAAACGCTCGTCTACATTCAGCTTCATGACGTTTGGACTCGGCGTCGGTTCGATGGACAACAGTTTCATAGTGAGTCACTCCTTATTATGCATGTTCAAAAAGTCACGAACACCTCGTGATCAAAAGACAGCTTTTTGAACAACCTTTTTACAACGCTGCTTGCCCTTCTATCGTAGCATGGAACTTCATTCGTTTTCCAACCGAGAGATCGTGAAAAGCAGTTGCCCGCTACAACGACAGCTTGTAGTAATCATTGGCTGACTTTACAAAAAAGCCGCATGATTCATATAGCCCCAGAGCATTGCTGTTTTCACAGGCTACCTCCAGGGATACATCTTGATATCCCTCTTCCTCCAGCCTCTCAATCGTTTGTGCCAAAGCCTGGCGTCCGTATCCTTTTCCTTGGTAATCTGGGTGGACACAAAATCCATAAATAAACGCCTTGCCCTCATCCTTGTTCACGCTTATTTTGCCAATGGCCTTATCACCGACAATCATCAACTGCGTGGTTGCCTTAGGATTACCCGCCATGTTTTCGGCCATTTCCCTCGCGCGTTCTTCCTCCATTTGAAAACCATGGACGTTTAGCCAAATCAATGTTTCGTAGTCACTGGCGGTCTCCGGTCGAAGAAGCACGTTTCCTGAGACCGTTGCTCTTTGCTTCTCTCCTAAATCCATCCAATATTCCGAGAATTGATATTCCCCGCCGATTCGCTCCATATATGACTTGCCGTTTTCCGAATCTCGCTGAACGATAAACAGCTGCGCCGGAATCCCTCTTCGTCTGCATGCATCTGCGGCTTGTGCTTGCAACGCTGTGAATATGCCTTTTCTTCGGTAGGCTGGGTGGACCATGCCGCTCACTTCTGCCTCACCGCCATGAAACACGTAGAGCCCTAGAAAGCCAACCAGCTTTCCATCCGCATAGCATACAAAGTCTTCTTCATGCTCTCCTGAACGCTTTTCCAGCATCCCCGGGTTTACTTTGAGATCAATCCCATCCTGCTCATTGCAAATCGCAACCAGCTCTTTAATCTGTGCCAGTTCCTCTGAGGACAGTGTTTTTCTTGCCGTGATCGTATACATCAAAGCGCACGCACCCTTTCTATGATTAGAAGTATCGTCGTTGCAATTCTGCGACCATATCTTCCAAATTATTAGCGACCTGCGGAATCGAATAGCCTACGAAAAGAGGTGAGGTAACAAACCTCGGAACCACTTTGGCGATCAGCTTTTCTCCCCAATGGTAAAAGAAAAAATTGTAGCTTTGGTTACGCGGATTGACATGAGTCAGTATCCAATGTGCTAAAATTTGTAAGTAGTCTGCCATTTTCGGCAGTCGATCCAAGTCCGATAGAATGACATTGTATTCAAAAAAACCCGCACGCGGATGCGTAGACAGATTGCATTCAACCCCTGCCTCTTGATCGATGGTCATGCCAATAAAATCACTGTCTTTTACTTGATCCAGATAGTTGTAGTCGTTTAATCCGACGATCTGCATGTGAGGATGACGGATGCTCCCTCCGGAATACGGACCGTGGTTTTTGAAAAACAGAACGGAGCGATATGACTTGCTTTGCTCCATTTCAAGCCACTTCTCTACCCCGAATGCCAGCAATGCTCGTACATGTTCCTTGGAATAAACAGACCAATCCCCTTGGCATTCATCCGATTCAATCAAAACAGTTTGATGCGTATCCTCCAGAACAGGGAATTTGTTCATGAGCCAAATCATGGAGCCCCGCTGCTCCAAAACATCGGTGAGACTGTTTCGATCACAAAAAGGACAGGCCGTTTCTGTGTTGTTTACACTCACTGGCTTTTTTCTGCCGATTTGCATGTTAAAGTGCAAGTGCGTCTGCTTCATTCCCTTGTCCCTCCAGTTTGTGCTTACTTCCACTTTACACGCATTTATTGGGAAAATCATGACGTTTTTTGCCCAGACGACACTTTTGAACTCTCAATTGGGCTGCCTATTTTTCAATGCCTGTGGCGTTTGTTTCTTTTTTTATCTCAAATGTTTTACATACAATGGGAAGCAGTGAAACCTGGAAAGGTGTTGGAAATGGATGGAGAGATCATTTTATTATCCTGTTAGCTGGAGCGAGGCCCAACATTACAAAACGTTGCTTGATCAAGAGGGAGTCCCCTATGAAATTCAATCCCCGCTCGATTTGCCGGTCCTGGAAGAAGGTAAGCTCGCCATTGTCTTTCCTTCCATTCCTTTACGGATGTACGTCTGGGTGCGAACCTTGTTCTATCGTGACGGACTGCGCTATCCGGATACGTTTTCGTTAGATTTCAAACTACATTAATCATCAGAGGAAAGGTACCAGTTCCGTTGGTTTTCATACGATGGTAAGAGCGGCATTTCGTATCGTTTGTGGGGGGAGGTGAAGAAGCTGCCGTCCTACAACATCCGCATCTCGATTGCAAGGCTACGTCTCGATCTATTCGATGGAAACCAACTCATCCGCTCTTATCCTGTTGCTTTGGGCAAAATTGCCACATCGACACCTCGAGGGGATTTTACCATCATCAACAAAGTCCCCCATCCGAACTCCTATCCGGGAGGTCCTTTGAGTGTATTCGGTACCTTCTGGATGGGACTGAGCAAGCCTCACTACGGCATTCACGGCACGAACAATCCTTCCTCGATCGGCAAGTATGTATCTCGCGGCTGTATTCGCATGTACAATAAGGACGTGAATGCTCTGGCAAAAATCGTGCCCATCGGTACGCCCGTTCGAATCCGTCAGCAATAAACATAGACATGCAAAGACCCGCCTCTCTAATTCCAAGGCGGGCCTTCTTTACATAAGATGAGTCTTTTTCTCTTTCATTCTTTCGGCTTCCGTATCATCCGCTTCCAAGTATACAAGAAATCTTCTCGCTTGCTTGTACATGATCGATAACGTCATTTCCCTGATCTTGTTCATGATCACTTCTTTATCCTTTGGATGAACTTCGGAAGAGAGCTGTTGTTCTTGCAGCTCTAGGTAAGACATCACCCATTCCGGGTCTAACTTATAGGCAGGCAACGACAGCGACTCCTCTACTCTAGTAATCTACTCTAGTCTACAGTTGGAAGCGCCGCATTCCCAGCCCTCAATTACTGGCTACACCACTAATTATTTCCCTTGCTCCAATTCCTCTACCAATGCAGATAATTCCGCCCAACGCTCAATGGTTGCTTCCAGCTCTGCCGCCACTTGCTGTTCTTCTGCATAGAGCTTTTCAATTTTACCGTAATCGCTGCCAGACGCTGCAATCTCTTGCTTTAGCTTGACGCTGCGCTCTTCCAAAGCCGTGATCTTGCCTTCAATCGCATCCCATTCCTTCTGATCCTTATAGGACAGCTTGCGCGTGCGGTTGTTGCCGCGATTAGCGCCGCTGCTGCTTTGCGTCTTTTCTGCCTGTTGCTCCGCTTCTTGCACCTGTGTTGCTTTTTCCTGGCGTCTTTCTTCCAGGTACTCGGAGTAGTTGCCGTAGTAATGACGAATGCTTCCTTGCCCCTCAAAAGCAAACAAATGGTCAACGGTACGATCGAGGAAATAGCGGTCATGCGATACCGTGATGACTGCGCCTGGGAACTGCTCGAGATAGTCTTCCAAAATACTGAGTGTTTGAATATCCAAATCATTCGTGGGCTCATCTAAAAACAGTACATTTGGCTCTCCCATCAGCGTCCGAAGCAGATAGAGACGCCTGCGCTCTCCCCCAGACAGGCGGGAAATCGGTGTCCATTGCATATGTGGTGAAAACAAGAACCGCTCCAGCATTTGCGAAGCCGTGATCGATTCACCGTTGCTCGTCTGAATAACCTCTGCGGCTTCCTTTACATATTCGATGACGCGCAGCTTTTCATCCATCTCGACATTATCCTGGGTGTAGTAAGCGATTTTAACGGTCGTCCCGATTTCCAATGAACCGCTATCCGGTTGAATTCTTCCTGCGAGCATATTCAAGAGCGTCGTTTTTCCGCTTCCATTTGGCCCGATAATCCCCACACGATCACCCGGCAGGACAATATAGTTGAAATCGTTGATCAGTTTTCGCTCACCGTACGCCTTATGGATGTTTGTAAGCTCGATCACCTTTTTGCCGAGACGGCTGGCCCCTAGTGCCATTTCCATCTTGGCAGCAGGTCCATCTACGACTTTATCTCGCAACTCCTCAGCACGTTGCACACGCGCCTTTTGTTTGGTCGTCCGCGCTTTTGCTCCGCGACGAAGCCATGCCAGCTCGCGTCGAAGCAGATTTTGCCGCTTGCTCTCTACAGCCGCTTCATTTTCTTCACGCTCGGCCTTTTTCTCCAGGAACATCGCATAGTTGCCTTCATAGCTGTAGAGTTTGCCGCGATCCAGCTCAAACGTGCGGTTCGTCACGCGATCCAGGAAGTAACGATCATGGGTGACGAGCAGCAAAGCACCCTTGTATCGGGACAAATACTCTTCCAGCCACTCGACTGTCTCATTGTCAATATGGTTCGTAGGCTCATCCAAAATGAGCAGGTCTGCTGGTTGGATCAAAGCACGTGCCATTGCTACCCGCTTTTTTTGTCCACCAGAGAGCTCTCCCACCTTTTGCGAGAAATTGTGCAGGCCAAGTTTCGTCAGAATCATTTTGGCTTGCGTATTGCTCTCCCACGCATCAGCCGCATCCATCCTGTTTTGAACAGCAAACAAGCGCGCTTGCTTTTTCTCGTCGTCAGGCGATTCCTGAACAGCCTCTAGCGCTGTTTCATAATCACGCAATAGCTGAATGAGCGGAGAATCGCCGTAAAATACTTGTTCCAGTACCGTGGAGTTTTCGTCAAAATCGGGATTTTGCGGCAAATACTCCACATGGAAATGATTCGCGTGAACAATTTTCCCGCTATCCGCTGTATCCAAGCCCGCGACGATTTTCAAGAGCGAGGATTTTCCCGTCCCGTTTACACCGATCAGACCAATGCGCTCTTGCTCGGCAATATGAAAGGAAATGTTATCAAACAATACTTTTTCTCCATAGCCCTTGGAGAGGTTTTCTACTGATAATATTTGCATGAACGTCACCTGTTCTTTTCTATTTGCTTATCGAGAAGCCATATGAATCTTACACTCGATGGTATCATGTTTTTCGCGCAAGCTCTAGGGTGATTCAAATGGATGGAGTAAATATTGGAATGCATTTCATATTAATGGTAAAATATTGAATACTTAGTAATAATGGAACTTGCACGAAAATAAAATAGGAAGCGTCACTAGCAATATGGCATGTCAACGAGTCCAAACAGAAGAGGCGTACTCTTTTCATCGAGCACGCCTGCTTTTATTCTCCTAATGACTGTCCTACTCTTTGCAGCACATTGCCGATCCGTTCATTTTGGATGACCTCATCTGCCCACGCATCCAATGGGGTTGGTTCCTGATTGACAATGACCAGTTTGGCTCCTCTTTCTTTTGCATGCTGCGGAAACCAATTGGCTGGACTCACGGTAAGTGAAGAACCTAATACGATGAACAAATCGGCTTGTTCCGTCCACGAGATGGCCTGGTCGACTTGCGATTGCGGCAATGATTCGCCAAACAGGACAACAGCCGGGCGCAAAAATCCTCCGCATGTGCAAATCGTCCCTTGATCCTCCAGATAGCGTGTGTTCGCATATTCGGTCCCGCAGGCAAGACAGCGGATTTTTGCAAGGGAGCCATGGAGTTCGGCTACAGCCAAGCTTCCCGCCGCTTGATGAAAGCCATCTACATTTTGTGTAATGACCCCATGAACCAATCCACGCCGCTCCCATTCAGCTAAGCATTCGTGTCCGGCGTGTGGCTTGCAAGACAGTAGTCCTTGAATGCGCATCTGATAAAATTCAACAAACGCTTCCCGATTCTCCATCATCGCGCGTGTACTCGCGAGTTGCATCGGATCTTTGCCGCGCCATAGCCCAGACTGTGAACGAAAATCAGGCAAGCCACTCTCTGTCGACATGCCTGCTCCGGTGAATACAACGGTAAAGGAAGATGTCCGCAACCAGTGTGCCAGATGATCCATCATGGTCTCCCCTTTTTCTTTGAAAATGTTCTTCTCCTGATTGTAATAGAAGAGCGCTGTATTTGGGAGACCTGGCCATCAGGACACTATCTGTCTTTCCCTTCAATAGGATGGATAAATGGATTGTGGAGGAAAGCGGGTATCGTAGGGATTCGTGCCATATTGCGGATATCCGGTCGGCTGTTGATAGACTGGGTACTGTCCATACCCCCCCTGCTGCATATAGTTGGCATCGTAGTAACCGTAGCTGTCTGGCAACTGGCTCGAGTAGCCATAGTACGGATAGTGGCTGGAAGCAGCTCTATCTGGCAGCTGCCCCTGCTGCTGACATCCTAATGGCGGGCCAATCACAACTGTTTTGGTAATAGGCGCAAGAGTTTCTCTTACCTTTGCTTCGTCTAAACAATACGTATGTGCCCACACACTCGCTGGAGTCAAGCGCAAAATATCGGAGCCAAAGATGACCTCAGGAACAGGCGCATCAAAAATAGCCAGTAGATGCGTATCGTCTGTCAAAGCCATTTCATAATGCCACCAGCCCTGCGGGATATTGGCAACCTGCCTCGGTTTAATATGGTAGTTGAGCAATTGATTGGTAAAAGGATTGATCAAGGATACAATGGCCTCACCAGCGATGCAATACACCAGTTCCGCTGCGTTTTGATGAATGTGTGGCTCGACAACATTTCCGGTTGTCAGGAAAATATCCAGCAGCGAGCTGTTGTCCAATGTATTTAATTGTGCGATCCCCAACGCATCGATGAAATTCCGATCGTCCTTTTTGAAAAACAGATTATTTCTCATATCGTACGTGAACTGAGTATTTGGCGAAGTATAGTCGCGATAGGAAGTAGCCATCTGTCGTTTGATCCTCCCACCCGAATGGGTATTTGACTCATTTATGCATCTCTATTCCCGTTCACAAAATAGGTGCATCCATTTATACGCCCGGGAAAGAGACACCCCCTTTTCACCCTCCACTTTGCACAAACATATCCTACTTAAAGGCATAACGGGTAATCGAGGAGGGTGATCTTGTTTGGCTACTTATTTAGTCTCCGACATACATGGTCAGAATCAGGCATTTCAAAAGGCGCTGCGGGACGTTTCCTTCTCCCCCCAAGCTGGTGAGCGTCTGTTCGCATTGGGGGACATGATCGATCGAGGACCTGAATCAAAGGAGGTATTACTCGATTTACTCGCTCTTCGACAGGCGTATCCGAACCAAGTCTTTCTCATAAAAGGCAACCACGAGCAAATGCTTGAAGATTGGCTATCCGGCAGCGGGAACCCGGAGTTATACCTGCGCTACAACGGTGGTGATGCCACCATACGTTCTTTCTTAGGGAATCACCCGCTTCGGCGAGCTTTTCTTAACCGGATGCCTTCTTTACCGGAGCAAGAAGAAGCGCGACAATTCATCCTTTCTCGCTATCCAACAATTTTGCCAGCCTTGTCGTCTCTTCCTTTGTATATAGAGCTGCCAGCCGATCCGCGAACAGGAGCTCCAGCCGCACTTTTGGTACACGCAGGCATTCGACCCGGCATCCCCTTGCCGGAACAAAATCCACAAGATTTACTATGGATTCGCGAGCCTTTCTACCTTTATTATGATGGAGAACTCCCTGTCATTTTTGGCCATACCCCTGTTCCAGGATTACCTCAATACGCAGGCAGCGGTCCTTGGCGCAGAGACAATATGGTCGGAATTGATGGTGGCGCAGGATATTGGCGCGGCGTCATGTTAGTCGAGTGGCCTTCTCTTCAAACCATTTTCGTACCGATTCGGGATAGGCAATCCTCTCCACAAGTACGGGTTTACTAATCATGCTCGGAAAACTGGGAGCTTTCGGACTGGTGCTCCTACCTGCTGCAAGCGCATCGGGTAGTGCATCCAGTATGATGCAGGAGACAAGCCCATCCGTTCAACAAATTATTACTTTTTATAATCTACTTTCGATTTGTAATATGTTAAGATATGGACGAGGTGTTTATATGAAACGTCAGCAAATCGTGGAACAAGCCATGTTTGCCGCATGGGGAGTCTCCCTCATCGCAACAGGAGGCAGTTTGTTTTTTTCAGAGGTCTTAAAGTACATACCGTGTGACCTGTGCTGGTACCAGCGAATCTTAATGTACCCGCTCGTCATCTTGCTCGGGGTTGCTTCCGCTAAGAAAGATGACAAAATCGCGTCGTACGCCTTGATTCTCTCCATCATCGGAGGACTCACATCGCTGTATCATTACTCGATTCAAAAAATACCTGCCCTGCAAGATCTCGGCAGCGCTTGCGGCATTGTGCCATGCAATACGGATTATATTAACTGGCTAGGGTTTATCACTATTCCGTTCCTTGCTCTCATTGCCTTCACCTTGATCAGTATCCTGCTTGTCATCGTAATGAAAAATGCAAAGGAGAAATGATTCATGAAGAAAGTCATCTTTCTATCCATCCTTGTGGCTGCGCTCCTGATCGGTGCGATCGTGTACGCTGACATTTCGAACCGTCAGCTTGCGGAAGGAAACCCTTACGGTAAAGCCAATTTGCACCCCGCTACTCTCGAACAATTGAGTGACCCGCTGTACGATAATCTCATTATGCCTGATGAGCTCAAAGGTAAGCTCGATAATCAGGAGGACGCGTTTGTTTACTTTTACAGCCCGGTTTGTGAGCATTGCAAAGCAACGACCCCCGTCCTTGTACCGATCGTAAAAAGCTTGGACATCGATATGAAAAAGCTCAATTTGCTAGAATTTAACGCCAGCTATGGTGAATACAACATCGAATTCACTCCGACCCTCGTTCATTACAAAGGCGGCAAAGAAGTAGCCCGACTCGTCGGAGGACGCGAAGCAAGCGAATGGAAAGCTTGGTTGGAAGAACAGAAAAAATCATAACGTGTGGCAGCCTCCCTCTTTTCTTTCGGGAGGCTCCTTTTTTATTTGGACATACGTGACAAATATGTGAAGAATTCCGTTCCCTTGGAAGAAATAGCCCGAACGAGTCATTAGGCTTTTCCAATTATTTGCCTATAATGAGTACTGGGGATAATCCTTGAAAACGGAGGTAATCGCATGACCCTCACTTATTTCACTGAAACCTTTGGCTTTCGGGCGACATGGAATCCAGAGCTGATTCTTTTGACTTTCTTGATTGGTCTGGCTTATTTCTCACTGACTGGACCATTACGCCAAACTTTTCAAGATTCCACACCTGTTACACGCAAGCAAAAGACTTTTTTTACTCTCGGCTTACTTGGTTTTTACTTTAGTATGGGAAGTCCCTTGAACGTAGCTGGGCATTTTTTGTTTAGCGCCCACATGCTGCAGCAATCGTTGCTTTATCTCGTAATGCCCTTGCTGCTCTTGGCAGGAACCCCGTCCTGGTTGATCCGCTCCCTGTTTTATCGCCGGGGGCTCAAGCTTTTCATGCGCATAGCGAGTCACCCGATACCTGCTATTCTCATGTTTAATGCCCTGTTCTCGTTTTACCATATGCCTGTTATTTTAGACTTGGCAATGAACAACCTGGCCCTACATAATTTGATTCATTTACTGCTGCTGGTGGCTGCGATTTTGATGTGGATGCCCGTTGTCGCACCGATACCGGAAATTCACCGTCTGTCGGAACTGCAAAAGCTTGCCTACATCTTTGCTAACGGTGTTTTGATTACGCCCGCATGCGCACTGATTATTTTTTCAGCAACACCTTTGTATACGACATATGTAGACGGTCCTTCCATGCTCTGCGCTCCATTCTTTTCCACGCCGATCGACAAATCGATGTTCGCCGTTCCACTTCTCCCTCTGGAGGATCAACGGCTGGGCGGAATTGTGATGAAGCTCATGCAGGAGCTGACGTACGGAGTCGTCCTGGCTTACATTTTCTCTACCTGGTATCGAAAAGAAAAGAATCAGGAAGAGGACGGCCTCCTAACGCCATAGCCAAAAGAATCTGAAAGGAGGCGCTACACACACGTGAATATCGCCCCTGCTACCGCTATCCGAATCAGACGGTTGCTCTTGTTGTTACCCGTCCTTGTCCTTGTTGCTCTTATCGCCTCTTGGTTTTGGTTCGGGCCCAAAAACACCCAGGCAAAATTGCCTGATGTGACTCTGCAAACCATTGATGGACAACCTTATTCGCTAGCACCGCAAAAGAAAAAGGTTCGCTTGGTGGAGTTGATTTATACCCGTTGCCCGGATATCTGTCCCACGACAACGGTAAAAATGGTTCAGCTGCAAAAGCGCTTGCTCGAAGCAAACCTGATGGGGCAAGACGTCGAGTTTTTGACCATCACGATTGATCCGCAAAACGATACCCCGGATGTCATGCGCTACTATGCCAAGCAGCTGGGGATTCAAGAACAAGGCTGGACCCTGCTTCGTGGCGATGACGAAACGATCAAATCGGTTACAAATTCGCTTGGCTTTTTTGCCAATAAGATGGATGATGGATTTATCTCTCATACATCGAGTACGTATCTCGTGGATGATAGCAATGCCGTCATTCAAAAATTCGGCATGGGTGACGATTTCGATCCCGAACAAATTTATCAGGAACTGTTGAAATTGAAAAAGGAAGGGTAATCCAACATGAAACGTACGATGATTCTGCTCTTATCCATGCTTATGCTCCTTTTAGCCGCTTGTGGAAAAGAGGCCGAGCAACCAGCTTTTCAACCCGGTGCTCCAGTTAAGGCTGCCTTTACATTGGAACCAAAAGAGCTTGTAGCCGGCGACACAGTTACCTTCTCCGTTAAAGTCACACAAGACGGCCAACCCGTGGATGACGCCAAGGAAGTGAAATTCGAATGGTGGAAAGATGGGCAAGAAAAGCATGAAACGATCCCGGCTTCACTACAAGGAGACGGTGTCTACACGGCCCAACAAACCATTAGCGAGCCAGGTTCTTATTTTGTCTACTACCATGTAACAGCACGAGATTTCCACAATATGCAGAAGACCCCGTTTACCGTTAACAGCAAGACTGGGGAGACGCCATCCGCACCTCAAGCTGACGCAGGTCAGTCACACGATCATGGGGCGGCAGGTCACACGAACGGGGAAACCGTTGATTATCATTTCTCCCCAGCCGACAATATTCAAGTCGCAACTCCAGCTGCTCTCACTGTTCATTTGATGAAAGACAACAAAGCGTTGGACAAAGCGACAGTCAAATTCGAGTTCTGGCGGGGGAATGACGAGAAGCACAGCTTCGTCGATGCAACCGAAACTGCGGCAGGCCAGTATGAAGGCAACGCACAGTTCCCTACTGCCGGGGATTATACAGTGAAGATCCATGTGGAAAAAGGAGACATTCATGATCACAAGGACTTCTCACTCTCCATAAAATAAGTCCTTCAAAATAAAAAGGCCTTCCTCCCAGGGAATGGCCTTTTTACTCATGAATGGCGTTAGCATGTAAAATAGGCGATTCGATCCAAGTCTGTCCCGTAATACTCCCATCGATATCCTCTCCAGCGATAGCCGGTTACAGAGTGACGACTGACATAGACGGGGTAAAACCAGAAAGAGCGACCATTTCGCAGCCAAACGTACGTGTAACGATATAAACAGGGATAGAATCCGCCAGCATCAATCCGGCGTGTTCCCCCATAGCCTCTTGCTCCCGGTGCACTTGGCGTCCTTCTCGGTGGAGGACCCGGTGGCGGAGGGGGGAAACCTCCCGGTGAACCGGGGGAACCTGGATAACCTGGGGAACCTTCTGGACCGCCAGGGGGAAATTGATATGACATGACGTGTCACCTCCTACTAGTCTCCCTATAGGAAATGCAGCAAACGCACAGATGGTATGTGCGTTTGCCCGCCGTCATTCACCTATTTTTTCCGCAATAGCCTGTATATAAATCCTTATCTGCCCCCCGCATTCACCCTTTCGCAATGCTTTGATTGGCAGTTACCCTGCACAAAAATTGTACAGTCTCTCCCATTTTCAACCGATTTGAACCTTTTACGAGAAAGGCTGTATTTGGCTTCAGCTGTTTTGCTAGACGCCGATGCAAGCCTGCCTTACTCAAGCAATGCCTCACCCGATTTGCCGGAAATCCGGAGCGAATCGCTGCTCTTGCAATATACCTAGCACTACTCCCCAGCGTATATAAATAGTCTACATTTTTTTGACTCAAATATCTCCCGACATCCTCATGACCTTTTACGTCGTATTTGCCCATTTCCAGCATGCTGGCGAGCACGGCGATCTTTGTGGTATGCCCTACCTGGCTTAACACATCAATCGCTGCCTTGGCCGCATCCGGATTCGAGCTATAGGTATCATCCAGCACCTGAATGTTATTCGCGAGCCGATAGCTGGTAAGGCGTTTTCGCTGTCCGCGAAACTGACTCAACCCGCGACGAATGTCATCGACGGGAATCCCCATCGTATGTGCGACTGCGATAGCAGCCAATGCGTTGTATAAATTATGCTCGCCAGGAATAGGAACAAAAAATGACTCCTTTTCTCCACGCAAAGAACATTCGAATCGAAACCCATTGCCTTCTATTTTCGTTCGTCCCGCCTTATAGTCCGCCTCCTGCTCCTTGCCAAATGTCACGATTTTTCCCGTGAACGACCCTAGGTAAGGCTGTTGAATAAACTCGCGAGAATAAGGACAGTCCCAATTCAAAAAAATGGTGCCCGTGGGCTTCATATGGCGAATTAACTCCGTTTTTGCTAACGCCAGCTGCCTGGCATCACCGCCAAAATTTCCGATATGAGCCGTGCCAATATTCGTGATGACTCCCATCGACGGCTGGATGATTTTGCAGTGCTGTCGCAAATGACCGCTTCGATAAATTCCATACTCAAGCACTACGGCCTTGTGCTCGTCCCGAATTCTTTTGGTATGCGCTCTTGTATTTCCCAGGAAGTTCTTGTTGTACATCGATTTATATGTGGGCATGCGCAGATTCAGGATGGTGTAGATCATTTCCTTTGTCGTGGTCTTCCCTGCGCTTCCCGTCACAGCGATAACTGGCTTGTCGAGAATCAGCGTCTTTACAGGTGCTACAGCTCTTCTCTTCTTTTTCATGGGTATCACCCCTTTGCCTCGTTCTTCTTCTCTCGATCAGCTTTCCTATTGTATGAACGACATAGACAGCCTGTATAGACCATTATCTATGAAAACGTTCCGCTACTATCCAAATCAGACGGACGACTTCTGGAATAGAGTAGGAGGGGAGGTGAAGCGCATGAAAAAGAAGGCCACCATCGCCGCTGTAGGCGACATCCTGATGTGGAAAGAGCAGGTGGCAACTGCCAGACTGCCTGGTACAGATCAATTCTGTTTTACAGATATGTTTCACCCCGTGACACCGATTCTCTCAGCGGCAGATCTCACAATAGGCAATTTAGAAACCACTTTTTCCGGGAAAACACAGCCCTATCAAATCGGTTCGGCACGAACCGGTTACCCTCGCTTCAACTGTCCAGATGAATTGGCTCGGGACTTGAAAACATCTGGATTTGACGTATTGACTACAGTGAATAACCACTGTCTGGATGGCGGGGTAACCGGACTATGCCGAACCCTTGATGTTTTGGATCGATACAAGCTTGCCCATACCGGAACCTATCGAAGCCCCGAGGAGGCAAATACCTACCTGATCAAGGAGGTAAACGGCATTCGCATCGCCCTGCTTGCTTACACCTACGGGACAAACAAGCAGGTGATCCCCGCTCATACGCCATGGATCGTTCGACTTCTTCATCTTGACACAATATTATCCGACCTGAGAAGAGTCCGTCCTCTCGTCGATGTTGTGATCATCTCCCTTCATTTTGGGATTGAATTCCGCTATACTCCAACGACTCGCCAGCGGCAGCTCGTACAAAACCTGCTCGACAACGGTGCTGATGTCATCCTCGGCGCTCACCCACATGTTCTGCAGCCTGTTGTCACTCCGAGTATCATGACTCCTCACGGGACAAAAAGACAAACATTGGTCGCGTATTCTTTAGGTAATTTTATATCAGAGAAAATGCTCTCGTTTGATCAATCACAGTGTGGGGCAATCCTGCGATTTACTGTCGAAAAAGATGAGAGGAATCAGATCTCACTCGAGCAAATTTCGGTCATCCCGACATTTTCGCAACGATATGTAAGTCAAGGACGTATATGTTTTCGTGTCATCCCCATGCGTTCCTATCTGAAAAGTCCTGATCTGTATGTGCGCCCCCTGCAGAGAAAAAAGCTCCAGTTGCTGTGGAGTCGCGCCATCCGCATCATAGGTAGAGCGCGGGGTGTATTGATTGAATAACACAGGAGCAAACGAGGGAGGGGGCAGTGCGCTCCCTACCCTTCCTATTTTTCTACATAGACGACGATTGACTATTCACAGAACATTTTGGTAAAATCCACCTGTAACTAACGAAATTATTTTAGATAGTTACAAAGGAGAGATGACTGCATGATCACCGTTCGCCGTATCCCCTCGGAAGATTTACCTGCATTTCTTGCCTTCCCGGACCACCCTGCGTCTGTTCGGAATGATATCGCTGCTTACCTCGATAAAATGTTTACACAAGGAGCCATGCGTCAGGACTGGTGCTTCGTTCTGGAGGTACAGGGTAAGATCGCTGGTCGTCTAGCCTTCTGGACATTGCCTGGCAGTAAACAAGCGACTGATTTGGTATTGTGGGAGCTTCCATGGAAAGAAACAGAATGTGTTTCGCTCGGCTCTCATTTCTTACGCGAAGTCTTTACACTCATGGCAGGGAATCTTTCGGAGAAAATCGGCTATGTTCTGGATTCACCTTCCTCCTCTCCCCAATGGCAAACGGATCACCAAGAGCGTAGAAAAGTTCTGGAAGCGCTCGGCTTTCGGATTAGCCGGGAAACAAACCGCTTCGAATGGCATGCTCCCATTGAGACAACTGCTATACCGTCAAAAGAAGAGCATGATCCGATCGTGTACCGCAGTCTTCCGGAGGTTGGCGAGGCTGCCTTTGTGGATGCTATCATGCGCGTCTCGCAACTCACCCATGATCAACAGATTACAGAGGAGCGCTTGGAAAAAGGCCCTCTAGCCCAAGCCCAGGAAATGTTCCAAGACTTGCAACAAATGAAGTACGAACCGGAATGGTGGCAGCTTGCCTATACAGCAAAAAATGAGCTCATTGGATTTTTAATGCCTACGGTCAGCCCAACCTTTGCTACGATTGGATACATAGGTGTTCTCCCCGAGCAAAGAGGACACGGCTATATAGATCGATTGCTGAAGCAGGCCGCAGACGTTCTTGTCAAAGCAGGCGAAACATACATCCGCGCGGATACCGATGTTAAAAACACACCAATGGCCAAAGCCTTTTTACGTGCTGGATACCAGCAGTTTGCCAGTCGCCAAGAATTTTCCCTCAATCATGGCTTGCGGCGCTAACGGACATACAAAAAAAGGGGGCGATTGCCGTAACAATCACTCCCCTTACTTCCCTTGTATGGACAATATTTATGGGACAATTTCAGACATTTCTTCTGGGCATACAGCTTGCTTTAGCATTTCGGTTGCCTGTTCCGTATCTACGTCTTTTACCAGCTCAATCTCACTAATGAGGAGCTGCTGCGCATTATCCAGCATCACTTTGTCACTCGTACCCAATACTTTTTCTTTACTTATACCAACCAAATCGCGAATGACCTGAGATTGCTCGTAAATATCGCCACTCTTCATTTTTTCTGTATGAAGCTTGTAGCGCTGCGCTGCATTCAAGGCGGTGTCGCGTTGCCCCTCTCGCAGGGCGGCCAAAACATTCTCTAAAATGTCGGCTTCGACCACCTTTCGAATACTAAGAGCGGACATCTTTTCAACCGGGACCATGATGTTTAACTCTTTCAGCAGCATGTTGAGCACATAATAGAGGTGTTTTTCACCCAGAAATTCTTTCTCCTCCATCGCCTCAATTACGCCTGCCCCGTGCATTGGATAAAAAACCTTGTCTCCAACTTGAAACATACGTCCACCTCCTTCAAAGCAATCTATAGCTATTATAGCACAAAAATCAAATTTAAAATTTTTTATTTTATCATGACGTTTAAAATTTAGTCAACAAAAAATTTACATCTTACTCATGGAGCGTTTCTGTTGCCATTCACCACCCAGTTTAAATACGATCACACCCCCGACAATGACCAGAACCCCAAACAATTGCGTAAACGTCATCGGCACTTGAACCAGCCCTAACCAGCCGATTGAATCCGACCATAAAGCAAAGCCAAGCTGGGCAGTGAGAACGATGGAAATGGCATACGTGGGGCCAAGCAGCCTCATCCCTTGCACCAGACAAAAGACCACCCCAACGCCGATTATGCCGCTGAACCAGTACCACGGCTGCATAGCTGGAAGCGAAAACAACTGATTTCCTTCAAAAATGAGACCCATCGTCAAAGAAGACAGAAATCCCATCCCAAGCACAAGAGTCGTCGTCGACCATGTTCCTGCCTGTTCACTTACTTTCCTGTTGAAAATATTTTGCAGGCTGACCAACAAGCCAGCCAGTAACGCGAAGAATAGCCCGACTACCATGATTTTGCCACTCCTGTCTCATTATTCGTTTGGAGTCCCGCTCGCCACTTTAGCTAAACCTTCCTTATCCTTGATCAGAAGGAATCCATTGGCACGCTCAATCAGCCCCTCCTTGCAGAACTGTTGAATGACCCGATTCAAATGTCTGTAGCTCGTTCCAATCATATTCGCTGCATCCAAGAGATTGCTCGTACTAATCTGTTCTTTGTCGGCAGGATCCCACTCTTCTATCGGAACGGACAACAAGTAACGAGCGAATCGTACTTCTACTGGGTACAGAAGGTTGATGCTTAATGTGTTGGACTTCACACAAAATTTGTGCGTAATGATTTGCAGTAAAAATTGCAGGAGTGGAGCGTAGTCTGTTCCGTATTTTTTAAACCAGCGATAATGAATCCCGATCATCTGAACAGACGAGGCCGCCTCCACCGAATTTAGATAAGAAATTCCTCGTACGTACTCAATATCTCCGATCACTTCAAGCGGCTTTTTAAAGGAAAGGATCAGTGTTTTTCCTTCGGGGGAAGTCGTAAAAATCTTTACTTTACCCTTCACCAAAACATACAGATGACAGGCCGTTTCGCCTTGGGCACAAATGAGCTCCCCTTGGTCAAATTGAAACAAGGACAAATGCGGCAAAAAAGGCTCATGAAAAACAGACGCTAACTGATGGTCACGGAGATATTGTTGCAAAAGCTCACGGTTTTCAATTTCCTTCATCCCTCTGTTTCACCCTCTCGTCATCAAGCTCTTAGTATCAGTACCCCCAGAATCATCATCCCGATTCCAATAAAATGCGGCAGCTTCATCTTTTGTTTATCGACACCGAACCACCCATTACTGTCAATGAGAAACGTCAGGCTTAGCTGCGCAATCAAGAGGGCTGAAATCGTCATGGTTACTCCGATATGCTGGATGGCCGTAACATTGCTAAAAATGATAAACGCTGCGAATGCCCCACCTGTCAAATATAACGGTTTCACTCGCCTGTATGCCTGCCATTTTCCATCTCGAAAAAACAACAAGAGTAAAAAAGCCGTGAGAAAGCCCGTTAACTGCGTAAGTGACGCGGTTTGCCAAGTACCAATATCTTGACTGATTCTTGCATTCGCAACACCTTGCAAAGTAATAAAAACACCGCCCATAAGAGCAAAAATAATCCCCTTCATCCTCTCACCTCACACTAATCTGCTCCTAATTAAAAAGGATTGCAAGGTGGATAGGGAAGGACATATGTCCTCATCATTTTCGTTGCAAAAAACAAAGAAGAGGCCCTTTCCGTTAGATGGCCCCCTCGTTCATTCTTCTTATTGAATCTTTCTTTGTTTCACGATTCCTGTCACAAGCAGGACGATCATTCCAATGATGGTGATCGGCAGAAACCACTTCCCAAAGCCGCCTCCCCATCCTAGAGCAATGGAAACCGACTCCAACAAGATTAAGGAAAAAATAATTAAGCAACTATTTTTTATTTGGTTCACGATTTTTCGACTGTGCAAATAAAACTGCTCGGCATTCGATTCAGAGAAGCGTGCTGGATAGTTATGGAGCTCCGGATGTTTTTCTAGCACCTGCATGAGGAAAATGATAAAGACGCCAATCCCAGGTAAAAGAAGCAGTTCCCATTTTGAGCCCCAGCGATCTACTTCCCCTAAAGCATTGTAATGGGCAGGCACCTCGTCAGGAAGCTTATTCCATGCAAAGACTAAAAAGAGTAGTGATCCCACGAAGAATAAACAACCAACTACATCCCATAACCATTCGCAGCCTGTCTTTGGTATATTAGTGATTGGTCTCTTCATATTCTCCCCCCTTACTGCTGCTCCTCCTACAAGTATTTTACCATTTATGTCCATTTGGGAGTCAAGGTCAATCCGTCACACACTTCTGGGCGTTCTTACATATCTTGATGTGGAGTAAGGAGGGAACAACAGTGAGAGATCCTTTGAGAGAAAGTATGTTATTTGAGCACCGTTTCTGGCTACAAATTCTCGGCGATCATGCCCGCTTTATTTTTCAATCACTCGCTCCGAATGAAGAGCAGGAGATTGAAAGAGCCTTATACTTTATCGTGTCCTTCGATAATTTATTGGATAACGCCAGACAGAATCTGTCTTCCGATGAACTACACGCACTCAACCAGCAGGCAAGTGAACTCACGCAACAATTGCGCGATTTTAAACTCCACCTTCTGGAAAGGCACCTCGTCAGTAAAATATCGATCAGTCTTCCCCCGACGTTTATCAACCACATGGTCAATGAACTAGAAGAATATGAACGAATTTTGCATGCTTTTCTCTCCGGAAGCTTGCCACCTGCCAATCACCCGTTAGAGCTCCACCTTCTGTGGTTATCCGATGCGATCGGACATGCGGCCTCCATCACTTCGCTTTTGGACATGGTGGAAAAAGATTATCAGCTTAAAAGTGAACAATTTACCAAACAGTTCGAGCATTTTTACCTAAAAGCAGTGGAATTAGCCGGGTATCTCCGAACAAACTTGAATAACTTCCCGGCACTACGCCGTTTTAACCATCAAGCAGAAATGGAAATGAAGCTTTTTCAGGTATTCTTGCATGAATTGGAAGAGATGCGGATGCGCGATGAATTGCTTGGAGTTTTCTCCCCGCTCATGGCCGACCATATGTCTCGAGAAGAATGCTACTATTTGATGAAGCTATCTGAGGTTTCCGACGTGCAATCACCAGACTGTTTCCCCACCAGACCGCGCATCGAATAAGAGATTAACCTTGTTTAGAACGGGGCGAAAGCTAAAGGCTTTACGCCTCTTTTCCATTCCTTCCTGGCGGTATCCACTCATGCATAAGCAAGCAAGAAGCTGTCCTCATAGCATATAAAGTACCAACGTTAAGGGGGAAGTGTCATGGATCCGATTGAGCATCATAGACGGAGAATGCGTCATCACTTACGGCAAGCAGACCGTTATCGCTCTCTGGCTTTTGAACATCGCCATGATCGCATGCGTCATCATACCTTTCGAGAAAGAGAACACTTCCATCGCATGCGGGCCCATCACCACAGAATGCAAATGCATTCGATACGTCGCTTTTAACTTGGAAAACTCCCATTACAGGGAGTTTTTTTATGGGACAAGCCAGAAAACGCATTCTTTTTTTGATTCTGTGCTCATGCCCATTCACAAAACTGGGTAAACGCATAGACATACATCATGTGTGATCAAAAGTGGAAATTGGGTTATGATCCGCCCAAATCCTTATGCGGAGGTACAACATGACAGATGTTTTCGTTGATCGATCATTAGAGGAAATACGTTTTTGGTCTCGTATCATGAAAGAACATTCCCTGTTCCTCAAATTGGGTTTTAACTGCGAAGACACAAAATTGATTGAAGAAGCGAATCGCTTTTACAGCATTTTTGAAGAAATTGAAAGCCAAGCCCTTGCCTTTTCTTCTGACGTAGACCCTCAACGAATCTATGACTTTAATCAAATCGTTCACAATGCCGCTTCCTATATTTGGGCCTTTAAACGCAAAGTACTCGGACTCATTATTCGTTGCAAAATCGGTGGTAACAACTTTCCGCTGTTGGTCGATCACGTGAGCAGGGAAGCTGCCTATTTTCGGAATCGATTAGAACAACTGAATACAGGCAACCTTGATCCCTTACCTGATGCGGTGATTAATGAAAATGTCTTCTTCCTACGCATCATGGCTGACCATGCGAAATTTATTAACCATTTGCTCGATCCTTCTGAAAGAAAGCTAGTGGATCAAGCCAGAGAATTTAGTCATGATTTTGATCAATTATTGTTCCAAGCTCAGGATCTTGATTCCATGCGCCCCCAATCTCAAACGAAACCGCTACTGAATCAATTTGTGGATCAAAATCGCGTATCCGTTCGTCAATTGCGTGACTTCAAAAAAACAGCTCGTGATTTGATTGAGGAATGCAAAATTAAGAGCATAATCCCCCCATTGCTGGCTGACCATGTATTTAGAGAAGCCTCGCATTTTCTAGAGATTTTAGATGCCTTTGAGGTATCCCTTACACACGCAAAGTAGCGAAAATTCACCCGAAAGATTGTCACTTTATGCAAAGTGTAGCTTGCAGGTGATTGCTATTTGTGCGGACTGACGTGGAAAAGACCTAAAAGAGGCACCTCCTATCAGACAGGATGTGCCTCCTCATATGCAAGGAATCCCTGGATACTGATCTACGGATTCATACGAACGTGAAATGCCCAGCTCACGCGCTATTTCGCACTGTGTCGTGTCTTTTTCCTGATTCAGCCCAAACCTGCCGCCGCTGAAAAAGCCTTACAGAAGATTATAGGCAATCACAACACTTCGACATAATGCTTGGCGGTGTTATTATTGAAAAAGAACTTATAATTGGAGGACAAAAAGCATGACCCAGAAAAAAATGCTGATGTTGATTGTGGTGCTGCTGATTGGCGCCGCCTATCTCTTTGGAATTGTGCCAATGCCAATAGAGAACAAAACAGTCAGCACCGGAAACGCAGACCATACCATTGTCTTTCCGTCTGATCGATACCCTCAGACTGCAAAGCATATCAAAGAAGCGATTGCCTCTGGGAAGTCAGCTATATGCACAATTGACCGTAATGGAGCAGATGAAAATCGCCAAGAATCACTAAAAGGCATTCCTACAAAAAAAGGGTTCGATCGAGATGAATGGCCAATGGCTATGTGTGCGGAGGGAGGCACAGGAGCACATATCCAATACATATCGCCTTCAGATAATCGAGGAGCTGGATCGTGGATTTCCAATCAACTAGAGGAATTTCCAGACGGAACCAAGGTTGAAATCTTGGTCAAATAAGGTCTCTGTGCCCTCGCGTGTTTGCGGGGGCACTTGTCTATTGTCATTAATTTTAATCAAGTCCTAATTGACTTGCGCTATTTACCTGCAATCCTTTGGCCACTCCATTAGAAGACTGCAACTTACCTTCTTCCTCCAGGAATTTCCCTTGATAAACCCCTTTAATTACGTACGCGTCTTCGACAACGGGACCTTCATATTTTTCTAAGTATACATACGCTTTTTCACCTGTTTCAAATACTTCATTACCTTCAAAAGTATACGCTGTTCCATCTTTATATCCGCCGGTCTCTAGTATTTTGATCACATTTTCCGGCTCTACATCACCCTTGTGCACTTGTTTGACTTTTGCATCACTAAGGGTAAAAACGACGCTTTTATACTGGAAGCTCTCCGATTCATTGATTTCAACCTCGGCAATCACTTCAGCACTTTCATTAAGCTTTTTGATACTGTCGAAGCCCTCTACTACATCTCCCGATACATCTACTATTTTTATAATCTGCTTATCACTTTTTGCTAGTTCATAAAATGTTTGTTCGTAAGCACGACTCGTTTCGATTTTATGAGAATCTAAAAATAGATAGCTCCCGCCAACAAGAAAACCTAATGTATTTTGGTGACTTTGATCTTCACGTATTTTGAACTCCCATACAATCTCGTCTGACGGCGTACCACTTACTCAGAGTAGTAGATTTCTCCTGCTACTAAGTCAGCATTCTAATTTTTATATAAATTTACATTCATATAAATAGGACCACTTCCATAATTTACGCACTCTAAATAATACGTCCCGGGCTCAAGTTCAAAATACTCTTCTTTATATTGATTCCCAACTACTGACATAGACAGAGTCTTTCCATTTGGGTTAACTATATAGACCTTTGAATCCGGGAACACTGGATAACTTACACTACCTGTAAAAGCTATTACCTTAACCTTCGTATTTGAGTTGATAGTGAATGTTCCTGAGGAAGCTATCCTATCTAATCTCGAAAGATGAAACCAGAAGAAAGGAGACTCGCTTTGTATGTCAGCTTGAAGCTTACTCTGCCCTTGGTTAAGAGAAGTTTGAGATTGTGCGATTTCACTTGCAAACACAGTTTGCGAACCGAAAGTTAATGCAGAAAAAACTGCACCCAAAGTTATTAAGTTTTTAATCATAATCCACACTCCTATTTCTACTTAATTTTTTCTAACATACCTTCTCATATTCCTATCTACCGAGATGTTTCGTCGACTACGACGAACCGATAATCATAAATATACATAATTTCCATCTATTTACATTCCCAAAGACATCATAACACGCTTTTTTAATTAATACAATCGTATTGTTTAAACTTAGTTGTTATTCTTTTCCTGTTACAATATAGCCATGCAAAGTAATGAAATGAGTTGACTAGAAAATAATCATGGTTTCCTGCAACGATCAGAATGTATTCATATATATTTCAACTCTTCAATAAAAGGAAAATCCTCGTCTTTTTTCTAAGTATGAGCTTTTGAATTGCCCCCGACATGCTATTTTTTGAATATGATTCACATCTTTCGTGACTTTTTTAATATTTCCGACGTATTAATAATTGGTAATAGATAACAAAGGTGAGATAAAGGTGGTTGCTATGAAAAAATTCTTCACGATTGCTTTTGCTGCATTTTTAGTTATGTCTGTATCTACTAGCTATGTTTCAGCTTGGAACCCTTGCCAGCCTTTAAAAGAGTGCACTGGTGGGAAACCTGAATGCAAAAAAGTTCCAGGTGGACAAGATATTTGCCCTTGGTAATAGTGATACCACGCCCCCTTATTGGGGGCTTATATATGCCCTCGTAGAAGCTTGACTCATTCAACTTGATTGTTATACTTGCCCCCGACGAAAAAGAGTTCCACAATAATTTCTTATCTTTTTCAGTTTCCTTTCTTTAGATATTAGAATTCAGAGTATTCTTACATCTATCAGCAAAAACGACGAGTGATTTCACATAGCGAAGCTTGTGATCATTTAAAAAATTTCTAGTGTGTTAGATAACACCATAGATGGAGAGGATAACTATCGTTACTCTTGAAAAACTCTTCAAGGAGGGAACGAATTGGGCAAATATCGCTGTTACTACTGTGAACGTGAAACCGACAGCGCTCGCCAAATCACGTTTTTCCAAGGTAAGCAGGATCGCGATGAACTTTTATGCGATACCTGTCATGCTGATTGGATCGAATCCCTAAAGAGTGAGCCATAGGCAGGGTAACGATTCCCACCCCCACCCTTAGTGAATGTGCGATAGGGTGGGTCTTTTTTGCTCATTCACCCACAGCCTTGTCTTGCCTTTTCGCATGCTGTAAAAGAGCTGTCCTTCTGAAGTCTTGGAGTATTCGCCATTCACGAATACGAGCTCAATCCCGCGTTTATCAAATTCATCTGTCATTAGCAGCTGGTTCATCAGCTTCCGTGATAAACGGTCTGGGTTAAGACAAACGATCTTCTTAATAAGCCCATCCTTCACATCTTGTCTTAGCCTTGAGAGAGCCGGTCGATCTAAGAACTCGCCTGATACATCGTCAAGATATTCAGCAGCTTCACTCGTCGCTGCCTTCTTCCTGCATTCCCTTAACTGATCGTCGAGGCTGAATCCGCTCTTGGCTTGTTCCTCTGTACTCACCCTGGCATGTATTCCGATCATACGGCTTCTCCCTCCTGTCGAGAAGATATGCGCGAACGGCTTGTTAAAAGTAGTGAGCAAACATGAAAAAAGCACCACACGGGTGCTATTGTTTGATCATTGTATCGATAATAATGTTTAGATAAAGTTTTAGACGCGTCGAAAGCTCACCGAATATGATCTAGAACGCTTTTCATGACCTGCGGCGAGTCCTGCCGATCGAATAAATTATAGCGGGCCTTGACTGTTTGATAGACCTGATTCAGCGCTTTTTGGCTCTTCGTTTTCCGGTACTCGCTCACAAGTTTAGTAAAGGAAGGATGCCGGATTACGTCTGTTCGCCAGTCCCACACGCGAGGTTTTTGGACTTCTCGCCGGACCTGTTCCACCATCTCCAGTACTTTAGGTGCAAGAGAGGCGCTGAGCTGCGTTTCGGCCTTCTTCTTCTCTGGAAGATCAGACAGCATCACGTAGTTGGGAAGGGAAGACAACGGCTTGTTGTTTACATGCAACAATTGGCCTGAATAGTTGTGCACGGCCTCTAGCAGCATGTCTTGATTGACTTCGTATTGAAAATACTCCCATCCAGCCGCCATTTTTTTGCTCGGCAAAAACAGATGGAGGAAATCGAGCATATTTGTGTAGTACGGCTGAGATTCCGGATACACATACCCTTTTGTATCGACCTGGAATCCCGGCACCCCTACCTCTACTGCCCAGCGGACCGCTTCACTTTGGCTATCCTTGGGAGCTACACTCCCCTTATAAGGTCTAACTTTTTTGTACATGCGGTACAACGTCTCCGCAACAAATTGCTTCGTTAGCCGTTGGTCTTTCAGTTCCTCAGGCTGTACGTACCCCGCCTGGACAAGTGCCTTTATCCGCGCATTTAGTTCCATCTCTCCCCGCTTTCGTCGCAGCTCGCCTCCCCATTGACCAGATGCTTGCTGCTCCAATATTTGCTTGCTGATCGCGGCCGGATCGTAACCTTGGGGATAGACGGGGTCCAATATCCCGATCTCATTGTACAGGGCCAGCAAATACCCATTTTTAGAGACGCTGAATTCATCGATCATGAAACCGCGCGGCGTGTCTGTACCGTTAAGGTCGCCGACGATTTCCGTGAGGCTTTTTCTGTTTTTGTCCAGGATGCTGGCCGGATGCGGATTTTTGATCTTGAGCGCCCCTTTTAGGAGAAAATGAAAAACTTCTTTTTCTTCCAGCGTATTGACCGTGGGCATTTTGTAGGCAATGCGATAAGAGGCCGCCGTTGCCGCTCCTGCCTCTTGAATCGGATAGACAATCTGTCCGACAGACAGAACGACTGCGATTGCAGCGGTGAACACAGCCTTTTTCATGGATTTGTTACCTCCTCAATGTGGTAAACGCATCGGAATATGATTCACGGGAGTTTGCAAATACATTTGTTAGACGCACCCTTTTTGAATAAAGTTACATCGCACCATCATGGCTAATTTGAATATGAGAAATGCTAGACAAGGGAAGACGACTAAAACCGTTGCCTACTGAGTTAATTTTGCAATAGAAAAAGCACCGCGGGGGTGCTTTTATGTCTATCTATTCCGTTAGAAATTACTTTAACCAAAGAAAAATAGTCGTATCGGCATTTCTTTCCCCTCTAATTTCCACTGCGTTTGATACTGCGATTACATTATTGTTTTGGTCTAGCGCATAAGCATGTATTCTGTATAGTTTTCCAATTCTTAAACTATAAATTTTTGTGCTAGTAGTGTACGAAGTACCACTCATATCCTCATATCCATCGGTTATATTGTAACGAACCCACTTATATCTATCTGCACCTGGAATAGAATTAAACTTCACCCCAATATCTTGAAACACATCTTCATACTTTTCATCTTCGTTAGAAGATATTTTGGATGATGAATAGTGACCGGTTGCAGTAGATGCAGGTGATTGCTGTCCCTCCTGTGCAAATGCAGGTACGGCTGAAGTCAATAGTGCCAATGTTGCTAAACTAGTCAGAAACTTTTTCATCGAAAACACTCCTTCTTTCTCTTTTTTTACCCGCCCTCAGAAGAGAAGCAAGTTAACGGGGGAGTGGATTTGGTTGCCGATATTCAAATGTTACAGTAACAACTTCCATTTACTCCCATTTATTACAAAAACATCATAACACTCACTTTAAGATAATACAATTGTATTGTTTGAAAATATTCAACTATTTTTTCTCTAGGGGACTCCAGCTCAAGCCAAACCTTACTTTAAGGACAGGTTGCAAGAAAATATTTAAAAGCATGTTCCCTGCTAAGCTTGTTACAACTGGTGCATATGCGATCAGAATATTTCGTCTGTTATTCCTAATTTTGTCCGGGTTTTATCCATGGTTTTTGTCGGTCTTTTGGACATAAAAAAACACTCAGATCATCCCGAGTGACTGCAATGCCCTGTCGCTCCTTTTTATTTTGGACAGCAACACACAGGGCTTTCTGACTTCTTCTTTCATCTATTGGTTCCAGACGTGCAACCATTTGTAGTAATTCCATTGCTGTCATTTCACTTGTACATGCACTCCCATATAATTTGCAAAGAAACTACGTCGTGCTTTGAATGTACTGAAATAACCGATCCTCGTGGTTCTTTGCGTATAAAAACCTTAGCGCCTCTTTCATTGCCTGCCACTATCGTTTCACACATTGATTGTTGTCTTGCCTAGTCGTCTCCTTGCTACATACTTTCATCCGCTTTCCTCCCCATTTTACAAATCGTGTGGTTTGAAAATTTCCCCTGGAAATTGCGCAACCTATACCATCATGAATGCGGGGGTATCAGCATGAATTGGACTCTTATATGAAGACTGTAGGTGTGATTGTAATCGGTCCCCTTTGTACTGCGAATTGCTGGTAGAAAATCAATTTCTCAAATGACTATGGCCCAAGTAATTGTACTGATCGAGATTGGTACTTCGATCATTCAACACTTATTACTAGTAATGGTTAACGCACTACAGAAGGCCCGATGCCTAAATTCTTTTGCTACGGTTTTATAACCCATTCCATCTCTCAAATATAAATCCACTTCTTTTTTCTTAAAGGCAGCGTCAAAAGTTCTTCTGATTTTTCCCATGAGAAAATCCCCCCATAATAGACAGAGTAAGGTGCTTACTTTTTTCTGTCCACTTTGAGGGGATCATATCATTCCGAATGGCTTATTTCTTATTTGCTTGTCTCCATTTTATCAAAAAGTCTTGTTAGCTCGCAGAATCATACTGTACTTAAACTTGTGTAATTAATTGTCAGCCTAGTAAGCTCATCTTATTGATCTTGTTTTGTAAAAGAAAAAGCACAACGTGGCTGCTTAATTTAAACTATTTCTTACTAGGATCGCTGTGACAATAACCCCTGCGATACTTGGAAGAATAATTTTCGAACTAACAACAATTTCAGGTATCGAAATTCCTAGATAAATTTCTGGCAAAATCTCACCCCCTATATTTCCATTCTGAGGTAATGGCAGGCGCTTGTCTATATAAAAAGCACCACTCTTTCGGCAGGTTTTCCAAAGTTCCGAGAGGGGTTCCCAAACTTGAAAACGTTGAAATGCATACAATGAAAATAATTGCATGGTTCCCTACTCAGATCATCGCAAGACGAGCGCGTTCAGGCTCAGAATGTGTCCCCCTCTTGTAAGGTCACATTCGTCATCACCCATAGATTCGCTCAGGTACGCTATTGATAAGGGATAGACGGTATCTCCCATGAGCAGATGTAGCTTGCTCTTGACTCAAGATTACCGATTACACAATTTCAAATCGTCCTGCCTTTTATCCCTGATTTTGTCCGCGTTTTGTCGGGATTTTGTTGGGACTTCCTTCATTCGCGTCTGTGACCAACTTTTCAATAAGTTTTTTAACAAATACCTCTTCGATTTTCTTGATTTCTTTGTCAGCTTCATTATCGGCAAGTCCATGAATTTCCTTAAGAATTGCATTTGGATCTTTCCTTTCTCGAATCTTTATATAACGGCTAATTAGCTCACAATCATCACCTATGAGTTCATAGATTTCTTCATAGTTGAAAACAAAACTACTTTCTTTAATCACAATAAAGCCAAGATACAGTCCAAGCAATTTTTCAAGGGGTACATCAAGGGCAATAAAGATCCTAGCAATCTCCGTCAAGGGCATACGCCTTATTTTTGATATATCTTTCGGACCATCGAATGCGTAGTTATCATTTATTAGATCTGTTTTATCTTTTAAAGCCTCTTGAGACTGTCTCAAGGATAAAATATTTGCGCCCCCCTCAAAATCCGGGTCAAAGTACTGATGTAAATCATCCTGCCAATAACAAACTGGACAAATATCAACGGTTCCCGGGGGTTTTAAGTCAAATGTTTTATAACCGCAACAAGGACAAGTGTATTTCATGTATCCACCTCCAAATTACTCTTTATAATCATCCAACGTAATCCCCAATCTCGAGTAGACATGAAGTTCACAAGACTGAATACCATGTTCTCCGTTCTCAAAACCCACTTCACATTTCATCGACATTCTTAATGGAGCGATCTGTTCTCTTCCCGAATTCCATGCTAGTAACGCAAACTGGACTATGATAATAAGACAAATAAATTGATGCATCAGGCATAGGAACTTCGTCATCCTCGAAAGCGAAGTCGGTAAACTCGTAAGCCTTATTCTCTAAATCCTTCCAACTCCGAACACTTGGCACACAATAACTATTACTGTAGAGCTTAGATTCCCTCTTTCTCTACAAATAAAGGACTACATGCTATACGCGGAAGGGATTTACCACATGATAACTCCCATATTCTATTATTTTTTGGAGGACATAGTCTACACGAGAGTCGATTGTCACATCATCTGCCGCGGATGGAAAAACGCAGGCTTGTGATGAGGAAGCCATTAGACGCAGATCGCGGGTCGGACATCTCCTACAGCTCATAGCCGGCGGCAGACAGTTGTTCTGGTTCACCTCTCACAACATGCTTCATTTTGATGAAACAGCCTGGCCCCAATAAGGAACAAGCTGCTTTTTTGTGAATAGCTTGAAATGTAGGACATGAGATAAAAGGGGAAGTGACCGTCGTGGGAGCAGGTGCACACTCTGTTGATGATCATTTTGATTACATTGTCATTGGCGCTGGGACTGCCGGAGGGGCAATCGCAAAAGAACTATCGGATGACAAGAGAACTTCCGTCCTCGTCCTGGAAGCAGGTACGAATATGCCGAACAGCAGTGCCTCTGTTTTAGCGGCAGCCGCAGCAGCAAATGATAACAAGCTTTCCTATATGGCTTATTCACAAATCGAGAAAAATATTGGACGTCAGCTTAAACTTTCGGGTGGAAGGGTCATCGGGGGGAGCTCCCAACACAATTTCATGGGGGCTTTTCGTGGAAGCCGTCAACTTTATGACCAGTGGGCAAGCCTCGTCGGCAAACAATGGAAGTACGAGAATATACGCTCCCTATTCAAACAAGATGAAACTTACACGGGAAAAACACAAAGCCCGGACGAACGAGGAAGACATGGCCCCGTTTTTGTCAGACAGCAACTCATCCCGAAACATGGTCTGATCCAAACGTTAGCGGAGGCAACCTCGGATGTTTTGGGCATCCCCATTGTCGAAGATTACAATACGGGAATAAGAGATTGCACCTTTTTCAAAACACAGCTCATCCAACAAGAAGTGGATGGCAAGTTTGTCCGTTCATCTACTACCACTGGCTATTTAAATGAGAAGATTGTCACACAAGGCAATGAGTTTCAACCCGATGAGTTTGGGGTCGGAGGCAGAAAGCTTGTCATTTTTGGAAAAACGACCGTGAATAAAATACTCTTTACACAAGAAGGGCAAGATTATATTGCAACGGGTGTTGAATATGTAAGGGACGGGGTGACGCAACAATCTTTTGCTCGAAAAGGGGTCATTGTTTCAGCTGGTTTTTTCTCCTCGGTGATTTTGCAGCGATCGGGAATCGGACGATCGTCGGACTTGCGTGATGCAGGTATAACACCATTGGTGGAAAGCCCACATGTTGGCTACAATTTCCAAACTCATTATGCTGTTGGCATGGGAGTTGAGCTAAAAACAGACCGACTTCTGCCGATATTGGAAGCTGACCCAGATCAACCGGTTACGCTTGGCGCTTTTAAAAAGGACAAAGGACCTGGGCGTCGCCTTCAATTATTAGGGCTGCCATTCCCCATCTTTCTCCCGTCCCAAGATGTGATTTTCAATCACTGGGGATTTGATCCCACGAAATCGAGAAATGTCATGAGCATTGGCATTGCCGATGTAAACCCCAAAAGCAGAGGCACCATCTTGGCAACTCACAGTGACCCGGAAGCGTATCCATCCATTCAGTTCAATCCGCTTGAAAATCCAGATGACTTACGCTATATCGTAGACCAATATATCGAGACATATAAGATTATCGCGAAGGCTCGTAAACGGGATCCAAAAGGCGGTTACAAGGTAGTATACCCGCCAGAACCTATCTTCCATATAAAGAATGAAAAAGAAAAGCGTGACCAGCTCGCTGATTATGCCCGCGCTTCCTATTCGAATTTTGCTCATTTCGGAGGACAATGCAGAATGGCGAGAAGTATTCAGGAAGGAGTCGTTGATGGATTCCTCAATGTTTTTGGCACCAAAAATCTGAAAGTCGCTGATCTTTCTGTTGCTCCTGTTTTACCTGATAGCAACACGTCCACCCCAGCTCGGATGATTGGGTTAAATGCCGTACGTTTTATTCGTGAAGAGGAACATCGTGATTGATCATATAGAATAGCCCATGATTGATTCTGCTGTGTGCAAGAATCAATCATGGGTCTTTTTTTGGCCACCCCTGATGAAGAATAGTGCAACTCATGTGCTATTCTTCATTTCCATTCAATGTCTCAATTCTTTGATTCCACCTAACAGCTCGTTTTTATCAGAAAATGAAGCGATTTGTATTGAATGTGGTAAATTAAAGCTAAACTACCAAAGTGAAGACACCGAGGAATCAATTCTGTATTCGGTGTTGATTTTAAGCCCGAAGATTTAGGCATATCGCTAAAAGAAGTAGCCTTGTTCGTTGATAGATGGGATGAAAACATAACATATGAGTATTTCATAGGGATTTGATTATGTTGTCTCATACATTCCAATAGTTTTTAAAAACAAGAAACTTGGCTCATATAAACTACTATTCAATCTAAACGGAGATATTTTGGATGATTTCTTCGTCATTGACTTAGTACACATTTTGTTACTATGAACCAGAAAACTGACGAACTCCAGGTGATAAAATGGGACTTACACATGAATTTTACTTAGTACGAAGTGAAAACGAAAATGAACCATTTGAGACGGTAGTTTTAAGCGATAACCTTGTCCTCTACATATGGGACTCTCTTCGTTGGATACCTTCCTTTAATCCCTCAACCCAAGAAAACCAAACTGGCTTAAATTACCACGGCATTACAATCATTCGTCATGAAGGTGCGAACCTTCTCAAAGACATTTGTTTAAATTGGTCACGGCTGTTTTCTCTGGCTCCTTCAACGTTCCGGCTAACCGGAGACTTTGTGATGGATGAGAATGGGAATGGTGCCTACGAGAAGTGGAATTGCACCAGAGATGAACTGACTAAAACCCTATCCGCTTTGGCAGCTATTGCTGAACGGGCTTTTCATGAAAACTACAATATCGTTCACCATGGTATTTAGCATTTTGAAAAACGTGTAGATTCCCTAAATTGTAAATATTTTACTCTCGAACGAATTGAAGTGGACTCTTTACCTACAGTATAATATCCCCAAAAATAAGGGTGGGAAGTTGAGAATGAAAAACCTATATTTGTTACTGGCCATTTTGGGAGCAGTCTTGCCTTACAGTTATTTCATTCCGTTCCTTCGTGCAAATGGATTAGATATCAAACTCTTCACATCGGAACTTTTTGCAAACAACATTTCTTCTTTTTTTGCAACCGATTTTTTTATCTCATGCTTAATTTTCTGGGCATTTCTTTTTCAAGAAGTTAGAAAACATCACATTAAGCATTGGTGGATTTACATCGCCGCAACTTTAACTGTTGGTCTATCATTTGCTTTTCCTCTGTTTCTTTACTTCAGACAAAAAACAATAGATAAAGGAAGATAACTATCGTTACCCTTGAAAAACACTTCAAGAAGGGAACGATTGGAGAAATATCGACTTTCCATCAGATTGGATACTTTCAAATTGATGTTGTGTTGTTCTAAGAACCAATATCGGTCGTAGTACAAATACAATCAATTTAAGGTTATTCGCACAGCAATCACCCGTAAGACGGCTGGCTTAAAGAATGCCTCTCTTACGGGTGATCTTTTTCCAAATGATTTTCCTTTACTCCCTTAACTTTTATCTTCCTTGCGGCTGTTTCGTCCGATAAAACTCATTAAACAACTTCATTAACGCTCGCTTTTCGATACGGGATACATACGAACGAGAAATACCCAGCTCACGCGCAATTTCACGCTGTGTCTTTTCTTTGTCCTGATCCAGTCCAAACCTGCCGATGATCACCTCTTTTTCGCGCTCATCGAGGATGTGTATGTGCTGGTAAATTTTATTGGACTCCAGCTTGAGCTGCACAGCGTCGACCACTTCGTCGGTTTCTGTGCCAAGGACGTCGATTAAGGTGATTTCATTGCCTTCCTTATCCGTCCCGATTGGGTCGTGCAAGGAAACATCTTTTTTGGTTTTTTTCAGACTTCTCAGATGCATGAGGATTTCAATCTAAATGTCAAAAGGGTTGCATAGGCAAACTTAGAACGTGTAAATCTCCACGCTCTCTTCAAAAACTCGTACTTCCCTTACCACATGTCGGATTAGCTCTTTTTTATCCTCAAAGGTAAGATCATCCTGTCCCTTCGATAAATAATATTCAGCAGCTTCTTGGATCAAGTTGCGGCTATACTCATAATTGACCTGCTGTTTTGTTTGATCCAGCAGCTCGTTTAGACGCTGATTCAGTTTATCTTCCTTCTCCTTCAGTTCTTTCAACTCTTGGCGAATATCTTCTTCACCAATATCTTCTTCGCCGGAAGCAAATAATTTAAGCAATCTCTTGCGTCCTGTTTTTGTTTTTTCGAGTTCTTTTTGCAATCGTTCCAACTCCACTTGCTCGAATGGAGTTTCCACTTTATCTTCCACTGTCACGGCAATCTCGTCAGGATTATTCAACCAAGACGCCACCGTTTCCCAAACCTGATTGTCCAATTGCTCACATCTTACACGGCGACCGCATCCCTTATTTTTTGCACCCGCTGTATTCTTAACGTCGGTATACTCAAATACATGTTGGCTCCAGTTTTTCGCTTTTCTTCCTGGCATCGTATTTCCACAAGTCCCGCAACGTACTAAGCCGCTTAAGAGGTACTCGTTGAAGCTCCGGCCCGCCCATCTTCTTCTAGATTCCTTTAGTAGTCGTTGAGCATGTTCAAACTTCATTTCATCAATAATGGATGGGCAGGGCAGTAATATCCATTCTTCTTTTGGGCGCATTTTCATACGGACTTTCTCATCCGGTTGCCGAAACTGGTTGCCGAGCATCCCTTCTGTATTCCATTTATTCTGATAAAACCTCCCCACATATGCCTCATTCATGAGCATCTGACGTACCACTTGTCGATGCCATACACTCGCCCCACGCTTTGTAGGAATCCCCTTGCTGGTCAAGTAAACGGCTATTCCATTTATCCCTTCAACAAGATCATTTGGCTGAGTAAACAGATCAAATACAAGTCGCACTACTGCTGCCTCAGCATCATTTATTAATATCTGTTCCTTCTCAGAATCATAACTGTACCCATATATTTGAAAGTCACGGAGAACGCGACCTTGTCTTGCCTTTTCTCTTCTTCCCCGACTCATACGCTCATTAATTTTTGCCTTCTCAAATTCAGCGATCGCTCCACGCATGCTGTAAAAGAGCTGACCTTCAGGAGTTTTTGCATATTCGCCATTTACGAACACAAGCTCTATACCACGTTTATCAAATTCATCTGTTATAAGCAACTGGTTCATTAGCTTACGTGATAAACGGTCAGGGTCCAGACAAACAATTTTTGAAATGACCCCGTCCTTCACATCTTGTCTTAGCCTTGAGAGAGCCGGACGATCTAGGAACTCGCCTGATACATCATCTACGTACTCGGCAGCTTCACTCGTCGCTGCCTTCTTCCTGCATTCCCTTAACTGATCGTCGAGGCTGAATCCGCTCTTGGCCTGCTCCTCTGTACTCACTCTGGCATATATTCCGATCATACGGCTTCTCCCTCCTGTATTTTCCTAATAAATAATGATAACAGGCGGAACGAATACTGTCAGTAGAACTTCCCGGTATAATCTTTACATGCACCGTTCATCCCCTCCTGTCGAGATGATATGCTCGAACGGCTTGTCATAAGTAGTGAGGAAACATGAAAAACCGGTCTCCTTAAAAGGGAGACGGACAGGTTCACTAAAAAGAGTTGGAATAACCCTGCGGCAACACAACAATCCAAAGACACGAAAAGTTACTACCCCAGTTTATTTAATTGGAAGTATGTTACCAGTTTGTAACCACTCAATTAACAAAATATAGGATAATAATTCAATTATTTATAAATTAATTTTTGTATCTATTGGTAGTTAATGGTTTAATTTAACTATATAAACTACATAAGGTGGAGTGATAATATGAATTTTGCCTTTGGAGTACCTTCGGTAATACTAATCGGTTCTACAATACTCCTTATTTACATCATCTACACATTTATTAAAGTTTTACGAAAAAAGAAATAATATGCAGAAATTTGTAAATTATTGTTGAAATTTCCAACAATTGGTTTTATTATGAAATCGTTGTTGCAACAATAACTTTTTTGGGAAGAGGGAGTAATGAAATGGTTAAAAAAATTTTTTCTGTTCTGTTAGGATCTCTAATGTTATTTGCTTCAACTGGATTTACTCATGTAGGACAAGTCAAAGCAGAAGAAGTCACTCAACAAAAACATAAGTTGAGCGAGTCAGAGTTAGCAGAGCTCAAAGATAAACTATCTGATTTGGGAATAAACGAAGTAACGCAAGAGAAATTGATAGAGAAGTATGAGAATGGGCAACCTTGGGACTCTGTGAATCCAGCTAAATTGAAAAAAATAGCACCTTCTTTCCAGATAAGCTCTAAAAATCCAGTACAACGTTATACTTTCGAAGATGGTTCAGTATTACAGCTTAAAGTAACGGTTTTGAAGGAAGAAACAATAAACTCAGAACAAGCAGCTAGCTTGATGGCTAAAAAGAAAGATCCAAAACCAGAATGCGGAACTGGATATTGCAAATTCTTTGATGTACTGGTTGATGGAACTAGTGGGGTTCAATCAGCAGAATTTAAAGCTGATTTTGTCCTCGTACAACAGGGTTATGACTATATTTCTGATATTTCTGATTGGCGAGTTGTAACAATCGGGGGCTCTTACACCAAAGAAGAATTTCAGATTAACCGTCCAAAAGAAACGAAAAATCGTGATGCTCAAGCCACATTGCGTTGGACAACGACTGCACTTGGTGGCGCTGGCGGATCAACTTCTTACCTGAAATTGAACGTTGGCGATGATGATTGGTATATAGATGCGTCAATGTAATTATGAAAAAACTAGGACGATATTTGTCCTCGCTTTTTGTTGTATAACATTAAACAACCCGTCTCCTTAAAACAGGGACGGGTTGTTTCTTTATCACCCAAAATGAGGGCTTCGTAGAGACTGAGTGCTTAGCTTATTCAAAAAAATCATCACCATATTCAGCTTCTGAGTCACTAGAAACATCATCGATCTTCGCCATAATTGTTTGTAAATCACCTTCTCGAATAAGCTCATCCACTACTTTTTCAATCGTTTCACGACTCACATCTTCAACAATAACCATATTTATCGACCATAGATAAGTGCCAGACAGGTTCTCACCAGTATTTTTATTCTTCCGTCGTAATGTTTCGATGTTTTGATAAGTAAAAAAGGTTCCCCACCATCTTGTTCGATCTGGTAAGGTGACAATTACATCTACATTATTATCATTTTTTTGTTGACTCTCGATCTCAGATAATTCTGTGCTAATCCAAATATGCTTTTTCATAGTTAACAGATCCCTTCTCAATTGACAATATTAAACCAATATTTTCTAATCGTATAGTTTTCTCAAACGGTTGATAACGTCTTTCTGATTGTGTTTGTCAGATTTCGCTAGTACCTCAACAGTATCTCCTGACTTTCTCAAGTACACTCTTGCACCTTTTCTGGATCTGAGTTCAAAGATGTCTCCAAAAATATTATTATTTTCGATCCCAGGATTATTATTCCCTTCTAGGTATCTTCTTAATAATGCATCAGCATCCTTCTGTATTCTCGAGTCTTTCATAGCCTTCTCAGCTTCTCTAACGAGAAGGCTATCTTCATGTATACGAGACTCTACATAATATTTTCCGACTTTTACTTTTCCCGAAAGAGTACGATCAACAAACTTAGCAACATCTTCGTCAAATTTTTTTAGAAGTTTCATCCCTTTTATTGCCTTACCAGCAGGGAATAAAGATAAAGCAGCTAATCCCTTATCCGTATTACTGGATTTAGGGTCAAATAATGTTTTTACATCATCTAATACAAGAAAATCAAGACCTGCTTTGCCTGCTTCTACTGCAAAATCAGCTGCATCAGATGCCCATTGTTTCCCTATCTCATACCAGTCTGATACTATAGCCTCTACGTCCTTCCAAGGACTACTATATGCCGCACTTCTAGTACTTCTCAACATCAACTGCGCATCGTTTGAAATCTCTACAGTGTCGACATTATTACTCGGTACCTGTAATTTAGTTTCCTTTCCAGTTTTATATTTATCTTGTACACTATTTACGCTTGTCAATGAATCTCTATAGCTAGGCACAGTCTGAAAATTAAAGTTGTTGTCTATCCTTACCACAATACTACCTCCCAATATATTACATAACCACATGTAAGAATATTACATGGAAATTTAATCAAGTCAACCTTTTTTATCCATACTAAATTTTTCTAAACTATAAAATATACAGGAAGCCATAGTAAAAATCCCTCCCCCGAATTATTCCGAAGAAGGTATTTGCTTTTAGAATCAATTAAAATTAACTCAAAAAAACCCGTCTCCTCAAAACAGGGACGGGTTAGCTATTTCTTGAATACATTCTGGCATGTCGTTTTCTGGACTGCCAACCATTGCTGGAACAGGGTAGGCTTTCATCTGTTCGTGATCATATAGTACAAGCAGCGATTGTAACAAGTCAGCATCAAACTTTTCGCGATCAAGCCATGCTAATTCGTCCTGTTGCCGCAATATCACAGGCATGCGATTGTGGATGTCCTTGACCACTTCGTTGGGTTTGGTAGTGATGATTGTACAGGTATGGAGTTTATTACCTTCTGGATTCATCCAGGTATTAAATAGGCCAGCAAAAGCAAACGGCTCTCCGGTCTTCATCATAATCCGCATCGGCTGTTTCCCTGACTCACGCTGCTCCCATTCATAAAATCCATCTGCTGGTACAATGCATCGTTTTCTCTCAAACAGCAGGCGAAAGGCTGGCTTTTCAGTGAGCGTCTCAGCCCGCGCATTTATCATCTTGCACCCGCTCTTTTCATTCTGCACCCCAGACGGAACTAATCCCCATTTTAACTGTCCGAGTCGACGCTTACCTTGATCAGAGATAATAGCAGGGATTAATTGACCCGGTGCGATATTATATCGTGGCTACATATCGAAAGGTATAACCTCGATTTGAAACCTTGCATTCCATAACTTAAGGTTGGTCACTAGCGTAAAGCGTCCGCACATACTATCACCTCTTACTACCATCATAGCCGAATGGCTACTTGGTATACCAGCTCTAAGCAGTCAGGATGAAATCAACAAATACTGGTGATCGCAGCATGCCGCTTTTTGTCCAGTTTCTCATTTTGACGCTTGCTTTAATTTGAGGCTGAATGTAAACATAATCTCGATTCTCGCCAGTGACAATTGATTTTGCGACGCCATAAAATGCCTGCTTGTGTAGGTGGAACACCATGATCGATGACACCGGCTGGTCGACGGTTTAGTATACTGGCTAACCGTATTCACGTATACGTTTCATTGTATTTATTATCGAGACCTAAGCATTTTTGTCATTTCTGTGTATTTTCTATCAAACCCTTTCCTATAAATTGTTATAAAATGAATTTATTATCACTCCCAATAATCCGTGGCATTTATGTTCTGATGGAAGCCTGTTATCCGTGCAGATCGCTTCCTTTAGCCCTTCATCGTAATCACACCATAGAAAAGGCCGTCCTGAATTTAGGACGGCTCAAGTCAATATTCTGGCCTTTAACACGGACACTACCCTTACAAATTAATACATCTGGAAATATGTGGAATTTAATCAATTTTATGCTATGATATCGGTGATTCCCAAATATTAGGAGGTATCTATTTATGAGGAAGCTTCTTTCTATTGCTACTGCTCTTAGCATTATGGGTTCGATGTCTGTCGCAAATGCTTTGGATTATCACCATGTTTCAGTGGTAAAAAATAACAGGGATACTACTACTGTAGTTCCTGGTAAGGATGCATATGGACGATATGGGGTAAAAGTAGATAAAGGGAGAGCGAAAGCAACACTTATAGAAAGATGTTCTGGCGGTAGCGAATGGGAAAAGCATGATATTGAAATTTACTCCACAACTACGAATAGTAGCAAGCAAGACTACTGGATGAAAAAAGGTTGCCAATATCGCGTTGAATTAAAGGGAGAGGATGTTGAACTAGCGGAAGCATACGTACAGAACTACACCAATTAGAATGTTCTAGCGAATTTTGTGTGGGAGAAATTTCCTAACATAGTAGAACGCCACTTAAAACAAACATCTCCCCATTAAATTGTCTTATCACAAAGTAATAGCCACCCGGATTGCCCGAGTGGCTCTTTTGTATTTGCATGCTTACCCCTAAAATTGCTTATTCAATGTACCCATTCCCGTATATAGGATCCATAGTTTGATTAATTACTTTAATGTAGTATGTACCCGGAGGAACATCCGAAAATGTTACAGTGTGGTTTTTATCAGTATATCTACCCAAAACAACCTCGCTTTTAACTTCTCCACCACTATTGGTAACGATAGCATACTTAACTTTTGGTGCAAACCAACCACCACTCCATTGTACGACGGTGAGATAAACCTTTTCACCTTCAGATACGGAAAAAGACTTCTCGGAAGTAATCTCTGTAGTAACTTTTTCATACTTAAAAGACATTTTGGCACCTTGGTTTATAACACCGCTCTGGATGTTGATATCACTAGATGTATTGACTCGATTTTCGCTTGCTAAAGCCCCCATAGAAACAGATGTCATAGCTGTGAATAATGCCAGCACAGTCAGTACAGATTTAATCTTACTCATCTAACCCACCTCCCAAAGTATTCAAAAGATAACTCTACATTAAACTTAATTCCAAATTTTTACAATAATAAACTACTTGCTTAATGCTCAAATGTGGTGATTTACAAATTTTCATGTTCTCATCATAGCAGGGTGGACGCCCAATTTTAGTACAAGAAAAGCCCAAGTTTAGTACGAATTTTGCCCAAAAATTGCCCAATGAAAAAGACGGCTCAGATAACAGCTGCCGCCTTTAAAATGAATGTCACCGTGTCTATGGCTCGGTTTTTATGAAAGTCGTAGGTACTCTTTGGAATTCGCAAATCTAATTCATTGATTCGCTTGTCCCTTTTCTGTTCAAAGAAGCACTTTTCTATAATCTCTCTACCCTCAATCTGCAGGGCACCGATTGCCCTTTCAATAGCTTTGCACTTCTGCTCGTAATTGCGGATCATCAACGGGCGTTCCTCTCGCAGAATGATCGTGTTACCTACCAAATCCCACGACGAGTACCGCGCCCATCAATATCCCCCCGTGTTCCGTTCCCCTCGATGTTTGCCATATCTATTCCGTATAGTCATACTGCTCTGGAAAGTATTTTTCCACTGTGAAGATTTCCACGGCAGCTTTCATCGACGGGTAGGCTTTTAGCAACTCTCTCGCTCTCTCTTTGTCTTCAGCATTAACGAACAAATCCAATTGTGCGCTCATCTTTCCAATTCCCCCTCGCGGCAGCCCATGCTATAATGTTTTTGCCGAACATAATATACGGGCTCCCAGCTGGGGGCTATTTTTTTATAGAAAGTAGTTGATACGATGACTTATGACATCTGCGAATGGGCGTTCTCAAATGATTCAGAATTACCACATCAAGATTGGGACCTTTTTATCACTACTATAGATACTGCTCCTTTGCTATTATCACTATCTGTTAACCCTAAAGTGGCAAAGAATAAGCGAAAAGTCTTTCTAGCTTGTCTATATCTATTAGTAGGGGATGCTGTCAAAATTAAAAATAATAAAAACCATCTTGAAGAAGTTCGTTCTTTTGTAGAACAGGCTTCTTCCAATCGAAATACGTTCATCCAACAATGGGTAGTCCGTTCATTTCAACTCATCCAAAATCCTGAACTTTTTGATTACGAGAAGTGGTGTGCTGGCGATTCGATTTTCGAAAACTGGGATGACTAAAATCTCCAGTTTACTCCCGAAATAGGATGTTAAGTCGCTAATGCCGTTGCAACTCGCATGACCATTTCATAGTTCTGAATCTTGATCCAACCAGTTCCCGGATAAAACTTCTCAACCTCAGCCACATAGCCTCCGCTCGCTGACTTCACAAATTTATGTGCTCTAAATAGATGTCCGTCCATCTCGATCTCTTTGTAACTTGAGGAAGTATCTAGGTCAAAAATGGTTAGCTGCTTGTCCATTGCTTCTTCAGACTCTCTTTCTTTTTCATTCTCTAGGGGGCATTGCTAAAATTAAAATTTTTTATTTTTTTTGTAACCTTCTCCTATTTTCTACGACTAATCTATTGGATATAAAATCCAAAAATACTAATTCGAGGTGATTCCAATGAAAAAGTTTCTTGCTGTCGCTTTAGCAACCGTTATGGTTCTATCAGTATCTAGTGCTGCTCTAGCATATGGTGAAGGTAGGGATGGTAGGGGGAATGGTAGAGACATTCCTGGTGGTACTCCCGGTTATCCGCCTGGCTATTGCCCTAAAGGACATAATTCAGGGGCATGTAGCGTGCCCTGGTAGTTTTAGTTCTAGGTAAGCCTCCGAACCTTGGGGGCTTTCTTTACTTAATTTCTCTTTTGTTAAATGAACTTTGTTGATATTTTCCCTTGCCGCTGGAAAAGTTACTGATGAAGGAGTGACTTTTCGATGTGGAAATTAATTATCTTATTGGGCTTCTTTTTGTTTTCGTTCATTACCCCAAACACTTATGCAGCAGATTTACATCTAAAGCGACCGGTCAGGGATATCATCAATTCGGTCGATCACTGGATCCGAAAAGGTTGGATACTTGAGAAACATATCAGGAATGAATGTGAAGATCATGAGGCATCAAAGGCCCCCGTTGGTGATAAATGGCTAAGAAATTTTAAAATTGTTTCTGTAACTCCATTTGGATCCGGCTATCAAGTCTATGCTACTTACGAAGTAACAGGTATAAAATGCCAAGTCCATGCAAAAGTGATTAGGCGTGATGGAATTTGGGAGAATCAAGGTTTTACATTTGATTACCATAAGTAATGTTTTCTAAGCTAATGATTTTTGACTGACGTTGTTGTAAGATAATCCCAACACCATCGCGAAGAGGAATGATTAAGTGATTACATCCGCCGAAGAATTTGTAAGACTTAGAACATGTGAGAATCCTGATGAATATCTTCGTGCAGCTTGGGATGAAGCCCCATTGGATGTTTGGCATGAGGTAATTCAACATTATCCAGACATGTCTTTTTGGGTTGCTCAAAATAAAACAGTTCCTATTGAGATCCTCAAGCTCCTTGCAAAACATCCAGAGTGGAGAGTTCGAAGCATGGTCGCTTCAAAAAATAAGCTCCCTGAAGAATTGCAAGTAAAACTTGCTCATGATCCTGACTTTTCCGTTAGAAAGAGCATTGCCGCTAATAAAAAGGCAACTCTCAAGGCCCTTCAAATTCTTGTTGATGAACAATATGATGACCTTAGAAAACTTGTTCTTGCAAGAATTGCTGAAGGTCGACACAAATAACTTAATTTGAAATGTAGCTACCTAAATCCGTAACGACACTTAAATAGCCAAAATACCATTGTCGGTTTATTCCCATCCGCAGAAACATTATCTTATATACTACTTGTATCCCATTCCCCTCCCCAATTCCAGAGTCCTTGCTGCCTTTTTCCTGGCACCGGATCAATTTGCTTTACGTCCGTCATTTCCCATGCATACCGCTCTACTTCGTGCCATCCAAACACCAATTCGTTTCCTTCCACGTAATCCGCTCCAGCTAATGCAGCCCTATATGGTTTGATTGCTGTAACTTGATGGCATTGTGCAAGTGTGGATATAGCAACAACCGATCCAATTGGCAGGTTGTCCGCCGTATACCCGTGACTAGCCAGCATGCTGCGGAAAGGCTCTTGTAGGCAAATCTCCTTGTCCACTTTCTTAGCGGCATGAATCGCAATGGGTCCGCGATACCTAGTTGGCTAGCCTCTAGTTTCGAATCGTTTCCCCCCTAGGGCGATCAGCGTCGCCCAGGGTTAGTGGATCGTGATTGCCTTCATGCAGGCTCCTCCTGCATCTCTACGATAGATTGCTCATCGTATTCAAAAATGATGTTGCATTCGCTTGGCTCCAAAAATTCGTGTTTATCCTTACCGTAAGGCAATATTTCAGCAAAAGCGGCTTCAACGCTTTCATATCAATTAGTATGGTAGATGGTGCAACTGTGTCGTCATCAATCCAGTCGCCTTCCTCCACTGTCGTTGACCTGCTGATATATTGCACAATAGCATTTAATACAACTTCATTACTTTCCAACTTCTTTAGCGTATTGTATTCAAGCGTAACTGTTGCCCCACTCAAGTCTGTCATTGTCTTCATCCCCTTTTCACAAGTAATGAAATGTTAAGGCGATCAATCTTGCGTGCATATATAATTCCCGTCTTCATCCACTTCGATTGAATAGTCCTTACGCAAATCGATTCCAGCCCTTTCAAGAGCATCATCTAAAAGCATCACACTAGCAGTTAAACTCCAGTGAACTTTCACTCGTTTCATTGTGCATCCTCCTCATTTATCAAATCGTGTGTTTTGTAACCAATAATCACTATATTTCGTAATTCCTATCGAAAGGAGCACTCTCATATGACAATCACATTGATCCTTCTTTTTGGATGGATTCTAATCCTGAATACAAAGCCTTTCCAAGCTAGATGGATATACGTATTGTTATTTGCCCTTACTGTTATTTTTTTGTTTTTACTAACCCTTCCGTATATGAACGAAGATTGGACTGGGTATTAGGTCAGCGTTTCAAACAATTACCGATTTGTTAAGATTGCATTGCTTATAGCTTTTGCGATAGTTTCGCCTTCAAACCATTGATCATCGCTGTCCACCATTACAAAATAGACTTCATCGTTAACTGATATTTCAACAAACCTGTCTTGCTCTTTGAATTTCTCCACCAACATCCACGCATCGGCTATGTTTTGGAGTGGGTTTCATTCTTCAGTTCCCCAGTTCCGCAGGATAAATCCAAGTCGAAGCTCAAAATCTATTCCCGGCTGCCATCCCATTACCTTCATTGCCAGCGTTTCAATGATCTGCTTCTCGGTAATTATCTTCCTCGTATTCCTCCTCAAACGCTTTTTTGAACATGCTTTCTAAGGCTTTTACATAAGTCTCCAATTTCTCATCAGACATATTGTTTACATCCGCTCCATGTCCTGGTACCGTTCGAAAGTTCGCCAATCGTTTGAGTAGAACTTGTCTAGTTGGTGTCAACGCAGCTATCTCTCCTTTCCAAAACTTGAAATTTGTGGTAAATTCCGCTATCATTAGCCAAAATCAGTTCAAGACTTAAGGGTGGTGAAGCTCCGTGTCTAGCGTTGGTTATCCTGGTTTAATACTGATAGCGGCTGTCGCTTTTATCGTTGTTGTCGCTGCCTACTTCGTAATTAGAATTTCATCACACAAACGCTAATTAAGTTTGTTGATCAATCGAGACCAGTCTTAATTACACATTTTGTTAAATAGCCTGAACTTTCATGGTATTCTTTGAAAAAATATAGAAAGTGAGTATTGTAGATGGCCAAGTTCGATTGCGTATGTGGTAAATTACTTTCTAACTCTTTATGTCCAAACGACGTAGAATACCATGTTTACAGCGATAAGGAATGGGACCAAATACTTTCTGTAGATAAACTTGATTCTTCAAACTTCCTGTTTCCTAAATATGATGTTTGGCGCTGCCCAGACTGTGAACGAATATTTGTTTTTGACGACAACAAACTTATTATGACTTATATCATTGAATCGGATTATCGTGCCTGATTCACATTTTGAGCAATTTGTTGTGAAGATGCATTGGAACCAATTTCTGTAACATTCGTATTTAAATACAAGATGAGTAATTGGAGTGTGAAGCCAGTGGAACTAATAATCTTTGTGTTCGAATTTATCGGTTACCTCGTAGGATTGATTCTTGGCAAAGAAGATCCGCATTAAATGACGTTTTTAACTGAATTGAGCTTTTGATACTATCTTTTTTGTTCCAGTCTCCTCGTGGCATAATGATGACGAAGGAGTTGGTCTCATGAAAAAGTCATTTTATTACTCAGTCGAATGGTCTGAGGTCAGTTAACTCAAGGACGCCTAGACGCAATGGAGATACCTTATGTCATTGAACAAGATTCCGACCGTCTACATCTCGATGCTGGCCATGTTGCCCTTGTGTTCCCAGACCTTCCTGTTCGGGTCTACTATGGGGACGTCCACGAACTTTTTGGTTGTCATGGACGCCGATATCCTGAGTAACCCTATTTCCTTCCGTTCCAAGGCAGCAATGCTCCGCCTGCTATCCAGTTATTGACGAAAGAGTTAACGATAGACTGCTTGATATGGTCGTTTACCTTTTTGGTGAGAAAACCGCGTCTCCACGGGTGATCTGGCGCTGGTTTAACGGCTGTCATATGATCCCGCCTTTCTGTGGGAGAGGAGCAGCTTTACACTGCCCCCGGTTCTTCTCCGGTTTGCTTGGCCATATGTTCAGCAACACGCTTTTTATATTCACGTAATTCAGCTGCTACTTTGGTGGAGCTTACACCAAGACTCTTAGCAATTATGATCCATGTTTCCCCATTCTTTTTGCGTTGTAGTAATTCCGGGAAATCAAACGTAAATTCATCGAATACTGGAGCTTGTCCGCTCAAATGAAGGCTTCCAACGCTTCTTTGTCGATTGCAGCAGCATCTTGTTTTTTTCTTCCTGATCGCTATCAGTTGTGTTATCATTGGGATCTTCCTGACCTTGTGATTCTGGATCAGGTTTGTTGTCATTTTCTGTACCCATAGCTTGGATTTCTGGATTGCATTCAGACCCTTCCCCCTCTGAACCTTCGTTTTGCTGGTCATCGGTATCTTCGTGGTAATCGTCATGTTCATCCTCAGTGTCTCCGCTAACTTGTGTTACCACGCAAGATTGATCGGTTGTGACAGATAAACCACGACGTTCTTCTCTTCCATCCTCGTCAAAATTCATTGCCATTTGTGGATTTCCAAGACGTACAACTACTTTGTCCCCAACCATGTCCACAATGTCCGCCAAATCGTATGGGTCAGGCTTCCCTACCATTTCCAAGTTCACAACAATCTTCTTATCATCCGTTGCCATTTTCTTTACTACTACCGTAAATTGTGCGTGTTTGCTCATTTTCCACACTCTCTATCCGCCCTTTTGACATTAATATCTCATTCTCAATACAACGCGCAGCATACGTAGCCAGCTTGGTGCCCTTATCCACCTGATAACTCTCGATTGCTTTGATCAGGCCGATGGTACCGATGGAAATCAGATCTTCACTGTCCTCACCCGTGTTCTCGAATTTCTTCACAATATGCGCCACCAAACGCAAATTGTGCTCAATCAGCTTGTTGCGGGCGTAAGGGTCGCCTTTGGCCATGAGTCGGAGATACTTTTCTTCTTCGGTGTCCTGAAGCGGTTGCGGGAAGGCATTGTTCTTGACATAAGCCACAAAAACGAGAAGTTCTTTAAAAACAAGGGAAAGCGCCGCGATAATGCTGGACATGGCTGCCACCTCCACGTCTGGAATAGCTTACTTCTATCCTTATGTGGGCGGTCGCCCATGCGTGCCTGTACGCAGGGAGTTGTTGTCGATTAATTCACTGTTGCTTGTATGGTAAAGGATTGCTTAGAAAAAACGGGATATTTTGGTAAAATAGAACGAAACGAATGGTTGGAGTGATTACCCATGTTAGAATTTGGCGCCGTATCGCTCGAATGGGGTACTTTACTCTTTCAGCTTTTTGTCTTCTTCATGCCTTTAGCCCTTATCATTGCTTGCTGCCTCTTCATCGTAAAACGCACCGCAACCAAGCAAAAAGCCTTCGACGAGCTGGAAAAACGCGTCGCGGCACTCGAACAAGAAAGAAAGCGTCCGAAATCATAACGGACGCTTTCCTTTTTCCTCTATTCAAATAAAGCCATCATCTCTTCGTCTTCTCTCTCGCGTGCTATATCGTATGGTGTTTGCCCTTCCCTATCCTTTTTGTTAGGATTCGCACCTTTAGCCAGCAGTAACTCTACCACATCCAAACGCTCCTCCCCATCCGCTACCTGCGTGTGCAGCGGAGTACTTCCATCATGAGCGCTGGCATGTATGTCTGCACCGTGCTCGATGAGCGCCTCTGCAACCTCTGGATAGAGCGTGATATGCAGCGGGGTAATACCCTCATCGTTTTTCGCATTTACATCTGCACCCTGTGCGACCAAATACGCAATGAGGTCAACATCGTCTGTCATCACAGCGCCATGCAGTACGGAAAACTCATACTCATCCTTTTCATGCAGCAATTCTGGCTGTTTCGTAACGATCTTTTTTACGAGCTCAATTTCTCCCAGTTCAGCTGCATCGTATAAATCTGCGAAACGGTAAGCCATGTCTGTCTCCCCTATCGTATGTATTCCTCCCTGCTCCTTACCGCTCCTCTGTCTCAAACACAAGTTTGGCGAGCAGGACCAGCGGTGAATCTTTTTCTTGCCCGCCCTCAGTAAGATCGAACAATTTTTCGTTAATCGGACCGTACCGCGATTCATTGCCGTACAGCAAAATCACATGTGGGTATTTGCCAATCTCCTCTGTTAGCTTTTTCGGCCATTCTTTTCTATCAAGTGTTGCATTCATCGCATATTCGTTTTCCAAATACGTCAAAAAGTCCGCTCTGGCCTCTGCATCCTGTACCTCATGCACTTCAAAAAAGTCCTCGTCTACCCATTCAAGGCCCGACGCTGTTAAAAAGCCTGACGGCATCACTTCCCCGTTCTCATCGTAAACCGGAGTCAGAAAATCTGCTAGCTCATCAGAAGACTGCAAGGTTGTTCCCCATACCGTTACCACATTTCTCACGGTCTTTCCCCCCTCGTCTAATGCTTTACTGTTTCCAAGGAAGAGCGAATGCGATCTACCCGCTCCTTTTCCTTGCGCAGAATGGCTTTCTCGTACGCTACATCCAACAACCGATTGATTTCTTCCCAATTCGCCTCACCGGAAGGCGATTCACCGCTTGTCAGCATTTTGCCCCAAGCACTTAATGCAATCTGCCGCTGTGCATCATTTCCGTCCAGCCAACGAATCAGATCATTCCATTGTGGACGGGACACCGCGAAAAGCTCATCCCAGCCTTCAATCGGGTACGCTACATGCGGTTCCATCCACAAAATGACTTCTGGGGAGCGAAAGTGATGCAAATGACTGTTGGCAGCATATCCTACCAGACTATCTTTTCTGGCAACGATATCGTCCATTTCAGCCAAAACTCGCTGTAAGCCCTCTTCTTCCGGCAAACAAGCTGCCGTAACATATGCACGCAGGCTTGAGCCTATCCGTTGAAAATGTGGACCGGACTCCCATAGGGAGCGCACCCAGCTCTCTGCCTTCTTGCCAACTGTCTCGACAATGAGCTGGCACCAAAGTAGCAGATTGCTTGATGAGGTTTCCTGCTCGATTTGCTCTACCCATTTATGCAAAACCTGCTCCCAATCGTACTGAGTAAATGCCTCTTGGATACGTGAATCTCCAGCACCATGCATTTTTGCAAACATGACTAGCTTCTCGAAATCTTGTGCTGCCTCTTCAAAGGTTAGCGTTCGATAGGATTGCAGCCATTCTTTCCACTCTTGTGCGACTTGCCCCTCGACGTCGAGCCCATCTGCACCAGCGAGTGCTTCATAATTCCAGCACTCTGCCCCAATACAGCCCAGCTCCGTGACTCGCTCTACGAACTCTGTGAAGCTTTTGCCGAGCAATAGGAATTCGTCTGTCTCATGCCCCCAGGAATAGACGGGCGGGTCATCCACGCCTGTCGACAAATCGATGAGAAGCATGTCGCCATTCCCGCCGACGTGAAAACAGAGATACCTTTTCTCGTCCTCACTCTCTTCGTCCCCACCAAAGTACGGCCACTCAAACGCATCCAATGACCATCCCAAATCCCCACTGAGCGAAAAAGGGTCTAACGCTCGAGATGGCAACGACCAATTTATTTGAACCTGACTGCTGCCCGCAAGCAAAATAGTCCGGATCGTCGCGGGAAATCTGATCCCGAGACTTTCCTCTCTTCTCTCGATTTCTTCCAGCCTTGCTGGTGGTTCTATAATGAGCGGCCAAACCTGAGCACCTTGTCGCTCCATATCATGCATAAGTAACTTCCACGTTTCAAACCACTTTTCCATTCGCTGCTGCATTGGCATAACGACCTCTCTCGTCTGTCGTTTTCTATCATAGGAATTCTATATCTATTTTCGTTATCTAAAATTCGATTTCATATCCTACTAAAGCACCAATTATATCCATTTTTTTCATGGTAAAATGATCTACAAAGTCTCTATTTTTACCGATATTAGTAGAAAAAACACGGAAAAGAGGACCTAGCTAATGACCACCATTGGAATTGATTTGGGCACGACGAACAGTCTGGTTGCCTACTGGACTGAGAATGGACCCGTGCTCATTCCAAACGCGCTCGGAGAAACACTGACTCCTTCTGTGGTCAGCGTCGATGAGAATGGCGAAATCTTGGTTGGCAAGATCGCCAGAGAGCGCCTCTTGACTCACCCAGATCGGACAGCTTCTACCTTCAAACGGTTTATGGGGACAGAAAAAAGGTACCAACTAGGAAGATATTCCTTTTCTGCTGAAGACCTTTCCTCCTTTGTGATTAAATCTTTGAAGGCGGATGCAGAGGCTCATTTAGGGCAGCCCGTTCACGAAGCGGTTATTAGTGTGCCTGCCTATTTCAACGACACACAACGCAAAGCGACCAAGCGAGCAGCAGAGCTTGCTGGACTGAAAGTGGAGCGTTTAATCAGCGAACCGACAGCCGCCGCGATCTCCTATGGGCTCCATCAGGAGGAATCCGAGACACAGTTCCTCGTATTCGACTTAGGAGGCGGTACGTTTGACGTTTCTATTTTGGAAATGTTCGAAGGTGTGATGGAAGTAAAATCAATCGCCGGCGACAACTTTTTGGGCGGCGAAGACTTTACCGATCTGATTGCTTCTTATTTTATAGAAGCCCATCGACTCGACATCAACAGTCTGGACAGCAAAACGCGTTCGTCCATCCACAAACAAGCTGAGTTGTGCAAGCGCGCCTTGTTTTCCGACCAAGAAGGGAAAATGAGTGTCAATATCCAGGGAGAGCTCGTTGTAACAACCCTCAGCCGGAATCAGCTGGAAGATCTCGCGTTTCCTCTGCTGCAACGACTGCGTCAGCCGATCGAGCGTGCTTTGCGAGACGCATCCATCTCCCCTCAGGAACTGGACGCGATCGTGCTTATTGGCGGGGCAACTCGGATGCCGCTTATTAAATCCATCGTAAGCAAAATATTTGGTCGACTGCCCTATTCCCATATTAATCCCGATGAGGCTGTTGCATTGGGAACAGCGATTCAAGCAGCGCTCAAGGAACGCAACGAAGCGTTAAACGAGCTTGTATTAACAGATGTTTGCCCATACACACTTGGTACGGGAATTGTACAAACCATGGCAAACGGCAAACACGAGGATGGCTACTTCTTTCCGATCATCGAACGCAATACGCCAATCCCGGTCAGCCGGGTAGAACGGCTGTACACCGTTCTCGATTATCAACGCGCTATTCTCGTTGACGTGTATCAAGGCGAAAGCCGACGCGTCGAACATAACCTCAAGCTTGGCGAACTGAATATAAAAGTTCCCCCTGCCAAAAAGGGCGAGGAGTCTATCGATGTTCGTTATACATATGACATCAACGGGATTCTTGAAGTCGAAGTGACTGTCGTATCTACAGGAGTCAAAACCAAGGCCGTCATCGAAAAAAATCCGGGTAGCCTTTCAAAAAAAGAAATTGAGGAGCGTTTTCAAGCTCTTCAAAACATTAAGATCCACCCCAGAGAACGAACCGAAAATCGATTGCTTCTGGCAAAAGGCGAGCGTATGTATGAGGAAGCGTTGGGCGAAAACCGTATGATCATTGCGAATTACTTACGCCGCTTTGAAAGTGTGCTGTCCACCCAAAATGAAAGAGACATCGCCAAAGCAGCAGAAGAATTGAAGCAGCAGCTGGACATGTTTGAAGGGTGGAATGAGTATTAATGGGGATTTGGGAGATTCTCGGGATTGAACCTACGGACAATCCTGCCCAGATAAAGAAGGCTTATGCCAAAAAGTTGAAGGTGCACAATCCGGAAGTTGATCCTGAAGGCTTTCAGCGATTGCGAGAGGCGTATGACCTCGCCCTGAAGTCCACGCACAATATCACGCGGAATCATACGCTCGAAGAAACGCCCCTGTCGGAAAGAAGAGAGCCGAGTCAGCTGGATGAAGGGGAGGATCATGATCCGCCGCAGCAGCTCACACAGGAAATCTCCATTCCCCAGCGGTACGATTTCACGGAGAGCTACGATCATTTTGAACGCTCCATGAACCCCGATGATATGGTGGAGCGTTTTTTTCGCCGTACGCAAATGCTGTACGATAACTATCACGAACGAATCCAGCTTGAAAACTGGCGTACGTTGCTGAATGACGAGGCCATGTGGAGTGTCGGCTGCCATCAACTCATCGATTCGCGATTTCTCCACTTTTTAGAAGAGCACTATCACTTGCCTCACGAGGTGTGGAAGCTGCTCGATTCCCATTTTCAGTGGCAGGAGAAATTAGAAAAGCTCGCAGGCCAGCTCTCTGGACGTTTTGTCGCTTACCTGAACGGTCAGCTCAATCAGACCATCACGCTACGTTACCACTCTTTTGGGAACCGCGAGGACGGGGATATTGAAGCGTTTCTAGAATGGCGCAGCGATGCGTTATTTGCCCTCATGGAAAATGATTGGGAAACGGCTCAGAACTCTCTGGCAAAAGCCCATGCACTGTACGCTCTTGACCCCGATTTGATCCGTTTACAGGGCGAATATTTTTTGCGAACCGGAAATAAGGTTCGGGCCTTCCATACCTTTGATCAATTGATACGTCTTGATCCAGATAACATCGATGCGTATTTGTATCGTGCCCGACTTTTCCTCGAAAAGGGAGCTGCCGCCGAAGCGATCAAAGATTGCCAAGAAATCCTCACTCGCATGCCAGAGCTGTGGGACGCTCGCAGCTTGCTAGGGAAAGGCTATCTTCAGCTGGGCGAATGGGAGAAGGCTCAAGAGATTTTTCAGGAGATGCTTTCGCATAATCCCTCCGATATCGAGGCGAAGATATGCCTGACGCAAATACAGTCTCCGTTTGACAGGATGACTGAACCAGCTGCGAACAAGCAAGCCAAGGCAGCTAGGAGAAAAACCTTGCAAGCCCTCGGACTCCCTGGCAGGCTAGCAAGGTTCCGGCAATTTTTTGCTCTCTACACGAGACGTAACCTTTGGACGATTATTTTTCTCCTTTTGCTCCATTACGCTATGTTTGCTGTCGTATCCATGAAGCTGGAGATGACTTCGGAGCAGATGTATGACTCCTTGGTTAATAAATTCTGGCCTGTCCAAATAAAGACGATGGACGAGTTGAAACAAACTCCACTTGGCTACCAGGTGGAATTTACATTGACCAAAGCTTCTTATACCAATATTCTCCGCGTCTATGACACAGAGAAGCATCCCGAGCCAAAAGCTGAGTTCATTCCTGCCGCCAAAGCCGAAGAACGTGATCTGTTAAACTCTGACACCGGCTATGTAAATGTGGGTTATCTGGATCAACAAGCGATCATTGTTATTACAGACTACGACCATGCTAAAGAAATTCATGACAAGCAATCCATTACGATGCGAGGAACATTCAAGGCAATACCGGATGGCGAGATGTTGCCTGTCATTGTGAAAGCTTTGGAAAAGCGCAAGCATCCCTATCAGTCGCTTCTCATGACCGATACGTATATCAATGCCAAGCCTGACCTGGAAGAAAAGGGATGGACGGGATCATGGCTTTTGGGCATTCTCGCGATACTTTCCATGTTGTATTACATCCGCATCATTCGTGAGATTCCCAAAACTCGCAAAGCATTGACATTCCACTAAAGGAGGCAGAGAGAACTACCATGACAAAAGAAGCAGAAAACGAAATAGAGATCGACCCAAAATTAAGCCGCTACTTGCATGCTCTCTCCTCTGTTTGTCTAAATCAGAAGCGGCTCGCGTATTATTTGGCCATCCACGAATACAACCGCCTGCGCGATACGTTTTTGCGGCTTCGTATTGATGACAGATGGGATACGGGAGATGCCACTAAAACGCAAGAGCGCTTGGCTTGGTTTCTGGAGCATGGGCGGAGAGTTGAATTTGATCAGCATCGCCACGTATTATCTGCACTTGGCGCTGCCAATCGTTCCAACTACATCGCATCCTTAAAAAAAGGCGATATGGAGTCAGCCCGGCAGTTGATCGTGTACTCGTACATGAACAGACTCCCACAAGCCGGCATTGCCGCCTTTGATTACGCCTGGTATCTCATTATTTGCAAAGCAGGCGCCCAGCAGTCCTATCTTCCCAAGGCAGAGGCCATAGAAAGCATGTTGGACGTAGCCAAGCGGATCCAACTCGCCTACTCGAGCTGGGAAGAGTATTTATTTGCCTATGCGTGTGGCAATCTTTACGACGAAGCAGGTGCGTCCAAAAATACGAGTAAAGCAACCGAAGCTCACATTTTGAAGCTCCTGACGGGTAGGTACAGTCCGATCCGTGAATTTGATTGGAAGTTTGATCTCACTCCTTACGTGCCCTCATGCCAAGTAGAAAGCGTGCCTTCATTTAACAGCTAAGCTTACGAAAAAACGTTTCCCTCGGACTTTTCGCTTTGTCCAACGGGAAACGTTTTTTATTCTAGCAGCAAGTCTCGATAGAGAGCTTCTTACGCCTTTTCCGATAGGTCCTTCACCATGTGACTCAATTTATGCCCGCTTACGATCACTGTCCCATCCTCACGATAGCCGAGCGATTCATACAGCTTACGCGCACGCGGTTTTTCCTCGTCAACGAGCAAAGCGATTCGGTCATGCCCGCGCTGAATCGCTTCTTTTTCAAAAGCATCCAGCAGAAGTGATCCGATCCCCTTCCCTCTGCATGAGGAATCAACCGCGACAGAATCCAAATAAAATTCGTCATCCTTTGCTTCTTTTACAAGCGTAATCTTCTCACCAGTCAAACGTTGGACATGCTCAACGAAGGGGCGATCAAGCACCTCTGTTTGGCTCCCATGATAAAAGAGTGCCAATCCTACCGGTACATCTCCATCCATGGCAATCACCGCGTTTTCGTAGCTGAGTCGGTTGTTTTCCTTCGTAAAAAACTCCTCCATCATACGAATCGCATCTGCTGCCTCCGTTGCACCTGTCAACGTATGTGCGATATCTCCAATGGCATCATAAATTAATGGGGCAGCAAAAGCTGCGTCTGTGGGTTCCGCTTTGCGTATCATGTGTTTCCTCCTTGCGTTTCGAGCATTCGCACGACACGTTTCGTTTCTTTTTCTACCATACACACTTTCATTGTGTCACAATCTGGCAAGCTGATCGAGCTTTCCCAACAATCGTTCACAGATCAGCAACAATGGAACCGCTCTCATTTTCTAAGAGCGGTTCCATCTTTTTCGCATCGACTTTCTTTAGCCTATCATTTTTTCAATCGTCAGCTTGCGATCATGCCGCAAATCGAGAAATTCACCCATTCTTCTTACCAACGGACGCATCGGTTCATCTTGATGAATAAGAATTACTTCTACTTCTTCCCCGCTACTCAATTTCGCCTTCGCGCCTACGTACAGCAAGGCAATGTAGCGGACAAACTGCGCAACGATCTCCACGTTCAACGTGCCGCTACATGCTTCCTTCCAGAGGAGCTGTGCCGCCTCAAATGGGGACGACCTCCCTTTGTACACACGATCAGAACAGATCGCATCAAACATGTCGGCAACGGCGAGCACCTGACATTCGATTGGAATGCTATCGCCTTTTCTTTGCTCCGGATAGCCAGACCCGTCGAGTCGCTCGTGATGCAGCAAGGCACACAATGCTAAAAGCTCAGACCCACCCTTCATCTCACGGATTATCTCATAGCCGAAGACGGTATGCTTCTTCATGATCGCAAATTCCTCTTCAGTTAGCTTGCCTGGCTTGAGCAATATTTCCTTCGGTACCCTCATTTTTCCAATGTCATGCAAAAATCCGGCTGTCCCCATGAATGCTACTCGCTCTTCATCCCATTTCATCAATCGAGCAATGAGCGAACAGAGAATGCCTACATTTAATGAATGGCGGTATGTATAGCTGTCTGCGCCTTCCAGTACGTACAAGTTCCGGAACAGCCCCAAATGCTTCCTCGATTTTTCTGCTACATCAAAAAAGATGTTGGAAAAATGATCAAGACTTGGTGCCCCGCCAACTGTCAGTTCATCAAAGAGTAGTCTCGTTTTGTCGAGGGCTTGTACATAAGCTGCAACGGTCTCAGAATCTGCCTCTAATTGGAATAGTTGAGAAGTCACTTCCTCACCGGTTCCCTCTGTAAGACTCTGTATGATATCAACCTCACGGACTCGTTGCTTTTGCAATAGGATCACATGGGCAGGCGTGATCGTCGTGTTTTGTCCCAGCAGCAATATTCCTTGTTCTGTGTACACATCTGCCGCTAATACTTGCCCAATCAGTGAGAGATCAACAGTTGCTAAAGGCATACAATCAACCTTTCCAGTCTCCGTCTTTTTACTCAAATTATAGAAAGGAAGCGGTTGAGTTACAATCCCTTTTTCGACAATTCATAACTTTGCTGGAGCACGGGACGTTTCATTATTCGCATACATATGATATCAAGCAAATGTCAGTGGTTTGATCAAGGAGGGACGAACGTCTCATGACGACGCTGTACATCACACCAAAAGCGTGGAAACAGATTGAGCAGGCCGTACGAAAAAAACCCTCGCTGGAAACAGGAGGGATCATGATGGGATACCCACTTGGTGAGGATAGATGGGTCGTAACGTATGCAAGTGAACCAGGCCCAAATGCAATTCACCAGCCACATTCTATATTTTTCGATGACATGCATCTCAAAAAGCTCGTCCGCAAATTAAGCAGGCATCGACAATGGAAATATATTGGTGATTGGCATAGCCATACGGTAAAACGCCTATCTCCCAGCAAAGGTGATAAGAGAACCATTTGGGCAAAAGCGTCGCAGTCCATGTACATGTCCTCTTCTCCCCTCATGCTGATCGTCGGACTAGGTAAAAACAATCAAATTAACGCAAGAGGCTTCATCCTCGGAAATACTCTTCGCGAGGTTGGGAAGATTGAGCTGTATGATCGGCAAGCTCAGCAACAGCTCGGTGAAAAAGCTCCATAGCCTGGTTTTTTCCCCAGCTCGGCTGATTTTCTGCCACGACACAAATGGCGTATCGCGGCTCTTCTAACGGAGCGTACCCGAGAAACCACAGATGGTTGTTTCCATTCACATCCCCGATTTGTGCAGTCCCGCTTTTGCCTGCCACCTGCCAAGCGGAATTCATGAGCATCTGTCCTGTTCCCACTGTGACGACTTTGCGCATCATTTTTCGCAATTTGTTGGCTGTGACGTAGTCAATTCCGTCCAAAGAGAGCTCCTGCTCAGGGAATGTATGGAACGATTGACCATTTCGGTATGCGATCTCTTTTACCAGCCGTACTTGAGAGCTTTGACCGCCACGCAAAATCGTTACCATCATATTGGCTGCTTGCAAGGGGGTAATGCGTACATCCCGCTGACCGATGGCGCTTTGAATCAGGACGCCTTCATCGTCGCGGGATATACCCTCTGCAAAGACTCTACCCGGCTCTTCGCCATCCAGCTGCTTGAAATTTTTGAGTTTATACAAATGAGGGGTGACATGCCCCACTTGAGTGGTCAAGCCCAGCTTTTTTGCATATTCCTCCAACTTGGCTCCGCCCACCATCTTGGCGATATGGGCAATAGCAATGTTGCAGGATTGGGCATATGCTTCTTCCAGTGTCACACTGCCGTGACCTTCTTTTTTCCAACAGGAGAATTGGTACTTCCCGTACTCCCCTGTACATGTGAAACGGTCAATGGGAGAAACGATTCCTTCCGCCAAGGCGGCTGCTGCCACGACTGTTTTATAGACAGAACCAGGCGGGAGTTGTTTGAATGCGCGATTCTTCCAGTCGCTCGTGTTTCCTATAACATTGGTTTGATCATAGGTAGGGCGGCTAACAGCTGCAAGAACATCGGCTGTTTGTGCGTCCAAAACGACGATACTGCCCTCTTTTAACCCTACTTGATCGGCTGCTGCCTCCATGCTTCTCTGGATTGCTGCATCCAAGGTAGTCGTTAATGAAAGCGGATAGTATTGATTCGACTGCTTCGTGTAGCGAATATCCAGCCCTCGGAGCGGCTGTCCGTGCCCATCTACATAATAGGACAAGACTGAAGGCTCTACTCCCTGTAAAAACCGGTCAAAGCTTCGCTCCAGACCTGATGCCCCCAGTGTGCTCTCGGCATTCATTTTGCCGCTTGTCCATTCATCTGGATACAGCTTCTGCACCATGTCGGGATTCTTATGGATAAAGCCAATCAAATGCTTGGCTACTTCATCAGCGCGGTATCGCTCTGTCACCGCCAATGCCACAACTCCTGGGATGGCAAGGGCATTGATTTCCTCAGCCTGCCGCTCAGTGAGCATCACCAGCTTTCCGGACTCCTCTCGCATGAGCAGTGGTACTTTTGCCTTCTCCATGGTCTCCGACAACCGATCCTTGGATTCTCCAGTTATTTGAGCCAACCGCTGCAAGCCATCTGTTCCTTGCAGGCTCCCACGCGCCAACGGGAACAAGATCAAGGCGAGATGCTCTTCTCCAGTAAAGGCGTACCCATTCCGATCCACGATATCGCCACGTCCGCTATGCAGGACGATGCTTTGCTGTCTTTGCTTTACTGCTGCCTTTACCAAGTCAACGCCATGCCGAGAAAACCGATGGGGCGATCCGAGCTGAATCCACCACAAGCGCACGACCAAACCGAGCCATAACAACGACATGGACAGCAATACAAGAAAATGACGTCTTTTAATTCGTCGATCCAGCTGCATCGAATTCCCTCCCTGGCTTTTTTCACCAGTATTGCCGGAATGCACGCGCCAGAAACAACGAACAAAGAAAAAAGCACACCGTACGTCACGGGTGCGCTTTCAAGTGTTTATGATTGATTGGTGAATTGTTGCTTCTCCAACAAAATATTGCTGATCTTCGTGGACAACAGATCCAACGCTACTCGGTTGTAGCCGCCCTCTGGAATGATGACGTCTGCGTATCGCTTGGTCGGCTCAATAAACTGCAAGTGCATTGGTCGAACGACGTTTAGGTACTGTGTTACGACAGAATCGAGAGAACGACCGCGCTCTTCGATGTCACGTACGATTCGGCGTGCAATTCGTACATCCGCATCGGTATCGACGAATACCTTGATATCCATCAAATCACGAATCCGCTCATCCTCCAGAATCAGCATTCCTTCCAAAATGATGACATCCTTCGGGTCGACTTGGATTTGCTCCGGCTTGCGATTATGCACCTTGAAGTCGTAGATCGGTTTTTGGATCGCTTTTCCTTGCATTAGCTCCTGCAAATGCGCAAGCAACAAATCGTTGTCAAAAGCGAAGGGATGGTCGTAGTTAGTCAACGCCCGCTCTTCTGGGCTTAAATGGCTTTGATCCTTGTAGTAGGAATCCTGCTCAATCATCGTTACACTATCATTTTGGAACTGGCGGTACAGCTCCTTTGCTACAGTCGTTTTTCCAGAACCACTGCCTCCCGCTACCCCAATCAATACGGGGTTACCCATGCTTCATGTCCCCTTCCTCATGATGCTTTACACATATACGACCCTATGTTTTTACTTCTTTTTCATACTGATGGCCAACCCGTCTCCGACTGGAATAAATGTCGTTTCTAAATCAGGACGCTCCATCAGATGCGAATTATAAGAAAGCAGCTTGTCCACCATCGGACGCTGGCGCTTGCCCGCTTCTTCAGGGGTCGCCACCAGTCCTCGGAACAGGACATTGTCGCTGATTACCAAACCGCCTTCACGAAGAAGCGGTAGATATAAATCGAGGAATACTCGATACTGCCCTTTGGCCGCATCGATAAACAAGCAGTCAAATTGATACGACTCCGGCAGCCCTAAAGTGGCGTCACGTGAGAGTATTTCCACACGATCTGCACAGCCTGCTTCTTTTATATTTTCCCGTGCTCTCACCAATCGATCTTCATCTATGTCCATCGTGACAATTCGCGCTTCCGGTGCAGCTTCTGCAAGCCAAATGGTAGAATAGCCAATTGCCGTACCCACTTCAAGAATCGCTTTGGGACGATGCAGCAATAATAACATCCGCATGACTTGAGCGGAAGGGAGCTGCACAATCGGAATGTTTTCCTCTGCCGCCTCCTGCTCCAGTCGCTTGAGCAGCGGGGAACGCTCGGGAACCAGGCTTGACACGTAGTCGTCAATTGCCGGATTGGTAATCATGATTTCACTCCTCTTTCGTTACAACCGAATTATTATAGCACACCTTAGGAAAACTTGGCTACGTCAAGCACTGTTGCCTGCATGCAAAAAAAGAGGAAACCTGGTTAGTTTCCCCTGCTTTTCTTATCATTTGCTTCATGCTCTTGCAGTGTTTTGGAAAAGTAATGCTCGGACGTTCCGTCTTTTTTCGTCACGTAGAAAAAGTAATCGTGTTTGGTCGGATTGACGACTGCTTCAAGCGAAGCTCTGCCAGGGTTGGCAATCGGCCCAGGTGGCAATCCAGGATTTGTGTACGTGTTGTACGGGCTTTTTACTTTTAAGTCCTCAAAGGTCAGACGATCCCGTTGTTTGCCGAGAATAAACTGGACGGTAGCATCAGCCTGCAACGGCCACTTGTCGCGAATCCGATTGTAGTACACGCCTGCAACAAGCGGACGCTCCTTGTCTACTGTTACTTCACGCTCCACAATTGATGCAAGATTAACTGCTTCATCCATTGTTAAATCGCGCTGCTTCAACTGCTCTGTCCACTCTGGCTTCCATTCCTTTTGGAATTGAGCCAGCATACGCGAGACGACATCATGTGCCTTAGCGTCTTTGTCCACCTCATACGTTTCGGGGAACAGATACCCTTCCAGACGGTGTTTTCGGTCTGCTTGCTTCGGTATGGCTGCGACAAAAGGATAGTCGGGGAATGCACCTTCATTTACTTCTTTTAAGAATGCTACCTTCTCTACAATGCCTTCTTTATCGAGATGATCGGCAATTTGTTCGACATTCCAGCCTTCTGGGATCGTAAATCGGTTCGCATTGATCACCGTATTACCTTCCACCATGGCGGTTAGTATCTCGTCGATGGCTTGGCCAGTCGTAAATTGGTATTCTCCCGCCTTAAGTTCAGGCGCCATCCCTTTATACTTCACGTAGTAATTAAATACATCGGCATTTCGGATCAGACCTTGTTCTTCTAGTAGTCTACCGATCTTTTGTACGGATGAACCGGACGGAATCGCCACGTTCTTCACCGTCTGTTCACCAGCAACGGGCTGTAATTGCTGGTACACGTACCACGCTGCTCCTCCCGCCGCTAAAATGATCAACAACAAAAAGGCAACCAGCCACATTACAATTCGTCCGCCGCGTCTGCGTCGATGCTTCACTGGGCGTCCGGGGTTAAAATCAGGCTTCGCTGACATTGGTTTCAAGCTAGAAATCCTCCCTTTAGGGTCTCTTTATCTCCATCCCATCCATTATACAAGAGGCTTATCCAACTGTCACTTCATGGGTGATTTTGGCGAAAAAGGACATAAAAAAAGAGCCCGCCAATTGCGGACTCTCTTTCCACGGGTCTATTAAATGCCGTCTTTCTCCAAATCAGCGATCAATGTTTCGAAGGTAGCTTCTACTTGCTCCCACTCTTCATCATCCTCGATTGGCTGGAGCATGTCTGTACCGTCATAACGCAGGAAGTGAACCTCGTACTCTTCTTCCTCTTCCTGATCTACTGGTACGAGCACCAAATAGCTGCGGTCTTCAATGTCAAAAATGTACATGATACGAAAATCTCGCGGTTCCTCGGTACCTTCTTCCGTCAGCGCGATCACATCGCCCACTTCGAACTCTTCCATCATCTCTTCACTCATTGTGGTCACCTCGATTTCGCGTCCAGATATCCTTGGAGGATTAAAGTGGCCGCCATTTTATCTATCACTGTCTTTCGCTTTTGACGGCTGACATCAGCAGAGATCAGCATACGCTCTGCCGCCATCGTCGTCAAGCGTTCGTCCCACATGTGGACAGGAAGAGACATGCGTTCCTCCAAAAGCTTGCCAAATGCTTGACACATTTCAGCACGCGGGCCTATGGTTCCGTTCATGTTTTTGGGCAAACCAACGACGAAAGCCCCAATTTGATACTGCGAAACTAATTCGCTCAGGCGGGCAAGATCCTTTTCCTTGGATTGTCGCTTGATGGTCTCTACACCTTGCGCAGTCCATCCCAACTCATCGCTGACAGCCACTCCAATCGTCTTGTCGCCTACATCCAACCCCATCAATCGTGTCATCGTAAAGGTCTACTTGCGCTCTGACAAGTAAACGGTCACCAACTCTTCTATGATTTTATCCCGTTCCAATTTGCCAATCAGGCTCCGCGCGTTGTTGTGGCGTGGGATAAACGCCGGGTCGCCAGAAAGCAAGTAACCGACGATCTGGGTGATCGGGTTGTATCCTTTTTCCTGCAGGGCTTTGTACACCTCTGTCAATGTTTCTTGGACATCCGCCGCATTCGCTTCCTTGGGCACCGTGAATTTCATGGTATTATCCAACGAACTCACAATCAACACCTCGATTTCCTTTGAGACTCTTTTGGGTACATACTCTTCTTTGTATTCGACTCAGATTTAGTTTACTCCTGTCGATTATACAAATTTCTCTTGCAATCGCACTATTTCGCTACTGCTTGACTCTTCACGAAGTCAACCACCGCATCCAGTGCTTCTTGCAGCTTGGATGGGTCCTTACCACCGGCTTGTGCCATATCAGGACGTCCACCGCCGCCGCCACCGCAACGAGTTGCGACTTCCTTAATGATCTTGCCAGCGTGAATGCCTTGATCCATGAGATCTTTGGTTACACCTGCAACGAGGTTCACCTTGTCGCCATCGACCGCACCCAAGACAATTACAGCGGAGCCGAGCTTGTTTTTCAGCTCATCCACCATGCCGCGCAGGTTGTCCATATCGACAGCGGAAACACGTGCAGCGAGTACATTCATACCGTCTACTTGTTGGAGTTTATCCGTCAAAGACGCTGCCTCGATGTTCCCCAGCTTTGCACGCAAGGACTCGTTTTCGCGCTGTACTTCTTTTAATTGTTGTTGCAGACCTTCTACACGTGCAGGTGCTTCTGCCAGCACCGGTGCTTTGAGTGCTTGCCCCACTTCTTTGAGCGTAGTGAACTGCTGGTTCAAGAACTGATATGCGCCGCGTCCTGTTACTGCTTCGATCCTGCGCGTACCTGCACCGATACCGCTCTCGCTAACCAGCTTGAACAGACCGATTTCCGCGGTATTGTTCACATGGCATCCACCGCACAGCTCCAGGCTGTATTCGCCCACTTTTACAACGCGTACAACGTCGCCGTATTTTTCACCGAACAACGCCATCGCACCCATCGCTTTTGCCTCGGCCAATGGTTTGTTGGAGATCTCGACACTCAGGTTTGCCCACACTTTTTCATTCACGATCGCTTCGATACGCTCCAGCTCTTCTGGAGTAATGGAGCTAATGTGAGTGAAGTCAAAACGGAGACGCTCTGGTGCTACCAAGGAACCTGCCTGATTGACATGCGTTCCAAGGACATCCTTGAGTGCTTGATGCAGCAAGTGAGTCGCTGTATGGTTTTGTGTGATAGCCAGACGTGCTTCACGGTTCACTTCCGCGCGAATCTCATCGCCTTTGCGCAGGGTACCTGCTTCGACGATGACGGAATGTACATTTTGACCCATTGGTCCTTTTTGTACATCTGTCACTCGTGCTTTCACGATATCAGAAATCAGGAAGCCTTCATCATTGATCTGACCGCCGCTTTCTGCATAGAAAGGCGTTTGGCTCAGAACGACTTGTACAGTTTGACCTTCTTCTGCTTCTTCTACCAGCTGGTTGTCCAAAATAATCGCTTCAACTTTACCTGTTGCTACCAATTCAGTATAACCAACAAATTGGCTCGTAACCGTCAAATCAGACAATGGACCACCTTGGATTTGCATGCTGTCAACATCTTGACGTGCTGCACGTGCACGCTCGCGCTGTTCTTCCATCGCTTGATCAAAGCCATCGCGATCGACAGTCAGCCCTTGCTCGTCTGCGAAGTCTTCTGTCAAGTCAACAGGGAATCCATACGTATCGTACATTTTGAACACGTCTTGACCAGACAGTTGTGTCTTTCCGTTTTCTTTTGCTGCTTTTACCATGTCAGACAGGATCGCCAGACCATCATTCAGTGTCTCGTGGAAACGCTCTTCCTCGGCACGAATGACTTTTTCGATAAACGCACGCTTTTGGACAACCTCTGGGTAGAATTCGCCCATCATCGTGCCGACTGTCTCAGTCAAGCTGTACAGGAATGGCTTCTCTACGCCCAGCTTTTTCCCCATGCGTACGGCACGGCGAAGCAGACGGCGAATGACATAGCCACGTCCTTCATTGGATGGAAGCGCACCGTCACCGATCGCAAACACAACCGTACGTGCATGGTCAGCGATAACCTTCAGAGCTACATCCATCTCAGGGCTTGTTTTATACTTCACACCGGAGATTTCCGTGGTCTTTTCGATCAGCGGGAACAGCAGGTCTGTCTCAAAGTTGTTGTCTACGCCTTGGATGACAGACGCCATGCGCTCAAGACCCATTCCCGTATCAATGTTCTTCTTAGGCAGCGGAGTGTAGGTACCGTCTGGATTGTGGTTGAACTGAGAGAATACCAGGTTCCATACTTCCAGGTAACGCTCGTTCTCCCCACCTGGGTATAGTTCAGGGTCGTTCGGGTCGTTTCCGAATGCTTCTCCACGGTCATAGAAAATCTCCGTATTTGGTCCACTCGGGCCTTCTCCGATATCCCAGAAGTTGCCCTCCAGTCGGATGATTCGCTCTTCTGGAACACCGATTTTCTTGCTCCACAGCTCAAATGCTTCTTCGTCCTCTGGGTGAATGGTAACGGAGAGCAACTCTGGATCAAAGCCGATCCATTTGGGGCTCGTCAAAAACTCCCATGCCCATTCAATCGCTTCTTCCTTGAAGTACTCACCAATAGAGAAGTTACCCAGCATTTCAAAAAAAGTATGGTGGCGAGCAGTACGTCCCACATTTTCAATGTCGTTTGTACGAATAGACTTTTGCGAGTTCGTAATACGCGGGTTATCCGGGATAATGCGGCCGTCAAAGTATTTCTTGAGAGTTGCCACACCGCTGTTGATCCACAGAAGGGAAGGATCGTCGATCGGAACCAATGGAGCGCTAGGCTCAATGCGATGTCCTTTTTCTACAAAAAAGTCGAGGAACATCTGGCGGATTTGATTGCCTGTCAGCTTCTTCATCTACATTCTCCTCATCTAAAAATAAAAAAAGCCCCCATCCCCTCAGGGACGAGAACTGATTTCTCGCGGTACCACCCTGCTTACAGGCTCGCTACACGTTTCTGAGTCAAGGCCTGTCGCTTAAGTGGCGTCTAACGGTGCCAAGCCGCCGGGTTTTGCCCGGTCTTAGGAGTAGCCTTCTGCTGCTCTTCTTTTGGTCGCCCTCTCAACCATGGAGCGCCCTCTCTGTAAAAGGTCTGCAACATACTCGTTCCCTCATTGATTTCACATAAATCACTTTGTCCATATTATAAATATTTTACCTGATCACTGTCAACTTTCATGCATCATGACAGCAATTCGGCTGATGACCACTTTGCAAACGACAAGAATTGGGACCGCAACGATAAGCCCGACGATCCCTCCTACAGTCTCCCCCACCAGCAGTGCCAATATAATGAGAAGCGGGTGCAAATGCAAAGAACGTCCAACGATGTTGGGAGACAAAATGTTCCCTTCTACAATTTGAATGATGAGATTGACAACGACAACCAGTAACAGTGTCTTGGTGGAGATCGTAATCGCGATCACAACTGCCGGTGCCGCCCCAATCAATGGTCCGATGTACGGAATGATATTCGTGAGACATACGAATGCTGCCAGCACAAAAGGATACGGCATGCCGATCCACCAGTAGCCTAAGTATGCGAAAACGCCTACGATCAGGGCGACCATCATTTGTCCATGTATGTATTTGCCTAAGGATTCATTAATATCCCGCAGGACAATCAGCACTTGCTTCCGATAAGCCTTTGGAACAATCGACATCCCGGTCTCATGCAATTGCTTCATATCCTTCAAAAAGTAAAAAGCGATAAACGGCACGATAGCAAAAGCGAACAGCTTTCCCATCGAATGCCTGGCGTTGTCTACTATTTTCGCTACCGAATGAGACATCCCCTCATTTGACTGGATGATCACCCGGTCCACACCCTTCGAGATACTATCCGGCAAGAAATATTTTCGTGCCTCCCATTCACTCATCCATGTATAGTACCAATCCATCAGGCGGGGAATATCGTCTGACAGCTCCACCAATTGTTTCGTAAAAATAGGGATAGCGTTAATGATCGCAATCGTAATCACCAATACAAATGATCCATATATGAGCAGGACTGCCATCAAGCGTGGAACCCTTCTTTTTTCCAACAATTGCACGACCGGATGGAGCAGGTAAGCAATGACGAGTCCCAATATAATGGGAACGAGCACTTCCTTTATGAGCGAAAACAACTGTGACAGGACTGGTCGGAGCAGCCAAAGCAGATTGCCGATGACCAAAAGTGTGATGACCCAAACAGCAGCTGCAAATAGACGACTTCGCCGAAGTTCATCCACTTTCCCCCAACTCCTCTCTATTTGCCTACATCTTTTTTAGCTTGTCTCATTCTCATAAATTTCATGTAACCTATTGACACACAATTTCGTGTTCAGTAGTATGTAATTACAAGAGGATATCTCCAAAGGGGAGTAGCTTTTTCGCAACATAGTCGTCATTACGGGATTTTTCCCCGGCTATGTTGGCAACATTTTCGTAAATGTTGTAAGCAAGACCTTTGCCGACCAGGTAAAAGGTTTATTTTTGTTTTTCAAACGACCTTTTCCTGTATCGGGAAAGGTCGTTTTCTTTTTCACCCCTTTACACACACTATAGGAGGTATCAAGAAAACGGCCAGCGGATTATTCGCTTCCAAAATGGATTAGGAGGAGGAAGAGAAATGGATTTATTGTTAACACCTGAGTTCTGGACTGCATTACTCTCTATCGTTATCATCGACCTAGTGCTGGCCGGGGACAATGCCCTCGTCATCGGGATGGCGGCTCGTAACCTGCCTGCTCATCAGCAAAAGCAAGCTATCATCTGGGGGACGGTTGGCGCAATTATCATTCGTGCATTGGCGACACTTGCTGTCGTTTGGTTGCTGAAAATTCCTGGTCTGCTGCTTGTAGGTGGTTTGATTCTCATTTGGATCGCCCTCAAGTTGCTGATTCAAGATAATGGTCATGAGAATATGAAGGCAAGCGGAACACTTGGAGCAGCGATTTGGACGATTATCGTAGCCGACACAGTAATGGGCTTGGATAACGTTATCGCGGTTGCTGGTGCAGCACATGGTGATTTCCTTCTGGTAGTTATCGGTTTGATCATCAGTGTTCCGATCATGGTATGGGGTAGCACATTGATCTTGAAGCTGATCGAGAAATATCCGATCGTTATTTATATCGGTTCGGCAGTATTGGCGTATACCGCTGCGGGCATGGTAACGAACGAGAAATTCCTCGCACCGTTCTTCACTGCTTACCCTTGGGTGAAATGGGTATTCATCGTAGCTGTTGTGGTTGGTGTCCTGTTGATCGGACGCATGAAAAGCCAACAGCAAAAACGCTTGGCAGAACAATCTTAATGTAAAGCAAGGCTCCGTCGTTTCCGCGACGGAGCTTTTTCATGCAGGTCAAAAAAAGCACCCGAACACAGTGTATGTTCGGGTGTTTATTTACGTTCCAATTCATATGTTGTGTTAACGAGTAACGGCACGCATCAGCTTGCGTCCTGATTTCCACATACGCGTTACATCACGCATAGAGAAGGGCAACTGATTCCAATTCAGTGAAAACCGACTGCGACGTCGCGGAGCCAACCAATAGCCAATGATCGCCACAATTCCGCTTGTGGCAAGAACCCCCAACAGGCTTCGAGTGAACAAGCGTGCCACCTCCATTGGTTTTGCCGCTCAAATCCACTACATATTCAAGTGAGCGGTTACTGTCTGATCCTCAATAAACAGATCGTTGAGCGAATGCAAGGATCCATCTTCCTCAACTTGGTAGACAGAAGCGATCTGCTCATTGGAAACGCTCATTTCTATAAAGCAGTTCCAGCAATAGTATTGATTGGTTCCAATCTTTCCTACGTCTTTGGAACTGCAATTCGGGCATATGACACGCATCACGCTTTTCCTCCCTTTCACGCCTGGCCACGAACTAGTCCGGCACGATCAGGTTTTCTTCCCCGATGATAACGGATGCTGGTGCAGGGAGGCGTTTTCGACCTTCCGTAATATCTGCAAACCAGCCATTCGATAGTTCGTACCCTACAAGTTTCTCCCAGTTGGCTGAAAAGTAAACGTCTTCCAGCCTCCCCAAACACTCTCCGGAAGCGGTAATCACAGCTTTTCCTCTTAACTTCGTCTTTCCCGTCACAATGCCGACAGGCTCTAGTCCGGCGAGATGAGGTAAGGGCGTGATCGCGTCTTTTCCCGATACGGTAAGGCAGGACTCCCCGACCGCATGAATATGTTCGGTAGGAATATAGGTACCTGATTGGAACCAGCCCTGTTCGCTCAGCAAGACTCCTCGTACATGCCAAGTGGAGTCGCAAAGAATGTCACGCACGGTTCCAATCGTCTCCCCTGTTTGGAGGCAAACAACTGGCAAGCCGACTGCATCCATTGCCTTGCGCATGTGGGACATCCCCCTTCCGCCTTGTTAGTATCAGGCGAAATGGACACGTCCATTCGGCGCAAATGGTTCCAACTTCACTCTTGCTTTAGCCGTTCCTCCAGGTAGCTGTACCTTACGCCCTCCTCATCAGACTCTACAGCAGCACGGAACGCATCCGGCTCTCCACACATGATGAGGAATGATTTGCTCCGGGTAATCCCGGTATAGACCAACTTGCGTCTGAGCATGCGGTAGTAGCTTTTGACAAACGGCATAATCACAATCGGAAATTCGCTGCCTTGAGACTTATGAACCGAGCAGCAGTAGGCAAGCGTCAGCTGATGGTAATCTGAACGCTTGTACACCACTTCCCTGTTATCAAAGGCAGCGACCAGCATCTCCTGGTTCTCCGCATTTTCATTCGGGAAAAAGATGGCGACGATCTCACCCATGTCACCGTTAAACACCTGTTCTTCAGCATTGTTCACCAATTGCAGAACCTTGTCTCCGGTACGGAAGGTCGTCTCTCCGAAAGTTACTTCACGCTTTTGAGGCGTTTTCGGATTAAACAGCTCCTGCAATTCTTCATTCAACCGGTTCACACCGGCATTACCTTTATAGATAGGGGCTAATACCTGAACATCTTTTGCCGTATATCCTTTTTTTACGGCTCCGAAGCAAATTTGTTTCACTGCTTCCGGAACTTCTTGTGGCAAACTTGTGAAGAATCGCCGATCCGGGGTAGTGTGAAGCAAATCTGCCGGTACATTCCCCTTGCGCACATCATGGGCCAACCGAATAATGGTAGACTCTTCTGCTTGCCGATAAATTTCTGTCAGCTGCACCAAAGGCAGCAATCCAGATCGGATCATATCCAACAGGACGTTGCCCGGTCCTACTGAAGGCAACTGGTCAGGGTCACCTACCATGATGATCTGCATGTCGTCTGGGACCGCACGAAACAATTGATTTGCGAGCCAGATATCGACCATGGACATTTCATCCACAATTAAAAGTCGGCCACGGATTGGGTGCTCTGCGTCATGCTCGAAGCTCTCCCCTTTGTAACCGAGCAAGCGATGGATGGTCATTGCCGGTAAGCCCGTAGTTTCTGTCATACGTTTTGCTGCACGTCCAGTAGGAGCCACAAGGAGGATCGGGAACGGATTTTCTTCGTTGTATTTTTTCAAGTCCAAAGACAATCCATGGAGCTGAGAAAAGACGCGACATATCCCGCGAATCACTGTCGTTTTCCCCGTACCAGGTCCCCCTGTCAACAGCATCAGACCCGCTTTGATCGCCTGTTCAATGGCATCACGCTGCGTCTGGGCATACGTAATCCCCAGCTCATCCTCGACCGTCCCTATTGCACGGTAAAATTCCGAAGTCGGGAACGTACCGAATTCATCCCGTGCAGCGAAGTGACGCAGTCTTTTGGCTAAACCGAGCTCGGCAAAAAACAGGGAGGGCAAATACACCCGCTCATCTTCCCAGGCAATTTTGCTCGACACAAACAGGGCTTCTACTGCCAGCTGAATATCTTCTCCAGAAAAGACGTGCCCCCCGCACTCTTCAAGAAGGCGCAGCGTTTTTTCACAAAGCTCCTCTACAGGCAGATAAACATGTCCCTCTGAATACGATGCCTCCTGCAACACAAAGAGAGCCGCCGCCTTCACACGTTCTTCTGAGGAAGCAGCGATTCCAGTTGCTCGTGCAATGTCATCTGCCCGCTTAAAGCCGATTCCTACGACATCCTCAATCAACCGGTAAGGCTCTTCCTTCAGCACTGTCATCGTTTCCAGCTTGTAGGTCTGATAAATACGCAGCGCCATGTTCACACCAATGCCGAAGTCGTACAAGAAAACCATGGCACTTTCCAAGGAACGATGCTCAACTACTGAATCATAGATCGTTTTGGCACGTTGTTCTGATATGCCTGGTACCTCAGCCAATCGCTCCGGGAAGTCCGCGATAATCGACAGCGCATCTACCCCGAGCTGCTCGACAATTCGTTTGGCCATCTTCTTTCCGATCCCTTGAAACAAGCCACTGGCTAAGTAGCGCTCAACCCCAGCCAATGTTTTCGGCGTTTCACGTTCATAGCGCTTAGCTACGTACTGCTGTCCAAAACGAGCATGTGTTTTCCATTCACCGTAAAAGGTGTACAGCTCATCTGGATGCGGGCGAGGAAAATTACCGACAATAATGACTTCCGATTCTTTAATCGATTCGGTAGTCTCTTCTATCTTAAGACGGATAACTCCGTACCAGGTTTCTTCATTGTAAAAAATTTCTTGAGAAACAAATCCTCGAATAAAGTTTTCCGCAAACAGCGAGATTGACTGCTGCTCGTCCATCTAAACGCCTCCTTACATAAAAACCGTTCCAGAAAGGAAAAATCCACTTCTCTTGAAAGTGGATTTCTCATATGCTCGTCTTAAATTGTAAATCGTTTTACTTGTTCTGACAACTGCTCGGCCATTTTCGCAAGCATTTCGGATGCTGCCGTCATTTCCTCGGACGTTGCTGACTGTTCTTCAGACGCTGCTGCCACTTCCTGTGTATCTCTTGCCGCTGTTTCTGCAAGTCCAGCTATTTTTTCGGAGTGACTCACCAATTGGACTGTATCGCGATGAATCGCTTGTGCTGCTTCGTTCATACGATGCACTTGCTGGCTGACGTCTTGAACGGCCACTAATATTTGCTGGAAGCTGTCTCCTGCCTGGGCCACTCCTTCCCGTCCATCCTGTATAGCGACTGCAGTCGTTCCCATTTCCGATACAGCGGCGAGAATATCTGTATGGATCGAATGAATCAAGCCTGCGATCTCTTCTGCAGCCCCGCCCGATTGCTCAGCCAGCTTACGTACCTCCTGGGCAACAACCGCAAAGCCTCGTCCCTGTTCCCCCGCCCGTGCAGCCTCGATAGCGGCATTCAGAGCCAATAGATTTGTCTGGTTGGATATTTGACGAATGGTCGTGATGATTCCGATGATTTGCTCGGATTGAGAACCAAGCTCCCGGATAACCTGCTCCGTGCGGCGGGCATGATCGGTGATTTGATCCATTTCTTGTACGAGCTCTTGCAGCTTTCCTTCCCCAACCTGTGCCAAACGATTCGCATCTGTCGCATCAGCATTGACTTGAGAGGTTGAGGCTGCAATGAGTTGGATATCTCCACCGATGCGAGACAAAAAGCGAACTGTATCCGTCACCGTTTGTTTTTGTTGTTCGGAGCCTGTAGCGATTTCCGAAGAAGCCATGGAAATCTGTTCGGAAGCACGCGCACTTTCTGTCGCACTCGCTGTTAATTCCTCCGAGGCTGCCGCGACCTGTTGGGCTACTCGCTGCACCTCGTTGACCATACTGCGAAATACTCCCATCATCTCATTGTACATCGATGATAATTCCCCAAGCTCATCCCGGGAACGGACAGTAACTTGCGTGGTCAAATCTCCAGTCTCTGCACGTTTCATTGCCAAAACCAGCTCTTTTAGCGGTCGTACCAGCTTGTTGACAATAAAAATGCCTGTGATTAACGCCAAGCTAGCACTGATCAAGTTGAGGAGAAACATCATCGGACGACTGCTCTCAATCGTCGTCAGCAAATCATTCTCGTAGCTGCCAATGACAAGAATCCACCCGTTCGGCAGCTGCTTATACGCCGCCACTTTGGTAGAGCCTCCGAATTCATATTCGATCCAGCCGTTTTTTTGAGCAAGCATGACTTGCGTGAATTGTTCATTCGCCAAAGAGGTATTCTCGACTTTCGGATCTGGATGAAAGATGGCGATTCCACTTGCATCCAGGATATAGGCATAGCCAACCATGCCATTTGGCTTGTAATATTTTTCGGCCACCTCGCGTGTTATTTCGTTAATTTTCTGTCTGTTTCCCTCACTATTCGTTGTATCTTGAGCGTAAACAGCCAGCTCACGTGCCTTTATTTCCGTTATGTATTGCAAGTCAGATACAGCCAGCTTGTACAGCGCGCTGCGCGCATTTTCAAATTGGATATAGCCGACGACCATTAATGGGAGCATGGTTAGGATGAGTATCGTAAACACCAGTTTGTAGCGAATAGAGTAGCGTCTGGCCAACATGAAAGTCCTCTCCTTATCGGATGATCCGAATTGTATAGTAGTTCTTCAGGATTAGTACTACAGCATCATTTTACCATCCTCTTCCACAATTCACCACAAACGCCAATACGAAAACCGCTTTTGCTCAAATGAAAAAACCGCTTGGCTTCATCCAAACGGCTTTCATCCTTCGTTATTCGCGCACCAAGCGCTTCACAATCGCAGCAACCGCTGTAGCAGCCTGATCCGCCTCTTCCACCGTATTCGTAATCCCAAAGCTGAAACGAATGGCTGAGTGAGCAATCTTCTCATCCAAGTGCATTGCTTTTAGAACGTGTGACAGCTCTAATGATCCAGATGTACAAGCGGAGCCGCTCGCTGCTGCAATCTTGGCGATATCCAGATTCATCAGCATGGTTTCGGTATGGGCACCAGGGAAGGACACATTTAAAATATGTGGCAATGCCTGCTCGCGATGTCCATTCAGGCAGAACGAAATTCCTGCTTCTTGCCAGACTGCGATCATCGTTGCTTTCATCTGTTCATACTTTTCAACCCGTTTCGCCATTTCCTCGCGAGCGACCCTTGTTGCTTCGGCAAACCCAACAATCCCGGCCAGGTTTTCCGTACCCGCTCTGCGTTTGCGCTCTTGTGAACCGCCGTGCAAAATCGGGGAAAACGGAACCTTACGCGCTAAATACAAAGCGCCGACTCCTTTTGGACCATTAATTTTATGGGCGGATACCGAGAGCATATCAACCGGCAGCTTCCGTGCATGGACTGGCAGTACACCAAAAGCCTGTACGGCATCCGTATGAAAAACAATCCCTTTTTCACGTAGGAAGGTACCGATTTCCTCGATCGGCTGGATCGTTCCAACTTCGTTGTTCCCGTACATGATGGACACGAGTACCGTATCCGGGCGAACCGCTTGTTTCAGGTCCTCCAAGCGGACCATGCCTGTCTGGTCAACAGGCAAGTACGTCACTTCAAAACCTGCCTGCTCTAAAAATTCACAAGCATGCAAGACTGCATGGTGTTCGATTTGCGAAGTAATGACGTGACGACCACGCTCGCGTTGTGCCATTGCTGCGCCGATGATTGCCATATTGTCTGCTTCAGTCCCGCCACTCGTAAAGATGAGCGATTGCGGATCAGCATCCATAAAGTCGGCTATCGTGTCTCTCGCATGCTCCAACGCTTTTCGCGCTTCGCGACCTGCACCATGGACACTCGATGGATTCCCGAATACTTGCGTCAAATAGGGAGTCATAGCAGCAACTACCCGCGGATGTACCGGCGTAGTAGCTGCATGGTCAAAATACATTAGATCTGACACTGCTGTCACCTTCTACCAACTTATAGTACGTGTTCAAAAAGTCGGCTTTTTAGCACCGAGAAGATGGCGAGAACCGAACGAAGGAGGAGCAGAGTGTAGGTAATCTACATGAGCACCGGACTTCGGAGGTGAACGCCATATTCGATGTCGAATTAGCTTTCTGAGCTACTTCGTGATCGAAAGACGACTTTTTGAACAACCTCTTATATTCTAGATGTAAAACATATAATTATCGGCAGGACCATCGTCTTCAAAACTGATCAAGTCGTGAAGGGAAGTCGAATCCAGAACAGCAGAAATACTATCCCGAATACGCAGCCATAAAAAGCGCTTAGCCGGATCTTCTTCCTCTGCAAATTCCACAGGGCTGATCGGTCCTTCCAGCACACGAATCACATCGCCAGCAGAAATCTCATCCGGCTGCTTTGCCAGAACGTAACCTCCATATGCGCCACGAATGCTTTTTACCAAACCCGCATTACGCAGAGGTGCGATCAATTGCTCCAAATAATGCTCGGACAAATCGTGTTTTTGGGCGATGCTCCGCAGGGAAGTCGGCCCTTCTCCGCAACGGTTGGCCAATTCCATCATGATCGTCAGCCCGTAACGTCCTTTCGTTGAAATCTTCACGTTAACAACTCTCCTCTTTGTATCGGTAATACGTGCCCGCCCCCTACATGTCTTCAGTATCGCGGGACACACTAACATCTTAGGGGGTGATATGCAGATGACAACGAACAAACGCTCGGAACGAGGTCGCAACCACCCGTCCGACACCTTGTACGACCAACCCGCAGGCACGATTGCTCACAAAGCCCGTTACGGTGCCAGTGAGCAGAGCAAACAGCCGAATGAAAACGGTGATTTGCCCAATAAACCAGGCGGAAATGTCCGCACTTAACATGTTAGCTCCCCCATTATTCGGGGGAGTTTTTCCTTGGCAATCCACGTTCATCCATCTTCTGTCTTTCTTCCTGGAAGCGGCGAATGTGACGCTCATAGCCATGGTCCCTTGGCTGGTAGAACGAGTAGTTTACACCGTCAGGCAGATACTGTTGAGGTACGTACCCATATGGATAGTTATGCGGATACAGATATCCCTGACCGTGTCCCAGCTTCGCAGCTCCCTTGTAAGCAGAATCTCGCAGATGAATCGGTACTTGCTTGTGGCCATCCGTTCGGATACGATCCAACGCAGAATTAATTCCGTTGTAAGCGGCATTACTTTTGGGTGCGGTTGCCAGGTACGTCGTTGCTTGAGCTAAAGGGATACGCCCTTCAGGCATCCCCACCAATTCTACCGCCTGAAAGCAGGAAATCGCAACTGTGATCGCTTGCGGGTCAGCATTTCCGATGTCCTCTGAAGCCGAAATGACCAAACGGCGAGAAATGAACCGCGGATCTTCTCCGGCATCAATCATTCTCGCCAACCAGTAAAGAGCTGCGTCCGGATCAGAACCACGAATGGATTTAATAAAAGCGGAAATCGTGTCGTAATGGTTGTCCCCACTCTTATCGTAGCGTACAGCCCTGCGCTGAATGGATTCTACGGCGACGTCCAATGTCACCGTAATTCGTCCATCGGCTCCTGGTTGCGTTGTTGTCACCGCCAGTTCCAATGCATTCAGCAAACGTCTGGCATCCCCTTCTGCGTATTGAATCAAATGCTCTGCCGCTTCCGGTTCTACGGTAACAAATAGCTCTGCCAAGCCATTTTCTTCATCAGTCAGTGCCCGATCCATGACCTGCTTCAATTCCTCATGAGAAAGCGATTGAAGAGAAAATACTTGTGAACGCGACAAAAGCGCCGGATTCACCTCGAAAAAAGGATTCTCCGTCGTAGCACCGATCAAAATAATCGTGCCTTCCTCCACATAAGGAAGAAGGGCGTCCTGTTGCGACTTATTGAAGCGGTGAATCTCGTCTACGAACAAGGTTGTCCGCTGACTGTCCATGACGAGCCGTTCCTTTGCCGCGTCTACCACTTTGCGGATGTCAGCGACACCCGCGGTAACAGCATTTAACTCGGAGAAATGTGTACGTGTAGTTCGGGCAATGACTTTTGCCAGTGTTGTTTTCCCTGTTCCTGGAGGTCCGTAAAAAATGACAGAGGACACTTGATCTGCTTCAATCGCGCGTCGAAGCAGCTTTCCAGGAGCCAAAATATGCGATTGCCCGATTACATCCTGAATCGTTTGCGGCCGCATCCGCGCAGCCAATGGCTTCTGTTTGCCGCCACCCTGCTGGTCATAGGCAAACGTAAATAAATCATCCATGCTCCACTATCCTTTTACAGGCTGCCACTCCAAAATATCTCTTGCCACTACACTGGCCAAAATTAAACCAGCTACAGAAGGCACGAAAGCATTGCTCGCTGGAGGCATCCTCACTTTGCTAATCGGTGAATTCGGGTTGGAAACTATCTGTTCGCGTACATCGACACGTACGGTTACGGGAATCTCACGGGAATAAACAACTTTAACCCCTTTGTAGATACCGCTTTTCCGCAGCTCACGACGAATGACCTTTGCAATCGGATCATAACTCGTTTGGGAAATATCGGCAACCTCAAAACGGGTCGGGTCCATTTTGTTCGCCGCACCCATGCTAGAAATAATAGGGATATTGCGACGCTTCGCTTCCTTAATCACATGGAGCTTCGCGGACATGGTATCCATCGCATCCACGATGTAATCCAGTTCATGCTCGAATAGCGCATCCGCTGTTTCTTCATTGTAGAACATATTGAGAGTTACGACCTCGCACTCTGGATTGATCGTCGCAATACGCTCCTTCATGAGCTCAGCCTTTTTTTGGCCGACTGTGTTCAGCGTCGCATGAATTTGGCGGTTGATGTTCGTGATGTCTACTACATCCTTATCTACCAAAACGAGCTTGCCTACACCTGTACGCGCGAGCGCTTCTACTGTAAAGGAGCCGACTCCGCCAATTCCTAATACAGCAACGCGGCTATTTTTCATTTTTTCCAAACCTTCGGGACCGAAGGCCAATTCACAACGAGAAAATTGATGAAGCATATTTCGTGTCACCTTTCACAAGCGAGTTTATAGTCAATCGGAAAAGTAGGATTGAAGGAGAAAAAAGGAGCCCCATTATGCCGTGTTGCTCCTTAGTTTTGAACCTGCTTCATCGCAGGTGGGTGTCTTGCCGAACTGTTACAGACGTCCACTCTAAGGAGGCATGCCTTTACAATCACGGACGAAAAACTCCCTAAACAAACTTTGTGGCTCAAAACTATCGGATGTCACGGGCATCGCAGGGCTTTCATCATAAGTATTACCAATGTATCAAAGAGCAATGCAGTTGCGCAAGTCGATTACGCTTCCACCTTTTCTTCTTCTGTGACAATTGTTGCAATGGACAGCTCTTTCAATTGTTTTCCGTCTACTACATCTGGTGCGTTTACCATCAGGTCACTCGCACTTGCTGTTTTCGGGAATGCGATGACTTCTCGCAGGTTGGTGCGGCCAGCCAAGAGCATGATCAGACGGTCCAAGCCAAGAGCGATTCCACCGTGTGGAGGTGTACCGTACTCGAATGCATCCATGAGGAAGCCGAATTGTTTCCGTGCCTCTTCTGGTGTAAAACCAAGTGCGGTAAACATTTTTTCTTGGACTTCGCGCTTGAAGATCCGCATGGAACCTCCGCCGAGCTCGTATCCGTTGAGAACCATATCGTACGCTTGAGCGCGCATTTGACCTGGATCAGTGTCGAACAGGTGCAGGTCTTCGTCTTTTGGACGTGTGAACGGATGGTGCAGGGCGACGTAACGTTTTGCATCCTCATCCCACTCAACCAGTGGGAAGTCTACTACCCAGAGGAATGCGAACTGGCTTTGGTCAATCAGACCAAGTTCAGCACCCAGCTTGGAGCGAAGAGCACCCAGTGCATCTGCCACTACTTTTGGTTTGTCAGCAACGAACAGGAGCAAGTCGCCTTCTTCTACCGCCAAGCGTGCTTTCATTTCGTTAAGCTCTTCTTCTTTAAAGAATTTCGCAATTGGCCCTTTAACCTCGCCGTCTTTGAAGCCAATCCAAGCCAAGCCTTTCGCGCCATAACGGGAAGCGAATTTGCCCAAGTCGTCTGCTTCTTTGCGGGAGTAGTGTCCGCAACCTTTTGCATTGATCGCTTTTACTTGTCCGCCGCCAGCTACTGCTGCTGCAAACACCTTGAAGTCGCTTGTCGCAACCAGATCAGATACGTCTGTCAGCTCCATGCCGAAACGTACGTCTGGTTTGTCAGAACCGTAACGTGCCATTGCATCCGCATATGTGAGACGAGGGAATGGAGTCGGTACGTCTACGCCAATCGTTTGCTTGAATACGTGAGCGACCATCTTTTCCATCATTGGCAGAATTTCTTCCATAGACAGGAAAGAGGTTTCAATGTCCACTTGGGTAAATTCAGGCTGACGGTCAGCACGCAGGTCTTCGTCACGGAAGCAGCGAGCGATTTGGTAATAGCGCTCCAAACCGGATACCATCAAAAGCTGTTTGAACAGCTGTGGCGATTGCGGCAGTGCGTAGAACTCGCCTGGATGTACACGGGAAGGCACGAGGTAGTCGCGTGCGCCCTCAGGAGTGCTCTTCTGGAGAATCGGTGTTTCTATTTCCACGAAGTTGTTCTCATCCAGGTAGTCACGGAATGCTTTCGCTGCTTTGCTGCGCAAAATCAGGGAGCGCTGCATTTCAGGACGGCGCAAGTCCAAGTAGCGGTATTTCAAACGAACTTGTTCATCTACATCGATCTCGTCTTCAATCAGGAATGGAGGCGTTTTTGCATCGTTCAAGATTTCGATTTCAGAGATGTGCACTTCTACTTCGCCGGTTTTCAGCTTCGGATTGACTGCTTCTGGTGCACGGTTTACCACTTTCCCTTTTACAACCAGTACGTATTCGCTACGAACCTTGTCGGCTGCTTCCCAAGCCTCTTTGTTGTACTCTGGGTTGAATACGATTTGGACGATGCCAGTGCGGTCACGGAAGTCAATGAAGATGACGCCTCCGAGGTCGCGACGCTTTTGTACCCATCCGTTCAGTACGACTTCCTGACCAACGTGTGCTGTTGTTACTTCTCCACCATGTACGGTGCGATATTGCCAAGACATGATCATTTCCCCCAACGATTTGTTTTATTGATTTGCTTTTTCAGCGAGTACCGAAACGAGTTCCTCGCGTTTCACTTCTTGTTGCTCGCCTGTTGCCATTTCCTTCAGAACAACTGTGCCATTCGCCAATTCAGACTCGCCGATGATCGCGGTAAAGCGAGCCTGTAGACGATCTGCTTGCTTCAGCTGTGCCTTCATTTTCCGATCCAGATAATCCAGCTCAGCCGCAATCCCTGCTTGGCGCAATTGGTCGACGAGTACGAAGGCTGTTGTTTTCGCTTCTGGTGTCTGCACCACTACGAAGCAGTCGATGCCACCCGAGATCGGCAGTTGAACACCTTGCTTTTCCAGAGCCAACAGCAGACGCTCGATACTGAGTGCGAAGCCGATGCCTGGCATATCGTCGCCGCCCAGCTCTGCAACAAGTCCATTGTAGCGCCCACCGCCACAAAGCGTTTCTACTGCACCGATCTCCGCCATTTTGATTTCAAATGCGGTCAGTGTGTAATAGTCCAAGCCGCGAACCAGACGCGGATTTACATGAAACGGAATATCCAGCGCGGTCAAGTAGTCTTGCACGGCTTTAAAGTGTGCCGCGGATTCTTCGCTCAAGTAGTCCAAAATGGACGGAGCATCCATCGTCAGTGTTTTGCACTTTTCATTTTTGCAATCGAGCACGCGCAGCGGGTTGCGATCGATACGAGACTGGCAATCCTCGCACAGCTCGGAGCGAACGCCATTCAAATGTGCGAGCAAATGCTCACGGTGACGCGCCCGGTCTTCTACCGTACCTACGCTGTTCAATTCCACCGAAAGTCCTGTCAATCCGAGCTCCTGATACAGACGAATCGCAAGGCCAATGACTTCTGCATCGATTGCTGGATCGCTCGAACCGATCGCTTCTGCACCGAATTGGACGAATTGGCGATAGCGGCCTGCTTGCGGACGCTCGTGACGGAACATCGGTCCTAGGTAGTACAGCTTGGTAGGCTGATTAGGCACACCGTACAGCTTGTTTTCCACGTAGGAGCGGACAACACCCGCTGTCCCTTCCGGACGCAGCGTGAGAGCATCCGTACTGCGCGGATTGGCTACACTGTACATTTCTTTTTCCACGATATCCGTGGTCTCGCCTACACCCCGTTGGAACAACTCCGTGCTCTCAAACAGCGGCGTGCGAATTTCCGCATAATTGGAGCGGCGACACAGATCGCGGGCCTTGGCCTCCACGTAGTGCCACAGCTCTACAGTACCAGGCATGATATCCTGCGTACCGCGTGGGATCTGGATTCTTGTCATTCCTCTCGAACCTCCATGTCTTTTCAAAAACTCGGGCTAAAGCCAAACCTTCAGGATCAAGGAACCTTTCTTTATGAACAAATAAAAAAGCCCCTCGTCTCCTGACATTTAGCAAATCGCCGCATGTCAGGGACGAGAGACTGGTTATACTCCCGTGGTGCCACCCTGTTTGAATAGCCCTATAAACACAAAAGGCTATCCCACTTATTAGCCGTTAACGCCGGCACACGCCTGCCAGTTACTGGGGAAAGAGAATTCTTTCAGCCGTTCACTGCGGTCTTCAGGGATGTCATTCACCAAGCCGTTATACGAAAGCACTCTCAGCCACGGCGCTTTCTCTCTGGGCATCCGGTTCCTGGATACTTGTTCCCGTCATCAGATCATTTCGTATTCAATAAAAAAGCTTAATGTGAATCATAGCAAACCCGCCAACAGCCGTCAACAGGCGCTCGAATAAAACTTTTTTTAACGTGTAAGAATTGATTAGCGGCATGCTAATAAATTCTGGAGCGCATAAAAACTTTCCGCAAAAACGCGGTCGCTCTCCTTGAAAAAGCCTCGCTAGAGGTTTTTTTATTAAGAACAAGTATATCCATCACTTACTTGCCAGATACCTGTCCAGTCGTTCTCGCACCCGAATAGATTTCATCCAAATCACGGAGCTTGTTTTCGACCAGAACCTTGTACGTGTCATTGTACGTTTTCGGGTCCTTCGGATTCGGAAAGCGCGTCAGCTTGCCACTTCCTGGAGCCATCAGCTTGGATACTGCACCACAGCCGAGACCAAGAATAGTTTGTACCTCTTCCATGATCATGATGTTGTAGATGCTCTCCTGCCCTGGCTTGGCATACCCGACATTCTCCAGATTTCCCAAAATGTTTTTCTGACGATACAAATAGTACGGGTCATAACCGTTCGCCGCTGTCCACTCGGAGGCCATCTCCATCATCTTGCTAATTTCATCGCGACTGGCGACCTTGTAGCGGTCCTTGTTCTGCGTCATCTCAGATGCTCGCTTGAAAGACAGCGTATGCACCGTCAGTGAGGAAGGCATCAGCTTTTCTACCTCTTGGAGGCTGTGCGCCAGCTCGGCTACACCTTCGTTTGGCAGCCCAATAATCAGGTCCATATTAATATTAGTCAAGCCCATCTCCATAGCCAGATGGTATTTCTCAATCGTCTCTTCGACGGTGTGATGGCGTCCGATTGCCTGGAGGGTCTCCTGTGTAAACGATTGAGGATTAATGCTGATCCGATCCACTTCCCACCGCTTCATCACATCGAGCTTTTCGCGTGTGATCGTGTCGGGTCTTCCCGCCTCAACCGTCAACTCACGCACATCCCCCATGTGTGGAAACGAACGATGCATCGTCTCAAACAGCTGATTCATGTCATCTGCGGTAATACTCGTAGGGGTGCCGCCGCCGAAATAAATAGACGTGATCCGTTGGTCATTCGCCCGAAGCCACTCTCCCATCCGCTCCATCTCGTAATGGAGACCTTCGAGAAACGGATTAACCGAAGCCGTATGACTGCGAATCGCGTAAGCAGGAAACGTACAATATGCACATTTCGTCGGACAAAATGGGATCCCAATATATACCGATAGCTCACGGTCAATCTGATACAAATCAAGCACGACGTAAAGTTGCTTGTCTACGATTTCTTGCAAAAGCTTTAGCTTGTATGGACGCAAAATCACATCCTGCTGCAATCTCTTATGTGCTTCCTGTCTGTCTACACCAGCGGCGTTCAACTGATGGAGCAGCTTCGTAGGGCGTATCCCGGTCAAAATTCCCCAGCCTTGCTCCATGCCCGTGTATTCTTCCAGCATCAATAACAGCGCATAGCAAAGAGCTTGCTTGGCCGTCTTTTTCATCGCTTTTTCCTCACGTGCTACGTAGTCTCGCTCCACCTGATGGGAAATGCTTCGTTTGCCATCATATAACTCTCCCGAAGCTACGACTCCATTTTCATGTACGGTCAAAGCCAGCTTGATTTTCAAGTCAGCCTCATCTGTCCACTCGGGCACAAAAGTGAGTGCTGGATCTTCATAAAATAACGCGAGAATTAAGGAGAGTTCCCGCTCGAATGCGTGTCCCTCACATATGATCTGTATCATGGAGTTCACCTGCTTTTTCAAAAATGCCACTCCTCATCTTAGCCGACGAGAATTACTCGGGTCAACTAGACAAGTTGTGGCATCGTGTGCAAGATCATTTCCGTTTTTGTCGTGGATGTTGGATATCCCGCAAGCCCGGATGAAAATCTTGGGCCATTTCCGCATTTTGTAGTGACGTTTCTTTCTCTAAATCGTCTTGAAAATCAACAGACAAAAACTGCCGATTCAATCCTTGCGCGAATGTTTCCTTCTTTGACTGTCTCACGATGAATTCCTCCTGAAAAGCTGCGTGCGCTAGCGTCTAGTAAAATCTAGTATTGCCTTGGCTACTGAAAAGCAATCAGGGAAGTCATGCTGTACTTTGTCGTTTTTTGCAGGAAAAAGCAGGAGAAATAGCGAAGTGATTATTTTGGTAAAAACATGCAAGATCGCGATGAATTCAAAAAGCTACGTATTTCGGAAAGGATGTCTATCGTGTTTGTTCGTCAAAAGATCCTGAGGAGTATCCTGACTGTCGTCTGTGCCATTTCCCTCCCCGTTTCTGCAGCCTGGGCCGCCGGCTCTGTTCAGGTCACCGTGGACAAGCTCAATGTCCGTTCAGGTCCCAGCCTCCAAGACGCAATCGTCACTACACTGCCGAACAAAACTGTGCTGCCCGTCATCTCTACTAAAAATGACTGGATTCAAGTAAAGCTTCCGAACGGTCAAAGCGGTTGGGTAGCGAACTGGCTCGTCAGCTCACAGCAACAACAACAACAGAAACCAGCAACTGTATCTGCCAAGCAAGTAGAGAGCACCACAACGAATCTCAATGTTCGTTCTGGACCCGGTCAGACATATGCAGTCGTACAAACAATCAATCCAGGTACGCGTTACCCCATCGTGCAAACGAATGGCGAATGGCTCCAAATTCAACTCAACGCAGGAACAAAAGGCTGGGTCGCAAACTGGCTTGTAAAAGAAGTAGGTGCGGGACAAGCAGTTTCTCCTCCCGCTACCGTTAGTACACCCCCAACGACCAATCCAGCGGGCACAGGCTCACAACCGAAGCCTCCTGCCGTACAAGGAGCCAGCCTAATCTTGGATTTCGCTCCGTACGTATACGCCACGCCAGATGCCAGTACACCTGCTATCGGCCAACTACATGCGGGCGAGAAAATCACGGTCTTGAACAGACAAAATGGTTGGATTCAATTCCCTTACGATGGAGTCAACGCTTGGCTCTCCACTGATCAAACCAACCCGAACACAAGTCAACCGACTCTGCCCGAAAATGGAAATGGAAACACGCAACCTCAAACTGGACAACCATCTTCTTCAAGTCAATCCGCCACAGTAAAAACGGACGGATTGAATCTGCGCAGTGAACCGAACACAACCAGTGCCATTCAAGCTACACTTCCAGCCGGAAGCAAGCTGACTGTTTTGGAAAAACAAGAAGACTGGTACCGCATTAACACGGCGGACGGAAAAACTGGCTGGGTGGCAGGCTGGCACATTACGGTGAATCAACCAAGCATGCCTACTCCGAGTGGCCCATATGTGACAATCATGAATCCAGATACCAATGTTCGTTCTGGCCCGAGTACTGATCACGCTGTTATCAAACAGGTACAGCCTGGCGAAAAATACGGGATCGCCAATAAATCAGGCGAGTGGTTCCAAGTAAACTTCCCTGATGGCTCCACGGGCTACATTGCAGGCTGGCTCGTTTCTGCTAACGGTGCACCAGCAGTGGTACGCAGTAATGACCTCGCCGGCAAAGTCATCGTCGTCGATGCTGGACATGGTGGCACAGATGGTGGTTCGACTGGCTCCAGCTTCTCTACATTAGAGAAAACGGTCAATCTGCAAGTATCTCTGCTCCTGCGAAACAAGCTGGAAGCGGCAGGTGCCAAAGTCGTCATGACACGGGCTGATGATCGCAAGCTGACCCTGCAACAGCGTGTCGATATTGCGATTCAAAATCAGGCTGATATTTTTGTCAGCGTCCATCATAATACGCATCCAAACTCTGCAACGAATGGCTCGATTATTTTCTACTACAGCCAAGGTAACTCTAGCAAGCTCGCCTCCCTGGTTCAAACGGAGCTGGTGAAAGCGACGAACTACAAGGACATGAATTATCGATACGGAAACTACTTCGTTCTACGTGAAAACCCGGTGCCATCCATTTTGGCCGAGATCTCCTTCTTATCCAACTACAACGATGAGATTCGCGCACGTTCCGAGAAACAGCAGGATCTTGCCGCAGAAGGTCTGTTCAAAGGCATTGTCCAGTACTTTAATACACAAAGCAATCAGGGAGGCTGATCCCTCTCTTACAAAAACCCCCAGACGAAGGAAGCAGGCTCAAGCTCTCTCGTATGGGGGTTTCTTTTATGACGCATCTGATCGCGTCAAGGCAAGACAGGCAGGAATTCCCAGAAGATTTGCGAATATCATAAGTCATCGAAAGGAGTGATGACGGATGAAAAACAATCACAATATCAGTAATCGGATGGTATGGACGCAGGTGATCACAAGTTAACCTTTGAAAATGGAGTGATTTCTATTAAAACTATGTTTGAGTACAATTGGATGGTTCGTGAAGAATGGCTGAGATGGTGTGAGGATGTCCCGATAGAAGAATTGCTTCGTCCGCGCATCGGGGGTGTCGGGGGTATTTTGCATACGCTGTTCCATGTCATCGATGTAGAGTGGAGCTGGATTCAAGTCATGTTGGGAAGGCCTGATTTTCAAGATAGCTTCAGCCTTTACAACCGGTTGGAAAAGGTTCGTGAGCTAGAGGCGACTTTTCGCCCGGATGTGCTTCAATTTTTGCGCAATTGGGATGAAAGTATGGAAACAAGAGCCTTTCAGGATACGAAGCCAGACGGTAGCATCGCTACGTACACATGGGGTGAGATTATGCGGCACATGATCGCTCATGAAATCCACCATGTCGGACAGCTATCGATATGGACACGAGAAATCGGGAAAAAGCCAATTTCTGCGAACCTGATCGGCAAAAATCTGATCCTCCCTTCAGCGAATTACATACACTGACCCGATTTAGTACTGAAACGACAAAAACGATTGCCGAATGCAATCGTTTTTTGTTTTTCGCTTCACGAAAGGATTAATTCGCCGGGCGTTTTTCCCACGGCTCGACCTGACCGACGATTATTTGCCGTTCCGTTGTTTGCAGAGCGTCAATCACCCCTGCCGCAATTTCATCATTCGTCAGCCAGCGTGAATGCTCACCTACACATGTAAACCCAAGGATGACCCGTCGATAATTACAAACTTTTGAAGTAGGTTCTGAGGGGGGATTTTTCCAAGCACCGCTCCCACAGACATGCAGCAATTGCCACCGTTTCTCGGGACGCGACAGTTCTTCTACGATCACAGGCAATGCACGCGGTGCAGTCGAATGAATCCACGCCACAACCACATCCATCGGCCCTCTCTTCTCTACGAGCTCGTCCATAGCCTGACGCAAACCGTCTGTCTGATGGTAGTCTTGAGGCAGCATATGAATCGACTCTGGATGAATTGAACCATCTCTGATACGACTTAATTTGACTGGATCACGACCAAGCACGGTTACTTGATAACCTTGGCGGGCCAGCCATCGGGAGACCTCTGTAAGCATGCCACTCGCACCAATCACCAATGCTTCTTGCGCCATGTTTTCATCCCCTTGGTTGTGTTTATGATTCCACAATCAATGTGACAGGGCCATCATTTAACAGACGTACGTCCATCATTGCGCCAAAGCGTCCTGTTTCCACCTGGAGCCCTTTTTGCCGCAGCTTGGCGTTAAATAGCTCGTACAGCGGTTCAGCCTGCTCTGGTCGTGCGGCAGCCATGAAGTTGGGTCTTCTGCCCTTTCTGCAATCGCCATACAGCGTAAATTGTGATACGGACAAAATTTGACCACCCTTGTCTAAAACAGAGAAGTTCATTTTGCCTTCCTCGTCTTCAAAAATACGTAAGTTCGCAATTTTGTCTGCGACAAATTCAACTTCTTTTTCTGTGTCTTCATGCGTAATTCCTACCAGCAGCATTAAGCCGTGATCTATTTGTCCGACGATCTCTCCTGCTACGGTAACGCTCGCTTCTCTCGTTCTTTGTACGACAACCCTCACACTGACTCATCCTTCCTGTTAGCTAAACAAGAACACCCAATCCACGAGGGATCAGGTGCTCAGTATCCGGCGAACCGAATAAATATCTTTGATGCGCTTAATGCGCTCTACTACCTTCAACAGATGATCCACATTGCTAATCGAGATCGTCATATGAATCGTTGCTACTCGATTTTTATCGGACTTGCCACTGACAGCCGCAATGTTCGTCTTTGTCTCAGCCACAACCTGCAGTACATCGTTTAACAGTCCGCTCCGATCATTTCCTGTGATCTCGATCTCTACATGGAAATTATGTTTGAAATCGGTATCCCATTCGACATCGATCAGGCGCTCTGTACATTCGTCTGTCAGTACGTTCGGACAGTCCAGTCGATGCACCGATACTCCACGACCTCTCGTAATGAAACCGATAATCTGGTCGCCTGGAACAGGTGTACAACAACGAGAAATACGGACGAGTAAATTATCCAAACCACGGACTTTGACGCCAGACTCACTCTTGGCAGAACGATTTACTGGATTCGGTTTGACCTCAGGAATGGTCGGGTTTTGTTCTTCGCGCTCCCTACGGAGTTTGTCTAGAAGACGAGTCGCAATTTGCGAAGCCGTAATGCCGCCATAGCCGACTGCGGCAAACATGTCTTCTGCCCCTTGGAAATTAAAACGGGCTGCCGCTTCCTTCAGGTTCGTTTCCGTCATCGCTTCTTTTACATCAAAGCTACGCGACTTGATCTCCGCTTCCACCATCTGCTGACCTTTGGCGACGTTCTCTTCCCGCTTCTCTTTTTTAAACCACTGCTTAATTTTATTGCGAGCATGCGCAGATTTGGCCATCTTTAGCCAGTCCTGACTAGGGCCGTACGAATGCTTGGAGGTCAGGATTTCGACGATATCGCCTGTTTTCATCGCATAGTCGAGCGGTACAATCTTGCCGTTCACCTTGGCGCCGATCGTTCTGTTTCCTACCGCAGAGTGAATCCGATAGGAGAAGTCCAGCGGTACAGAACCTTTTGGCAGCTCGACTACATCGCCTTTTGGCGTGAAGACGAAAACCGTATCAGAGAAAAGATCCTGTTTGAGACTCTCCATGAACTCTTGCGCGTTCGGAGCTTCTTCCGATCCACCTTCGATAATCTCCCGCAGACTGCCCAGCTTCTCTGCAAACGAGCCTTGCACAATGCTTTTGCCTTCCTTGTACGCCCAGTGAGCCGCGATCCCGATCTCTGCTGTCTGGTGCATATCCCACGTGCGGATTTGCACTTCCAATGGCTCACCTTTTGGCCCAATCACTGTGGTATGAAGAGATTGGTACATGTTCGTCTTTGGCATGGCAATGTAATCTTTGAACCTGCCTGGCATCGGCTTCCACAGGGTATGCACAATACCGAGAACGGCGTAACAATCGCGGATGTCATTCACAATAATCCGCAACGCAAGCAGATCATAAATCTCGTTGAACTGCTTGTTTTGTCTCGTCATCTTTTTAAAGATGCTGTAGATATGCTTCGGACGACCCGAAATTTCCGCCTCGATGTTTAACTCGCCCAGCTTTTCTTTGATCGTATCCGATGCTTCATTCAGGTAGGCTTCGCGCTCCACCCGTTTCTTTTGCATCAAATTCACAATCCGATAGTACTGTTGCGGATTCAAATAACGAAGCGCCGTATCTTCCAGTTCCCATTTGACGGAAGCAATCCCCAAGCGATGAGCGAGTGGCGCAAAGATTTCCAGCGTTTCATCGGAAATCTCGCGTTGCTTCTCCTCGGACATGTGCCGAAGTGTCCTCATGTTGTGCAGACGGTCTGCCAGCTTGATCATGATGACGCGGATGTCCTGTGCCATGGCAACCAGCATCTTGCGGTGGTTTTCGGCGAGCTGTTCTTCTTTGGACTTGTATTTAATTTTTTCCAGCTTGGTCACTCCATCTACCAGGAGAGCTACATCCGGTCCGAACTGCTCACGGAGATGATCAAGCGTAATGTCGGTATCTTCCACGACATCATGCAAAAATCCAGCCGCAATCGTAACAGCATCCATGTGCAGGTTTGCGAGAATACCCGCCACGGCGATTGGGTGCATAATGTAAGGAACGCCTGATTTGCGTATTTGCCCTTCATGCGCTTTTTCGGCAAGCTGATAGGCACGTGTAATCAGGTCCAAATCCGATTGTGATAAATAGGTGCTTGCTTTTTTTACTACCTCATCAATGCCGGTAATCATAGTTCCCTTCCCTTATCCTCTCAGTAAAATAACCTCGTTCGAGGCCTTCTCACGGAGGAGCGACCGCATTATAGCGGAAAGTTTCACCGAAGTATTGCCGGAAGCAGACGCTGAGGCACTTCGTGATGCGCTCCGGAAAGTTTAAGCCTGGACGCATTTCGCACTGTGAAGCACTTGAACTTTCCTATACGTCTAGAAAACTTGGGCGTTGCCAAGTCTTTTGGCGCAGGCGAAGGCTTACTTGCACGTATCATGTCTGTCTATTTCATACTATTATCTTGTATGTCGTTCGTCTTGTAAAGCTGAATTCCCCTGTAAAGTATGTACAGCCGCAGAAAAAAGAAAAAAACGGGCAATTTACCCGTTTTCCTTGTTGCATCAATTAATATTGAACGAGCGATTTGACAGGAATATCCCCTATTTTGCTACGTCCATCCAAGTAGGACAGTTCGATAAAGAAGGCAGCTCCTACTACTTTGCCTCCGAGTTGCTCAATCAAATTGATTGTTGTCTCAATGGTTCCACCTGTCGCCAGCAAATCGTCTGCAATCAGAACGCGCTGCCCTGGTTGGATTGCATCTACGTGTACTGCCAGTGCATCTTTTCCATACTCCAGGTTGTAATCCGCCTTGATAGATTCATATGGCAGCTTGCCAGACTTGCGGATCGGTACAAAGCCAATGCCCATTTCGTACGACAAAGGAGCACCTACTACGAATCCACGAGCTTCTGGACCCGCAATCACGTCTGCTTCTACTTCACGCGCGAAGACAGCCAAGTCTTGAATCGCAGCCTTGTAAGCAGGGCCATCCTTCAACAGCGTAGTGATGTCTTTGAAACGAATGCCTGGCTGTGGAAAATCTGGGATAACACGAATGTATTGTTTAAAATCCATGAAAAATTCCTCCTAAACGGTGGTTGGTTCCACCAATTGATGAAGCGCTTGAATCATTGCATCAGAAGAAGAAAGCAATAAATCCGTAGCAAGCTGTGCCTCTTCCTTCCAATTCGCATAGAGCACAGAGCTCTCGAGCGGCCTTTTCGCAGTGCTGGCCTGCAGCGTATACTGCTCGGCCTCCTCTACCAAAAACTCCAGCTCCATAAAGATGGCAATCATGCCGTCCAATAGATTTCTTTTCCATTGTAGCTTTCTGGCCAATGCTTCCATATGGATTTTTTTAACAGTTGGCACCTGGACGAAAAACTGGTACAACTGTTTAAAATGATCCCGGCCCGGACAGGAAAGCCGCTCCATTCCTAAATCCGGATCGCCAAACAAACAGTATATGCGCTCCGCTTGTTTGAGCAAGACACGAACCACTTCCAATTCGGAACGGCGCGTCGGCAAATCATACAAAATCACGTTGGAAGAGGCTGTGATATTCGTCTCTTCTCGACCAACCACGAACAAAGAATTCAGCTGATCGCTTGTCGCTTTCGCTGCCAAAGGTGCATAGCTTTCCTCGCGAAACAGAATGGTCACCGAATTTGATTCTGCCATCACTTGCTGCCACTTCTCTATCTTGTCACGGCTGCCTCGCCAGTCAAATACTTGCTGGTGTCCAACAGACAAATCACGGATCGTCAGCTGAGGCTTTCGATTTCCGTTCCATTCGTTTACAGACAATTCCCCTAATACGTGAAAACGAGCTTTGGGGGTTACTCTCTTTGTTACATGTGCCCAGTTGAAGCCAATTGCATCCAATGAGGTACCCGCTTTGCTCAATGTACACTTCAAATGATTGTCATCTCGCCCAATGGTGCGCATCCCTTGTGTTTCTACTTCTTCTAATAAAACGAGCGGTGTTGGATTCCCCATTCCATATGGGGCGAGCTGTTCGAGTTGCTCCGCTGCAGTCAAGCTGATCTCTTCCATGCTCATAGCAACGTCCACTTTGGTCATCGGCGTGAAGTCTTCAGCGGACAACCACTCCCCAGCGAGCTCGTTTAATTTTTGGCGTAATAAGTCGAGATTTTCTACAGGCAAGGTCATCCCCGCTGCCATCGTATGACCGCCATAGTGGGGTAGCCATTCCTTGCAAGCAGTCAGACCCTCATACATATCAAAACCTGCGATGCTCCTCGCAGAGCCTTTTGCCGTTCCTTTTTCCGGATCGATGCCAAGCACAATCGTTGGACGGTAAAAAAGCTCAACCAATCGGGAAGCTACAATCCCTACCACGCCCACGTTCCAGCCCTCTTTAGCCAGAACGAGAACATTGTTCTGGTCAGGCGGATACAGCTCATTCACCATCTGTACAGCTTCCTCAGTCATCGCTGCCACGATTTCCTGACGTTCGCGGTTTAAGTCGTCCAGGGCCTGCGCACATTTCTCTGCCTCGTCCATATCCGAAGTCGTCAGCAGTTTCACAGCGGATTCAGCCGTCTCCAGCCTTCCACTCGCATTCAGACGCGGTCCAAGCGCAAAGCCTACATGTCCCGCGGACAGCTCGGTATCGGCCAACCCACAAACTCGGATTAAGGCTTGCAGACCAAGGTTCCTTGTATGATTTAAGCGCTTTAATCCTGCTCGAGCAAGAATGCGATTTTCATCTACCAACGGCACCAGATCCGCTATCGTCCCCAATGCAGCCAAATCAGCCAAATGCAGTGGCGGCTCCTTCAGCAAGGCATGCCCCACTTTAAAGGCGACCCCCACTCCCGCCAACATATCAAACGGGTACGAACAGCCGGGCTTCTTGGGGTTAATCACAGCAAATGCCTCCGGGATGATTGCCGGAGGTTCGTGATGGTCGGTTACAATGACGTCAAGACCCAACTGGTTCGCATACGCTACCTGTTCGACTGCACTGATCCCTGTATCGACAGTGATGATCAGCTTATAGCCGCTTTGATGCAGATGCGCCAATGCGTCTTTATGTAACCCATACCCTTCTGTAAAACGGTTGGGAATGTAGTAGTCAAAAACAGCGCCGAGCTGGCGCAGTAGATGTACCATTAGCGATGTGGAGCTAACCCCATCGGCGTCGTAATCGCCGTATATGCAAATCGGTTCTTGCCTTTGAATGGCTTGTTGAATGCGATGCACGCTTTGTTCCATTCCATCCAGCAAGAAAGGGTCATGAAACAATTCTGGACCGGCTTGCAAAAAATCACGAGCCTTTTGTGATGTATCAATGCCACGTATCACCAGTAGCTTGGATACGAGCGGAGTAAGCTGACAATCTGCGGCAATACTAGCAGCAAGCTGCTCATCATAGGTGGCCAGTTTCCAGCGTGTTTTCGCTTTCAGCATGGGCTTTCCTCCAATCCTCATTCATTATAGAGGATGGAGCAGGAAGCTGACAACTGCATAAAACATACCGTTTTATGCAAAACTCTCATACGGCTTCAATCTGAGGCAAATACAGAATCAGAGAATAGAAAAACCGCAGGGTTCACCTGCGGTTTCGTCCATCTTTACACTACTTCTTTTTTCTTTTTCATATTCCGTTCTTTCAAGTTCACCCATACTTGGGCAGCAATAAAGATAGAGGAATACGTACCACTCACCAGACCGAACAGCAGGGCCAAGGAGAAGTTTTGAATGCTCTCGCTTCCCAAAACAGCAAGTGCAAGAGCTGTGAAGAATACAGTCGCTACCGTGTATACAGAACGGCGCATGGTTTGCCACAGTGACACGTTCACCAAATGTTCCAGTTCAGGAATTGTCTTGGATTTCATCGTTCTCAAGTTCTCCCGAATCCGGTCAAAAATAACGATTTTATCGTTAATTGAGTAACCCAAGATCGTCAGAAGCGCTGCAATAAAGGTAATGTCTACCTCCAACCCAAGGATGGAGAACAACGCAATCGGAATAAACACGTCATGCGCAAGCCCCACGACACACGCAATACCGAACAGCCATTGGAAGCGGATCGCGATGTAGATGGCAATTCCCACAGCAGCAATCGCAACCGCAATCCCTGCTTTTTTCACCATCTCTTGCGCAATACTTGGATCAACCGACGAAACCTGCTTCGAGACCTGCTCACCATATTTTGCTTTGAGAGCCATTTCCACTTTCATCAGTGTATCGGATGAGATGGTTTGGTCAAAACGTGTATAGGCCTGACCTTGATTTTCACCATACGGAGTGACCTTGCTGAAATTAACATTAGGAACCTCTTTCTTGATCACTTCTTCTATATCTGTCGGATTGAATTGTTTTCCAATGAATAGATCCAAGCGAGTTCCTGCCTTAAAGTCAACGCCAAGGTGAAGCCCTTGAAATAGCGTAAACAGAAGGCCGATGATAATAATCGCAGAAGAAGCGATGAAAAACTTCCTGCGATTTTTTACGATGTCAAATCTGATTACAGTATGGTCTTTATCATAGCTCACGGATCTCACTCTCCTTTACCCCGAACCAGAACGGCTTTTTAAACATGTTGGAACGGACAACCAGCCAGAGGAGGAAGCGAGACCCAAACACGTTGGTAATGATACTTACGATAATCGTCATCGCCAATACAACAGCGAAGCCTTGTACGGAGCTCGTCCCGAAAAAGAACAGTACGCCCGTTGCAATCAGCGTCGTCACGTGAGCATCGATAATCGTAATCAAGGAACGGCGTTCACCCGCACGGAAGGCAGAGAGGACTGTCTTGCCAGAACGAATTTCTTCCTGGATGCGCTCATAGGTAATGATGTTAGCATCCACGGCAATTCCCACGGCCAAAATAAATCCAGCAATACCTGGCAGCGTCAGGGTTGCATGCATCCAGTCGAGTACGAGCATACAAAAATAGGTAAATCCAGCCAAAGTAATGTTCGCAATCATACCTGGCATACGGTAAACAACTACCATGAAAATAAAGATCAGCGCAGCTCCGATATACCCTGCATATAAGGTTTTCTCTAGAGCTAGGGTTCCCAAGGAAGCACCCACGGAGGTTACTTGCTTCTCAATCAGTTTGGCTGGCATCGCACCGGAATTCAGCAGATCAGCCAATTCCTGTGCCGATTCCTGTGTGTAATTTCCAGTAATCTGCGCGCTACCACCAGTAATGACTGATTGAATGGTCGGATTAGTTTGCATCGTCTCATCCAAAAAGATCGCCATTGGCTTGTGCAGGTTTGCACGTGTAACGTCTTCTAGCTTCTTCGGCTCAGAGAATTTCAGGGTAACGAGCGGGCGTTTCAGCTCGTCATAACCAACTGCTGCCCCGTTTGGAGCCAAGTCACTTCCTTGCAGCATAATCTTGCCATTTTCATCACGGAATGTCAGATGAGCTGGCTTCCCGATCAACTCGCGAAGCTTATCCTGATCCGCTGTTTGTGATGCGATTTGAACACGAATCCGGTTTGGCAATTCGGTTGTAGTGACTGGCTCAGCCACGCCACCGATGTTAATCCGTCTTTCGATCATGTGAGCTGTTGATTTCAAAAGCTCGATATCAACTTTGTGTCCAGCCTCGAGAGGCTCTACCTCATACAGAATCTCAAACCCGCCCTGCAGGTCCAGACCGAGTGTGATGTTTCCTGCCACCTGCTTGGTCGTAGTTGCTACAAGCGTAGCCAAAAGCCCTACAACGACCAGAAACAGGAGGAATCTTCCCCATTTAATCATAGTAGTAATACCCCTCTTTCCTAACAGGGTCCCGTCCTAGACGAGAAACCAATATGCCCATTATAACGAAGTACAAAAAAACGTGTCAATTATTGCTGGAAAGGTGAACCATGGAAACCAACCCCTTGCGTTTTTCGCGATAAGTACGTATACGAAGAGGGCGGCCGGAAGTTTCTATAAAATCACTAAGAATTTTTGTACATTTGAATCATGAGGTAATTCATATACTTGTTAGGCTTCAAGGACAAAATGTCGTTGACAAGCTGGTGGATCGGCGGCATTTCTTTATAGCCGTTCGTGACGCATTCCCAAACGTCTTCAGGTGCCACATTGTCGTACCCCAAAAGAGCAAATTCTTCGGCCTTGCTTACACAAAGACTTACGACTTGCCCATACCATTCCTGTTTTTCCGCTTGGTCCATCCCAATTTCCCCCTCAAAGTAGTCATGCCGACAGCGGCACGTCCATATTCTTTACTGAGTGAATTTATCCTTGCAAAGGAGCCTTCCATGAAACAATCCTTCTTTTACGGAACGGTCATCCTCATTATTGCTGGTGGCATCACCAAAGTGTTTGGCTTTGCTCACAGGATCGTGTTGTCGCGCATTATCGGAGCGGAAGGAATGGGGCTTTATCAAATGGTTGTGCCCCTTTTATACTTTCTGATTACTGTGACGACATTCGGACTTCCGGTCGCCATTGCAAAACAAGTGGCAGAGACGGAAGCAGCTAATAATCCGCGGCTGACTCGCCGATTTTTGTTACTAGCCTTGTCGGTCGCCGGTGGGATTAGCCTCTTCATTTGCGTCCTGCTCCTCTTGTTCTCTCAATGGATTTCCGGAATGCTATTCGCAGACCCTCGTGCACACATTGTTCTGCTTGCAGCCATTCCGGTCATCCCGATTTCCGGCATTTCTCTTGTCCTGCGAGGATACTTCCAAGGCAAGCAAAACATGATCCCTACTGCCGTCTCTCAACTTGTGGAGCAAATCGTCCGAATGGCACTGGTCGTTGTCATGACGATGTCGTTTCTTTCGGCAGGCATTGAGTACGCCACAGCAGGGGCTGTCGCCAGCATTATTTTTGGAGAAGCCGCCGGACTCTTGTACATTCTCTGGCAGTATCGCAAAGGCAGCAAAAAAGCAGCAGCTCAGCTTATGGATAAGCCTCTCCTCATGACGGTTTCAGCAAGCAAAAAGAGCTTGTCACAGCTCATTCATGTCGCACTCCCCGTCACGCTTAGCCGCGTTATTGGCTCCATCGCTTACGTGCTAGAGCCGATGCTCGTTCCATACGCACTCGTCATTGCAGGATTTACCACCTCGACTGCTACTGGTTTGTACGGACAGTTTGCCGGGATGGCCGTTCCTTTGTTGCTTTTTCCCACTTTTTTAACGTATTCCTTGTCCGTTTCCCTCGTTCCTGCCGTGGCGGAAGCGGCCTATCAAAAAAATGCTCCACTCGTGCATCGCCGCATTTATCAAGCCATGCGGATTACACTCGTCATCGGAGCACCTTGTACCGTCTTGCTCACCATTTTTGCAGAACCTTTATGTGTCCTGCTCTACGGCAATGAGTATCGAGAGGTTGGCCTGCTGCTAAAAGAGCTCGCACCGTTCTCCGTCTTCCTGTTTTTCCAAGCACCGCTTGCAGCTGCCTTGCAAGGTCTCGATTACGCTCAGGTCGTCTTTCGAAATACGCTGATCAGTGCCATCGTCAAAACTGTCGCCATGTTTTTTTTCACGGCACATCCAGCATTCGGCATTCACGGTGCTGTCATTGCTCTTAATATCGGCATTACGCTTGGGACATTATTGCATTTTGCCAGCCTGATTAAAAAAATTGGTTTTACGATCGACTTTCGGGAATTCGGCAAAATCGCAGTCGCCATGCTTCTCATGGGTTATTCCGGTTCCTACATTGCCAGGTATTGGTTTATGGACGTATCGATTGGACAGCTATTGACTGCAAGCACCTTCATTAGCACCTTGCTGTACATTGTCCTGCTTGTCGCTATGCGCGTCTTGGGCAAGCAAGATGTGCGACGCATTCCGTGGATCGGCGAACAACTCGCCGTGTTCTTCCCTCGCCGCTAGCGCTTATTGCAGCGGCTTGTCTTTTTTGTCCAAATACATGATGCCACGCTCGTCAACGCTGCAAAAAGAAACCTCTCGAATGTCTTTGATTCCGTATTTCCTGATTTCTCGTTTCAGCCAAAGCTCGTTTTGTCCGATCTTGTTCAATGCTTCCGTTCTCACCTTGCCATCGAGAATCAATGGGATAGGAAGACCTCTGTACGAGACAGGACCAACCTGTTGCTTCTTCATCAACGAGAGATCTTCCCTCGTAACCTTGTCTTTTTGTTCCTTTAAAAACACACTCATCTGTCCAGTTGGCTCCAATAACGCAAATTCAACATCGGCAATGTTTTTTACGTCTTTTTGCCGCAGATGTACCATCAAGTCATCCATATTCAATCGATTGCGACGCATCGCATGCTCCCTGATTTGCCCATTTTCTATAATCAAATCGGCAGAGCCGTCCACTGTATCGCGGAATTTCTTGCTCTTTAATGACACATAAGCGAAGACGACTTCCAATAAGGCAATCAACAGCATCGGCAAATAAAACCGAAGAGCAGGCTTATCCACATCCTCAATTGCCAGTGCAGCCATTTCTGCTAGCATAATTGAGATGACCACATCAAAAACGGACAGCTTTCCCAATTCCCGCTTTCCCATCAACCGCACTAAAATCAGGAGAAAAAAATACGAGAAAAGGGTGCGAAGTAACACCATTGTAAGATTATCCACTTGCGCTGCCCCCCAAAGAACATTTGATACTAGTGTTCAACAGGGGGCAGGGAAAGTATTAGCACCAATTACAGCCACTTTCGCTTGCGGAAAATGTGAAGCATGGCAAACGTCATAGCTAGCATAATCACGAGTGCCACGATCAGCATATACGGTTCTGCTTCTTCACCCAGCCATGCGAAAGTATTCATCCCGAATAGTCCGGTGATAAATGTCAACGGAAGGATGATCGTGGAAATGATGGTAAGAACCCGCATCGTCTCCGTTGTTTTGGCACTGATGATGGTGTAGTACGTATCCAACGCACCGTTAACCAGATCACGGAAGGTTTCCGTTGAATCCGAAATCCGCTCCAAGTGGTCTGTTAGGTCGGTGTAGAACGGAACGTTTTCCTCGGAAATATCAAAGGAGTAACGGCCGTTGACGTTCGCGAAAATTCTCTTTTGCGGCATGATCACACGCCTGATTAAAATAATCGTTCGCTTCAACGCCAGGAACTCTTCGGTAATTTCCTCCATCTGATGTTCATAAATCTCGTCCTCCAGCTCGTCAATCCGCACACTAATCCGATCAATAATAGGAAAATATTCATCGGTAATCCCGTCTACAATAGCATACAGCAAATAGTCAGGACCTCTGTTCAAGTAAGAAATGTTGCGGTGACACATGGCAGCGATCCGACCGATGGTATTCATCGGGGACTTGTGGATCGTCACGATGTAGTTAGGGCCGAGAAAAACGTTCAGTTCTACCGTTGTGATCTCGTCATCGCTTTCTTCATTGTAACGCAGGGCGTGAAAAACGAAGAAATAGTAGTCATCGTACTTGTCTACCTTGGCACGTGGACTGACGTGCAGGCAGTCCTCAATTGCCAGCGGGTGAAAGTCAAAAATCTTGGCAATATAGGGCAATTCATTGTTTCCCACATCGTACAGATCGATCCAGAGCAAATCCTCTGGTGATTTCAGCCATTGATCCTTCGTTGCCAGATCAACGTCGTGAAACATCTTCTGTTCAGAGTGGTTATAAAAGTACGTTTTGATCAATCTTCCTCACCCCCGTCTTGTTCCCCATCCATCATACGAAAATTCCTATCAATGTTCAACGCGAAGATGAATACGTGAGCCAAGCCTTTCATATAGATGTACAAACACTTCCAATAAGGGGGTACATACCGTGCGAAGTGCATCCACCTCTGTACTGACCGGTCTATTGTATACGACATGTCTTGTTTTAATTGGAGCGTTGCTTGCGACCCTGCTCCTAAGCTTCACCTCGATACGGGAAGGCACGCTGCCCTATTTTACGTATGTGATCAATGCTATCGCGCTTTTGATCGGGGGATTCGTCACTGGACGTCGTTGTGGTGGCAAGGGCTGGTACTACGGCGGACTTACCGGACTCACTTACTTCCTCTTCATCCTCTTGATCGGCTTCCTAGGCTTTGACGCCCCGATGCAATGGGGGACCTTCCTGTTCTTGTTCGGTGCTTTTGGAGTGGCCGCGTTAGGTGGGATTCTCGGCGTGAATTCGGCTAATGCCAACAACAAGCATAAAGGCGGTAAACCTAAAGTTATCAAGCCTCGCCGCTAAAACAAGACAGAAAAAAGCAGGTGGATCACCCACCTGCTTTTCACATGTATTATTTGGATTCTTCTTTTGTTTCTTCGCTCTTCGCTGGTTCACTCTTAGCAGGTTCGTTGCTGGAAGAAACTACGTTGTTGATCGCGCCACGATCGAAAGTAACGTTTACGTTGTGAGCAATACGCAACGTGATAGTATCATCAGACAGGTCTTGGATTGTTCCATGCACTCCACCGATTGTTACGATCTTGTCGCCTTTTTTCAGAGCAGCAAGCATAGCGTTGCGTTGTTTTGCCTTCTTTTGTTGCGGACGAATCAGCAAGAAGTAAAAAATCGCAAACATGATGATAATCGGTAAAAACTGAGTCAAGCCATCCATGAAAAAAATCCCCCTCGATTAAAAAGATCTATCTTCACCCAATCCATATTGAGCGAAAAACTGGTCGCGGAAATCTTGCAAGCGGTCTTCGGCAATCGCCTGACGGACCTGTTCCATTAACTTCACCAAGAAGTGCAGGTTGTGGTAGGTAGTTAACCGGATGCCAAAGGTTTCCTCCGACTTGACCAGGTGTCGGATGTAAGCACGTGTGTAATTTTTGCAGGTGTAGCAATCGCAATTTGGATCAAGCGGGGTAAAGTCGCGCGCATATTTTGCATTGCGGATGACCAGTCTTCCCTGGCTTGTCATGCATGTCCCATTGCGGGCAATTCTTGTCGGCAGCACACAATCAAACATGTCAATGCCGCGGATCGCTCCTTCGATAAGAGCATCTGGTGAGCCAACTCCCATCAAATAGCGGGCTTTGCTTGACGGAAGCAGTGGAACGGTATGCTCCAGCACTTCGTACATCAAAGGAAACGGTTCTCCCACGCTCAAACCGCCGATCGCGTATCCTGGGAAATCCATGGAAACGAGATCTCTTGCACTTTGTGCACGCAAATCGTTGAACATTCCACCCTGAACGATTCCAAACAACGCTTGTTCGTTTGGACGAGTATGCGCCTTCAGGCAACGCTCTGCCCAACGGGTTGTTCGCTCCATTGATTTTTTTACGTAATCGTACTCCGCAGGATAAGGAGCACACTCATCGAATGCCATGAAAATATCAGCACCCAACGCGTTTTGAATCTGTGTCGCCTCTTCAGGACCAATAAACAGCTTCTCTCCGTTTAGGTGGGAACGGAAGGATACTCCTTCCTCCGTGATCTTGCGGAGGTTACTAAGGCTAAATACTTGAAAACCGCCGGAATCAGTCAGAATAGCACGGTCCCAATTCATAAAGCCGTGCAGTCCGCCTGCCTCTCGAACAATTTCATGCCCTGGACGAAGAAACAAATGGTACGTATTACTAAGGATGATGCCCGCACCAATCGCTTTTAACTCCTCGGGGCTCATCGTCTTCACTGTCGCTTGTGTACCGACAGGCATAAAGACAGGGGTGTCAATCGTCCCATGAGGTGTATGTAGCTTACCGAGACGTGCACCAGTTTGCTTGCATGTTTTGATTAACTCGTAGCGTACAGCCAAATCTTTGCACTCCTCAAGCTATGTATGTAAGTCTTACCTATTATAGAAAAACTTCTGGATGAAGTAAACCCACCTGACTAATAAGTATACACTTATACAGGTGGGTTGTTCACATTTTTATAAAATGAGCATCGCATCGCCAAAACTGAAGAAGCGATACTCCTCTTCCACAGCCGTTTTGTAGGCACGCATCACATTCTCTTTTCCAGCCAAAGCACTCACTAGCATGACGAGCGTAGACTTCGGCAAGTGGAAGTTTGTCAGTAGTCCGTCCAGGATGGAAAACGTGTAACCCGGATAAATGAAAATATCCGTCCAACCAGAAGTTTCCACCAGCTTTCCTCCATTCGCGCGCCCTACTGTCTCCAATGTGCGACAGGATGTCGTCCCGACAGCGATTACTCTTCTACCCTCTGCTTTTGCCCGATTCACCAGCTCTACTGTTTCCTCGGGAATCTCGTAGTACTCTGCATGCATAACATGCTCTTCCACGGAATCCGCTGATACAGGGCGAAAAGTCCCAAGTCCAACATGCAGGGTCACGTAAGCCAGCTGTACGCCTTTGGCAGCGATTTGCTCCAAGTACGGCTTTGTGAAATGGAGACCGGCTGTCGGAGCTGCTGCTGAACCGCGCTCCTTCGCATAGACTGTCTGGTAACGCTCACTGTCCTCCAGTTGCGCGTGAATATACGGAGGCAAAGGCATCGAGCCTAATTGGTCGAGAATCTCATAAAAAATCCCCTCGTACAAAAAGCGCACGATTCGTCCACCTGTCTCTGTCACATCCTCACAAACACAACGCAAAAGACCGTTACCAAAAACCACTTCTGTACCCTGCTTCATCCGCTTTCCGGGCTTTACCAGCGTTTCCCAGCGATCGTCACCAAGTGATTTCAACAAAAGGATTTCTATTTTCGCACCAGTCTCCGCCTTTTCTCCAATCAATCTGGCAGGCAAAACGCGGCTGTCATTCATGACGAGTACGTCCCCTGCTTGGAGGTGATCGATTAAATTGGTAAATTGCTGATGAGCGATATTGCCTGTTTGTTTCTCTAACACGAGCAATCTCGATGAAGTTCGGTCTTCTAGCGGGTGCTGGGCAATCAAATGCTCCGGCAAATCAAAATCAAATTGTTGCACGTCCACGAAATCGTTACTCCTTTTTGCGGTAGATCTTGTGGCAAACGACTTACTTTTCGATTGTCACATCCTGGTAGTAGTGTTGCAAGATATCTTTGTAGTCATACCCTTCCTCTGCCATCGCACGTGCTCCGTATTGCGAGACACCAAGTCCGTGCCCAAAGCCAGTACCACGGAAGATGAATTGCGAACCATTGATCTTTTCCACTTCAAACTTCGTGCTACGCAGAGGGGAGCCACCTTGTTGAAAAACAGAACGGAAAGCATCTGGTGAAGAAACAACGATTGGCGTCCCGTTTGCTTCCATCGCAATCACACGCCCAGATGGACCGCGTCCTGTCACTTTCAGGCTCGTTACGTTTCCTGAAATGCGTGGAGCCTTGTTCTTGTCATGTGCGGCATTGATCATGGCTGCGATCTCTGTAGCGGTAAACGGACCGCGCGTCCACGAATACGCATTTTCTTCTTTTACTTCAGAGAGAATCGTTACCTCTGCGCCAGAAGGCAGAACGGATAACACACGATTCGTCGTTGTACCTGGACCTGAACGCAAATTCGTATTCTCAGTCGAAATGACCGCTATTCTTTGTCCCGCTGAATTGCTCTGGCCTGTTTCGGTTACCAGATCACTTCTTACATAGCCGAGCGTACCGTCTGCTAAAGCCACGCGATACCATACGCTCGCATTGTCCATCGGATAGGTGTCTTTACTCTCGACAGATCGCAAATAAGGAACAGGATTGCCCCATACTTCTGTACCGTCCGCCGTCATACCGCCTGCATTGGAATAGAAGAGCGACTCGGCTGGTTTGCCTTGATAGTAAATGATTTCGCCTTCTGTCTTGTCGACAGCCTCACGTACATCATCAGACTCTTTTGTATAACCGTAATACGCCTGTTCAAAAACCGTATCGGACACATTGGCAACGCCATACTTATTGCCTTGCCACACAGCACGAGTTCGCGACAGGACCGCCTGTGTCTTCAATGCTTCTATCGGCCAGCCTGGAGCCATTTCAGAGCCAACCACTCCATACAGATACTCTTCCAGCGAAAGCTCATTTACTAGTGTCAAGTGACCATTGTATTCTGACAGCTCCATCTCACCGCGATATGTACGCTGCTCTCGTTCTACAACGCCAATCACCGATTCATCGCCTGCTTTATTCGCTTCAACTGTCAGCTTAACTTGCGGGGAGAATACATACTTCCAAATCACTTCATCCGGTGATCCGTATACATCCTGCTTCAATATAACATAAGATTGGCTGTCTGGCTCCTGATAGGAGAACGAAGGAAATGCGGCGTTTGCTCTTCGTTTCAATTCTTTCACGGCATCAGGACTAACCTCGTCTCCGATCCAAACCGCAAATTTGACTTTGTCCCCATCTGATACCATTACAGGATAAGCAGGAATACCTGCTGCTTCAAATGACGCTTGCCATTCTTGTGCTTCCGTTAAGCTTTTGAATTTACCCGCTTCGAGTCGATGCGGACCTTTTACCTGCGGATTCTGCCCCATTGCTTGGGCAACCGTTTTTGCCTGATTGGCAGCAGCCTGATACGTGTCATACGTTCCGCTTACAACCTGATAGACGGTCTGCCCGTTACGCTTTGCCACCTGGATTGAGCCCTCGTATTTTCGTTGGCTCATTTGCTGTGCGATCTGCTGTGCGCGATTCCAGTCACCTGTTTCAGCAACGGTCAGATAATATTCATCAACCCGGTAACGAGCTGCATCTCCCTTTAATTCGGGTAAATCTGTCTTGCCTTCGGGTCCATTGAGCACGACTTCCATTCCATTTTCAGCAGTCAGCGTAATAGAAGGAACTACTCCCCGATAGCCTTGTCCTGTATCCACAAATAGCGCAACTCTAATATTGTCGCCGGCTGCCTGCGCTGGTACTTGTCCTCCTACGAGAACTACTGATAGCAGGCCCACCGAAAGGACTTTCCCCATCCATTTCTTTCTCATGTCGTCCATTGTCCTTTCTCCACCTGATTTTCAACAAAAATTGGCATGTCTTCCCATGTTTTTCGACAATCACAGGCTAATCTCCTGCCTTTTTCGTAAAATGGGACCAAACGCCCGCACGCAAAAAAACCACCGGAACGATGAGCTCCGATGGCCTCCACACTTGCCTATTTAAACAGCCGGAATAAATACATGCCAAGAGACAGGACGATGCTAATCACAATACAAGTCACAATCGGAAAGTAGAACTTGACGTTTTCCTTTTCTACTACGATATCTCCCGGCAAGCGCCCCAGCGGCAAAAATCTGCCTCCTACCTGCCACAAAAGACCGATTACGATTAAAGCAGCACCACCAATAATGAGTAGCTTGGCTACAGGATTCACGATTTCATCTCCCGACCAAAGTGTTGGTACGCACTCGGGGTGAGAACCCGCCCCCGCGGCGTCCGCTGCATAAAGCCAATCTGCATGAGGTATGGCTCGCAAACATCTTCCACCGTTTGTGACTCTTCTCCGATTGTTGCTGCGATTGTATCCAGTCCGACCGGTCCACCGTCAAAGCGATCAATAATCGCTAGCAACAATTTGTGGTCGATATGATCGAGACCGCAGGCATCCACTTGCAATCTTTCCAGCGCTTCTTTGGCAATCTCTGTCGTAATGACACCTTCGCCTTTTACTTGGGCAAAATCGCGGACCCGCTTCAGCAAACGGTTTGCCACCCGGGGTGTTCCACGTGAACGTCTGGCAATCTCCTCTGCTCCACCTTCTCGAATGACGACCTGCAGGATGTCGGCTGCCCGCGAAACGATAAAGGTCAGTTCCGGGACTGTATAAAACTCCAGGCGATTAACAACCCCAAAGCGATCTCGAAGCGGCGCGGACAGCATTCCAGCCCGCGTCGTAGCCCCAACCAGTGTAAATGGTGGCAAATCTAAACGGACACTGCGAGCACTTGGCCCTTTACCAATAATGATGTCCAGCGCAAAATCCTCCATAGCCGGATACAAAACTTCCTCGACGCTTCGGTTGAGCCTGTGAATCTCGTCAATAAACAGGACATCACCCTCTTGCAAATTCGTCAAAATCGCTGCCAAATCACCGGGACGCTCAATTGCCGGACCGGACGTTGTGCGGATATTCACACCCAGCTCATTTGCAATAATTTGCGACAGGGTCGTCTTCCCCAGACCAGGCGGACCATACAGCAGTACGTGGTCCAAAGACTCTTTCCGCATTTTGGCAGCTTCAATAAAGATTTTCAAGTTTTCCTTCACATGCTGCTGACCGATGTATTCATTTAAATAGCGAGGACGGAGGCTCAGCTCCGCCGCATCTTCTTCCCAATTCATATGCGTCGTGATGATCCGAGAATCCAAAATCCTACCCCCTCATGAGCAACGCAAGCCCTTGTTTGATGAGCTTTTCTACACCATCGCCCTCTTTTGATTTCTCAGACAGCGTGTTTCTGATTTTTTGCAGTTCACCATCAGAGTAACCTAGTGCAGTCAATGCATCGAGTGCTTCGTTCAGTGCGGACACAGCTTGCTCCCCTGCTGTCAAATCACCCGCTGCAACAGTCAAAATCGCAGATGGTGTGTACCCTACCAATTTATCCTTCAAATCGAGGATAATGCGCTGGGCCGTCTTTTTCCCAATCCCCGGAAATTTCGTCAGATAGGTAACATTCTCCTGTTGAACCGCCATCACCAGCTGCTCAGGCGTCGCCGCTGCCAGGATAGCTAATCCGCCCTTGGGACCGATTCCGCTGACATCAAGCAGCTTGCGGAACAAATCGCGTTCGTCACGGGTAGCGAAGCCATACAGCAGAATGGCATCTTCCCGCACATGGTGGTGGGTAAACAATTTGGTTTTGCTGCCTTCATACCGAACGAATTGGTACGGGTTTGGGCAAAACAGTCGATAACCAATACCGCCAGTTTCGAGGACTATGTATTCCGAATCGAGATAACTCAGTGTACCTTCTACAAAATCAATCATTTCTGAACCCCTTCCGAAATGGAAATGAACGCGCGAAACTGTGCGTGCGTAATGGCAATGCCCAATGCGTCCGCCACATCGTCAGGCTTTGGTACTTCTTTTAACCGCAATAGGAGCTTCGTCATTTCCTGTATTTGCTTCTTTTCTGCTCCCCCGTATCCAGTCACGGCTTGCTTGACCTGCATCGGGGTATATTCATAGACCGGCACACCAGCCAGCTCTGCCGCAAGCAAAATAACCCCTCGCGCTTGGCCAACGGTAAAGGCCGTCGTCACGTTTTTATTAAAGAAAAGCTTTTCGACGGACATTTCATCGGGACGATATGTTTCCAGAAGGCTTTGCATTGCCTCAAAAATCTGTTTCAATCTAAGCGGTACTGGCAATCCTGCTTCTGTCTGAATGCTTCCGTATTGGACGGGACGCAATTGGCTGCCCTCTTTATCCACAACCCCGAAGCCAACAATCGCAATGCCAGGGTCAATTCCTAAAATGCGCATAGTCCACTCTCCGTGAGCAAAGATTCTACTCTCTACTGTAACACAAAGCACTGAAAAAGCGAACGTGTATTTCCATATAAAAACCCGCTCCTTAGAAAGGAACGGGTTATACGGCGTCTGTTAGTGTTTGTTCATTCCGAGTGAATCCGACACATCATGCTGCATGTGGGCATAGTCGTCTACGCCACTCTGCATGTGCTCTTTGATCTTGTTGATCTGTTGGTAATTGAGCTTGTTGTGCCCTTGGTTCAACTGAACGTACAAACGCTGATGGAACTGGTCTTTGTAGCTACCTCTAGGCATGGTAGACATGGTCTAAAGACTCCTCCTTCGATCACCGTATGAAATCAGTATGGCGTAAGCGCATTGGCGTTATGATACCAAGATTTACGCCACATGAGCCAGACAGCTTATAGAAACGATAAGATGTGGAGGTGTTGGTTGTTGCGAAGCAAAATCCTTATTTTTTGTATATATTTTTTCGCAATTGCACTGTTCATGCCTTACCCTGCGCTTGCCAAAGTCAAGAATGACATCATGGTCACTGTTTCGGTGTCACCCGAGTCTCCCTTCAAAACAACCATATCCTTCCGTGATCAAAAGCAGCTTACGAAGCGGTTATTGGGCTCTACCACAGAAATCGCCTCCTACAACCCACACTGGGTACGTGCTACATTGACCGTAAAAAAACGAATATATGTATATGATCACGATGGCCAGCTATATGAAAAAGAAATGCCTCGTCGCTATGTATTGGCAAACGATGTTCGCCAGAGGATCGAAGAAATGGTCAAGTCCGTAGAAGCAGTCCATTTTGCACAAGCCATTCCCTGGGAGCAGGTGAAAAAAACGTTGAAACGGATGGAGTTCGGTACCGTGATTGATTTAGAGACAGGACAACGTTTTGATGTCCAGCGCAGAGCAGGCAGTCGCCATGCCGATGTTCAACCGTTGACCCGCAAGGATACAGAGATCATGAAGAACATTTATCAGGGAAAATGGTCATGGAAGCGCAGAGCCATTCTGGTGGAGGTAGACGGTACTTATTTTGCAGCATCCATGCACGGAATGCCTCATGGCGCTGGTGCCATTAAAGGAAATGAATTCCCTGGGCATTTTTGCATCCACTTTTTCGGCAGCTCCACCCATCGAAGCACTGAACCCGATCCTAGTCACAGCATGATGATTCTCAAGGCTTCCGGAGCACTTGCGGCTACAATAAAAGGGGCGTCTCCTGAAGAGCTGGTCGGCTATTTCCTCACCGCTCTGCATGAGCACGACATCCACGCGATGCGGATGACAACAGACGGTTTCACGCTTCCAGAAGGGCTGTCTTCGATCGAGTCTGTGCGATCGTCAGAAATCATCATTCCATCAGACGAGCGCGGTCCCCTCTTGATAGAGGTTCCTGTTCGACTCTCATACATTGCCCGGGAAGGTGGTAATTTTCGAGAGACATGGGAGTTTCTTCTGCGCCGCGATGTACCGGGAGAACGCTGGCGAATTATTGCGATTGAACTGAATCCATAGCAACGGAAACAAAATCCCTTTCCAGTCCAATACGTGCTTGTTACACGAAAGGCTCGAAAGGGATTTCTTTTGGTCCACCCATTTTCATTGGCCACTCCATTGGTATTCGCCATAGGTGGACAATACACTGTTATACTCTGCCAAATTCCGAATGCGAATCCCCCGTTTCAGATTCTCCCATTCCTCTTTTGGCAGACTCGCTTCCATTCTCGCAGTATCGATTCGATAAAAGGTTTGCACGACATCTTGCTCAGCAGGCAGACCATGAAATAGGGCAAGCATGCCGTCCGGAGCTATTCCGATATGTCCATTCTCCTTGCAAGCTGGAGCTATATCCTGCTCGCGTTTCATTAAGATCATCTTGACAGGCTCTGCTTGTACAATTTCCCATCCATTATAGTTGCCCATGACGTCTGCCAATTGATTGGTACGAACTGATACATGTTCTTCGTCTCGCACCCCACACAAATAATGGCGAGCTAAGACCAACTCATACGACGGACCCGCAACTACATCTGCTTTGCCTGCAAGGTTTACTAAGCGTGCAAGACCTGAATCGTTTCCTTCTTTACCGGCTAACACGATACCGACTAGGACGCCTGTGGCTAATGCTACACCCCACGTCGCGTAAACCATCCACCTTTTCTTCTCAGTCACATAGAACCCCTTCTTTTATAGGCTTTTCTTCCTATCATTGCCACAAAGAAACAGGGGCATACGCGACTTAAGGTGGATTGACCTTCTATTTTTTTATTTTTGTCAATACAAAAAATTAATATACTATTTGATCTAGCTATCTATCCAGCCTTCGAATCTAATGATAAACTATTTTTGCTTGGCATTATTGTAAACTTATGGAGGTCATTTCAAACATGAAAAAAACGAACAAAAAAATGCTGACTGCTTTCCTCCTCAGCACTTCTTTGGTTGTTGGCGCACTCTCTTTTCCTCTTACTCCAGCAAGCGCGCAAACAGGTTCTGTCCTCAAGCTCCGCCTGTTGGAAACGACAGATATCCACACCAACATCGTGAACTATGACTACTATCAAGACAAAAGCACAGACGAGTTTGGCTTCGCAAAAACAGCCACATTGGTCAAAAAAGCACGAGAAGAAGTGAAAAACAGCATCCTGATCGATAACGGTGACTTATTGCAAGGAAACCCATTGGGCGACTACGTGGCAAAAATCGACCCGTTGAAAGCTGGAGATACTCACCCTGCTTACAAAGCAATGAACCTGATGGACTATGATGTTGCCAATATCGGTAACCACGAGTTCAACTTTGGTTTGGAGTTCTTGGACACCAGCTTGAAAGGTGCGAAATTTCCTTACATAAACTCCAACGTCTATGTTGACGACAAGGACAAAAACCCTAACAATGACAAAAACATGTTCACTCCTTACGAAATCCTGGAGCGTACTTTTAAAGATGAGAACGGCAAAGATGTAAAACTCAAAGTAGGCGTTATCGGTTTTGTTCCTCCTCAAATTATGCAGTGGGACAAGGCAAACCTGGAAGGAAAAGTAATCGCGAAGGACATCGTGGAAACCGCCAACAAATTCGTACCTGAAATGAAGAAAAAAGGTGCGGACATCATCATCGCAGTTCCTCACTCTGGAATTGGCCCTATCGAGGGTGGTCCTCAGTTGGAGAACGCTAGCTATCAGCTAAGCAAAGTAGATGGTATCGACGCGATCTTGTTCGGACACTCCCACTCTGTATTCCCTGGCCCTGGATTCGATAAAATTCCAGGCATTGATGCAGAAAAAGGAACGCTCAACGGTAAACCAGCCGTTATGCCTGGCTTCTGGGGTAACCACCTCGGCGTAATCGACCTGACGCTGAAACAAGAAAACGGAAAATGGAAAGTGGCTGAGTCCGCTACAAAAGTGGTTCCGATCTATGACAAAGCTAACAAAGCATCCTTGGCTGATGCAGACAAAGCTATCGTAGATGCAGTAAAAGAAGATCACGACAAAACAGTTGAATGGGTTCGTTCCGCTGTAGGGAAAACATCTTCCCCGATCTTCAGCTATTTTGCACTTGTGCAAGATGACCCATCTATCCAAATCGTAACCAATGCACAAAAATGGTTCGTTGAGAAAAACGTGAAGGGTACAGAATACGAAGGCATTCCAGTTCTGTCTGCTGGTGCACCATTTAAAGCAGGTGGCCGCAACGGAGTAAGCTACTACTCCAATATCCCGGCTGGTACAATCGCCATCAAAAACGTATCTGACCTGTACATTTACCCGAACACATTGAAAGCGGTTCTGGTCGATGGAGCTACAGTGAAAGAATGGTTGGAGCGCTCCGCTGGACAGTTCAACCAAATCGATGTGAAGAAAGCAGATGAGCAACCACTCATCAACGAGTCTTTCCCAACGTACAACTATGATGTAATCGACGGTGTTACTTATCAAATCGATGTTACACAGCCATCCAAATACGCTGTAGATGGAAAAGTAGCAAATAAAGATGCAAACCGCATCAAAAACCTGTCTTATAACGGCAAACCAGTAAAACCTGAAGACAAATTCCTCGTTGTTACCAACAACTACCGTGCAAGCGGCGGCGGTGCGTTCCCAGGTCTGGATGGCAAAAACATTGTAATCGATTCTCCAGATGAAAACCGTCAAATCGTAATTGACTACATCCTGAACCAAAAAAATATCGACCCAGCAGCAGACAACAACTGGTCTTTTGCTCCAGTAGATGCGAAGCTGAACGTTACATTCACTTCTTCTCCTGACGCGAAACCATTCGCTGAAAAAATGTCCAATATCAAGTTCATCAACGTATTGGAATCTGGGTTCGCGAAATTCTCTATTGATCTGTCCAAGCCTGCTTCCAAGTAAGCTTGTCAACAACACAAACATCCCTCTTTCGAGAGGGATGTTTTGTTTTATCCGACTATCCAACAAAATGGTAATGACCCCATGGAGAGCGTTGGAAAATTCGTTCTCCATCGTTTAAAAAGCGTTGGCGATTCGCCATCATTTTGCCTTCCATTTGGATCAGCTGCATAACGCCCTTCATGTGGTAGCCTGGGCGCTGACTATACAAGCCGGTTACCTCCCGCAAGAAATTATCCGGATAGCGAAGCAATTGATGAACAGCCCAAATCTGGGTATCAGATAAATAGTTGACGTTACTATAGGCTTCCATCGCTTCCACAAAGGAATCCATGCGGTACTCTTGCATCAATAGCATACGCGACATCAATTGTACAAGGTCAACAAGCTGAAGATCATGACCTACTGTATCAAGGTCAATCAAATAGCAATTGCCTCGCTCCGTAAGCAAAAAATTATGACTCGCCACGTCTCTGTGTGCGAGTGTCCCCCTCTCCATGGCTAAAAACATTTCTGGCGTCAAAGGCAGCTTGTAGGCAGATTGAAGCAGCTCGTTGCCATCCCGAAGGACGTGATCTGCCTGTTGGGAAATGAGTTGCTCCAGTTTGTTCTGGGGTCCCTTCTGTTCAATCGACCACATCAATCGCTCGAAGTATTCCAAGCGGCTCTCCCATTTATCTAAAAGAGCCGGTTTTCCTTCATACGCATAGGAATGAGCAATAGGAAACCCCTGAGCTGCGACATGAAAACGGGCCAATGTTTCTGCTGTTTTTTTAACATCGAAAAGAGAAACGTTATCTGCTTCATGCCCATCAATCATTTTCATGATGGTGTAATGACGGTCTTCATAGGCAAAAATTTTGGACCCTTCCTGACTCGCCACATACTGCACCGTATGATGAAAGCCCTTTTGATGTAGTGCATCTGCTAACTCTGTCACCCACACAGCTTTTTCGACCTGCTTATATCCTTTGAGTATCCAATGGCCCCGGTCTGTTTTTAACAGGTTGACGTTTCGCTTCGGTTTCACCCCGTAGATTTGACAGCGAAAAGCCTTTTCAATGGTGGATAAGATTTCTTTGTTCATCCCATACCCTCTCAGTAAGAAGAGGATTCTTCATGCCCATCTCCCCAGTTCGGCCAAACCCCTTGTTCAGGCATGGAAGCCATACACGGGGAAGGTGGGAACATCATGTTATTGTGAATCCCCTGTGGAGAACGATTGTACTTGCCCTTTCGGCCTCTGTACTCCGGGACTTCAGAAGAACACTCACATGATGATGACTCCACTGGTTCCGGGCACACAGGCTTCTTCGCTCGTGGCCGCTTTAATGGCATGGGTGGAAATGGTGGCGGGCATGGATAAGGAAACGGCATCGGTCTGATTGCTGGTGGGACAATCGGTCGTCTATTTGGATAAAACGGGCCAATCCACGGGTTTCCGTACGGTGGGCAAGGCGGGAATGGTGGCATAAACGGAGGTGGGAATGGCTGGAATGGACGCACCTGTGGCGATGGCCTGCGGTCTTGCTCTGGACTTACCCTCGTCGATGGCTTTAGCTTCTGTTGAGGACTCACTTTTGAAGGTGACTTGAGCTGCTGTTGTGGACTCACTTTTGAAGGTGGCTTGAGCTGTTGTTGTGGGCTCACCTTCGAAGGCGGCTGCATCGGCCGCAACGGACTCACCCGTGGTGGTGGATAGTTTGGCTGCATCGGCTGCAACGGACTCACTCGTGGTGGTGGATAGTTTGGCTGCATCGGGTGCAACGGACTTACCTGTGGTGGGAAGTTGGGCTGCATCGGTTGCAACGGACTCACCCGTGGTGGCGGGTAGTTTGGCTGCATCGGTTGCAACGGACTCACCCGTGGTGGTGGATAATTTGGCTGCATCGGTTGCAATGGACTTACCCGTGGTGGTGGATAGTTTGGCTGCATCGGCTGCAATGGACTTACCTGTGGCGGTGGATAGTTTGGCTGCATCGGCTGCAATGGACTTACCTGTGGCGGTGGATAATTCGGCTGTGGGCAAGGTGGGCAAGCATATACTGGCGGTCGTGTAGGCTGTAGTGGCAAGACCTGAGTCGGTGGTCTATATGGAATGTTGGGCACATTTTGATTCGGTGGAATCGCTGGTCGATAAATATACGGACTCACTCTAGTCGGAGGCGGAGTCGGTATGAGTGGACGTATAGGTACAGGCGGAACAGGAGGCAGCACATTTGGCTTGCCTGAAATGTTCGGTGGTTTATACGGTGTTGGCTTTTCAATCGGTTCTGTAGGTTTTTCGATTGGTTTTTCGATTGGTTTTTCGATTGATTCTTCCATTGGTTTTTCAATTGGCTGTGTTGGTGGTGGAGGTGGTAATGTTGGTGGTGCCGTTGGCCTGACTACCTCTGGTGAAACAGAAGGGACTGGTGGTCTTGGCGTTTCTTTGGGAGGTCTAGGCATTTCCTTGGGTGGTTTCGTAGGAATGGGAGCTGGCGGTAGAGTAGGTCTGATCTCCTCCCTAGATTCGATTTCCACCTCTCCTGATTCTTCCGGCTCAATTGGCCGCCTTTCAATTTGTTGCGGCACCTCCATCTCTTCCTCTTCCATAATCGGTCTTTCTTTCACATAAGGGGCCGCCTCACTCATTGGATGCGGGGGCGTCGTTCTTTGCGGTGGTCGTGGTCGGACAGGAACTTGTTTCGCCGGAATCTTGATTCTCGCTCCTGGATAAATTGTATCGGGAGTTTTTAATTGACTATTAAGGCGTAACAGTTCTTTGTAATCGACGCCATATCTTTTGGCGATCTTCCACATCGTATCGCCTTTTTGGACGATGTGTATTCTCAATGTTTTTCTCCTCCCTTGCACCAAACTCCCTAACATCGTATGCAGTCATGGGCGTTTTGCTCCTTGGCGCCATTCCTTTGTTGGGAGAGAGTAGAAAAAGAAAAAACCAATCCCTCTAGGAATTGGTCTGATGCATATAAAATGGATACGTCCCGAGCTGACGAACTTGACAACCAATGGCTTCAATCTCCGCAAACGCTCCTGGCAACAAGACATCGTCCATCTTCTGCTCAATGTCGATGACAAAATAATAGCTTCCGAGTGCTTTCTTCGTCGGACGTGATTCAATGCGAGACAAGTTGACCTTTCTCCAAGCAAAAGCAGCCAGCACTTGATACAATGCTCCCGGGAAATCCTCCGGCAGTGTGACCAATATCGTCGTCTTTTCCTTACGGGAAACCGGCAGATCAAGACTTTCCAGGCCGACGAGAACAAAGCGCGTGTAGTTATTCGAATAATCTTGAATTTGTTCACGCGCAAACTCCAATGGATAGATCTCTACATTTAATCGAGTACCTACAGCAGCCCATGGCTCTTCTGGGTGCTCACTCACTATTTTTGCAGCCAATGCCGTACTGTTTACCGTTTCGATCGCTGCTTCCGGCAAATTCTCACGCAAAAAGTTGTGGCTTTGTGCAATCGCTTGAGGATGTGACAGCACTCTCGTAATCGCGGACAAAGGCAATGGGTGCTCTCTTTTTGCCACCAGCAGGTTTTGCGTAATCGGCAGTGCGAGCTCCGCCAAAATGGGCAGATCTACTTCGTGAATGAGCCAATCCAGTGTAGAATTGACCGTTCCTTCAATGGAGTTTTCCATTGGTACGACACCGTATGCCACTTCCTTTTTGGAAACAGCGTCTAGTACTTCAATAATACTTGGGTACGGAACGAATGATAGCTTTTGTCCGAGCGACAATATCCTCGCTGCTTCTTCGGTAAACGTTCCACGCGGTCCTAGAAAAGCAAGTTTCTTCTCCATGGCTACTCCTATCCACTATGGTCTATCTCTGATGGATTTCTACCTGTACGCCATTTTCGTCCGGTTGCAAGATCATCACGCGGTACGAGATGTCGTGCCCTTTCATCACTCTGTCCACAAATGCACGTAGCTTCTCTAATTCTTCATCCGAAGAAAAGAAACAGAGAATCGTCGGTCCAGCGCCGCTTAAAGCTGCCCCCAGTGCCCCGTGTTCAGTCGCTTTGTCCAGGATTTCGTCCAAGCCAGGTACAAGCTTTGCTCGATACGGCTGATGCAGCCGATCCGACATTGCCCTTCCCATCAGGTCGAGTCTGCCCTGTGCTAGTGCAGCAACTAGCAAACTACTATGACCCACATTATATACAACATCCTCTCTGCTGTACACCTGTGGCAAGACGTTCCGCGCTTTTTCTGTCGACAACATGAATTCTGGGATCACGACGAGAGATTGCAACCCCGCCGGAGCAGAAAACCGCACATAAGGGATAGGTGCCCCTGGTTTCTCAGGCATCGTCGCAACAATGATGCCGCCAAACATCGAAGCTCCTGCGTTATCCGGATGCCCTTCCAGGCGTGTTGCCTTTTCAAACAATTGCTCACGTGTAAATGGTTCGCCAGCGAGATGGTTGGCCGCTACGAGTGCACCGACAATCGCTGCGGCACTGCTCCCCAATCCTCTCGTCAAGGGGGCCTCACTGGAAGCACGGATCGAGAGCTCAGGAATAGCGAGACCAGCTTCTTGAAACAATCCCGCCGCAACCTTGTATAGAAGATTGTTTTTGTCCGTCGGTGTTCCTTGTAGCTCCTTGCCCATCATCTCTACTGTCGTTTGATCACTAATTTCCATTTCTACGACAGAATACAACTGGAAAGCCATGCCCAGCGCATCGAATCCCGGTCCCAGATTCGCTGTCGTTGCCGGTATGGTTACTTTTACACGCCGTCCATTCATGATACAAATTCTCTCCCACTTTGACGAACCAGCTCCATCACAGCTTCATGTGTCGCCGGAACAGAACGCGGCTCTTCACCTACCAGCTTCAAAGCGATATTAGGATCTTTTAGTCCGTTTCCAGTCAATACGCACACGATCTGGCTGCCAGATTGGAGCCTTCCAGCCTCATGCAGCTTGATAATACCAGCCAGCGATGCTGCCGAGGCAGGCTCACAAAACACACCTTCACTCTTTGCCAGCAAATGATAAGCACGCAAAATTTCTTCGTCCGTTACACTATCGACGAGACCGCTTGATTTCGAAATGGCATTCAAAGCGCCATCCTTGCTCGCCGGGTTGCCAATGCGAATAGCTGTCGCAATCGTTTCAGGGTTGGCTACCGGTTCGCCATGAACCAACGGCGCTGCTCCCGCTGCCTGGAATCCGTACATCTTAGGCAAGCGGCTCGATTTTTTGGCTGCAAAATATTCTTCGAAGCCCTTCCAGTATGCTGTAATGTTACCTGCGTTGCCAACTGGAATGGCCAATATGTCAGGTGCGTCCGTCAACGCATCGCACACTTCAAATGCCGCAGTCTTTTGTCCTTCAATCCGATAAGGGTTTACGGAATTCACCAGTGTAATCGGCTCTTTCGCTGTGATTTCGCGAACGATATCCAGTGCTTCATCAAAATTACCGTCAATCGCGATGACTTCTGCGCCATAGGCGATAGCCTGTGCCAGCTTGCCCAGTGCGATATTACCGTTCGGGATCAGGACGATGCAACGCAATCCTGAACGTGCCGCATACGCCGCAGCTGCTGCTGATGTATTCCCCGTCGAAGCGCACATGATTGTGTTGCTTCCCTCTTCTACCGCTTTCGCTACAGCCATGACCATGCCTCTATCTTTGAAAGAGCCGGTCGGATTAAGCCCCTCATATTTGACGTACAGCTCCACCCCCAATTGTTTGGATAGGTTCGGGGCATGGATCAGCGGGGTGTTTCCTTCATGCAAGCTGACCAGCGGAGTTTTTTCCGTTATCGGGAGAAATTCCCGGTAACGTGCCAAGATGCCAGACTGTCTATTAAAAGCCATTATTTGTCTCCCCCTTCTACACGGTAGCAGCTCTGCACAGTTGATACGATATCCATCTGTTCCATGTAAGCCAGGACCGCATCCATGTCACTTTTTGAGGACATGTGTGTAATCATGATAATCTCTGCTTCCCGTCCGTTGTTGAACGGTTGCTGGATGACCTGCTCAAGAGAAATATTTTTGTCAGCCAACAGCTGTGTAATTTGAGCAAGAACACCGCGTTTATCTGCAACTACGATACGCAGGAAGTATTTTGAGAATTTTTCGCTGTCTTCTTTCAGTACTTTTTCTTTGTATGGAGCAACCATTCCACGTCCATTCACTCCTAGCTTTCTGTTTTTGACGACAGTGACTAGGTCAGACACAACAGCGGTAGCAGTCGGCAATTCACCTGCGCCCGGCCCGTAAAACATGGTTTCTCCTACCGCTTCCCCATGTACGTACACTGCATTAAAGACGCCATTTACGGAAGCGAGTGGATGAGATTTCGGAACCAGAGTCGGCTGCACACTTACCTCAATCGCCTCTTCGTCACGACGAGCTAGTCCGAGCAGCTTGATTTCATAGCCCAGTTGTTTGCCATAGGCGATATCTTCCTTGCTCACGGAACTGATCCCTTTTACATCCACATCTTCGAGCTTCATCGGTACACGGAAGCCCAAAGTTGCCAAAATTGCCATTTTGCGGGCGGCATCAAAGCCCTCCACATCAGAGGTTGGGTCCTGCTCCGCATAGCCCAGTGCTTTCGCTTCTTTCAATACCTCGCTATATTCTGCGCCCTCTTGACTCATTTTGGTCATGATGTAATTGGTCGTCCCGTTGACGATCCCCATCATTTTCGCAATACGGTCTGAGGAGAACCCTTCTACTAATGCGCGCAGGATCGGTATTCCACCTGCTACACTTGCCTCGTAGAAAACGTCACAGCCCTTTTCTTGTGCCTTCTCTAAAATTTCTGCACCGTGCAACGCCATCAGATCTTTGTTGGCTGTTACTACGTGCTTGCCTCGTTCGAGTGCTCCCAAAATGTATTCTTTTGCAGGGTGAATGCCGCCAATCACTTCTACGATGACTTCAATTTCTGGATCATCCAAAAGACTAGCAGGGTCAGTGGTCAGCACACCCTCCATGGATGAAATATTGCGAGATTTTTCCGCGTCCTGAACAAGAATACGGGACACCTCAATACTGAGTCCGGTTTGCTTTTGCAAATCCTCCTGATGCGCTTGAATAATGCGTACGACACCAGTCCCGACTGTTCCAAATCCCATTAATCCCAATTTAATGCTCTGCTTCTCCATGTCTCTCTCCCCTGCCTTTTTTTGATTTTTTTGCTTAGCCTCTACCGACGATCATCGCTTTGCGAACGCCTGGGATTAGCTGCAAGTTATCCAAAAACTCCGTGCTAGATACGCGAAGATTAGCCATATCGACTGACATGGATATTGTAGCAATCCCTTGAAGTGGAATCGTCTGATTGATGGTCAATACGTTTCCACCTTGATCTGCTACATAGGTGAGCACTTTGGACAAGTAACCTGACATGTGATCCAAAGAGAAAGTAAACGTCATAATTTTTTCACTCATCATCGCATTGAACGGAAAAATGCCATCTTTGTACTTATAAAAAGCACTACGGCTCAATCCCACCCGTTCAACCGCTTCATTCACGGTATCCACTTCGCCAGATTCCAGCATCTTCTTGGCTTCAATCGTTTTGGCAATCGATTCTGGCAGGATGTCAGATCGAATCAAGTAGAATTTTTCTTCCTTTTTCACGCGCTGTGTCCTCCTGAGAAAAACAGTTGTTTCTTCATAGAGGACATTATAACGGAAAGCATGGAATGTGACAATCCTTATCCGTCACTTTTTTTCATCGGATCATATTTGGTTTACTTTGATTACATGAGGGGAAGCTTCTTCGCGCACAATAATGCGTATCGTATGGAGGAGGTGAAAGGCAAATGGCCGGACGTGGAAAGTCAGATAAATCGGAGCGCCGTAACAATCACCCAGCGGGTAAGCCAAGCAGTCTCGAACAGTTTGGCAATGACATGCGTGGCAAAAAGATGGCTCAATCTCCAAACGTGATTGAAGATCCGAGCGGAAACGGATAAACAAGCACAAAAAACCCGGGCATCATGATCCCGGGTTTTCCTGATTCGATTAGATTCGATTAGTATGCCAAAGAGGATAGACCGTTGATATGAGTCAAGTAGCGAACGTTACTTGCTTCTTTCATCAAGGTTGCTGGCAAGCCTTTCAACTTCAGTTGGCTTGCACCAATTGTTCCAATCGCGTCTTTACGGCCTAGGCTACCCAATGTACCGGAGAATACTGGTTTGAAAGTATCCATTTTGGTGCCGTTGAAGTGTGCAAAGAGATTGTATCCAACAACTTCACCCATTTGCCATGCCAATTGCGCAGTTGGAGGGAATGGACGACCTTCTGGCCCCATTACGACCGCACTGTCACCTGCAAGGAATACATCAGGGTGAGAAGTGGATTGCAGGAATTCTGTAACAGTTGCACGTCCGCGGTTTACTTCCACGCCACACTCAGCTACTACACGATTTCCTTGTACGCCACCTGTCCATACCATTGTTTTGGTTTCAATGGTTCCGCCATCTTTCAGGCAAACCGTGGTTTCTTTCATTTCCGTTACAGGTACGCCTGTCAGGAATTGAACACCGCGTTTTTCCAAGCTCGTTTTCGCACGCTCAACCAGGTCAGGAGCAAAGCCAGCCAAAATGGAAGGGCCTGCTTCTACGCAGTAGATGGATACGTCTGCAAAGTCTACGCCGTGCTTGTGGCACAGATTTGGCAACATATCGGCGAATTCCCCAACCAGCTCGATACCTGTCAGACCGCCACCACCTACAACGAAGGTAACATCTGCTTTATTTTTGCTCGTCTTGTACTCAATCACGCGCTCTTCGAGATGTGCACGCAGACGATTTGCTTCTTCTACAGACTTCAGTGTAAAGCTATACTCTTGCAGACCCGGGATTCCAAAGAATGCGGTTTCACTTCCCAGCGCAATTACCAAAGCATCGTATTTGATGGACTCGCCGCTCGCCAGTGTTACGCGTTGGGAATCGAGACCAATATTTTTTACCGTGTCTACCACGAGGTTAATCTCTTTGCCACGCAGCAATCTTTCCAGAGGGAGCGCCACGTTTTGTTCAGACAGGTTTCCTACTGCCAAGCGGTGCAGTTCCGTAATGATTTGGTGAGTAGGAAAACGGTTTACCACCGTGATCGACGCTTCTTCAGCCGTCATGTATTTACGTGCAGTCAATGCGCTGAGCAAACCGCCATAACCGCCGCCTAGAATCAGAATATGCTTCGCCATGCCCAATCCTCCGTCCTTGTCTTACATCCAATAATAAAAATACTAGCGTTTTTGTTGTTGACGTTCTGCTGTTACTTCCAAGAATGCTTGTGCGAAACGCAATGTTTTTTGTACTTGCGGATCTTTGAGCATTTTGAGAATACCGAACAAACCGATCGTAGACTCTTCTACATGAACACGGTCATTGGCTTCAATGGCTGCTTGCGCAATACCTTTCGCTTTGTCAGAGATCGGTTTTACGAACTCTTCCATTCCGCCTTTAATGTCGTCGATCAATACATGATCATTTGCTACCGTTTGTACCAAATCATAGGTTTTGGTCAAAAGAGTTGTCAGTTCCGCCAATTTAGGCAGGTTTGCCACCAATACGTTGAGTGACTCTTGGATTTCTGGTTTCATCAACTGATCGAGTACATCTTGTTGCTGCGCTGGCGCCAGAGTAGCAGTGCTTGCTACTTCAGCAGCAGCTTGAGCTTGTTGCGTAGTTGTTTGAGACATAAAAAAAACGTCCTCCTTTGCTTTGGAATAGAGGCCTTTCATTCTCGATGCCTGTTCATACGAGTAACGGCCGCTATTCTCCCTGAAAATCCGGTAAAAAATTGTTTGTAACATTTTTCACAAAGTAAAGCAGACAACGAATTCGAATAATAAAAAGTGAATGATTTCACAAGTATTTATTCAGGAAAGCGTACACAACAAATCATAAAGTGAACAGGCTCGATTTAGAACTCTATGTACTCTACTATATACCTTCTTCACAGGAACATCAAAGGAAAAAAACCGCTTCCTTAGGAAGAAGCGGTAGTTGAGAGCTTTTTATAGTAATCTTTGATGATTTCATGATGCTTTTCATTGATATCCGTAAAGATCAATTCAATGATTGTTTGCTTGTCTTGGAACGTTTTTTCCACGATTTTCGCCATCATGACGATCTCCTGCGCTTGCTTCGGTATCTTGAAAGACAAATGGAGAAAATCGCCCTTTGACACATATCCGTCCGTTCCCAAAACAAGACGGGTAGGAGAGAATTTCAGCAACACTGCCTCGCCTTTTTCTTCGATCGGTCTAGCTCCCATCACCTTGTAAGGGACAGAAATACCGAGATCTGGGGAGATGGGATCCTGCTTGCGCTGTGTAATTTCTACCCCTACACTAATCGGAATCATCCCTAAAAGCTTGATCGGCCAAATTGTTTGCTCCGAAACTACTTCCAAATCAATGGTGTTCACTGCCGCATCTGTTTCCCAACGAATGCGTACAGTTGATCCGAGAAGCTCTGCTTTCGTTTCAGGCTTCATCTCATAGGAAACTACGAGATAATTGGTCTTTGCATGTTCAACCAAAACTTGGACAGGTGTCTTCACCTGCTTGGAGATGATTAGCGGTAGCGCCGCACCGCGTTGCAGTCGTTTATCCCCCAAAAATGGGTTCAGTGATGGGATATCAATCATGTTTTTTGTCACTCCACAAAGTCAAACTCTAATTTGCCGATCCGAACGGTATCCCCGTCTTTTGCTCCCAACTTTCGCAGAGCATCATCTACACCCATGCTGCGCATTTGTCTTGCAAAACGCTGGGCTGCATCATAGCTGTTCAGATTCGTCATGCGTACGAGCTTCTCGATCTTCTCACCGCTGACGACAAACACTTCGTTGTCACGCGTAATTTCGAATGCCTCTGGTTCTTTTTCTGCTCGGAACACTACGCGCTCTTCCACTTCCGCAACCTCCTCGACAGCAGGCTTGTCCGGAATCGTCGCCAAGGTATCCCCGATTGCATACATCAGCTCTTGTACGCCTTGACGAGTTGCAGCAGAGATCTCGTACACCTTCACATCTGGAGCCTTTTCCTTGAAAATACGCAGGTTTTCCTCTGCTCCTGGCAATTCCATTTTGTTCGCTACTACAATTTGCGGACGATCTTCGAGCTTCAGGTTATACATAGTCAGCTCTCTGTTGATCTGCAAATAATCCTCGTACGGATCGCGCCCATCTACTGCCGCCATGTCAATCACATGGACGATCAAGCGTGTACGCTCTACGTGGCGCAGGAATTGGTGACCAAGACCAACACCTTCATGCGCGCCTTCAATCAATCCTGGCAAATCAGCCATTACGAAGCTCTGCTCGCCCAAGTCCACAACACCCAGATTTGGTGTCAGCGTCGTAAAGTGGTACGCCGCAATTTTTGGCTTCGCCGCTGTTACACTGGACAGCAACGTTGATTTTCCTACACTCGGATAACCAACCAAGCCTACATCTGCTATCAGCTTGAGCTCCATGACAATGTAACGCTCTTGACCTGGCTCACCGTTCTCCGAGATGTGTGGGGCTGGATTCGAAGAGTTGGCAAAACGAATATTGCCTCGTCCACCACGTCCGCCTTTTGCGATCACTGCACGTTGGCCCTGCTCCACGAGATCGGCAATCACTTCTTTGGTATCATCATCAATGACAGTTGTTCCCGGTGGCACGCGCACGACCATATCTTCCGCACCTGCTCCGTGCTGAGATTTGTTGCGGCCATGCTCTCCGCGAGGTGCTTTGAAATGTCGTTGATAACGGAAATCTACCAGTGTACGCAGACCTTCATCCACGACAAACACGACATCTCCGCCTTGACCACCATCTCCACCCGCTGGACCACCTAGCGGTACGTACTTCTCCCGGCGAAAGGAGACGGCTCCGTTACCACCGTCCCCGCCTTTTACATATACTTTTACCTGATCGACAAACATGGTGTCACCTCTTTCATTCCGCGAATGGGACCACTAATTTCAGGACCCATTCTTCTTCCGTATGTATCCACTCAGTGACCTCCACCGCACTCTGTTCGCTTTTACGTATCAGCTTTTCCAATTCTTCCATTCCGGATGCACGAAGTACACCGGCAAGGTCAAAACGAAAATGAACGCCACGGTCATCCATCTGCAAGCTTACTTGCATGCTGGCTGCTTCGTACCCGCTCTGGTCTACATGATCGTTCACTGTGCATAATATCTCTGACACCAACTGAAACAAGTCTTGCTCGTTCAAAACTACTCGCGTGAGATCCACATGATTGCACACGTCTACTTCTAAAAGCAATTCATTGTTCAGTGCGTTAAATGTCAAGAAGAAGACGGACAACAAGGAGCTATTCAATCGGGCAACCATCGATTCCTGCATCGCCATCTGTGCGATGCGCTTCAAATGGGCCTCTCCTTGTTCAGTACGGTTCAAATGCAAATAGCCGAGCAGAACCTGAACATGGTTCAACCAGTCATGCCGCTGCCTGTTCAGAACGGTCAGCAGTTGGTCTGTCTGATGCGTAAACAGCCTCCGCTCGTCCCCCATCACATTCACCCAAGTCGATAAGAATATCTTTCCCATCTATTGTACCATAAAAAAACCTCTTTCGAGGCAAAATCATAGAAGAGCGACCGCGTTTTACTGGAAGTTTTTATGCGCTCCGGAATTTTTAAATTCCTGCTCGTTAAAAAAGAGCCGGACAAAAAGAAAACCCAGCTATATCGCTGGGTTTTTCTTAACAAATATTTACGCTTCGGAAGCAACTGGCTCGATCACAACTTGTTTGCGATCACGGCCCAGACGCTTGAAACGAACAACACCATCTGCAGTTGCAAACAGAGTGTCGTCTCCGCCTTTCATTACGTTCGCACCTGGGTAAATCTTTGTTCCGCGTTGACGAACGAGAATGTTACCAGCAGTAACGAATTGCCCGTCGCCACGTTTCACGCCCAGACGTTTGGAAATGGAATCGCGACCGTTCTTTGTGGAACCTACCCCTTTTTTCGATGCGAAAAACTGAAGGTCCAAGTTAAACAGCATGTTCATATCAGACACCTCCCTGCCATTTACGATCATTTACTTTTACGTATTTACCGTAATTCGCCTCAACCGACAAAAGAGCAATAACCATGCTCTCTGCCAAAAGCTGTTGTTTCTCGCGTGCAGTCTCATCATCCGAAGAAGAAAGACTCCACTTCAAGAACCCACCGCCTTCTTGTGCGACAGTGACATCAGGAGTGATGCCCGTCAAAGGTTGGATGGCGTTTAATATACCAAAGCTGATGCCTGATACAGCAGAACAAACGATGTCTGCCCCATAGGCACCCGCATTGGCATGTCCGGAAATACTAATTTCATGGATACCGTGCTGCGCACGGCTCACGATCACTTCAATCATAACAAGTCACCAATTAAGCGTTGATCTTCTCGATCACAACTTTGGTGAATGGTTGACGGTGACCTTGCTTGCGACGGTAGTTTTTCTTGGCTTTGTATTTGTACACGATAATTTTTGCAGCTTTACCGTGTTTTTCTACTTTACCAGTTACCGTTGCACCAGCTACTGTAGGAGCTCCTGCAGTAACTTTGCCGTCTTTGCTTACGAAGAGAACTTTGTCAAAAGTAACAACGTCTCCTTCGTTGCCAGCCAATTTCTCGATGAAGAGAACTGCTCCCTCTTCAACTTTGTATTGCTTTCCACCGGTTTCGATAATTGCGTACACTGTGTGCACCTCCTATACTCAGACTCGCCTTTACAGGTGCGTCGACGAGCGACGGCTTATGTACCTGATTCGTGCGGTTACAGTATGCACGAGGCATATCTGCATGACAACCATTAGGTTATCATAGATATAATAGCCCAGTCAAGTTATTTCGATTGTAAACGCTGTGCCTCTGCCCGATTTCCGACGTATCCAATTCGATACTCGTCTGGGCTCATAGAAGGGACAAGCTGCTTATAGACATGGACAGGCCATGTAATTGCTTCTGCCCTCTCCCACTCTTCGATCGTGTCCAGCAATCTTGGCGGCATGTCCACGAGAACAGCCTCCGCCTCTTGGCTCTTTGCCAATGCGAGGACTTCGGCGTACAAACGCCGGAACAGCTCGTCTACTCGCCAAACTCTCCCTCGACCCTTGCATGCCTCACATGGCTCCGTCAACCGCTCCATCAGGCTCGCTCGAACTCTTTTTCGCGTCATTTCGACTAATCCGAGCGAAGTCATTCCGAGAACAGTCGAAGGCACAGAGTCCTTCGCCAGCTCTTGTTTCAATCGCGTGATCACTCGCTCCTTATTGCTCTCTTCTTTCATGTCGATGAAATCAATGATCATGATGCCACCGATGTCTCGCAACCGCAGCTGCCGGGCAATTTCAGCTACCGCCTCCAGATTGGTTGCCGTCACTGCCTGCTCCCGCTGTTGCCCTCCCCCACCAGTGAAGGAACCAGTGTTTACATCGATGACCGTCATCGCTTCCGTCCTGTCGATGACCAAGGACCCTCCACTCTTAAGCGGCACTTGTCGATCACGAGCACGAATCAACTCCGCCTCGACACCCAAGAAGTCAAAGAGCGGTTGTTTCCCCTGATACCAGCGAAGCTTCTCTTGTACTTCCGGAGCAAAAGCTGCCAACGCCGCTTTTACCTGCTGATGAGTCGCCGCACCTTCTACCAACAATTCATCCATTCCGTTGGCCAAGCCATCTCGGAGCGCTACCTCGATCAATTCTGCATCCTGAAAAATCCGCCCGGTCGAGCGCAGTCCCTCCGCTGTTCGCAGCATGTCCTGCCAACGATTGCGCAAATAGGTCAGTTCACTAATGAGTGTCTGCTCCTCCGCTTCCGCTGCTTCCGTGCGCAGAATACAGCCTTCCCCTTGCTCTACTGTCGAAGAGATCACCTGTTGCAGTCGTTTCCGTTTTGTATCGTCGGATATTTTCCGCGAAAGCGATATGCTTGCTTCAGTCGGAAGGTACACCAGGTAACGCCCCTGCAAGCTGATCCGCATCGTGATTTTTGGCGCCTTCATTTCCATCGCCTCTTTACTCACTTGAACCAATACCTTTTGCCCTACGTGAACGCGTTCCGCAATACTTGGTTTCGCTGCTCCACCCGAGTCCACACCAATAGTGTCATCTACGTACAAATAAGCATTTTGACCTGTACCAATATCAACAAAGGCGGATTGGATGCCAGGCTTCACATCTGCGATCCGTCCTTGATAAATGTCACCAACGCTCGCTTGTGCCCCCACATCCTGTGTACGCCATTCCTGCAATTTCCCGTTTTCCAAAAATGCGATGCGGATGCTGCCACCTTGTGCACTGATCGCTACTTGCTTCACTGCCTTCACTCCTTATTTCCCGTGCAAGCATTGCCCAAAAGAAGGATAACCGGGCTCATAGGAAGTAATCTAACATAGCTACCAAGTCAAGGTAAAGGAGAGAAACCATGATTCATGCTGGTGATCTTAAAATAAGAGCATTATCCCCCAACGATACCGCTCACTTAGTCAAATGGCTTTCTGACGAGCGCGTTTTGGCCTATTATGAAGGTCGCGATCGGCCACATGACGAGTCTCTCGTGCAGCAAAGCTTTTTTCCGGAAGATGACGGTGAAACCCGCTGCCTGATTTTGCACACGGACAAACCAATTGGCTATGCGCAATTTTATCCGCTCGATGCCCCGGAAAAACAATTGTATGGGTATGCAAGAGACGACGTTGTCTACGGCATGGACCAGTTCATCGGAGAGCCTGCTTACTGGAATCGTGGAATCGGCACTCAGCTCGTTAAAGCCATCCTCCACTATCTCCAAACGGAAAAGCGTGTACAAAAAGTAGCGATTGACCCGCAAGCCTGGAATGAACGAGCCCTCCGTTGCTACGAAAAATGTGGCTTTCGAAAAGTAAAAGAGCTTCCTCTGCACGAATGGCACGAAGGAAGCATGCGTGATTGCTGGCTGATGGAATGGATCGCTCCTGCTGATTAAGGACCAAAGACTATAGGAGCTTGCCCACTGCGGCATCGTGCTTTTGCTCAAACAAAAGGGCATGCAAAAGCTGTTCCTCTGCCAAGAGACCCGCTCCTTGCACGTAGAAGAGATGGGAGCATCCCCTCCGCAGCTTGTGCGAGACAGCTAATACCGTTTCCTCGGGATGTACGCGTATCGCTTGAACAGCAGCTTCTTCTCGCTGCCGATCGTACTTTTCCACCAGGAAGCGAAAAAATTGATAAGGAAACCGTAAAAATGCCTGAATGTTCAACACCAATAAATAAATCCCGATAACTGCTATGTTGTACTTCAACTCCAAGCTGGACATCCCCACCATGATCCCTGCAAACAGCGTACTCCCTGTCATCGATATCATCGTTGCCTGCCTATACGACATAAACCAGCATAGAACAGCCAGCAAGATTCTCCCGCCATCCAACGGCCAGATTGGCAACAGGTTAAACAGCGCAATCGTCAAATTGCTTACCAAGAAAAAGCGGGCCCACTCTTCTGTCCATATCCCCATAAACCAAAACAAGTACGAGGCAGCCATCATCACCATATTCAAGAAGGGCCCTGCGAGTGCCACGACAATCTCATCCATTGGATCTGTTGCGTACGAGTCTTCCATTGTTGCTACTCCACCAAAGGGCAGAAGCTGCACTTCTTTTACGGTCCATCCGAGCTCTCGCGCCATCGCTACATGCCCCAATTCATGGATCAGCACGATGACAAACAACGTAATGACCTCCAAAAAATGGCCTGTCACCACGGACAAGCCAATCACCGCCCAAAATAGCAGATGAATGCGAAACCGAATGTCGAGCCAGCCTCCCCTACTCAAACGGAATCACTTCCAGAGGATTGACAAATTGCTCATTCACTTTCGCCCCTACATACAGATGACGTGATGTCTGATCCATTACCCGAGCGGTTCCTATGACTTTACCAGGTGTAAGAACCTCGTCCTTCGTCACCCCTATACTATCGAGATTGCCCAGCCATATTTCCCGCCCTTTGGTTAGACGAACAATCACTGTCGTCCCATAATCAGGCTTTTCTCCGACAAAAGCAACCCAGCCCGCTTCTCCGATCGTGATTTGATCGTTCATTCCCGTATTCAGGATCACATTTGCGCTCTCTGGATCATAGGATCTTACGATTTTCCAGCTACTAGGGAGCTTCCACACAGCACCTGCGTCCTTCGTTGTGCTCGTTGCTGGCACGGCAGGTGGATTGGTAGGTATCGAAGGAAGCATCGTCGGAATCGGACCAAATCTCGCTTCATACCAGTCCGCTACTCCTGAAAAATTAAAATCCCGTGTCATGACTTCCCTCGCGGAGCTTTTCCAAGAGGCAGGGATCAGCGTTGTTTGAAACAATACATAAGCAGCACCAATCAACAAGACAGATGCTAAAATTTGCACGCCCCACTTTTCATGGGACGGTGGCTGGTCCATCAGATCGTTTTCGCGCGGCGAGTAACTGAATGGGTTTGGCGTTTCTTCGATCGGATCTTTCCAATCATCGACGTACGGAGTATAGCTGTCTCGTGACTGTGTTCGGATTCGTTCCAAACGCTCCCGACGTCTTTCTTTTACACGATCTACTCTTTCAAACATGTCCATCCCTCCGCAGGCCAAGCCTTTAGTATCATCCTATGACTTGTCTACCTGCTTTATGACGACCGTCCCCGCTCTCCCATGCCCAGCGTATCAGGTGGAAACACGCAAAAAAGACAGTCTCCCTATTGAGAGACTGCCTTTGAATCGTTAATTTTACAGTTTAGTTACGCTAGCAGCTTGTGGTCCACGGCTACCTTGAACGATTTCGAACTCAACCTTTTGGCCTTCGTCAAGAGATTTGAAACCTTCTGACTGGATTGCGCTGTAGTGTACGAATACGTCGTCGCCACCCTCAACTTGGATGAAGCCGTATCCTTTTTCTGCGTTAAACCATTTTACGATACCTTGTTGCATGAAACAAAACCTCCCTGAACATTACGCCCCACGAGGCGAAAGAGTGTAGCGTTAACCTCTTTTTTACAGATAAGCCTTTTGCGTCAAGGAAAAAAAGTCATACGAATTGCGATTGACAATTGGTGACGTCACTCACAATACGTACGACTCCATACCAATCAATCAAACACTATAACTTGTAAAAATGGTTAACTTAGGATGATTTTAGCATAAGTATTTGCATTTGTCACGCATTTCGTGAGTATTCAAAAAGTCTTCTATTCAGCACCGAGAAAGTGGCGAGAACCTGAAGACTTTTTAAACAAACTCTTTAATCAAAACGCAACTTGTCCTTGCGCATCCCAATGTTGAGTACCACACCAATGATCAGGAAGTTGGTTACAAGCGAGCTCCCTCCGTAGCTAATGAACGGAAGCGGAATACCCGTAATCGGCATCAACTGAATCGTCATCCCGATGTTCTCAAAGATCTGGAAGGTGAGCATCCCTACAACACCCGCGACAACGTAGGCGCCGAACGGATCTTTTGCCTCCATGGCAATGCGGATCATTCTGTAAATCAAGACGAAAAACAAAATCATCAGCAAACCTGCTCCGACAAAGCCCAGCTTTTCTGCAATGACCGTAAAGATAAAATCGCTTTCTCCTACCGGCACCCATCCAAAGCTCGCTTGTGTCGGCGTATCAAGCCCTTTCCCGAACAGTTGCCCTGAGCCAATAGCAATCAATGCTTGTTTGAGCTGGAACCCTCGTCCCATCGGTTCAAGATCGGGGTTCATCCAAAAGACGATCCGATCCCATTGATATGGCTTGATAATCTTGAAAAAGATATCCTGCTTGTATTGATACAACAGTGTCATAGCGGCAAAAAAGCTGCCGACCAGTCCACCCATATACAATACATGCTTCATCCGTATACCACCAACGATTAGCATAGTGGCAAGCATACCCGTATAGACCATTGCGGTACCCAAATCGGGCTGAACCAAAATCAAAAGCAATGGTACGCCAACCAAGGCCATTACCGGAATCAGTTTGTAAAAGTAGTAAAAGCGGTCCGGATCGTTTGCCCTCTTGGACAAGAAGCGGGCCACCGTTATGATCGTGAACAGCTTCATCGGTTCAGAAGGCTGAAACAAGATAATACCAAGGTTATACCAGCTCGTCGTATTGTTAATAGGCTTCGTTTGAAATACCCCGATCAAAAGAATCAGACCGAGTGCATATAAGACATAAGCCATGTTGTGGAATAGGCGATAGTCAAATAGTAATGTCACACCCAGCACAATAAAGCCGATGACATACCAAAGGACCTGCTGATGTGCCTTATCTACACCTGCCGCAGAACCGGAAATCCCCAGATAGCTGAAGATACCTAGCCCTGCCAAAATCAAAATGATGGTCCAGTCAATTGTTTTTAAATGACGTTTTTCCAGGTCCATCCGTTTCCTCCTAGAAAACGTGACTCCCCTCTATAGGAAAGAAGGGAGCCAAGTATTACCTATTTTAATCCAAAGAATTTACGCATTTTGTGGAACACGCCCGCTTTTTCTTCCAATGGTTGCAATGGAACAGCTTCCCCCAAAAGGCGTCGGGCAACGTTCCGATAGGCGATGGAACCACGCGATTCATGGTTCATCACTGCCGGCTCACCTTGGTTCGCGGATTTAATGATATGATCATCATCCGGCACTACGCCAATTAAGTCAATGGCTAACAAATCCAAAATGTCTTCTACATCCAGCATGTCGCCATTTTTCACCATATGGGAGCGAACGCGGTTGATCACCAGCTTAGGCATTCCGATTTTTTCTCGCTCTAATAGGCCAATAATCCTATCAGCATCGCGCACGGCAGCTTTTTCAGGTGTAGTCACGACGATTGCTTGATCTGCTCCTGCCACCGCATTGCGGAAGCCTTGCTCAATACCCGCAGGGCAATCGATGATGACATAATCATATTCCCGCTTCAGCTGCGTAATGATTTCCTCCATTTGCTCAGGAGTTACCGCGGATTTGTCCTTGGTCTGAGCAGCCGGGAGCAATGCCAGATTTTCAAACCGCTTGTCTTTGATCAGAGCTTGTGGCAGTCGGCATGCGCCTTCGGCAACGTCTACCAGATCATAAATAATTCGGTTCTCAAGTCCCATGACTACATCCAGATTGCGCAAGCCAATATCGGTATCTACCATGCACACTTTTTGTCCCAACAATGCGAGCGCCGTTCCCAAATTGGCGGAAGTGGTCGTCTTACCCACGCCGCCTTTACCGGAAGTTATGACAATTCCTATCCCCACGTCCGTTCCTCCTCTTTCCCTCAACCCTCACGCTTTTTCTCACCCATTTCAGGGCGGATTCGCGACAAGTAGTTCATTTTCGCTACCAGCATGATCTCATTTTCCAGATAGGCAAATTCTGTGCCTCCAGAATTATTCGTCCATTCCTCACCCGGCTTGCTAATCACATCTGCAATCCGCAACTGTGTAGGACTCATGACTGCAGCCGCAATAATTACCTGTGAGTCACCGGAAATACCTGCGTGCGCGTACCCTCTGAGATGCCCCAGCACGTAAATGCTTCCTGTGCTGCGAACCGTCCCCCCGGGATTGACATCTCCCAATAAGAGCAAATCACCGTCAAACTCCAGAACTTGCCCAGAGCGTACCGTATTTACCTGTATGGAAAAATGGGTTTTCAGGCGTTCAGCCATAGCTTCTTCCCGCGTGATCAAATCAGATTCGATTGTATGGATCACCAGGTTGCCCTTTGTTCGAATAATTTGAGTCAACTGCTCTTGTTGCTCGGGTGAGCAGTATCGTTTTCCCAATTTTATAGATACCCGAATGAGTGGCCCCGACAAAATCTGTTGGTGGCTATGCTCTATTTTTTCACGCATATCGGCCAGCAGTTCGTCGAAGGAACAGGTATCATCCATAAAGAAGACGAGCCCCTCTTTAGTCCCTTTGATCGTGACCTTGCTTTTCACAGTCGTCACCGGTTTCACCTCGACCGATACCATTCGCCATGTAGAAAGATTTTTCCTGCTCTGCGTGAAAAAATTGCCGAATCGGGTCAGATGGTGGCGTTTTACAAGAGCTTGACTCGATTATTCGCTTGGGTTTAATTGCCCTGGACAACCATTGCGGTTACCTAGAGGAAGGTGGATTCGGTTTCGGAACCCCACCAGTAAGGACACCTGGATTCAGTTCATTGTAAGCTTCGAGCAATCGACGCGAGATCGGACCAGTAGCATCAGAACTGGATGTACCATCTCTCAAACTGTTCGGCGCAACGACGACGAAAACCAGTTGAGGATTTTCATAAGGTGCAAAGCCGACAACCAGTGCGTTTTCCGCTGGCTGCGACGTTTGTGCCGTACCAGACTTGGCTGCAACCGTGAAAGGCAACCCATTGAATCGTTGAACGGTACCACCTGGCTGAGTTACCAACCGCATCCCTTCTTTTACCACCTGAATATACTTCGGATCGATATCAACCCGGTTGAGCACTTCTGGTTCAATAACCGAGAGTGTTTGACCTGGTTTCTTCGGATCGGTAGTTCCTTTGCGAATTTCTTTTACAAGATGGGGGCGTACCCGATATCCTCCATTGGCAATGGTCGATACGTATTGCCCCAGCTGCATCGGCGTGAACAGATCATATTGACCGATCATCACGTCGGCCAAGTTCCCGAAGTACAAGTTCTGGTTTTCCCAACCGGTATGTTCATTCGGCAGATCCACACCCGTTTTCACACCAAGACCAAACTGGGCATTGTAGTAATCATAGACAGAGAACTGCTTCTCCCAGCCATCTTTCCCTTTTCTTGATAAACGAATCGCCATTTCGTACATATACGTATTGTTTGACACCTGCAAAGCACGACGAGCGTTAACAGGTCCATGACCACTTGCTTTCCAGTTGCGTTTATACGTGTTACCGACTTTCAAGCCGCCTCGGTCATAGATGACTTCGTTCGGTGTAGTCAGCCCCTCCTGAAGCGCAATCATGACAGACAGTGGCTTGTAGGTAGAAGCAGGTGGATACGGTGTATAAATGAAACGGTTTGATTCGTTCGGCAAAATAAGCGAGGCGTAATTCTCGTTGAATTTCTTGCGATCGTAATACAGATTCAAATTGTAGTCTGGATAACTCGCCATCGCCAATATTTCGCCCGTATTTGGATTCATTACCAATACGTGTGCGTCTTTAAATTCTTTTGGCGTAGAAGGACGCTTCTTGAATGCTTCAACCTCTTCTTTCAAGATGGCCTCTACCTTGCTTTGATAACGCCAGTCCATAGCCAAAACAAGATCGTTTCCAGGTTCAGGGTCTTGGCGCATCTGCTTCTCTACCGTCTCCGAATTTTTGTTCACGTGCACTTCCATAATCCCGTTTTTGCCGCGCAAATAACGTTCGTAGGAGCTCTCCAACCCGGTTACACCGACACGATCGATAGCGTTGTAGCCTTGTGCCTGATATTCTTTCAAGCTCTCAGGACGAATCGCGTTGATGTACCCGAGAAAGTGAGTACCAAATGCCGAACCATCAGGATCTTCGAAAATTTGGCGAACAGGCTCGAGCTCCACACTAATTCCCGGCAGCTCGGTTCGTCGTTCTTCAATTTGGAACATTTCCTGCTCTGTGATGTTGACCTTGACACGTCTCGGAATGTAGCTGGCCATCTGCGGTGAACGCATCTCCTGCAGCAAAGAGAGCTTGTGCCACTGAAATTGGCGTTGCTGCTCTGTCAACGGCAGTTTGATATCCATGTCGAATAACGAGGCATAGCGCAACAAATCCATGTCAGACTTATCTGCTAAGCCTTCGGGTGTTGGCAAAGCTCCGATCTGCTCCTTCACTTTTTTGGCGAGGTCATTGCGATCTTCCTTGTCCAATTTCAGAGCGAGGGTCATATTGGCGTTTATCGCCATTTTTAGCAGCTCGAAGTCCGAAGTGTTCGCTTCCGTAATAGCGGGTGTACCCGGCTTGGCAGCATTCAGTTTCTTAAAAAGGTCTGCTCTCTCCTTGTCATCAAAAGGAGAACGAACGCGCATCCCCAGATATACGGCCGTTTTTACCAGATCAAAATCAGACATCTGATCAACAGTCTCTACTTTGGGAACGGCTTTTAACTTCCCCGCAACCTTTGTCTTGAGATCGTTTGTTTCTTGCGCATTGAAAGCAACTGGCAAAGTTGATCTCAGTTCAATCGTCTTTTTTAACAGTTCCTTGTCCGTGCCAATTTTGCCGCCATCGGGGATAAGGATTTTTGCCAGGCGATCCGCGACTTTTTCTTCATCAATGTCCTGCCCTTGTTCTTCAACGTATTGAACGGTGTACACAGGCTTATTCGAAACGAGTACCTCGCCATTTTTATCCAAGATACGGCCGCGAGGAGCGGAAATCGGCAGTTCACGAATACTGAACTTTTCCAATTCATGCTTGTACTGCTCGCCTTCCACCAGCTGCACGAAGGCTAGCCGCAAAATAACGGCGGCGAAGAACAAAAATACAATCACAAACAATATATTGAGCCGAATAGGTATGTCTGATTTCGGTTCTTTGACTTCTTCCACGAACTCTCCTCTCCTTTGTCCTTACTGCATGTGCATTTCCTTCTTCGCCAGAATCTTGTTGCATACATTCTTGATCGGAAAGTATACCAGTAAGCCAAAAGCGAGATTAAACAGCACACTAGGCAAAATTTGATGCGTCAAAATCCATCGAACATCGAAGGGGGCAGCGGAAAACAAGCGGAATAACGAATACAATAGCCACTCATGTCCGAACAAAATCAGGAAGCTAGTAATGAAAACCATCCCGAATCCTCTCTGGAACAAAAGAACGATCATCCCTGCAAAGTAGCTGGCCACCATCATGGACATGGTATAGATTCCAATTAATTGCCCAAATAGGACATCTTGTAAAAATCCGAAGGCGATCCCGTAATACAAACCTTCGCGCCTGCCGAGATACATCGAAATAAAAATGCAGCAGACAAGCGCAAACCGGGGTACCGTCATCCAAGACAGACCCCATGTATCAGGTGAAAATACTTGCATCACAGTTCCTTCCAAAACAAACATAATCACGACGCCCAACGTCAATAAAAACCGAGCCATTACTGACCACCCCCGCTTGCAGGTGGAGCCGGAGGCACAGTTGTCTGTGTTTGTTTCTGGCCGGCTGGCTGTTGCGGGATCAATTCACCATTGGGAGCGATTGTGAAGTCTCGTTCCACAACCATGACTTCATTCAATTGTGAAAAATCAGCGCTTGGCTGGATGTAGGCGGTTTGAGTCAATCCGTAATCATCCGGTTGGACGCGAACAATATAGCCAATCGGCAAATTCCGAGGGACAACTCCTCCCAAACCTGATGAAATAACTTGCTGATCTTTTTTAATTGCCTGTCCCCAAGGGATTTTGCGCATGACGAGCAATCTTTCTTGCGGATCGTATTCTTCGATGACACCACTGACTTGACGGTACACAGGCTTGCCGTCGACTATCTGCTCCGTCAAAATATCCGCTGAGATATGGTCACGTCGCTCGTAGCTCGTCAACAATTCAACCGTGGCTGAAAAATTGGCAACACTCTGTACGCGCCCAATCATTCCTTTGGCTGTAATGACAGCCATATCCTTTTTGATGCCACTTTTTAATCCTTGATCGATGGTAACGACGTTGTTCCATGTATCAGGGTTTCTCGCCACAACTTCCGCAAAGTGAAGGTTGTAAGATCTAAGTGAATCTTTTGCCCCCACCATTTCTCGAAGGCGATCATTATCTGCCTTGAGTGTGTGCAATTCGGCACTTAAACGGGCGTATTGATCCAAGCTTGCCTTAAGCGCCTTATTTTCTTCATATACGCCGTACGCTTCTTCTATTTCCTGAAAAAAGCCAGAAACAGCCTGGGCAGGGCGATAGAAAAAGCCCTGCACCACGCTGAAGGTATCTTTAAAGAACATTTCTGGCCAGGTCAGGCTAACCCGTTCACGAGAAGTGAAGCCCACGACGGAGATAAGCAGGACCAAGCCTACAAGTACAATGATAAGCCGCTTATTCCCGAAAAACGACATGCCCTACCCTCCGTTTATTTACCCCGTTTTAGTCGGGAAGAGGTGATGCCTTGCTTGGATTTGAACAGGTGAATGTTCTCCAATGCACGACCTGTTCCAATCGCTACGCAATCCAGTGCGTTTTCCGCGACATGCACGGGCATACCCGTTTCCTTACTTAACAGGCGATCCATGTTACGCAAGAGCGCACCGCCGCCTGTGAGTACAATTCCACGATCCATGATGTCCGCCGCGAGCTCAGGCGGGCTTTTTTCGAGTGTTACCTTCACTGATTCCACGATAGCAGAAATGGTTTCCGCCAATGCTTCCGCAATCTCTGTGCTGCTTACCGAGAGCGTTTTTGGCAATCCGGTTACAAGGTCACGACCGCGAATGTCAACGTTTTCGACCTCATCAGGAGCAATCGCAGAGCCGATCTCCAACTTAAGGGTTTCTGCTGTCCGTTCCCCGATCATCAAGTTGTAACGGCGCTTGATGTACTGAATGATCGCCTCGTCCATCTCATCCCCGGCCACACGAATGGAGCGGGATGTAACAATCCCCCCGAGAGAAATGATTGCAACTTCTGTCGTACCGCCGCCAATGTCAACGACCATACTACCAGTCGGTTCCCACACTGGCAGGTCTGCACCGATCGCTGCTGCAAACGGCTCTTCAATCGTATATGCTTCCTTCGCTCCAGCCTGCTTCGTAGCATCTTCGACCGCGCGTTTTTCCACCGCAGTAATTCCCGAAGGTACACAGACCATTACGTTTGGACGACGTGTAAACAGCCCTTGATTTTTTTGTGCTTGATTGATGAAATAGCGCATCATTGTCGCAGTTGTATCAAAGTCAGCGATAACCCCGTCTTTCATTGGGCGAACCGCTACGATATTGCCTGGCGTACGACCGATCATACTTTTCGCTGCATTCCCTACTGCTTCAATGGAATTGTTATTAGTACGAATCGCTACAACAGAAGGCTCACGCACCACAATTCCTTTCCCTTTCACAAAAACAAGTGTATTGGCAGTGCCGAGGTCAATCCCCAAGTCACGTGTAAATCCACCAAACATAAAAAAACTCCTTCCAAATATTAATCCAAATGACAAGCATAAGAGAACCTCTTTCGAGGCCTCTCCAAGGTAGAGCGACCGCGTTTTTGTGGAAGGTTTTCACGCGCACAAGAATTCATAGACGTATCAATGATATGTCTTGTACGTAAAAACATGCTACAAGTACCCTTGCTCTTTGAGACTAACGTACTTGCCTTCCCCGATAATAACATGATCCAACAATGAAATCCCCACCAGTTCACCGGCGTCACGCAATGTATGCGTAATCGCGATGTCTTCCCTGCTAGGTGTCGGATCACCGCTCGGATGGTTATGTAGGCATATCACCGATGCGCTGCTACGACGGATCGCTTCTTTAAAGACTTCTCTCGGGTGTACGATGGAAGCGTCCAGGCTGCCTACAAAAATCGTCTGCTTGCCAATCACGTGGTTCTTGGTATTCAGAAAGAGACAGACAAAATGTTCCTGTGTCAAATGAGCAAGCTCTGGCGACATCAAATCAGCTACGTCCCGTGGTAAACGGATAGAAGCCCTATACTCTCGAGGCACTCCCATCAATCTACGCCCAAGCTCAAACGCAGCATGCAATTCAATCGCTTTGACTGGACCAATTCCTTTTAGCTCTGTTAACTCAGCATGAGAGGCTTGGGCTAAACCACGCAGGTCTCCAAACCTGGCTAACAAGCGCTGAGCCAGCTGATGAGCCGTCTCTTGTTCCCTGCCTGTCCGCAGTAAAATGGCAAGAAGTTCAGTATCAGACAGATGGACCGCTCCTTCGCGAAGCAGTCGTTCACGTGGACGGTCATAGTAAGGGACGTTTTTCAACAGCGTTTTGTTACAGGTATTTGTTGCCATTTTAATTCCGCCTCCAGCCTTATTCACATTATCGAAAACGGCTGACATGGAGATGTTCATGAGGCGTATGGCCGTCGCCGCTTGCTTCAAGCATGACAACTTTACAATATAGGCATCCCAAAACGTGTCAAAAGAGCAGACGTTAGGCCTAACGGAAGACCGACAACAGTGAAGTAGTCTCCGTTTATTCCTTCCACGATCGTGGCTCCAATACCCTGAATGGCGTATGAGCCCGCTTTATCCATCGGCTCACCTGTCGCAATGTACGACTTGATTTCTTGCTCGGTTAAAGCTCGAATTCTTACGTGTGTAAGACTATGTGAGACTTCCGCACGGCCTGTCTCCACATCTATCAAGGCGACTCCACTATAAACGGTGTGCTCTTGCCCCTGGAGCATGGACAGCATGCGATATGCATCCATTTCATCAACAGGCTTGCCCAGTATTTGGCCATCAAGAACGACTACCGTATCAGATCCTAAAACGACGCCTTCCGTCAAGCGAGAAGCCACTTCCTTGGCCTTGCGCAAAGACAATTCTTCTACTACTTCGCTCGCAGATAAATGCTCTGCTGTCGTCTCATCTACATCACTGGTGATGACGGTAAATGATAAGCCTAAAGTTTGCAGAAGCTCCCTTCGACGCGGCGAAGATGAAGCCAGAATGAGAGGAACATTTTTTTTCGTCATTTTTCAACCTACTTTATTCGTCGATGTATCCAAAATGCGAGGGCTAAGCCTCCGATACTGGCTAGATTTAGTTTTACCTGAAAGTTCAGTTCGTACTTCAAAATTTCTAAATCTGCCGCAGGCGACCAAGTAATCTCTTTGCTCTTGGTCAAAAAAGGTAGCCAGGGACTTAAAATCTCCCCGATAATGCTGCCAAACAAAAGTCCACTCACCAACAGAAACACGAGAGTAAGCGTTTCTTTCCCCATTTTCCCAACTCCCTTTTTATAAGGGATTCTCTTTTTGCCAAACATAAGTTTAGCAAATGGGGAGAAGCGAAACAATCCCTGATTGCTCTTGGTAGTTACTGTATAGAAAGAAAAGGCCTCCTGCAAGAAAACCTTGCGGAAGACCATATAAACATGCATTTATGTGGATGAACGAGCATTTTGAATCCAGCTGGCATAGCTCTCGAAAAAGGCAAGGACACCCGCCTGCACTTGCCACGCATAGGATTCAGCGCTTTCCACCTTTTTACCCGCGCTCGCTTCTGCCATTTTGTCCCTGGCTGCAAGCGCTTGATTCACCCCATTCACCATCCCATCTAGCAATGGCTTCCAGGCTTCTTTTGCTTCCAGTTTACGGCTTTCCTCCAGAAATTGGCGGTGAATTTCTTTTAATTCTGCTGTTTCTTTTGCCGTTGGCGATAGTTGACCCGTCGTAATGATCAGCCCTGATTGCGCTGAAAGTGTTTGGACGAGCTTGACTCCGTGGGTGAAAAATGCATTCACGTTAGGATCACCAGATGCGTTGGCAGCTTTTCCGACAGGGACAGACCCTTCAAAAGCGGGAAAGGAAAATTCTTTGACGTATATATCCATGCCTTTGTTTTTCAAGCTGGCAGCAAAGCCTAGCACAGCATCTCTTGTGGGAGCAGCAGCGGCAAACATGTACTGCTTGCTTGCGTCCTTATAAAGCAGATGAGGAATGCCGGCCTTCTCCAGTGGTTCTACAGCAGTTTTCGGCGATGCATCCGGCTGAAATACTCCTGCCTGTGCAACATACATGTTTACCGCTGGCAGTTGTAGCGCTACCGCAGTTTGACCCACTGCGTTACCATTCGTCGACGCACCTTGCGTTTGGTGACTTTCATTAGACAAAGCTGGACCTGTTACGCCATTTTTCCCAGCCGTTTGTTCAGGGCTTGCTCCTGGCGCGGTCAGTGTCTGAACCGTTTCACTCAGAACATTTCCGTACGACTCGGAAAACTCCTTTTGGGAAAAGACCGTTAAAACAAGAAATCCGAACAACAGGCCAATTGCTACAGCCCCACCTGTTGTTAAAGTCGTGCGCCAAAAGGGCCCCTTTGGCCATAACGCTGCGATTCGACTCATCGGACTATTCCTGTATGCCTTCTCTTCGGTATCCTCGAAGGAATAATCGGATTCATAGGAGGCGTTTGACGCCTGATCGAATTCAATATTCGGCTTTGTTTCTTCCGCCACGACTCCACGTAGCTGCATCATGCGTTCCCATGCTTCGTTGCCCTTCTCTTTAAACGGGTCAGTAAACGGTAAGGGAGGAGCTTGAAAACGAACGCGTGGGGTATCATCCTTTGGGGTGCGCTTTCTACCCGCTTCCTTTGGGATGTCGTCACGCTTTTCATCCCAGAACCTTCCATTCATTTTAACCGTCACACGACTTTTATTTTGTCCGCTCATACGCTTGCCCTCCTAGTCACAGGCTCTTTGTACTAGCATACGTTTGGCTCGGACGGGTTATGACTTCTATCTAGTGATTCTATCGAATTATTTCTACTACTATTCTCCATGCCAGTTCAAGAGGTTTCGCTCATAAACAAAAGGACAGCTAACCCAATTGTCACAAAAGGCGCAAACGGCACTTCGGATTTTATACTTCCTTTTCGTATCAGCAGCCAAACGAGAGACACGAGCAAGGCGACCAAGCTCGCAACCGTAAGAACAACTACAAAATCGCGAACCCCAAGTCCATAGCAAACGAGAGCGAACAGCTTCACATCCCCCATCCCAAGTGCGAGCGGCCTGTACCAGCTGATCCATCCAAACACCAGTAAACAGAGAATCGCATAGAATCCAGCCATCAGCCATTCCATCGGGGAAGAAAGAACATACTCCATAATCGAAATCAATACTAACCCTGCACCTAATGCACGATTAGGTATTCGTTTTTGACGCAAGTCTACCCATGATAGGTAAAGGCAGAGCCCGAATAATATCGCAGCGTTAGGCATTTTTTCTTCCCCCAGTCGAAAAAAGTCCTTAAAGGATATCTACCATTCTTGGGACAAAAAAACTGCCCAGAACGATTCTGGACAGCTTTCTCTATTTGCGATTTACGATCTCTTTTACGGATTCCAAGTGAACAAAAGACCTCCGTGGACGAGACCACCGCCAAACCCATACATCAGGATCGTATCCCCTGCTTTTACTTTGCCTTCCTTGATCCCCAAGGCGAGCGACAATGGGATGGTAGCCGCTGATGTGTTCCCGTAATGCGTCAGGCTGTACAATGTCTTATCGAGAGGGAACTGACTCTTCTCACAAATGGATTCAATCATGCGCAAATTGGCACTGTGCGGGATGAACCAGTCGACATCTTCGAGCGTCTTGCCCGCCCGGTTCACTACCTCCTGCATTCCCTTTGGAACAGTTGTTACTGCCCACTTGTACACTTCTCTCCCGTTTTGGACCATGCATCCATTCCCGCTCAATTCTCGTCCGTCCATATGCGTTGACAAGCCCGATCGATATACATGAATCCCACCATCCCCCTTTGAGCCTAAATAGGCGGACAAAAATCCAGGAGCTGTAGGGTCCTGCTCAACTAGCACCGCACCTGCTCCATCCCCGAACAGGATGCACGTAGTACGATCCGTGTAATCAGTTACTTTTGTTAGCGTTTCTGCACCTACCACCAACACTTTGCGATGCAAACCAGAGCTGATGAGCGCATTTGCCGTATGAAGGGCGTACGTAAATCCTGCACAGGTAGCGGAGAGGTCCATGGCTCCCGCCTGTTCGACTTGAAAATGCGCCTGGATTTTACTTGCGACACTTGGGAATGGATAGTCTGGCGTACTGGTCGCCACCAAAATCATATCGACATCACGGACATCCTTCCCGTAATTCGCGATCATATCGTGGATAGCAGCGATAGCCAGATCACTCGTAAATTCATCTTCCCTTGCCATCCGGCGCTCATGAATACCCGTCCGTTGCAAAATCCACTCATTCGATGTATCCACTAGCTTTTCCATATCTGTATTGGTAAGAACGCGACTCGGCACATACGTACCGATGGCGGTAATTCGCGACTTGAAGGGGCTTGCATTTGTCATCATCGGTTCATCACCTTCCGTATTTCATGATCTGATTATAACACCAGATATTAGTATCTGGTACTAATTTTTTTTAGAATAATGGCATTTTGGTTTGAGTCAACATAGGGGAGGAGAAGAAAAAGCACAGTTCTCTTCGACTCTGACACGCCAGCAGGGGGGATTCACCGGGCGTCTCCACTGCAAAAAGGGGACCGTCGAGCCAAAGCCACCCTACGGGCGGAAGTCTCTCAAGGGAGAAGTGTTCGACAAGCGTGGTCCCCTTTTTGCAGTTCCGACTGGGTAGGCGTTGTCAAGGTCTGCGAGCCCTGTGCTTTTTCTTCTCACCAGCTTGGTTGGTTGGTTTATCGATGCCTTTTAAAATATAGGTAGATCATTCTTAGCAGTATTACACCAAAACTTTCCCATAAAAAATAAAAAGACTTGAAACCCGTAGGTTCCAAGTCTTCATACGTCTTTATCCGTTATTTTTCTAGCTTTTCAGCCAGCCAGTAAGCGGATTTCCAAATATCTCCCGCACCCATTGTCAACACGAGATCGCCCTCTTGCAATCCTTTGAAGACATGCTCTTGCATTTGTTCCTTCGTCGGAATGTACTGCGCACGCGGGTGGCTGTTGGTGCGGATTTTTTGCACCAATACCTCGGAGGTTACTCCTTCAATTTTTTCTTCTCCCGCTGGGGAGTAGATATCCGTGATGATCACTTCGTCTGCTTCTGTAAAGGCACGGCTGAATTCATCCATGAGGAAATACGTGCGTGTGTAGCGTTGTGGTTGAAACACTGCAATCACACGTCTGCCGGATGCCCTTGCCCCGCTTAGTGTGGCGATAATTTCCGTCGGATGATGCGCGTAGTCGTCTACGACCAGGACTCCTCGTGCATCCCCGATAATTTGAAATCTGCGCTTGGCACCGCTAAAAGTAGACAGTGCCTGTGCAATTTTATCAAAGGAAAGGCCAATATCCAGACAAACAATGATCGCAGCCAGTGCATTTGCAATATTATGCTTGCCTGGGACTACGAGACACAATTCACCCAATCGCTCATCCTTGTGATAAATCTGACACGTGCTGCAACGATCTCCACATTCAATCGAAGTGGCAGAAAACTGTGCTTGTGCCACAAAGTTCGGATCGACTGCATACGTCACGACCGTTTTTTCGACGGACGGCATGACTTCACGCACATGTGGATCATCGATGCACAGGATCGCCTTTCCATCCGGTTTGAGATGGCTCAAAAACTGGACGTACGCCTGTTTCAAGTTGTTGAAGTCGCCATCGAAATGCTCCAGATGATCTGGTTCGATGCTCGTCACAATTTCATACATCGGTCTGTATTCCAAGAAAGAACCGTCGCTCTCGTCTGCCTCGGCAATGACATAGTCACTGGCACCCGCCTTTGCGTTAGTACCAGCACTCATCAATTCACCACCAATGATGAAAGTCGGGTCTACACCACACTCTTCCAGCACGTGAGAGATCATCGATGTCGTGGTTGTCTTGCCGTGTGCTCCGGCTACTGCTACTCCTGTGCGTTCATTCAATATGCGAGCAAGCATTTGGGAACGGTGCATGACCGGAATTCCTAGTGCTTGGCCTGCGATCACCTCAGGATTGTCTTTGGAAATACTGGTGGAGTATACGATGCTGTCTGCTCCCTCCACGTGGGCAGCATTATGGCCAATATGAATGACCGCCCCTCTTGCTTCCAGCTTTTTCGCCAAATCATTCATGGCGACATCGGAGCCGGTTACCTTGTATCCAAGGTCGATCAAGACGCGGGCAATGGCACTCATGCCATAACCGCCGATGCCCACAAAGTGGACGTGTTGGGCCTGATCCACCCTATTCACCTGCCTCTTCTACTATAGTGGGAAAGAATGCGCGTACTTGGGCGATGAAGTAGAGCGAACCGCAGACGACCAACCAGTCATCCGCCTTCGCTGATTGCTTCTCCCGCATCCAAGAAAGGAGAAACGCCCGCCAGTCTGGGACAGCATCGAGAAACTCTCGCTCCCAGCCACCGGCTAAAAACGACTCTTGTAAGCTATTGGCTTCGGCTGCACGCGGGAAGTCAAAGGTTGTCACATGCAGCTTTTTGATTTTTGACTTTACTGGAACAAGCGACTCTGCCATTTTGGCTAGCGGCTTATCTGCCAATCCAGAAAAGAGCAAATGCAACTGTACTCCATCCGGTAACAACCGATCCAGACTGCTTACAAGTGCCTCCATTCCTTCCTGATTGTGTGCCCCATCCAAGATAACCATTGGTCTTGGAGAGATGACTTCTAGACGACCAGGCCAACGCGTTTGTTGCAAACCGCGAGATATTTCTTCTTCCTCCAGCAAGAAAGAGAAGTAATTTCGCAGGACATCGATGGTCATTAAAGCAACGGCTGCATTGGTTGTTTGGTGAATGCCATTCATGGTAAGACGGTAGGATGCTTCTTCACGACGGTGAATGCTTCTGTAACGAAACTGTTGGTCACCCAGCTGCTCCTGTACCTGTTCTGCCTGAAAATGCTCACCTATATGGTATAGCGTACTCTTCGTTTGTCTCGCGCGCTCCTCAAAAATCGCGAGAAGTTCCGGCCTACCCTCACCCGTGACGACGGGAACACCCGGCTTGATAATCCCCGCTTTTTCCCGGGCAATTTCTTCCAGGCTTTCTCCCAACACTTGTGTATGGTCCATGCCGATATTCGTGATGACTGAAACAAGCGGAAGGACGACGTTCGTCGAATCCAATCGCCCGCCTAGTCCTGTTTCCCATACGACTACCGCTGGTCTCGCCACTCTTGAAAAATAAAGAATGGCGATCAGCGTAATCACTTCAAATTCGGTAGGAGAACCGAACTCTGTTTCTTGTTCGCATCGTTGCACCCATACCTTGACTTCATTCACCAGCTGCAATAGGTCTTCTTCCGCGATCATGCTGCCGTTGTAACGGATACGTTCACGGAAATCAACCAAATAGGGAGAGGTAAATGTACCTACACTATATCCGGCTTCCATCAGCATTTGCGTCAGGAATGCGCAGGTTGATCCTTTTCCATTGGTGCCAGCCACATGAATAAATGGGATTCTCCGCTCAGGATGTCCTAGTTGCTCTAATACCCACTGCATTCTCTCAAGCCCCGGCCGCTGACCGAACCTGAGCAGTCCATGCAGCCAATCGAGCGCTTGCGTGTATTCTACAAACCCTTCTTCTGCATGCATACCACAATGCTCCATTCTCAAAAATATGCGATGGTATGGCGGATCATTCGCCCTTCAATTCAGCAAGTCGTGCAATCACCTTATCCCGCTTATCCATGTAGTCTGCCATCTTCGCTTTTTCCTCTTCGACTACTTTTTCAGGTGCCTTGGCCATAAATCCGGCATTGTTGAGCTTTTTCTCAATGCGCTCCACTTCGCCGTTGAGTGTCGCTACTTCTTTTTCCAGACGCTTTAGCTCTTGCTCGATATCGATTAAGCCTGCCAATGGAAGGAACAATTCTGCTCCCGTGATCACAGCAGACATCGCTTTATCAGGCGTAGCCAGATCCAAGCTGATTTCCAGACGCTCAGGGTTGCAGAAGCGAGTGAGGTAGTGCTCACCGCGTGTCAGTCGCTCAGCGGACAATGCATCGCTTGGCTTGATCAAGAGCTCAATTTTCTTGGACATCGGTACGTTTACTTCTGCTCGGATATTACGTACGCTGCGGATGATATCCATCAACTGGTTCATTTCGCTTTCTGCTTCCGCAAAAATCCATTGCTCGTTAACGGTTGGCCAAGGTGCTACTGTGATGCTCTCGCCTTGGTGCGGCAATGCCTGCCAAATTTCCTCCGTGATGAACGGCATGAACGGATGCAACAGCTTGAGCGTTTGATCCAGAACCGTTACCAGAACGGATTGCGTGGTTTTCTTCGCTGCTTCATCTGTACCGTACAGCGGCAGCTTCGCCATCTCGATATACCAATCACACAGGTCATCCCAAATAAAGTTGTAAAGCACACGGCCTGCTTCACCGAATTCAAATGCATCAGACAGACGGGTTACATCTGCGATTGTCGCTTGCAGGCGGGAGAGAATCCATTTGTCTGGTGTAGACAGCTCACCGCTCAAATCGATTTCCTCGTATTTGAAGTCAGTCAGGTTCATCAAGGCAAAACGGGACGCGTTCCAAATCTTGTTCGCGAAGTTGCGGTTTGCCTCGACCTTTTCCCAATAGAAGCGTTGGTCATTCCCTGGGGAGTTCCCGGTCGCCAGTGTGTATCGCAGCGCATCCGCTCCGTACTTCTCAATCACTTCCATCGGATCGACACCGTTGCCGAGTGATTTGGACATTTTGCGGCCCTCGGAGTCGCGAATAATGCCGTGGATCAAAACGGATTCAAACGGACTTTTCCCGGTAAATTCAAGACCAGAGAACATCATGCGAGCTACCCAGAAGAAGATAATATCGTAGCCTGTTACCAGGACATTCGTTGGATAGAAGTATTTCATGTCCTCGGATTCTTCCGGCCAGCCCAGTGTCGAGAACGGCCATAGACCAGAGGAGAACCATGTATCGAGAACGTCGTTATCCTGCTCCAGCTTGTGGCTGTGGCAGCTTGGGCACTCAGTCACATCTGTGCGAGATACAATCGTTTCGTTACAATCTCCGCAATACCATGCAGGAATTCGGTGCCCCCACCAAAGCTGACGGGAGATGCACCAGTCGCGGATGTTTTCAATCCAACGCAGGTAGTTCGTCTTGAAGCGCTCTGGGACAAATTTCACGCTCTCAGGGCTGTTTGCATTAGCCAGTGCTTCATCAGCCAAAGGCTGCATTTTTACGAACCATTGGGTAGAAAGATATGGTTCTACGACTGCATCGCTGCGCTCACTATGTCCAACCTGATGAATATGCTCCTCAACCTTGAACATAACACCTTGCTCAGTCAAGTCTTTGATGATTTGCTTGCGGCATGCAAAGCGATCCAAGCCCTTGTAGATACCTGCCAGCTCATTCATCGTACCCGTCTCATCCATGACAACGATTTGTGGCAACTGATGGCGAAGACCCAATTCAAAGTCATTCGGATCGTGAGCTGGCGTAATTTTTACAGCGCCAGAACCAAACTCAGGATCAACGTAGTCATCAGCTACGATTGGAATTTCGCGTCCTACGATTGGCAAAATCACGGTTTTGCCGATCATGTCCTTGTAACGCTCATCTTCCGGATGTACCGCTACAGCCGTATCACCGAGCATCGTTTCAGGACGGGTTGTAGCTACTTCGATATAACCGGTGCCATCTGCCAATGGATAACGCATGTGATGCAGCGCACCTTTTACTTCCTTGTAGATTACTTCGATATCGGAAAGAGCCGTGCGAGCAGCAGGGTCCCAGTTAATGATGCGGTTGCCGCGATAGATCAAGCCTTTTTCGTACAGGCGAACAAATACTTCGCGTACAGCTTGGGACAAGCCCTCATCCATGGTAAAACGCTCGCGGGAGTAATCCAGGGCAAGACCGAGCTTTTCCCACTGTTCACGAATATGCGAAGCGTAAATGTGCTTCCACTCCCATACCTTTTCCACGAATTTTTCGCGGCCCAGATCATGACGAGAGATGCCTTCTTCACGCAAGGTAGCTTCTACACGCGCTTGGGTTGCAATACCAGCGTGGTCCATTCCTGGCAAGAACAAGGCGCTGTAGCCTTGCATACGCTTGGTACGCGTAATGATATCTTGCAATGTCGTATCCAGTGCGTGGCCCAAGTGCAATTTACCAGTTACGTTCGGTGGTGGGATAACAATCGTAAACGGACGTTTATTCGGGTCACGTTCTGCCTTGAAAAATTGTTTTTCGATCCAATACGGATACCATTTGTTTTCTGCTGCTTTTGGATCATAGTTTTTCGGCAGCAATTGGTCGATGTCGGTTGTTGGCTGTGTAGACATGTACGACTCCTCCTATTCGCATAACTTGCTTTGCAAAAAATAAAAAAACCCTTCATCGCAAAGGACGAAAGGATTATTTTCGCGGTACCACCTTTGTTAACACACAATAAACGTCATGCTTATGGTGTGTTCACTCTGACAAGATAACGGTTGCGAACCGGTCTCGGCTAGGCACATGCTTTCACCGAAAAAACTCCTGGGCGACCTTCAGCCATTCATGACCTTAGAGAATCTCGCAGCTACTGATTCTCCTCTCTGCCAAGGTGTCCTGACTTACTCTTCCCACTCATCGTTCATATCGTATGTAGTTGTCTTATTGTTAGCTTTCACTATTATATACAATCACGCTGTTTGGCGTCAAACCCGGGTTTCGCCCACTTTTCCAACTGCAATGCCCAGCGCTTCGGTAAAACCGAGAACGCCCAAAATATCGAGAATTTCTTCTCGGACATTGACGATTTCTACCTGTTTACCCATGGCCAACAGTTCTTTCGTGGTAAAAAACAGGCTTCCAATACCGGAAGAATCTACAAAGGAGACACCTTGAAAATCGACGGTAACGGATTGATTTCGCCCTCCATACTGCTGGAGCAATTCACCTACTCGATCTCCTACAGCCATGTCCAACTCTCCGACGAAAAACAATGTAGCCTGTCCGTTCGCCTCTGTTGCGCGGTAGTCCATGCTCAAACTCCTCTCAATAGGTATCGGTACACCCAATCTGCTCGTCCTTTTACTATATTACCCATTTTCATTCACTTGCAAACATTTGGCTTTTTGGAAATCGTTGCTTTAACGAGAAAGGATACATTCAAGAATAAGCTTTGTCCCTGCGAGCGAGCTACTCAAATAAACACGATCACAGTATTGCAGGATCACGTGAAAACCGGCCCCCAGCGAGTGGCGTGTAGAAAATCCTTGCTGTAGGGTAGCTCGCGGAATGTCCTCGAGCAAAATTCCTTGCCCTTCATCATGGATCACAGCCCGGCACATCTGCCTGTCATTCGATAAGTATAACGTGACCACACCGCCATTTCCGTGCTTCAACGTATTGGAAGCAGCTTCGTTGACGGCAACGAGAAACTGCAGCAATCGTTTATCCGAAATGCCAAGTGGCTCCAAGGCTTGCTTGAACAATTTACGCAGTTCTGCAAGCTGCTCCGGTAAACGGATATCGATCGCCAAGAGCTTATTCCCTTCCCGAAGCAAGAAAAATAATTCTTCATCACTAAGCAGCAACAGCTTACCTTCTGTGACCACACCGAGAATATCTCTGTATATCTCCCATTCCCGTCTTTTGCGTTTTCGTTCTTCTGCAATGACAGCGGTGACATCAATCAAAGCGATTCCACAGGTCCGATCCGGCAATACAGATGTGTATAAATCGAACACCTTTGTACCATCCGTTGTGACAATCTGCTCCCTCACAGGTCCACCCGTTCCAGCCGCCTCTTCAACCAGCCGTTGCATTTCTTGCTCTACTTCCACATTCGCACGAGCGTCACCCAGCGGACGCACTTGCCCTTCATCGTAAAGATAGAGGAAAATAGTCTCGATCTGACGCAGTATAGATAACTTCTGAATCTCTTGTTTTATTAATCGCCCCCGCTCATCGTCTCGATCCTTCCAATGTAACAAGACGTCTGTAGGGTCCAATTCGCCACTCATGTGCCACGTGTGAAATTCTTCCAGGAGCAATCGCTCCAGGACATCTTCCCGTCGCAAAACTTTTTCGATATCGATAATGTGGTACGGATCCCCTGCTATACCACGCAATCCGCTACCGATAATTCGGAAATCGTAGGCGAGCTCTATTTCTATGCGTCCGTGCAAAACATGATCAGAACTGCTTAACCCAATGGTCGTCCGACTCACTGCTACCAGCTTCGCCTGGAACGATTCCATCGTTGCTAGGTCCGTCACCTTTACAGTGCGGGGCGGAACTACTTTATTCGCTGCACCGCCAGAACGTAGCGCGACAAGGCAATTATCACAAGTGGGATTGTCCGGACAACGCTCACACAAAATCACAGTTCATCCTCCTATTCACTGACGCAACTACACGAGGGCTATACTCTCTTCAGGCTCAAACTGAAGAATCAACACAGAAATATCATCTGTTTGTTGTCGCTGCTGTGTTATCTCCATTAAGTAGGACTCAACTCGATTCATCGACTCCTGCTTACTGTCACCAGGCGCATGTAATAAGGAGGTTAGTTCTTCTAGCCAATGCCTGCTGCCTCGAAACATATCTTTTCTCCCTATATCCATTAAACCATCTGTGTAGAGTAATAGCATGCCCTCTTCTTCTAAGGGTACCTCCTCCATTTGGTACGTGCTATCGGGCGAAAGCCCTAGGCCTACCCCACCCTTGCAGGCTAAAACGGTTTGATTCGATTTGGACAAATAAAAAGGCTGTGGATGTCCTGCCCTGCTAAATCGAATTTTGTGTTCCACTTCATCATAGACAGCAACCAGCATCGTAATGTAAGAACGGGTTTTCACCAAATCTGCATAAAGCAACTGGTTTAGTCTTTCCAAAATCTCATCCGGCAAATAACTGGACTGCAAAACCTGCCGTACGGCAATCCTAATCCCCGTTGCCCAAATACTGGCCAAAAAACCGTGCCCAGACACATCGGCAATGATAAAACAGGTGTAGCGATCATTGATTTGTCTATAATCGATGTAATCGCCGCCTACATAATCGACTGGTACGTAAACCGTTCTTGTCCGCAAACTGGTCAACTGCAATTCTTCTGTGGGAATGAGCATCGACTGCATGCGTCTAGCCAGCTTCATCTCCATCTCGATTTCTCGCTGTCCTGATGACTGGTCCTGTTGGCATCTGAGGATCAACGCCCGAATGTTCACGAGGAGCAGCCCATAAAAAGATTTCTCCAGTTCCTTTAGATCACGGTCATTGACGTTACTCTGGGCGAACAAGCGTACATAACGCGGTGCTTGAGCGGTATCACAATGCTCCGAGACAACAATGCGCTCCTCTACTTCGCGCTGCACTTTTACGCTTTCTTTGTTGCCACGCTCGATTCGAAAATAGACAACACCTAGAGCCGATTCAAACGAGATCGACAGAAAGCACGGCTTGTCCATTTTCACAAACCACGTATCGACCAATTCTTCTATAAATGGCATGAGACTCTCGTAATTGACTTGGCGCTTGCTTTGCTCGTTGCTGGTCATCACGAGATACTCGTAATTCTGTTTCAATTCCATTAGTTTGACCAATTGATGATTCATCCCCGGGCCACTCCCATACACACTTTAGCATAATTCTTTCTTTCGGGAATTGCGAAAAGGGTTTTGGCAATTTTCAAAAACATTGTGATCACCTTTATTCATTTCGTCCTAGCCTTCCTGCCCTACACCTTCCCTTTTCGGGCACCATTCAAACCACTATCTACTTTCCATGAAAATGTTTTAGGCGTTTTCTCAAGGTTGTAGACACTGTCCAAAGTTGCCGCGCATATGCTGGAATGAGGTGATTGTGATGAATTTTCGTTGGAAGTATAACCCTACGTATTTACGGATTAAATACGGTTGCAAACAGGTGCTTTTTCCGCTGTTGGTTTTTCAGTTTGTCCGAACGGTTGTGTTTCCTACCTCTTTTGATGTCATCCTTCTCGGTTTGCTAGCCATGCTCTACGTTGCCATCTCTCTTGAATGGTTATAAAAAAGAAAAACAACGCCCCACGCGGTGAGACGTTGCTCGTTAAAAGGCTTGCTGGACCCAACGATGCAGGCGCATCAGGCGGTCCATATCTTTTTCAAAACGTTGGACAGCATAAAACTCGCTCCACTCGCGGGGATGATGATAATAAATATCCAAGTCCCGCATGATCCTCTCCGGGTAGGACAGAAACGAAGCCATCAGTTCAATTTCTTCCGGTTGCAGCGGAAATATCTCGGCGTAGCGATGAAATAGTTGCGAAGCCCCAGCCTCATCCCCCGCCATTTGAAAATAAGTACGATAAAATAGTGTTAAATCACGCACTGGTGTATCAAAGCTGGCACGATCAAAATTAAGCAGCCGTCCTTTTCCCGATCGATCTGGCACAACATGCTCTGGATTCGGGTTACCATGGATCAACGATAAGCGAAAATGAGCATGTGTCTCATGGCGTTCTCGCCAATCGGTCAACAAGTCTGTCGCTGTTTGGGCCATTTCTTCAATAAACTCCTTGTTTGCCAAAAACACCAGATCAAAAGGGGAAGGATATTTGCGTTCCTGGGCAATGGTTGCCGCCTTATTCATTTGGTCTTGCCAATATTGCCAACGGTTAAGCAAGGAGTCGACAAGTGGCTCTACCTGTCTCGGATCATCGTAGCGATAGTTTTGTGTCAGTTGATGAAGCTCCGCCAAACGCTCCAAGGTAGGGGGCGCCCAAGACAAGGGCTGTTCGGCCCACTCCTCGCTTCCTGGCTGCCAGGGGGTTACGTAAAAGGCAGTGCTACCCTGTTGAACAAACGGATCATCGTATTTCGTGTACGTAAAGGGAACAGCCCCATCCCATCCGCGGTGCTGCAATTGACGCAGCATATCGCTGATAAAAACAAGACGTTGAGCAGGTATTTGCGCTCGTTTGCATACGAAGGAGCCGTAGGGAGTCGTCGCCTTAAATACATTTGGTTCCTTTAAAACGTCAATGCTCTGGGCATACATGTCATACTCTTTGAACAAAGGAGCAATGTCATCATACCGACTCATAGACTCCCTCCCTCCTCGAACGCTCGGCCCGCTCTGCAATATGCCGGAGAAGCAAGTCAACAGATTGTTGGCTCTTCAAGGCGTGCTCAATACCAGTGATCGACGCTTCTTGATCCAGCGATACGCGTTTCACGTACGATTCGATACTCCTGTACACTTCACGAGGACGAGCCATAAAGGCGAGTATCAACGAATAGTCTCCATAGGTGAGTGGCTTGATCTCTTCATAGCCGTCAAAAAAAGCGTCAATCTGCTTCAGATCCTTATGGGTTAAAAAGTGATCGCGTAAAAAGGTGGCAACGTCGCGTTGCTGGACAGAAATCACCGGCCTGAAAAAGCCTCTCAAGTACAATTTCCCGTTTATCATTCCCCAGTTGTCACGCAAAAGGTCCCGATGGGATACAGCGACAGCCTCCGGAGTAATTCGCTCATGGGCAAGCATCGCAGCGGAACGGTCCATTCTTTGCAGCATAGGGGTCATGAGTTCCGATACCCAACGATTTTCCTTAGAACCCCGCCCAGATTTGGCTCGAAATGATTCGACCAGCTCTTTGGCGCGTCTTCCTTTTTCCTCCACTTGCTGCATTTCCTGCTTGAGCAAATCACGTCCAGACAGTAAAGGACTTTCCTGCTGAGACTGGTGCATCATCGCGATCACGCGTCCACATTGCCTCGCAATTTCTTGGCCGGGCTGATAGTCTTCGAATTGTCGGTGATGGTCGGTCATGGTAACGCCACGTTTACCCAAGATCAAAAATGGCTTGGTGTCTCTCGTCCGAATAAACCGCTCCACTTCTCGAAACCCCTGACGAGCCAGTCGTTCGCGCCAGGCAAACGACCAGCGCATCACATCTACACGCGGCCAAACGTGGAGTTCTTTGGGGCCCCGGTTTGTCTCCAGTAAATAGCAATCATCAAGGGGCGTAATTCGGATTACGCGCGCCCGATATTGCTGGCAAACCTCGGAGAGATCAATTTTATCCACGGTCCCCCACTCCTCTATTGTGGGATGTACAAAATCTGCCCTGCTACAAGCTGCTCGGAAGCTAATCGGTTTACTTCCACAATTTTGGAAACAGGCAAGGAGTATCGTTGTGAAATTTGCTCTAACGTCTCATCTCTTTGAATAATGCACATTTTCAGCTGACTGGAACGCTCTTCTTTTCTCCGAACAAACGACGTGAGGTTTTGCATGGCCTCCATCGTAGAAGGACTGGCATTCGCCGCAGACCCATGTCGCGAAGAGCTAGATGAAGATTCCGCCTCCAGCGCCATCGCTTCCTGTTTGGCACGACTCGCTTGTGAGAAGATGGAAGTAATGTTCACGCTGCTTCTTTCTTCCTGAGAGGGTTTCCCTGAAATCGCCACTCGCACTTCTACATCTTCCGCGGCAGCCTCTGGTTGTGCAACGACTGGTTCTGCTTCTTGCTCAGGCTCTGACTCGGATACAACACTGGCTTCCACCGCTTCTTGCACTGCTTCCTGCAGCTCTGCTTCCTGCAGCTCTGCTTCCTGCAGCTCTGCTTCGACTGACGAGCCAGTGGATTCATTGGAAACTTTCTGGTATGCGATTGCCTGTTGATCGTGTATAGCCAGTATAGGCTCCTCAAGTCCTTGTTCTTTTTCGGCAATTTCCCTCATCTGCTCTTGCTCATCTGCCAATACTGTCTTCTCGGAATAGGAGTCAGAAGAATCGTACGACGCAGATTGTTGGGAATCGAAGTCATACGAAATAGGAGCAGTCTCCCAGGACTCCGGAGGATGGGACTGTGTCACTTCCAGCACATCACCGTATTGCTCGTAGTATTCACCCTCATTGGATTGAGCAATAGCCGGAGTGTCGAACATGGAGGGAGATTCGGTTGATTCATAGGATGCCGGCAATGCCTGCCGCTCTAATTCCTCCTCCAGTGCACTCAGCTTTTGATCAATGTCATCGAGGGACGTCTGTTCTGTAAATTCTTGCCTATCATCCCCAGCAGCGAAGGTGTATTCCCATGCGCCTTCGTCTGGACTGGCAGCCTGTGTTTCGATCTGCTCCGCTTTTTCAGCTCTATCCCCAAGGACGATTCCCAAAATCTTCAGATCCGCATCGATTAGCATTTGATGTGGTGATTCCAGTTTGTAGTCAAAGCTGTCCACAATTGCGTAGATGTCTCCGATCTCAGTAATCCGATCCAATGGAATGGTAATGTTTAACGGAATGCGATGACCGATCTGTTCCTCCCAGCCATAAAAGGCTTGATCCGATGCTTCCTGGCGAAAGGGGGTAAAAGTCATGGCCTCAACCAGAGATTCTCCTTCGCCGCCTGTCGCTTCTGCGGCTTCCCTGATTGGCTCGTACTTCCCTACTAATTGCAAGCAACCCGTGATCGAGATGTAGGAATCGTTTTCCAACACCTCCACATCTGGAACCAATTCCAGCTCTTGCAATTCACCTATTCCAGCTCTATCGGATGAGAGGAAAATGGTCTCCTTGATGGCAAAAGAGAGTTGCCCATCCTGTAATGCCATTCGTGCTCCTCCTTTCAAGTGCAGGACATTTCCCTATACTATATGGACAGGACGAGCCGTTTAGCACCGAAAAAAAAGGAAAAACCGGGGTTATCTATCTCCCCGGTTTTACAGACGCAATCCATTCTGCTATTGCTTTTTTCCCCTGATCAATACAATCTGGTACACCTACGCCACTGTACGACGCACCTGCCACGATTACACCAGGGAGTTTTTCTCTTAATTGATTGTTCACATCCTGAACCCAAGCCTGATGTCCGACAACATATGGTATGGCATTTTGCAAGCGTGATACGTTATAAAAATCCGGCTCTGCTCGAATCGTCATAATCTTGCGCAGATCGCGGAGGACAACCTCCAAAATTTCCTCGTCTGTCTGCTCCATGAAGGATTGCTCTCCTGCTCTCCCTACAAAGCTGCGCAGCAAGGCTTTGTTTTTCGGCGTCGTATGCGGCCATTTTCGATGCGCCCACGTACATGCGGTAATTTTTGCGCCAGAATTGCGAGGTACAATAAATCCTGTCCCTTCCATCCCTAAATCAATGGCTGACTCTGGAAAAGCCATCGCAATGGTTGCAACCATATGCGGCTTCGCTTGTGGCAGGGTAGGAACTTGTACATAAGGACGGAACAACGGCTCTGCGACAGCATGTGGTACGGTAAACAGCACCGTATCCGTTTCCATCGTTTCTCCATTTTTCAATACCAAGGTGTACTTCCCGTCTGGCCGTTTCACCAGTTCTTTGACACCGGTATTCTTCGAGATGACTTCTTCAGGCAAGCTCTTCTCGATTGCCTCAACAAAAGACTGCAAGCCGTTCTTCAACGTCAGGAAGATACCTTTCGGCTTTCCTTGCGTTTTGGCTTGCGGGCGAGAATGCTTCATCGCTAAAATCAGGCTGCGATGTTGCCTCTCCATTTGGGCGAATTGAGGAAAACTCGCAAGCAAGCTGAGATTATCGAGATCCCCGGAGTAGACACCGGACAATAAGGGCGCTATAAGATTATCAATAACTTCATTACCTAGCCTACGCCGGAAAAAGTCACCCACAGAGATATCGCCGCCTCCTTTTGAGGCAGGAAGAACGAGATCCAGAGCGGCCCGAAGCTTGCCCGGCCAAGAAATGAGATCAGTCGTCACAAAAGGCATGACCTTTGTCGGCACACCCATGACCGCTCCTTCTGGTATAGCCTTCAGGCGATCCTGATGCCAAATATAAGCTTGGCCTGTACTGTTGCGAACGAGATCATCCGCAAGCCCCAAGTCCACTGCCAGCTCAGCTGCACTTGTTTTCCGTTCGAGAAATGAATCGGGACCTTGTTCTATTACAAATCCTTCGTGACGCCATGTCTTGATTTTCCCACCAAGTCGTCCCTGCTCTTCAAGCAGTTGAAAACGGATGGGCAGGCCTTTTGCTTCGATTTCCTTTTGTAAGTAAAAAGCAGCGGCCAATCCTGTGATGCCGCCGCCTATAATCGTAATATGATAGGTATTATCGCTCATATGATCGATCCCCTAATTCGCCAGCTTCTTTCCGACTGCATCAGCCAGACAGGAAATGAACGCAGGTCTGGCGTTAGGCATCGGTGGACGATAGTAATGTACCCCTAGCTCATCTGTAACCGCTTTGCATTCCACATCATTATCAAACAGAACTTCCAAATGCTCCGCAATAAATCCGACAGGACAGTAAACAAATGCTTGGTAGCCTTTTTCTTCGTACAGCTCTCTGGTCAAATCCTGTACATCTGGTCCCAACCACGGATCAGGTGTATTTCCGGCGCTTTGCCATCCGATTGCATAGGAAGCGATCCCTGCTTGCTCGGCAATGAGCTTTGCGGTCTCTTCCAGTTGCATCGGGTACGGATCACCAGACTTCAAGATTTTTTCCGGCAGGCTGTGAGCGGAGAAGATCACGACTGCTTGTCCACGCTCTTCATCCGTCATCGTAGCAAATGTCGCTTGAATAGCATCTGCCCAATATCCGATGAAGCCTGGTTCCAAATACCAGCTCTCAATGCTGTGGATGACAGGTCCGCCGATTGCCGCGGAATGCTCCTGTGCTCGTCCATTGTATTCTTTAACACTGTAGCTGGAATAATGAGGCGCCAGAACAAGACTGATCGCTTCCGTAATTCCATCGCGTTTCATTTGCTCTACTGCGTCTTCGACAAACGGAGCGATATGCTTCAAGCCAAGGTACCCTACAAATTCACGGTCTGGGTAGCGTTTGTTCATTTCCTGCTCGAGAGCGCCCACCTGCTCATCCGTAATGTCTGCAAATCGATTCAATCCATCTACAGCCTCGTAACGCGCCATCAAATCATCGAGCAGTTCTTGCGGTGGCTTACGACCACGGCGAATGTGCGTATAATATGGTTCAATCTGTTCAGGACTGCGTGGCGTTCCATACGCCATTAACAAGAGTCCGATCTTCTGCTTTGACATGTAAGCGCCCCTCCTGATTAGACGTCCCTTTTGTAACTATGGATGAACTTCGTCAGTTGTTGCAGTGTTTCTACTTTCGCGTCAGGGAATACGCCGTGTCCCAGATTGAAAATGAAGCCTGGCTGTTTTGTGCCTTCATCCAAAATTTCCTTCGCCTTCGCTTCGAGCTTCTCCCAAGGAGCCAGTAGCAGCGTTGGGTCCAAATTGCCTTGCAGCGTCTTCGTCACACCCATTTCACGAGCTGTTGTAATCGAAGTACGCCAGTCCAGACCAACCACATCAACAGGCAAGCGGTTCCAATCCATCAAAAGATGACCAGCGCCGATACCAAAATAGATCGTTGGCACGCCAGTATCTTTTAGCGCGTTGAAGATACGCGTCATGACTGGTGTAATGTACTCGCGGTAATCTTCGTCATTCAATGCACCAACCCACGAATCAAATACTTGCACAGCTTGTGCGCCTGCTTTGATTTGCGCTTTGAGGTAGGTGATCGTCATATCGCCCAGTTTTTCCATCAGCGCCTGCCAAGCAGCTGGCTCGGTATACATGAAAGCTTTTGTCTTATGATAGTGCTTGGAAGGGCCGCCTTCGATCAAATAGCTAGCCAGTGTAAATGGTGCACCTGAAAAGCCGATCAATGGAACAGATAATTGCTGACGCAAAATTTTAATGGACTCAAGAATGTATGGCACATGTGTTTCCGGATCGAGCTCAAGCAGACGCTCAACATCCTTCAAGGATTCGATTGGGTTTGCGATTACAGGACCGATCCCCGATTCGATATTCACATCCACGCCAATCGGTTTTAGTGGCGTCATGATGTCTGCAAACAAGATTGCAGCGTCAACACCCAATTGCTCAACGGGCAGACGTGTCACTTCCGCGCAAACTTCCGGTATGTAGTTCATTTCAAAAAAGCTATGCTTCGCGCGGATGGCGCGGTATTCTGGCTGATAACGCCCTGCCTGACGCATGTACCAGACCGGAACATGCTCTGTCGCTTCACCGCGACATGCTTTCAAAAACGTATCGTTAAAAGTTTTTGCGGTCATGAATAAACCTCGCTTTGCACAATTATGTCTCCTTCAATATGATACCATTCGTCATTCGACAAGTAATGTCTCTTTTGTGTCAAAATCTTTTCGTTTCTCTCATTTCCAATCCTATCCATCAGTGTTTCCAAAATTCTCCTATTGAATGCGAACGTCTCCACTAGAACTTCGCACAGTCATTTTGGGTCCACCTGATCCAATCGATGCCTTCACATTGTATTCCTCGTCCTTTTCATAGGTAAGGTTAGACCAGCTGGTTTCGATGGAACCTGTATCTGTCGTAACTTCCAGCTGTGCCGCAGCAGGCTCCTTGGCTACTGTCACTCGAATATCCCCCGTATCCGTTCGAATGGAAACGTCATGGGTCAGCTCAGGCATTGTCAGTTTATCAATCTCGCCTGTGGAGCTTTCGATTACAACGGCCGAGCGAACATTCGCCAGATTGATATCACCTGTAGCTGTCTGGACGTCAAGCGCTTCTCCTTCATAGCCCGACACGTTCACATCTCCATTGCCGGTGAAGATTTTCGTGTTCTTTGCACGCAGCATTCCACTCTTGATATCCCCTGTCATCGTTTCAAGCTGGACGCTCTCATACACTTTTTCTGGCAGGAAGAGCTCCAGCTTTACCTTCCCGTTTCGAGGATAAAACATATTAACATGAGGGCGTTCACGAAGTTCTACGAGCAGCGTACCATCTGGTGAGACTAAACTACGAAAGTCCAGTCGCTCCTGCTGTTGTTCGGATACTTCCCCGACCATCCGTACGCTCGCTTTTGGTTGCTTGCTTGCCATGATTTCCACATCAGCCGCTTCCGTCAGCAACTCAATCGCTTTTACCTCTTGTTCGATCACCCGCTCTTCATTGACTTGTTTTAACGAAAAGGAGAAATTTTCTTGCTTCGTAAAGAGCCAGATGATTCCACATATACCGATGATGAATAAAAGAAGACTTATGCCAAAGAGTCTTTTTCCCAAATTTCGCATCTCATTTCCCCCTGATCATCTTCACGTTGAACTGGAGATAACGCAAGAACTGGCGATACAGCCATTTCGTCAATCGCAGCAAGCCGATGGCAAACATTCCGCCCAATCCTACGGAAACCATACTGGAGAACAACAAGAAAAGTCGCTCTTGAGAGGGGGCAGGAATCCCGTAATCCAAAAATATTCCTACTGGCGCGACCAATAGCGCAGCAGTCATCGCATACAACCCCATCAATATGCCGATCAGGCCTAAAAATGGCCCCAAAACGAAGATGAGATTGAAAAATCCCAAGCTGATCGTCGCGACAATCGCTCTCGTCATATTCCCTACCGATGCGTTGGACTGTGCCTGATCAATTCGGTAGCCAGCCAAAAGCTCGCGTGCCACTAGCTTCGGACTTCCCAATCCTTCCGCAATTTCGTGCTCCGTCTTTCCTTGTTTCATTCCCAAGAGAAAATGCTCTGTATAATCGGCAAGGATGTCTAAGCGTTCTTTATCGGGCAAAGCGCTAAGCAAAGCATTTAACTCATCCATAAACTCACGCCTTGTCATATCCGAGTCCCTCCTCTATGATCTCATTTACCCCGCGGTTAAATATTCGCCACTCCAAAACGAGGTCATTCATGTATTGACGGCCGCGATTTGTCAGCTGGTAATATTTCCGTGGGGGTCCCTCTTGTGATTCCGCCAAATAGGTCGTAAAAAATCCTTCCTGAGTCAAACGGCGAAGCAAGGGGTAAACCGTTCCTTCAGAGATATGGAATTTTTCTGAGATGCTTGCAACCAGTTCGTAGCCGTATCTGTCCTGCTTAGCTGTCAAGACGAGAACACACAGCTCCAGAACCCCTTTTTTAAACTGTACGTTCATCAACATCACCCATGTCAAAGCTTACCAAAGGGCTACTATATATTGCAAGGTACTTCATAATAAAAGATGGACAGGGAGGTTTTTCTCCACCCCTGTCCGGTCAAACCTTATTTTTTTACTTCAACAATGCGGTTTTCTACTTTTGGATTGACCGTTTTACGCTTGATCAGGCCTTCCTCCACAATGCTGTACATGGACAAGCCTGTGTTGAAGAATGGCTTTTTCAACGATTCGTAACCATCTCCACCTGCTGCCAGGAAGTCGATCGTTGCCAATTTATACGTTTTGGTCAGGTCAAGCGGCTTGTCGCCAACTTTTACTTCTACTACGCGCTCGCCGGCTGGCTTGGATGGGTTGTACGTGAAGCTCATGCCGCTTACTTGCGGGAAGCGTCCTGCTCCCTCTTCTACCTTGCTCACGCCGTTTTCGAGGGCTTTCTTCAACTCTTCGCCTGTTACTTCTACGACCGCCAGTGTATTGTTCTCGAATGGCAGGAGCGTGTACAGACCTTTTTTCGTGATATCGCCTGCTGGCAGCTGTGTACGGATTCCACCGCCGTTCGCCAGTGCTACATCTGCCTCATAGCCTTTGATGGACTGCGTGCGCTCCAGCATGATATCTGTGATCAGGTTACCTACGTTTGTTTCCTTCGTACGGACCAGTGCACGGTCGCCATCGAGTGGCACTTCGGATTTCGCAATGACAACATTCATTACCGTATCGATCTTGCTCACGATTTCTTTTACCATCTTGTCTACTTCTGGATCAGCCACAACCGCTTCATCGTACTCTTTCAAACCGCCGCTGAATGCTACCAGTTCTTTGCCGAGGTAGTAGAGGTCAGCGCGTCCGAGAGATTTGCCGTACTCCCAGTCTTGTACGATGTACGTGCCGTTTACGAGTTCAGGTGCTTTCAGAGGAGTATGGGAGTGACCGCCAACAATCAGGTCAATGCCAGGAACGTTTTTCGCGATTTCACGGTCTACGTTCACTCCGATATGGGAAACGACAATCACGTGATCTACTTCTTTTTTCAGCTCAGGTACAAGTACTTTTGCCACTTCTACCGGGTTTTTGAATGTCAGTCCTTTTACGTTGTCAGGGTGAGTCAATACAGGTGTGTCTTCCGCTACAAAACCAACAAAGGCGAATTTCTTCCCACCAATCTCTGCTTTGAAAACAGGTGGCAGCAATTCTTTTCCATCTGCCTTGAACACGTTAGCAGAGATGACTGGATGCTCGAGCATGTCACGCAGCTTGAGCAATTGCTCATAACCGAAGTCAAACTCATGGTTACCTGCAGCCATTACGTTGTAGTCGAGGCTGTTGAGGATCGGAACAACAGATTCGCCTTTGAATTGGTTCACGAAAACGGTACCTTGGAAGGTATCACCAGCGTCCAAGAGCAAGAAGTTTTCGTTCTCTGCACGCCATTCCTTGAGCAAGGTTGCGATTTTGGCAAAACCGAATTCTTTCTGGTTCTTGTCTTCTTGAATATGACCGTGTGTATCGTTGGTATGGGCAATCGTTACATGTGTGGTAGCCGCATCACCCAATGCTTGGAAAAATTCACCGCGCGTTACAGTCGCCTTGTTGTCGAGCTTCACTTTGTAGCCAAGTTTGTCAGCCATTTGTGTAAGCTTGGCAGATGTTACCGCTTGCGCAGGGTTTTTATAGTCGTCTTGTGTGAGAGCACCTTGGCTCTTTGCCCAGTCGAAGTAAGGAGTAGACCAATGAGCACCTTTAGCGGCAGCTCCCACTTTTGCCTCTTTCAATTTGGAGAAAACAACAGTAGCTTCTGCGAGAGTCACAGCTCGATCCAAAGCAAGATCGCCATTTTGACCCGCTGATACAATTGCCTTTTTCACCATCCAGTCAACGTGCTGTACGGGATGCAAGGGTGCTGCAAAAGCTGAGGAAGACATCAGCGATGCAAAAACGATGGATGCAAATGCTGTCATCGTAATTCGACGTGCCTTTTTCATGTGTATTTCCCCTCTCGTCTATGTATAAATAAATAGGATAACGTTTTCATTATAGCAAAATTTGCTAGGACTATGGTGTGATTATTGTTTACTTTCTGTTTAGAAAGCTCTTGAAGGCTTCTGCCATTTTCTCTGGTGCCTCTACCATGCCCATATGCCCAACATCAGGCAACAGCACTTGCTCGACGTTATTTTTATCTACTGTAAAAGTTTTTTCAGAAGGAATGATCTGGTCCTCTGATCCTGCGACTAATAGCACAGGCAAGGTCGTTTCTTGCAGCACATGATTGCGATCCGCTCGATCACGCATGGCGATTAATGTTTGGATGGCTCCAATCGGGCTCGTCGCAAAACCGATCTCTTTTGCTAGCTGGACTTCTCCTCTCATCGTGTCGATATGGGAAGGTGCGAACAGCTTCGGTACGAGGGCTTTGATAAACGGCTCCATTCCATTTTGGCGGATGTTGTCTGCACCTTTATCGCGATTCGCTTTGGCAGCGTCGTCATCCGGATATGGCGTCGAATGGATCAACCCAAAGCTCGCCAGCTTGTCCGCGTATTGATTTGCAAATGCCAGGGTCACATACCCACCGAGCGAATGTCCAAACAGATGAATATTCGCTAAACCCAGCTCATCTACAAACAAAGCCAGATCGTCTGCAAAGCGCTCGATCGAATACGGTTCATCAGGCGCCGAGCTGTTGCCATGACCACGCAAATCGATTGCAATGACACGATGCGTTTTAGACAGGAGCGGCACTAGCTTATGCCAGTAAGCTGAACTCCCGCAAAAACCGTGGATCAAAACAAGCGATTCCCCCGCTCCTTCTTCTACATAGGCTATTTTGATGCCGTTACTTAGTTGGACTTCCTTTTTCATCGAATCATACTCCTTTATTGTTTTGTTTTTTTCTTGTCAAGATGTGCTACCGACCCTTAGGATTGGAAAATAACCCTTGTTCCGAAAAACATGAAAGAGGTGCAGCTAGTAGATGGTATACCCAAAAACAGGTTCCGTGATCGTCAGGGACGGCAGAGAAATGACGTACACACACATTCAGGCAAATCAGACGCCATCTCGCTCCGTCTGTTTTTTCTTTCCCGGAGCCAGCTATTCGTTCGACAGGCCTTATCTGTATTATTCTACCATGCTTTTTTTGAGCAAACAGATCGATCTCGTCCATGTGCACGCTGCGTATGGAAAAGAAATCCCCGATTTCGAAACCAGCTCATTCGCAAAACGCAGCGCTTGGATCAGCGAGGATATGCAAACGGCTGTCTCCCAAGTACTAGATCAGCAGGAGTATGAACGTGTTTTCTTTCTCGGGAAATCACTCGGAACGATTCCCATTGTATGCTCTTTGCTCAAGGAACCTCATTTTTCCCGTTCGCCTGCGATCCTGTTGACTCCGTTGCTGAGGGAGGATTTGGTCGTGGCAGACTTGCTTGCGCTGGAGCAAAATGTCTTTCTCGTTTCAGGAACTGCTGATCCCCACTACCATCAGCCTACTCTCGAAAGAATCATTACTTCCAAACCAAATATTCATCAGTATCTGCCACAAAACGCAAAGCACTCCCTAGACATCGGTCTGCAGGTTGACCTTTCCTTACAAGTCTTACAGTCTATCATGGATGAACTGGGTTGTTTTTTGGACAAGTCGCTGGACATTTAAGCAAAACGCTTCGATACCCGCTTTAACGCTTTTTTCATTTGCTTGCGTCTGCATTGCAACACTTTTTGGATGAATTTTTTTTCGGACTTTTTCAAACACCCTTTTGGTACCCGTTTGATCGCTTTTTTGATTTCTGAAGTAGGCAGAGATTGGATTTTTTTCACCATCTTGTCAAGCTGCTTTCGATTTTCCCGCGTGAACCGCTTCAATCCGTAGGGAATTCGTTGCTTCTTTTTGTCTCCGGTATGCAAGCAAAATTTGTATGCTTTTTTACAGGAGAACTTTTTCTTTGCTCTGCGAAGATTCCATTTATCAGGATTGCCAAACAATGATATGCCGTGATCGATGCCATACCATTTGTATTTCTTCCATGATTTTCTTCGGTAGAGAATCAAGTTGCGATTCGAACGGTCCGGGTTAAGAATCCATGCATCGAAAGCCACCAAACGTGCTAATTTTTTGGCATTCTTGATATACTTTTGCGGTTTTTTCTTTACGTAAGACTTCGCCTTTTTCCAAGGAATAACCTTCCTGGCATTGGCTTTGACAGAGACAAGGCCGCGTTTAATGTGCCCTCGTGGCCCTCTAACATGAGCCTGTAATACTTTTGCAACGGGTAACCCAAGTTTTTTGGCCAAGTATGCAGCGATGTATTCGTTCGCGACAAGAATGCGATAACTCTTGCGATGATGCGCCCGGACATTCGATTTAAAGTATCCCTTCCGATTTTTCCGTTTGCGAACTCTCCAAATCAACCGACCGTAACGCTTGCGCAAGTGCTTTCGATAACGCCATTTCAATTTCACCACACTTGTCACCCCTGTCCTGTTTTTTACAGTATACGAGTCTGGATTTGAATTGGTGAAACCAAACAGCCAACACCTCCCGCATTTGGGTTTAAAAGGTGTTGGCCGTTTAGAGGTGCTGCTTCGCTGTTCCTTTACCGAAGCGGGATTAAAATTTCGTACGTGTTCTCTACCCGAGCAGACTCATGCACAGAAGGAACGTACCGTTGATCGTATCGCTCCATTCGAAGAGCATACTCATCTACCTGATGGTCGCTTGCGTTGAGCCAACCAAACAAACTGTGATACGTATTTTGGACCTGTTCCATTGGACCTGTGTGGGTAAAGCGGGCGTATGTCTTCGCTGGAATGGTGAAACCCACCATGCCCTCAGGGATATGCTCAAAACGCTCTACTTCCACCACAATGTATTCGGTATACATTTGATACGTCCGATTCTCGGCGCTGATGTCGTAACGAATATCTGGTGAAATCACGAGAGGAATCTCATCCTGACGCTTCAAAAAAGTCTCCCAAAGTTTGGGCATGTATTCGACAAGCATCGGAAAAGAACCGGAGAAGCTAAGCCCAACCAGATGTTTTTGCGGTACGTGAACAATCGTCCCTTCCATCTCTCCACCTCATTCATCTGCATTTTCCCTCGTATTTTGACAGGAGGTGGAAAAATCCTGCAAAAATGCAAAAAAAAACACCTCCCGCCAATAAGACAGGAAGTGCTTTCTCCTTTTCATTGCTTTTATTCAAACGCTTTTTTCATCGCTTTGTAGCTTGCTTCAATCGTCCGTTCGATATCTTCATCAGTATGAGCCAGGGAAACGAACATACCCTCAAACTGGGAAGGCGGGATCATGATGCCTTCCTCCAGCAGATAGCTAAAGTACGCCGAGAAACGCTTCAGGTCAGATGTTTTCGCTGTTTCGTAGTTGATAACTGGCGTCTCTGTGAAAAACAGACAAACCATGGAGCCTACGCGATTGAGCGTGTGCGGAATGCCCAGCTTCTTGGCATTGTCAGCCAAGCCTTCAGCCAAACGAGCAGACATCTTCTCCAAGCGCTCGTAAGCGCCTGGTTTGCTGAGCTCTTGCAAGGTAGTCAAGCCAGCAGCCATCGCCAAAGGATTTCCTGACAGCGTACCTGCCTGATAGATTGGTCCTGCTGGAGCCACTTGCTGCATGATCTCCCGTTTGCCGCCGTATGCACCTACTGGCAAGCCACCGCCGATGACTTTCCCCATCGTTGTCAAATCCGGAGTAATGCCGTACAGCTCTTGTGCGCCGCCCAAAGCTACACGGAAGCCAGTCATGACTTCATCGAAAATCAGCAGTGTCCCATGCTTCTCCGTAATTTCACGCAGTCCTTCGAGGAAGCCTGGCTGTGGAGGAACGACTCCCATGTTGCCACCGATTGGCTCCACAATAACTGCTGCCAGATCATCGCCAAACGCTTCAAATGCCAGCTTGACGCTTTCCAGATCATTGTAAGGAACAGTAATCGTGTTGTGTGCTGTTCCTTCAGGTACGCCTGGGCTGTCTGGGAGTCCTAGTGTAGCCACACCGGAACCTGCTTTGATCAACAGGCTGTCAGCATGTCCATGGTAGCAGCCTTCGAACTTCATGATTTTGTTGCGTCTGGTATAGCCACGCGCGAGGCGCAGAGCGCTCATCGTCGCCTCTGTACCGGAGTTCACCATGCGCACGACCTCTACAGATGGCACGATCTCACAAACGAGCTTTGCCATTTCTGTTTCCCGCTCAGTCGGTGCGCCGAAGCTCGTTCCAAGCGCAGCCACTTCCGTAATCGCTGCAAGGACACGCGGATGCGCATGACCCAAGATCAATGGACCCCACGAGCCGATGTAGTCAATATAGCTGTTTCCATCCACATCAAAAATGCGGGAGCCTTCTCCTTTTGCAATATAAACAGGATTGCCGCCAACGCTCTTAAAGGCACGTACCGGACTGTTTACTCCGCCTGGTATGTAATGCTGTGCTTCTGCAAATAACTGAGTAGATTTTTCTCTATTCATCTCGTGCTCACCTCGCCAGCCATTTTGCAACATCTTTTGCATGGTACGTAATGATCATATCTGCACCTGCGCGCTTGAAGCCAACCAGTGTTTCCATGACGATACGCTCTTCATCAATCCAGCCATTCAGCGCTGCCGCTTTTACCATGGAATACTCGGCACTCACATTGTAAGCCACGATCGGCAGGTTGAAGTTCTCACGCAGACGAAGAACCATGTCCATGAAGGCAAGGCCTGGCTTCACGATCAAGAAGTCCGCGCCTTCTTTTACATCAGAAGCTGCCTCGCGCAGACCTTCACGTGCATTGGCCGCGTCCATTTGGTAGCTTTTGCGATCGCCAAATTGTGGAGTCGAGCCTGCCGCATCGCGGAACGGCCCGTAGAAAGCAGAAGCGTATTTCACCGCATAGGACATGATCGGAATGTGCTCAAAGCCAGCCTCGTCCAAAGCTTCACGGATGGCCATCACGAAACCGTCCATCATGTTGGAAGGTGCAATAATATCTGCTCCAGCTTTTGCTTGGGAAACGGCGGTCTGACCCAAAAGCTTCAATGTTTCATCATTCACGACTTCCCCATCGTGAATGACACCACAGTGGCCATGATCGGTGTATTCACACAGGCATGTATCCGCAATCACGATCATTTCCGGATGGGCTTCCTTGATCAGACGCATCGCCTGCTGGGTAATCGCATCATCATTGTACGCCTCTGTTCCGCATGCGTCTTTATGCGTGGGCACCCCAAACATCAAAACAGCTTGAATTCCCAGCGCTACGATTTCCTTCATCTCTTCGGCCAGTGTGTCCAAGGAGAGCTGATACACGCCTGGCATGGACGGAATCTCATTCTTAATTCCGGTTCCTTCCACTACGAACAACGGATAAATCAAGTCTTCCACCCGTACGTGGTTCTCCCGCACCAGATTGCGCATAGCCGCGCTTTTGCGAAGACGGCGATGACGGTCAAATGTTTGTGCCATGTCGATTCCCTCCCAGATTCTCTATAATAGCTGCTAGTAATCCTTCCACGGTGTACTCACTCGCTACCGCATGAACAGAAAGACCGTTTTGCTTTGCTGTGTCTGCCGTTATTGGTCCGATACAGGCTATCTGAACGTGCTTAAGCCAGTCTAACGATGCATAGGGCTCCATCGCTGCCATGAAATGCGTCACCGTTGAAGAGCTGGTAAACAAGATAATATCGATGAGACCTTGCTGTAGCTTTTCCGCTGCGTCTGGAGCGTGCTCTGCATCAATTACAGTGTGATACACATCTACCTCTGTCACAGCTAGCCCCAAGCGAGCCAACTCCTTTGGAAGTGCCTTGCGGGCGATATCTGCACGAGGCAGCAGAACGCGCTGACCAGGGAGCAGCTGATCATACAAGCTCGACAGCAAGCCCTCCGCCACGTAATCAGACGGGATGACAGCTACTTCGAGCCCGTGATGCTCCAGCTCCTTGGCCGTCTTCGGACCGACCGCAGCAATTTTGCCAGTGAACGCTTCAAGTCCTACCCTGACCTCGCGCATGCGCTCCAAGAAGAAGCGCACGCCATTCACACTCGTGAACACCACCCAGTCGTATGTTGGCAACTGGGTGATGGCTTCGTCGAGTTTGTCAGTGTCTGTCGGCGGCATCATTTTTAACAGGGGAAATGCGTACGCTTCTCCACCTAACCGCTCGATATGTTCAACGAGCTCGCGAACCTGATTTCTTGCCCGCGTGACCATGATGCACTTGCCAGTCAGCGGCTTGTGCGATCCGTGGACAATCATTGCTCATTCTCCCGCAATACTTGCGCAAGTACGTCTCCCGCTCCTTGCGCCAGAAGAGCTTCCGCCACTTGAATGCCCAGCGCTAGCGGATCTTGGCCAGTCGCCGTGTTTTTGAACATTTGCTTCCCATCTGGAGAGCCAACCATTCCGGTCAACGTAATTTCATTGTTCTCTCCAACTGTCGCGTATGCGCCAATCGGCACCTGACAGCCGCCTTGGAGCTTATGCAGGAAGCTGCGCTCTGCAGTTACCGCCAAGCGAGTCGGTGCGTCATCAAACTGCTTCAAGAGAGCGAGTGTCTCCTCATCGTCTGCACGGCATTCGATGGCAAGCGCACCCTGACCGACTGCTGGCAAGCTGATTTCAACAGGCAGGAACTGCGAGATTTCCCCTTCAAAATTCACGCGCTCAAGTCCAGCCGCAGCGAGGATGATCGCATCAAAATTACCTTCCGCAAGCTTACGCATGCGCGTATCAATATTTCCACGAAGAGATTCGATCTGAATGTCAGGGCGATGTGCGAGAATTTGTGCTGAACGGCGCAAGCTACTGGTCCCTACCAAAGCTCCTTGTGGCAATTCATCCAATGTCTTGCCGTCCTTGGAAAGCAGGACATCCCGGGGATCAACACGCTTCGGAATCGCGCCGATTACCAAGCCCTCTGGCAATTCAGCCGGCATATCCTTCAAGCTGTGTACGGCAAAATCGGTTTCCTTATCGAACAAGGATTGCTCGATTTCTTTGACAAACAATCCTTTTCCGCCTACTTTGGACAAAGTCACGTCGAGGATTCGATCGCCTTTTGTCACGATTTCATGCAATTCAAAATCAGCTTCAGGTGCGAACCCCTTTAGTTTATCAACGACCCAATTCGTTTGGGTGAGCGCCAATTTGCTGCGACGCGTTCCCACTTTCCATTTTCCCATGACAGCCTCCTTGATGAACAGCCCCTACCACCAGTCGTGAAATGTAGAAGTAGTGAAGCCTAAAAAATTGATAAGCAGTAACAAAAACGCCAGGACGTTCCACTGCGCGAGTCTGCGCATCTGCATCGTATCCCGATAGCGTTGGTACAGCCACAGCGAATAAATCGCAACGACCAGCACGGAGAGCACTACTTTTGAATCTAGCAAAAATTTCTCCGGCAAAACCATTTTACCCCAAATGATCCCTAATACAATCGAAAGCAAGAGCATAGGTACACCCAGCATGTTCATTCGGTACGCGTAGCCTTCCAATTGATCGAGGCTAGGCAAACGCCTGAGCAACGGCGACCAGCGTCTTCCCTTGAGCATTTTGTGCTGGAGCAGGTACATGGCTGAGAAGATCATGGAGAGCGAGAACGCCCCGTAGCTGAACATGGCCAGTGTCACATGCGTCAGCAATAGCTCAGAGGTCAAGATGCTCGATACAGCTTCAATTGGCGTTTCCGGCAAAAACATCGACATGACGAGCACAACGAACCCGATAATATTAGTAAAAAAAACCAGCAAATCAATCCGAAAAAAATAGTGAATGGCAAGCGACAAGCCTACCAGCACCCATGAATAAAAAAAGAGCGTCTCAAACAGCGTAATGACTGGAAAATACCCCTTCATGACAGCTTGCGAGACAAAAAATGCGGTTTGCAAGGCCCAAACGACAACAAGCAACCCGAAAGCCAGACGATTGACTTTCCGGTTGCTTTGCAAGAAGTCGTTAAAATAGAAGAGAACACTTGCAGCGTAGAGAAAGATCGTCAAGTCGTAGATCCATCTCACCTCGGCCATGCACTCTCTCCCCCACTTTCCCAATCGGTTTCTAACAGTGCGGTTCAAGAAGTCGGCTTTTTAGCACCGAGAAGATGGCGAGAACTGAACGAAGGAGGAGCGCAGTGTAGGTAATCTACATGAGCACCGGACTTCGGAGATGAACGCCATATTCGATGTCGAATTAGCTTTCTGAGCTACTTCGTGATCAAAAGACGACTTTTTGAACAACCTCTAGTAGCAGATAGATTGTCAGGTCAGCTTAGTCAGGGAACCGGGAAGCCAATACTTGCTCCCGAGAAGAAGATGTCTGTTTATTTTTATCGTTAGCCCAGATTGCTTCCTGTTCTTTTCGCTCCAGGATCTCCTCCAACGCAAACATTTTCTCGAAAATATCCAGTACTTCTTCCCCATCTTTGGTAGCTGCCATTTCTTTTAAACGCACGACCGGATCGTGCAACAGTTGATTGACAATGCCCTTGGTTGTCTTGCGGATGATGTGCATCTCCCGCTCAGACAGGTTCGGCAGCTTGTTTTCGATTTTTCGCATCGCTTCGCTTTGGATCGTGTTTGCCTTGTCGCGCAATGCAGCGATCAGTGGCGCCACGCCAAGCGTCTGATACCAAGTCGTAAATGCCACGATCTCTTCTTGAATCATGACATCCAGACGTTCCGCTTCACGAGAACGTTCTGCAACATTACTCGCAACGATGCCTTCCAGATCGTCAATATCATATAAAAATACGTTATCAAGATCATGCAAGTCAGGATTCAGGTCGCGAGGAACTGCGATATCCACCATGAACAACGGACGATGCTTCCTTTGTTTCATGATCGGAGCCAATTCTTTTTTGCCAAGGACATAACCTGTCGCTCCGGTCGAGCTGATGACGATGTCTGCTGTGAGCAGTGCCTCTGGCAACTGCTCCATCGTACAGGAGTCACCCTTAAACTTTTCTGCCAAAAGCTGCGCTCGCTCCAATGTGCGATTCGCTACCATAACGCGTTCCGATCCATTTGCGTGGAGGTGCTTGGCAGTCAGTTCGCTCATCTTGCCCGCTCCGACGATCAGGACAGACTTCCCTGCGAAGGAACCGAAGATCTTTTTTCCCAGTTCGACAGCAGCGTAGCTGACAGAAACCGCATTTTGTCCTATCGCTGTCTCTGTATGGGCACGCTTTGCGAACGTAATCGCTTGCTTGAATAAGGTGTTGAAGACAGTCCCTGTCGTTTGACGCTCCTGTGCCAACAGGAACGCATCCCGGACTTGTCCGAGGATTTGTGTTTCTCCCATTACCATCGAATCAAGACCGGAAGAGACGCGGAACAAGTGCTCGATTGCCTGTTCGTTCTCTTTTATATAGAGATGATCCTTAAATTGTTCTTTCTCCACGCCGAACCATTCAGCCAAAAAACGGCGGGTATAGTCTCGGCCAATATTCGCCTGGTCACAAACGACGTAAATTTCTGTCCGGTTACATGTCCCCAGGATGATACATTCTGCGATACTCTTCGTCTGGGAGAGAAGATGAAGAGCGCGTGCTGTCCCATCGTCGCTGAATGTAAACTTTTCGCGAATTTCGACAGGAGCTGTTTTATAGTTTAGACCCAGCAAAAGAATATCCATAATGTCCTCCCAGAATACCAAACCAGTTAGCGGCATATGTAAAATGCACTATTATTATATCATTATGTCCCGAATGGGATAAGAGTAATTGTGAAAAGTTTATTAACGGAGTGCACTTTGCGTATATCCTGTATAATCCGCTTGCGTTCCTTCCGGGAATACCTTATGATGTCGCCTATACATGAAAGCAGAAGAAAAATTGTGAAAATACCAGAAAGGAGAGGAAAAAAGCTTTGAGAAAACCTTGGATGGCAGACATAACGCTGCTCCTCGTCGCTTTTATCTGGGGAACCACGTTTTTGATCGTACAGCAGGCAATTGCTTCGCTGCCTCCCAATACGTTTAACGCTGTTCGTTTTACCATTGCTGCGCTATTTTTATTGATCATCTATTTCATCCGCAATCGTCATCGTAGGCAGACCTCTGAATGGAGAGTGCCACTGCTTCGTGCAGGCGTCATCCTCGGTTTTTGGCTCTGTCTGGGGTACGCCTTGCAGACTGTAGGACTGCTGTATACAACGCCGTCCAAAGCTGGCTTTATCACTGGTTTATCTGTCGTTTTGGTGCCGCTCTTCTCGTTTTTGCTCTTGCGTGAGCGTGTCAAGCCTTTCGCTATCGTCGGTGTGATTCTAGCAGCATTCGGCTTGTATTTGCTGACGCAGAACCAGTCATTCTCCTTTAATCTCGGTGATGCCTTGGTCTTCGTAGGTGCAATCTGCTTCGCCATGCAAATCGTCTCTACCGGTAAATACGCCCCTCGTTTTGCAGCCTTGCCCCTTGCCATTACGCAATTAGGCACGGTAGGTGTGATGAGCTGGCTGTACGCCTTTTTCTTTGAAGATTGGAGCCGTGCCTTTGATCCGGCGATCTTGTTCATACCCGAGGTGGCGTTTGGTTTGATCGTCACTTCTATTTTCGCCACGGCACTGGCCTTTCTCGCGCAGACGGCCTTGCAAAAGCAAACCAGCTCGACGCGGGTTGCTCTCATTTTCGCTTTGGAGCCTGTATTTGCTGCACTCACCTCGTACGTCTTTATTCATGAAGTATTGAGTGGAAGACAGTTAACTGGATGTCTCCTGATTTTCACCGGCATGATTCTCGCTGAGCTGCCGATTCAGGAATGGGTGCGGCACTTCCGTCAGAGAAAGCCAAATGACAATCGCGAATCCACCTGATGCGAAAAACAAAAAAGTTCCTTCTCCCCTGCGGGAAAGGAACTTTTTTTATGAGCTCTTCTTAACCTCTAGCATTACGGCATCCACAAAAAGCTGCATGACCGGTCCGCACACTTCCTGCGGGTAACGCTCCGTTCGTTTGAGCCACTGTTTGAGCCGGAGCAAATGATACGCTGCTTGCGGAAGTCGCCCTCTTGTCCCATGATCAATCAGAGCGACTGCCGACAGACCGACCTTGGTCCACAAATGGAGCTTCTCCACCCACGGCCTCGTTTCTTCTGCAAGCTTCTGATTCGTCATCCCTGCCAACAGCTTGTCAGCCGCCGCTTCCATCTTTTGAAAAAGAGCTCTCAAGTCAGCAATGGCTTTTTGTCGATCTCCCTGCAAAAAGTGAAAGCGAAAGGTCAGGATCGCTTCTAACAATCGCGGCGATTCCACCTCGCATAAAAACGAGCTTTGCACGTTATCCGCAAAGGTGAAGAAAGCATCCGCATCCTTTTGTCCCGCTACTTCCTCTACCGCGTGTCTCCATACCGTATCAGGATCGTAGCCGATCGGATCTCGCAAATAGGCTGCCGTCGTAATCAAAGGAATCTTCGAGCATTCTGGTCTAGACATCGCATTCGCCACATAGCCCGCTGCGTATTGCCACAGGTCAGGGTCACGGTGACGCAATGGACCGATATGTAGTTCGTTCGCCATGGCCAAATCATTCACCGGGTAGTTGTCCCAATAAAATGGCTGATGACCCGTGTACTCTTGAAAGCGAATCGCATCGCCGTCCGTCAGGTAGGGCGAGCAGACGAATCGTCCCGTCCAGAACAAATCGATTTCTGGCGGCAGATGCTGGCCGAGGTACATGATGTACGCTTCTTTTCCAATCCCGTTGTACTGTGTAGGACAGACAACCAGCTTGACTGGATCGCCCCAGCTGCGTATCAAATCCCACACGTAAAGCGTCGTATGGGCATGTGCCTCCGCCAAATGGGCAAACTCAGCTACATCCCTGTCATGCAACAGATGCAAGGGGATATCATCGAACAATAGCGCAAAGTAACGCACACCGCGATCATACAAATCCCGGTATTTCCTGCCCAACAGCTCCAAGTGCTGACGATTCGTATATTCCATGCTGAGTCCAGGACCCAGACAATAAATAAACTGCATGTTGCGAGTCTTTGCCCGCTGGATCAGCTCATCTAGCTGTTGACTGGCTTTTGCAGGAAGCGGCTCCATCCAGCGTTCCCGCAAATACTCGTCATCTTTTGGGGCATAGAAATACGCGTTGTAATCATATCGGTGCAAAAAGTCGATCATATCCAGCCGCTCTTCATGTGTCCAAGGTGTTCCATAGAAACCTTCAATCACACCACGTACAGCAAAGCAAGCACTCCCGCTCACTCAGATGCTCCCTTCCCCACGACGAATTGGGTCTAAGAATTACTCATTGGCTGGAGCAGTCTCTTCAGCCTTAGCAGCTGACTCCCTGGCGATTTCCTCCCCAGCACGGATACGACGCATGATTTCTGCCCACAGTTCATCCTTGCCCTGGCCTGTCTCCGAGGAAAATACAATGATCGTATCATCCCCGCGCAAATTCAGGCTTTGACGGATGACCTTCGTATGCTGTAGCCAACGCCCGCGAGCGATTTTATCACCTTTCGTCGCCACGACTACGGTAGGAATTCCGATTTGCTTGCACCAATCGTACATCGCAATATCGTCTTTACTCGGAGCATGGCGAATATCGACCAATTGAATAATGAAACGAAGCTCTTTCCGGTTTTTCAAGTAGCCCTCGATCATTTTTCCCCATTGTTCCTTGATCGTCTTCGCTACCTTTGCATACCCATAACCCGGGAAGTCAACGAAGTAGAGCATTTGATTGACACGGAAATAGTTCAATGTTTGGGTTTTACCCGGACGAGAACTGATCCGGGCAAGCCCTTTGCGGTTCATCATTTTATTGAGCAATGATGATTTTCCTACGTTCGAGCGTCCTACCAGCGCGATCTCGTGGAGACCATCCGTCGGATACTGCTTCGGTCCAACCGCGCTGATAATAAACTCTGCTGATGTTACTTTCATGCTTTGTCACCTACTGGCTGTTTAGTTAGCGCGTGACGCAGCACTTCATCTAAATGATCAACTGGATAGAATGTTAGTTCACCGCGTACGCTCTCCGGAATATCCTCGATATCCTTCTCGTTGTCTTTTGGCAAAATAATCGTGGTTAATCCTGCACGGTGAGCAGACATGCATTTTTCTTTCAGCCCGCCAATTGGCAGAACCTTGCCTCGTAACGTAATCTCTCCGGTCATCCCCACTTCTTTTTTCACAGGGATTTGCGTGAGGGCGGATACGAGTGCGGTTGCCATCGTAATCCCAGCAGACGGACCGTCTTTTGGAATTGCTCCTTCTGGAACGTGGATGTGGATGTCGTTCTTCTCGTGGAAGGACGGATCAATTCCCCACTGATCTGCACGGGAGCGAATATAGCTGAATGCAGCCTGCGCAGATTCCTTCATGACGTCACCCAGTTTTCCTGTCAGGGTGAGCTTTCCTTTTCCAGGCAAAATGCTGACTTCTACATTCAACGTATCTCCGCCTGCTTGTGTCCAAGCCAGTCCTGTAACGGAGCCGACTTGATCTTTCTTCTCCGCCAGTCCATAGCGGTAGCGCGGTTTGCCGAGCAGTGTCTCCAATGTCTTGGCCGTAACCACGACACGCTTTTTCTCACCGCTCACGATGAGCTTGGCAGCTTTGCGGCATACGTTGGCTGCTTCGCGATTGAGGTTGCGAACACCCGCTTCCCGCGTGTACAGACGAACGAGCTTCAGCATCGCGTCGTCGTTCATTTTCAGCTTATCTTTGCCCAGACCGTGATCCTGCATTTGCTTTGGCAGGAGGTAATCACGCAAAATGTTCAGCTTTTCCAGTTCGGTATAGCTGGAAATCGAGATGACCTCCATCCTGTCCAACAGCGGGCGAGGAATCGTATCGAGACTGTTTGCGGTCGTAATAAACATGACGTTCGTTAAATCATAGGTCTCTTCGATATAGTGGTCACTGAATTTATCATTTTGGTTTGGATCTAGCACCTCGAGCAAGGCAGACGCAGGGTCTCCACGGAAATCGGATGCGAGCTTGTCGATCTCATCCAGCAAAAAGACAGGATTAATCGTACCGGCTTGCTTCATTCCTTGTATGATTCGTCCGGGGAGAGCACCTACATACGTGCGGCGATGCCCGCGAATCTCTGCTTCGTCACGTACTCCACCCAAGGAGATGCGAACGAATTCACGCCCGATTGCACGCGCTACGGAACGGGCCAGAGACGTTTTCCCGACACCCGGAGGACCTACCAGACAAAGGATCGGGCCACGCATGGAGTTTACCAGCTTTTGTACTGCCAAATACTCCAAGACGCGCTCCTTTGGTTTATCCAGGCCGTAATGATCTTCATCGAGAACTCGCTGTGCATGGTGAATATCCAGATTGTCTTCTGTCGTCTTCGTCCACGGCAGTGCAAACAAGGTATCGATATACGTGCGGATGACCGAGCCTTCGGCAGAAGTCGCCGGCATCTTTTCCAGACGCTCGAGCTCCTTCTCAATCTTTACTTTGATTCGCTCAGGAGCGTCCGATTTTTCGAGCTGAGCACGCAGCTCATCTACTTCGCCTTGACGACCGTCCTTGTCGCCCAGCTCTTTTTGGATAGCCTTCATTTGCTCACGCAGGTAGTATTCCTTTTGCGTGCGCTCCATCTGTTTCTTCACGCGGTTGCCGATCTTGCGCTCCAGCTCAAGAACCTCGCGCTCGTTGTTCAAAATGGTCAAAAGAATTTCGAGACGTTCCTTGATGTTGGTCGTCTCCAAAATTTCTTGTTTGTCCTTCATCTTGAGCGGCAAATGCGATGCAATCACATCCGCCAAACGTCCCGGTTCCTCAATGTCCTGCACAGAGGTTAGCGTCTCTGGAGAAACCTTTTTGGACAGCTTGATGAATTGCTCAAAGTGGCTCAGCAAGGAACGCATTAACGCTTCCACTTCGTTTTGCTCTGTTTTTTCATCTTGCAAATATGTAATCGACACGACGAAATAATCTTCCTGTTGAAGATACTCCTCGATCTTCGCGCGTTGCAAGCCTTCTACCAATACACGGATTGTCCCATTCGGCAGCTTCAGCATTTGTTTCACACGCGCAACAGTACCAATACTGTAAATTTGCTCAGCATCTGGCTCTTCTATATGGACCTCTTCCTGTGTCGCAAGCAAAATCTTGTTATCGTCTACCATGGCTTGCTCCAATGCGCGGATGGACTTTTCCCGTCCAACGTCCAAATGGAGTACCATTGTCGGATAAACAAGCAATCCTCGCAACGGGAGAAGCGGTAATTCTCGTTTACCGGAACGTTCGCCCAAGCGGATGCACCTCTCCTTGTTGATCTACCCTCTTACAAAGAGCCTTATAACAGACAAAAACGGCCCTCAAAGCCGTTTTTTTAATGCCCACCCGACCTTCAAAAACGAGACACAAAAGATCATACTCAATCATTTTTTGTGAAGCTCGTTTCAGGCCAGGCAAGGCCTCTGGCTCTTTGCAAGCAGAAGCTTTTTTCCATTGTAGCGCAAACACAATCCGATGTCTAATCCGCGAGCATACCCGACTGTTACAGGGATAGCGGAGAGGAAGCGAGATCCTCTGCTGGGATTTGCAAAGTAAATCCCGTCGCCTCTTCTTCTTGCATGGCAGCTTGCGGTACAGCTAGCTCGATTACTTCAGAGACTGTAGACACTGGAATGACTTCGATCCCTTTCATGTCAGCAAAAATGCTTTGCCAGTTTTCCTCTGGTATGAGTACTCTGGTCGCTCCCGCTTGTTTGGCAGCCTCCACCTTCGCGACTACACCCCCAACTGGCTTTACCTTCCCATGGATACTCACTTCGCCTGTCATAGCCAGTAAATTATCGACAGGCCGATTCAAAATCGCCGAGTAGATCGCAGTAGCAATGGTAATTCCCGCAGAAGGCCCATCCACAGGGATGCCTCCCGGAAAATTGATATGCAGATCATAATCATACGGACGGACGCCCATTCTGTTCAATACAGTCAAAACGTTTTCGATTGAGCCTTTTGCCATCGACTTCCGGCGAATCGTCCGGTTGCGGCTGCCCATTTCCTCTTCCTCTGCCATTCCTGTCATCGCCATTCGACCTTGACCTGGAACAGCTGTAGGTGAAGCAGTCACTTCTAGTTCCATCACACTGCCCATGTTCGGACCGTACACGGCAAGACCGTTGACCAATCCGACCTGCGGTGTATCATGCACCTGCTTTTCGGGGCGAGGCGATTTTTGACTGCTGTGCATCACCCATTCCACATCGGCAGCCTGGATGTCTTGGCGTTCTTCCGTCAAGGCAATTCCCGCAGCGATTTGCAGTGTATTGATCGCTTCACGTCCATTAGTCGCGTAGCGCTCTATCACGGAAACAGCCCCATCTTCTATATTCATATTCATTTTAGGCACAGCCGTACGCACGATACTCCCTATTTCACCCGCCTTCAACGGACGGAAAAAGATTTCCAGGCAACGGGAACGAAGCGCAGCAGGTAGTTCCTCTGGCAATCTCGTCGTCGCTCCAACCAGACGGAAGTCGGCGGGTAAACCGTATTTGAATACGTCATGAATATGCGAAGGAATTTGGTTATTTTCCTCACTGTAGTACGCACTCTCCAACATGACTTTGCGGTCTTCGAGAACCTTTAGTAACTTATTCATCTGAATAGGATGAAGTTCACCTATTTCATCAAGAAAAAGCATACCACCGTGCGCTTTCGTCACAGCTCCCGGCTTTGGCTGCGGAATCCCCGCCTGCCCAAGCGAGCCTGCCCCTTGATAAATTGGATCATGTACAGAGCCGATTAACGGGTCAGCAATCCCGCGTTCATCAAAACGGGCAATCGTCGCATCGATTTCAATAAATTTGGCATCCGAAGAAAACGGCGATAGCTGATTTTTCTTCGCTTCTTCCAGCACGACCCTAGCCGCTGCGGTCTTGCCTACACCGGGGGGTCCATAAATAATGACATGCTGCGGATTGGGACCACACAAAGCGGCACGCAATGCCCGAAGCCCATCTTCTTGTCCTACAATTTCTTCCAAAGTCGCTGGTCTTGTTCTCTCTGACAGAGGTTCTGTCAACGCAACCATTCTCATTTTACGGATGGAATCAAGATCCTTGCGCGATTCCTTTTCGGTTGAGGTTTTCGTGTTTCTCTGCGCTCGCAGCAAGTTCCAAAAGTAGGTGCCGATCACGATACCAACAACCACTTCAATGACAGCAATGACCAATGTCGTATAGTCCATATGCAGTCCCTCCCATGCGTCTTCGCTTGCGGTCAACTTTTGTCCCCCGAAGAGAGAGGAACACGTGCATGACCGTTTTTTGCATATGTAAAGCTTCTCTTAAACGATATCAAGTAGTATTGCCCCGCAAGCGTAGACGTAAACCAACAACAAAAAAACCACCTCGCTTATCACGAGATGGTTTGTGTAGACAATACTTAGGCTGTTTCTTCGTGCAATTCCTGGCCTTCTTTGGTCAACAGCTGCGGCTTCACTTTGTCGCGTACCGTTTCTTCGGTAATCACGCACTTGTTGACGTCTTCTCTGGAAGGAAGCTCATACATCATATCGAGCATGATTTGTTCGATAATCGCACGCAGTCCGCGAGCACCAGTGTTGCGCTTAATCGCTTCTTTGGCGATTTGCATGAGCGCACCGTTATCGAACTCCAGCTCAACACCATCAAGACTCAGCAGTTTTTGGTACTGTTTCACCAAAGAGTTTTTCGGCTCTGTCAGGATACGAACGAGCGTCTCCTCATCCAGCGGCTCCAAGGTAGCCAGCACTGGCAAACGACCGACGAACTCCGGAATCAGACCAAATTTCAGCAGGTCTTCCGGCAAAATGTATTTCAGGTATTCTCCGGCTTTCAGATCGCCTTTTACGCCATCGCCGAAGTCTGCACCGAAACCGATGACTTTTTTACCCAAACGACGCTTGATAATCTGCTCGACGCCATCAAATGCACCGCCGCAGATGAACAAAATGTTCGAAGTGTCGATCTGGATGAACTCTTGGTGAGGATGCTTGCGTCCGCCTTGTGGTGGAACACTCGCAACGGTACCCTCCAAAATTTTCAAAAGCGCTTGCTGAACGCCTTCACCAGATACATCACGTGTGATGGATGGGTTTTCCGATTTACGGGCTACCTTATCAATCTCGTCGATGTAAATGATTCCCTTTTCAGCCTTCTCCACATCATAGTCAGCAGCCTGAATGAGCTTGAGCAAGATGTTTTCAACGTCTTCGCCCACATAGCCTGCTTCTGTCAGAGAAGTTGCGTCCGCAATCGCGAAAGGTACATTCAAAATGCGCGCCAATGTTTGCGCGAGCAACGTTTTCCCGCTACCAGTCGGACCGATCAGCATGATGTTGGATTTTTGCAGCTCCACATCCTCGATCTTCGCCCCGGAATTAATCCGTTTGTAGTGGTTGTATACCGCTACAGACAAGGATTTCTTCGCCATATCTTGACCAATGACATAGTCGTCCAAGATTTTGCGAATTTCCACTGGCTTTGGAATTTCTTTCATATCGATTTCTTCTTCAGTGCCCAGTTCTTCCTGTACAATTTCATTGCACAGTTCGATACATTCGTCACAAATGTAAACACCAGGACCAGCTACCAGCTTGCGCACCTGTTCCTGGGACTTGCCGCAGAAGGAACACTTCAGTTGGCCTTTGTCGTCGTTAAACTTAAACATGCGCTTCACCTCACAACGGGTCAGTTTTTGCGTTCGATAATAGAGTCAATCAATCCGTAGGCCTTAGCTTCTTCTGCGCTCATGAAATTATCGCGGTCTGTATCTTGCTCTACGCGTTCATAAGGCTGACCTGTCCGCTCAGACAAAATCTCATTCAGCTGGCGCTTCGTCTTCATAATCCATTCCGCATGAATGCGGATGTCTTCTGCTTGCCCACGCACACCACCCAGCGGTTGGTGAATCATCACTTCGGCATTTGGCAGAGCGAAGCGCTTGCCTTTTGCACCAGCAGCCAACAGGAAAGCTCCCATGCTGGCAGCCATGCCCACACAAATTGTGGACACATCCGGTTTGATGTACTGCATGGTGTCATAGATGGCCATTCCTGCTGTAACAGAACCACCTGGAGAGTTTATGTATAGCGAAATGTCTTTGTCCGGATCTTCTGCCTGCAAGAAAAGCAGCTGAGCGACAACCAGATTGGCGATTTCATCATCAATCTCGGTGCCCAAGAGAATAATCCGGTCTTTCAGGAGGCGCGAGTAAATATCGTAGGAGCGCTCTCCCCTGCTTGTTTGCTCAATGACCATAGGGATTAGCATTATGTATTTTCCTCCTTTGCCGAAAAAAGTCAATGGTGGAAAAACAAGGCACGATACACTCGTGCCTTGTGGTCTTGACAGCCAGCGTCAGGGTTAGCCTGCCCACTGACCAATCATGCGTTCTTCTAAGCTTATGCTGTTACTTTGCTTTCTGCAACCAGCAAATCTACTGTTTTGCGAGTTTGCACATCGCGGTACAGAGCAGCCATGCCATCTTGTGCAGAGAAGATTTTGCGCAGCTCATCAGCTGGGCGGCCGTATACGCCAGCCAGTTTATCCAGTTCTGCGTTTACGTCTTCTTCTGTTGCTTCGATGTTTTCTGCTTTGCCGATTGCTTCCAAAGTCAAGGAAGTGCGAACACGGGATGTTGCGTCTGCACGCAATTGATCGCGCAGTTGGCTCTCATCCATGCCGGAGAACTGGTAGTACAGTTCCAGCGTCATGCCTTGGTATTGCAGACGTTGACCAAATTCATTTACCATTTGATCCAATTCATGCTCAACCATTACTGCTGGCAGATCGATCTCAGCGTTTTCAGCTGCTTTCAGAACGAGCTGTTCACGAACATATTGATCTTTTTCTTGCGCAGTTTTTTCTTCGAGCTTTTTCTTGGTGTCTGCTTTCAGCTCTTCCAGCGTGTCGAACTCGCTCACATCTTTGGCAAACTCATCATCCAAAGCAGGCAGGTTTTTGCGCTTCAGGCTGTTCAGCTTCACTTTGAATACCGCTTCTTTACCAGCGAGGTTAGGAGAGTGGTACTCTTCAGGGAAAGTTACGGTAATTTCTTTTTCTTCACCGATGTTCAAGCCAACCAGTTGCTCCTCGAACCCTGCGATGAAAGTACCGGAACCCAGTTCCAGAGAATAATCTTCCGCTTTACCGCCTTCAAAAGCTACTCCGTCTTGGAAGCCTTCGAAATCGATTACAGCGATATCGCCTGTTTGTGCGGCACCCTCTTCTACTGCTACGAGCTCAGCATGACGCTCTTGCATGCGCTTCAGTTCAGCGTCAACGCTCTCTTCTGTTACAGAGAAGTCTTTTTCTTCGATGGACAGACCTTTATAGTCGCCCAGCTTCACTTCAGGCTTCACAGTTACAGTCGCTTTGAAGATCAGGTTTTTCCCTTGTTCCATTTGCGTTACGTCTACTTCTGGACGATCTACTGGCTCGATACCAGCTTCACGAACAGCTTGTCCGTATGCAGTTGGAAGCAGAATGTCAAGAGCGTCTTGGTACAAAGATTCTACACCAAAACGGGATTCGAACATTTTGCGTGGTACTTTTCCTTTACGGAATCCTGGAACTTGAACTTTTTGAACCACTTTTTTAAACGCTTGATCCAATGCTGCGTCTACTTGCGTAGCATCTACTTCAACCGTCAGGACTCCCTGGTTATTCTCTACCTTTTCCCAATTTGCTGCCACGTAAACTTCCCCTCCTAAATCGAATCAACAGAACATCGCCAGCCGCGCCATGGTATCTTCGCAGGCTCGGATGATAATATTCTAGCCATTATAACCATTCTAGTATAGCACAAATCTTTTAGTTTTCAAGAAGACCTCATTGGTCGACGAACAGAATAGTTCCCTCCCAATTGTGGAACCGGGTTGCCTAGATGATCATAAAACACCACGGATATGTAAACTTCTGTCGGACTCGTTCCCGTCTCTTCTAAATGGGCATATGTCGGTACGTGAAAACCGCGCGGCATTTGCAGGCTGCCGGGATTCAGAAACAGGATGTCTCTCTCTACGCCACATACAGGTACATGGGAGTGACCGAATACGACTACATTTGCTCCGACCTCTTCTGCACGGTAATGAAGGCGCAGAAGAGAGCCTTTCACTCCGAAGAGATGCCCGTGCGTTTGCAGGATGTGAAGGTCGCGCCATTTGGTCTCTTGCTCAGTCGGCACCTCTTGTGTCGAATCGCAATTGCCTCGGACAAGCGTCATGTTGGAAAACGGCTCGCGTTTATGGTCGACACAAAAATCGCCACAATGCAAAATTTTTTCGACATGATGTCGGTTGACGACCTGGCTTACTTCCCGAACCAAGCCGTGGCTATCGCTCATGATGAGAATTCCCATCACGCCTCACTCTCCTGTTTCTCTCTTGTCTACTTGATGATTTCAAGAAGTTGCTGCATGGCACGAGCACGGTGGCTGATCTGGTTCTTTTCTTCTGGCATGAGTTCGGCCATCATTTTGTCCATCGATGGGATGTAGAATACCGGATCGTACCCGAAGCCGTTTGTCCCTTTTGGCTCACGAGCGATCACTCCCTCACAAGCGCCAGTGGCAATGATTGGCTCTTCGCCTGGAATCACCAACGCCAACGTGCAACGGAAACGCGCTGTGCGTTCCTGTGTCGACACCTCTTCCAGCTCTTTCAACAATTTACGCCAATTCTGCTCGTCTGTTGCATCTTCTCCAGCGAAGCGTGCGGAGTAAACACCAGGGCGCCCTTCCAGCGCATCTACTTCCAAACCGGAATCGTCACCCAGGGCTGGCATGTTCAAGTATGTAGAGATTTCGATTGCTTTTTTCAGCGCGTTTCCTTCGAAGGTGTCCTTGTCTTCTACTACCTCTGGCACACCGTCAAATTCAGCGAGGCTAATGCCTTCCCAGCCTGCATCTGCGAACAGCCTGTTGAATTCTTTCACTTTTCCTTGGTTACGAGTTGCGAGAACGACTTTTTTTCGATTAGGCATGACTTTCCTCCGCGACTGATTGCGCAAAAGAGAGCGTAACATCTGAGAGCGCCTCTTTTTGACTGGTAATCAAGTTGTCAATGCCGACTTTTGCAAGGGCAATCATTTCTTGTAGCTGTTCAGGAGAAAACGGAGCATCCTCCCCTGTTCCTTGCAGCTCGACAAATTTTCCATTTCCCGTCATGACGACATTCATGTCGACAATCGCTGTAGAATCCTCTTTGTAGTTGAGATCGAGCACGGCTTCCTCGCCGACTACCCCTACTGAGGTTGCTGCCAGGAAGTCGTTGAGCGGCAGTTGTTTCCAGGTGCCACTATCCACCAGCTTTTGCATCGCGTCTACCATTGCCACGTAGGCTCCGGTAATCGAAGCTGTACGTGTACCTCCGTCAGCCTGGATGACATCGCAATCCAGCCAAATGGTGCGTTCACCCATTGCTTCAAGGTTCACAACGGAGCGCAGAGCACGTCCGATCAGACGCTGAATCTCCATTGTTCGTCCACCGACTTTTCCTTTGGACGACTCACGCGCGTTGCGGGTCGCTGTTGCTCGGGGAAGCATGGAATACTCGGCTGTGATCCAGCCCTTCCCGCCACCACGCATAAAAGGCGGTACCCGGTCCTCCAAAGTCGCCGTACAAATCACCTTTGTGTCCCCGACTTCAATCAGGCACGATCCTTCTGCGTGTTTAATGTAATTGCGCGTAATCGTTACAGGGCGCAATTGATCATGGGCACGGCCATCCACTCTCATTCCAAGTTCCTCCTAAATCGCTTTGTTACACTCCGCTCATTATACCAGAGGCAGGAAACGATCTGCCACTGCACAAACGCCTCTTCCCTATTTACGTTAATTGCAAATATTCTTGTCACTTCCTCCCTCACAAAAAATTTCCTTGCCTCTACCTAACGATTAAAATATTATCTAATTAGATATTTAATTAATTTGATGGTAGGTGAATTTACTTATGAGCTTCCTTGTTCTTTTGAAAAAGCCAAATTTGCGGCGTCTTTTAACTGCCAATTTCTTAAGCGGAATTGGTGATTGGTTTAACAGCGTTGCTGTGCTCGCACTGCTGCTCGAAATAACAGGAACAGCTATCGCTGTAGGCATTACCCTCGCACTACGTACACTGCCTCACTTGATTTTCGGCCCGCTGGGTGGTCTGATGGCAGACCGATTTAATCGAAAAAAAGTGATGGTTGCCTGTGATCTCGTTCGCGGCTTCGTTGCTCTTTCGTTTTTGCTTGTATCTGAAAAATCAGATTTATGGATCATCTATGCAGGCACTTTCTTATTGGTTGCCTTTTCTTCCCTTTACAATCCTTCACGAATGTCCCTGCTCCCTAAAATCGTTGACCCTGAGGAATTGGCCACTGCGAACGCACTTGACCAAAGTATCTTTGGAATCGTCATGGCCATTGGTTCATTGATCGGCGGTATTTTTATTGCACTATGGGGAAGTGATCTCGCTTTTCTTTTCAATGCCCTCTCCTTTTTCGCCTCGGCTCTGTTTTTAGCTAGACTGACTGTACCCGCCTCCCCAGACAACTCCGTTCATAACGTGCAGTTGCAGCAGGCTGCTAAAGTCTCTTCCTACGGAGAGGTGATTCGCACCATCACGTCCACACCGATTGTGTACGCCGTCCTTTTGCTAAAAGCTGTGTGGCCAATCGGCGGCGGGATTATCAATGTCCTGATCAGTGTCTATGCCTATCAAGTGTTTACTGCTGGTGAATGGGGAATTGGTTTGTTGTACGGTGCGATCGGAATTGGCTTCATCATCGGGGGAATACTTGCTCAGCGCTTTCAACGTTACTTTTACGAAGTGGCTGCCAGCAGCTTCGCTTTGGAAGGCTTTGGGCTGCTTTTGACCAGCTTCTCACCCACGATTTATGTAACGGCACTGTTCTTTGCGCTCTCCACCGTGGCAGGAGGTATGGGAAACGCCAGCCTGAATACGTTGATCATGCGGCATGTTGCCCCCAGCTACCATGGCAGAGTATTTGCCTTGGATGCGACAATCTCCAACATCCTGATCGGTTTGTCCATGCTCCTTGGCGGTTGGATTTTGACGATGGCAGACCCGCGCATTGTCGGCTTTGTGGCTGGTTTTTTGGTCACAGTCCCATCGCTTTTGCTTGGGCTAATGATTTGGAGAACGGTACGCGGTAGTGGCAACGAACCATTGGCGAACAAAAACCACGCTCGTTAATACGGGCGTGGCTCGTTCCTTACATCTGTATGGGATTGAGTTTGACCGGACGGCTCACTGGCTTGGTGAACTCGCCACTAGCTAGCGGTTTTCCTTCCACCAGCAGCTGCACTTGCTTCGCCCCTGTCGTCTCTGTCAATGACAAGACGAGCGATTGCAGAGCTTCTGGGCTCGCTTCCTTGCCGTCATCATACTTGAGGATGTCACTGCTCAAATTGACCGTGACCAAATCTTTTTCCTGCTTCACATTCAGAACACGAGTCGTGCGCAGCAAGGAACTAAAGAGCTGGGATCCTTGTTTCGGTCCTTTGATCAACTCTTCGACGGTTGCCTTGGCGATATCAGCCGTTTCAGGAACCAGTCGAGTCACTGGGACATAATACGTACGTGTATCATCCAGCTGTCCCTGGAAATAAACAGTTACACTGGAGGTATCTCCCGGCACCGCCCCATCGCCCAGTTCGAGATTGACTCCTTGATTCCGGTCTAATAGCGTTATGGGTGTTTTGGCTGCTGGCATTTCCGTCAACGGCGTTCCGTTCACCCAAATTTGCACAGTCTTGACCGTGCTAAATTCCGTCAACGCGCGGGTGACGGCATCGACAATTTTCTTCTCGTCCTTCTCCTCGTACGTTTTGAAGTCTTTGGAAAAATCGACAGTGGCTACGCCGTTTTTGATAACCAGTCCTTTTACTTCTGTCCCTTTCGGCAAGACAGCGGTAAAGCCCCCCTGAAGCATGCTCTCTACCGGACCACCTTTTACCATGTAGCTCAATACTTGTTTGGCAGGACCATCTGATTTCGGAAGAGTCATCGAGACAGGAACGATATATCCGTTAGCATCCTGCAAGTACACCATTCTCTCTCCAGTCTCCTGAACGACCGGTTGTGCGCCTTCTTTTGCACCATCCAGGGACGGCGTGCCGTTTGGCAAATCCACAGATACCTCTGACTGTGGCGGTGCATCAATACTAATCGTTTCCTTTTCCGGGCCAAAGAGACCGCAGCCCGACAAAAGCACTGCGCTAACCCCCAGCACGGCCGTCATTTTCCCGATGTGCCTTATCTTCATTTCCCCAGCCTCCTCCACACACTTTGTACTACCATGTATACGAGCTAGGCTTGGGTTTATGCGTTGAAAGTTTGTCTCGCCAGACAAGGTCTTCCATCAGGGCTGGACGGTTTTTTCCAATGAGTTGTGCTGGACGTTTACTTGGCAATCCAGCCATTCCTCTGCAATGGTCTGGAATTTGAGGGCGTCCCCACTCGTCACAAACAGATGCTCTGGGCGCTCTATTTTCTTGCTTTCGGCGTCCGCCGCAATTTGCAGGGACAATTCTCGCGCTGTTTCTTCTGCGGAGTTGATCAAGCGCACTCGATCTCCCATCACTTCCGAAATGACCGGTGCTAGCAACGGATAGTGTGTACAACCCAAAATTAACGTGTCCAAATCTTCGTGCAAGAACGGGGCAAGCGTTTCTTTTACAATTCTTCTTGCTTCCTCCGAGTTCGCCATGTGGCTCTCTACCAGCGGCACAAATGCGGGACAAGCCATGCCTGCGACGTACAAATCCGGTTGCATCCGTAAAAGCGCACGTTCATACGCCTTAGTACGAATGGTCGTTTCTGTCCCGATGACACCGACTCTTCCGTTTTTTGTCACTTGAACAGCCGCACGCGCCCCTGGTTCAATCACCCCGATGACGGGCAACGGCAAATCCTCCATCGCTTCCTCCAGCACGACGGCAGTCGCAGTATTACAGGCGATTACCAATGCTTTTAACGGTGTACGCATCACATAGTCGATCATTTGAAAGCTGTAGGCACGAATGTCTTCCGGCGATTTGGAGCCATACGGACAACGGGCATTATCGCCTACATAAACAATCCGTTCTTCGGGTAGCTGACGCATGACTTCCTTCGCAACAGTTAATCCTCCCACTCCTGAATCAATAACGGCAATCGCTCGTTCTCTACTCATGCTAATGTGTCTCCCCTGTTGAAATGAATATAGTACAGCATACCACTCAAACATTTGTGCTACTACCATATGCGGAGATGAAATTTCTTGTACTCCGCAAATGTCGCACCTTCTCTAGGCGCCTTTCATAATGTGGGGAGAGATGATGTGCCTACGAGGAGGAGAATCTTTTGGTAGAAGAAGCCAAGAATTTGCTGGACTGGAGCCAATGGGGCCGACAATGGATCGAGCATTTGCGAAGACATAAGACCCTCAACCGAGAACTCGAACGGCATCTGCACAAATTCGAAGAAACATTTACACGGATCGGAAGGCAAGCATCCAAGCTCGATTCGGCAAAAGACAGCGACGAACTCCCTGCTCTCATCACTCGCGCCGAACAAGTGCAGCAGCAATTCCATCACTTTTTACGACTGGCTCAATTGAGTGAAGATGAGCATCTGGAAGAAGAAGTAAAGGAACCTGTTCAGGAATTGATAAATGCAGAGCCCGCCATGGCGGAAGAAGAACCAGTACCTGTAGTGCCAGCACCCGTTTCCTATCCCGGTGCGCGCGAGCCAGTCCGTGCGGCTCGCCCCGTGGCTATCGGCCGACATACCCTCCCTCCGCTCCCTTATGCTTACAACGCATTGGAGCCGTATATCGATGAAGCTACCATGCAAATCCATCACATTAAGCTGCACCAAAAGTATGTAGATGATCTCAATACAGCAGAACGGAAGCTAGCGGAGGCTCGAGAAAGTGGCAACTTCGATCTCATACGCCATTGGGAACGCGAGCTAGCCTTTAATGGAGCTGGTCATTATTTGCATACGATCTTTTGGCCAGCCATGAGTCCAAATGGGGGTGGTATTCCCTCTGGTGATCTTGCAGCAGCAATCAATCGGTATTTCGGTTCGTATGACTCCTTTAAGAGACAATTCAGTCAGGCGGCAGAAAAGGTAGAAGGTCCTGGGTGGGCGATCCTCGTTTGGTCCCCGCGAGCACAACATCTGGAGATTCTTACAGCCGAAAAGCACCAGAACCTGTCACAATGGGATGTGATTCCGTTACTGGCTCTGGATGTATGGGAGCACGCCTATTTCCTGGCATATCAAAACCAGCGAGATAAATATGTAGAGAACTGGTGGAATATCGTCAATTGGCCCTATGTGGAAGAGCGATTCGAAAAAGCACGAAAACTTCGCTGGGAGCCATATTGACTTGTATCTCCTTCATTGACAAACCCCCTCGTCATCCCAAATGTCAGGAATGAGAGGGGGTTTTTGCTGGCAAAGCTTATTCGTTATACGGGACAAATTCAATCTTTTGTACCTTGATCGGTTTTTGGATGGGCTTGGCATTCTCATCTGTTTTCTGGGCAGCGATCTTGTCTACGACCTCCATCCCGGCAAATACATGACCAAAAACAGTGTGCCGGTTGTCGAGGTAAGCTCGTCCGCCAATTTCTTTATACTTCGCTTCTGCGTTCAACGGCAGCGCCGACAAATCGAGGTACTCCTGATCTACCTTGGGGCTTTGTACAATGTAGAAATGAGTGCTATTGGTATTAGGTCCAGCGTTCCCCATACTGAGTGCCCCTCTGAAGTTGAACAGATCCCGGCTAAACTCGTCCTCAAACGACCCACCGTAAATACTCGGAAGCTCCTTGCCATCCGGCCCTTTCAAATCTCCTGCCTGAATCATGAAATCGTTGATTACCCGGTGAAATATCATATTGTTGTATTGCCCTTTTTTTGCGAGTGTTTTAAAGTTTTCCACCGCTTTTGGAGCTTTGTTCGGGAACAGTCTGAGCTTGATCACACCGGCATCAGTCGTGATCACGCATATTTCTTCGCCTTTGTGTGGCTTCTCCAACTGAATCAGCTTCACATCTGACACATCAATGCCAGAGTCCTGCCAAATGACTCCCCACGCCTTCCAGTTCACCGGATCTGTCCCAAGTCTTGCCAAGCCAAGATAATCCGTTTTTTCAATAGCCTTGTTATCTGCGGTATACCCGACGTATTTGAATTTCACAATCGCGCGGTAGTTATTGTAGGCGTCCTCCTTCGTGACGGTGTACAGCTTGTCTATCTTTGCTTCGATCACCTGAATGTTTTTGTATTGCGCCAATCCTTCCACGTAGGTTTTCATCGCAAAATTCGTAAAGGAGTCATTTGCTACCAGCTTTGCTACCTCAGCAGGATTGGATCGTTGCTTCACCAAGGACGCGATGAAATCATTCACTTCCTGCTTATCTCCCCCATGTGGGCGAAACTGATTGACCTGTACTTCGTTACGATAATCATGAATAGCATTTGCAGCAGCATGTTGGACAAAAGTAGGACTTAGTAACGGGATTGCAATACTTGCAGCGACTGCCAGAGAAACGAGTTTTTTCATTTTTTCTGCCCCCACTAATTAGAAGATTGTTCCATAAAGACAGTATATCTTAATCTGCTAATCGACGGCTGAAATATTTTAAAAATTCTGCTAAATGGAGGGTATTTTGAGGTGCATTGGGGAATTGTGGCAAGGCAGGGTTTCCTCCCCACTTCTCTCTTGTCAATCGTCAGATTATTCTGGGAGAATAGAAAAGCTGTGAACCTGATAGGAAAGTTCCTAGCTACTCTATATAATAAGCTCTCAAGAGCGCTCTTTTTTGTTAGTTTGAATCGGGAGGTTTCATGGTGAATACCAAAACTGTTGTATATGAAGCCAGCTATCATGATCAATTGGTAGATATTTGGTATCGTGCTGTTTGCCGTACGCACCATTTTTTGACGAGAGAAGATATTGCGTTTTATAAAAACATGGTAAAAAATGAAGCACTATCTGCTGTTGAGGTATGGATAGAAATAAACGAAAAGAGAGAGCCTGTAGGCTTCATTGGCCTTGATGGAACGAAAATCGAAATGCTGTTCGTTGATCCAGAATACCACGGGAAAGGGATTGGGAGCAGATTACTCGGACATGCGGAACGCAAATATGGCCCTCAGTTGAAAGTAGATGTCAACGAGCAAAACGAAGGGGCTTATGCTTTTTACAGAAGGTATGGGTTTGTGCAAACAGGACGGTCTGAGCTGGATGGTTCGGGGAGGCAGTTTCCTTTGCTTCATTTAGAGTTGCAACGTTAATTTTCGGTTTAGAAAAAAACAAGACTGTCTTACATAGTAGAATTTTCTACTTGCGAGACAGTCTTGCTCTATTTATGCGTCTGAAAAACTACCAAGGACATTCACACAATGAGCCATTTCTTATGCATCCTTTTTGGCATCCCGCGAACGCACTTGCTCCTAGTTTTTGGAGTAATTTTTTGAACATGCCTATCACCTCACCCTTTCCATAAAATGTATTTACAGCAATATAATACAATCTTTATACGAAAAATGAAAGTGTTTTCTGAAATTTCAATAAGTAATATTATTGTCGCTTCTCCTACTATTCTCCTCTGCTGCTTCCATTTTGTTAATGAACGTCCCAACCACCTTTAATACTTGAAACAAGACGACTAAAATCGCGATGACCGTCACCCATAATACCCCGAACCCAATCATCCAGCCTGTAGACATGTTCATCCCTGCCTTTTTCGCAAAATATGTTTGAACGTACTGATTTCTCCACTAATAGCCATGAGCAGTGAGAGGCATACACTCGAAAAGAAGATAGCCATAACTCCGTTGGTGATTTCGAAACTGCCGGACATTAAATAATGGTCAACACTTGCCCAGCCCCCGCTCCATTGCTCCACACAGACTGCCAGACTGATGAAAACGAGATTACGCAAAACAAGCTTCCACGATAAAAAATGATTTCCAGCCATTCCGCCGCATCCGCATGAAATCTTCTTTCTGCCTCTTGCTAGATTGATACTGATCGCAAGTGTGTACACCCCTAGCAATAAAATCGCCAAGGACAGTCCCAGCGTTGTAAAAAAACCGATTAGCAAGGAAACCGCTACGATGGCCTGCAGCCCCAGATCCAGATACGTAAAGCTTTTTGACCACGAGTAGGGTATGATCTGATAGGCTCGCACAATAGACAAATGCGTACCCATATCGCTTATTTTTGAAACAAACGTGCTGAGAAATAAAAACGCGAGAATCAGCCGAAATAGCAGCCCAAGCTCCTCCATAACACCCCTCCTTTGTTACGCAAACCATTTCGCCTGCATGCGGTACATGCGCGAGTATTCTCCGTTTGCATCCATGAGCTCATCATGATGACCGACTTCGATCAGCTGACCTTGCTTCATGACAAAAATCCGATCCGCCATTCGTGCTGCAGCCATCCGATGGGAAATAAAAATCGCCGTCTTATTCTGTGTGAGGGCATCAAACTGCTGAAATACTTCCAGCTCTGCCTGCGGATCAAGTGCCGCTGTAGGCTCGTCTAGAATAAAAATCTCGCCTCTTCTGTACAAAGCCCGCGCCAATGCGATCTTCTGCCACTGTCCACCTGACAGGTCTTCGCCATCCTGTAGCGTCCGACCCAAAATCGTATCATATCCACTGGGCAGCCTACGAATAAAGGTATCTGCACCGGTTTCAACCGCTACTTGTCTCATCTGGGCGGGATTGACTTCCTGCGTTACTCTCCCAATGGTGATGTTCTCTCCAGCAGTGAAATTGTACCGAATGAAGTCTTGGAAGATGACCGTGATATTTCGTTGCAGGTCGGAAATATCGAGCTCACGAATCGACTTATTGTCGAACAGAATATTTCCAGAATGGATCGGATAAAGCCCCATCAGGCATTTGACGAGCGTCGTTTTTCCAGAGCCATTATCGCCGACAATCGCAATACGCTCCCCCGGCTTGATACTAAAGGAAACTTCATGGATCACATTGCGCTCCATTTTGGGATAGCAAAACGAAACCCGATCAAACGTAATACCAGATTGCAGCTTGGTGGGAAACTCCGCTTTGCCAGTGAGCTGCGGAATCGTTTTATCCTCATATTCCAGAAAGTCAAACAGATCAGCGATGTACAAGCATCTGTTGACGATATGTGCGAGGTTAAAGGTCATTAAAGAAAGCAGCTGCTGCGTATTCTGTACCGCTTGTGCAATCGCTACAAAATCCCCTACCTTCAGGGCGCTCGCACGAAGCAGCGATACGACCAATCCCAAGCAGCCAATATACATCGAGGAGGTAAAGATCCCTGAGAGAATCAGTGCTTTTTCCCTGCGGTGGAGCAGACGAAGTACCTCTTTCATATTTTTCAAATACAAGCGAGACCATCTGCCTAGCAAAAAGTCCTTTAGCTGAAACAGTCGGACCTCTTTGGAGCTGTCACGCTCATTCAGGATCGAGCTAATGTAGGAGGCTTCGCGAATCTCTGGCGTCTGTAGCCTTGCGAGAAAGTATTCCGACATACCAAATTTAATTTGGACGATTAACAGCGGGATCACGGCCAGCAAGCTCATCACAGCTAATCCCCAGTGAATGCTAAGCAAAAACACCGCATATGAAATCAGAGTAATCAGATTTTTTCCTAGATCCAATACCCTTTCCACAGGGTCCAGAAAGCGTTCCCCCATTGCCTCTGCCCGGATACGGTGGTGATGATTGTAAAATTCCGGATCATCGAAATAGGAGAGCGGAACAGATGCTGCTTTCTTAGCTACCATATGCTCCAAATGATATTCCAGTCGTTGCTCCGTATGGGCATCGAGAATACGCAAGACCGTCTCCAATGCATTCGTCACCAGCGTCACGAAAAATAGTCCAGCAAGCAGCCAAAGCAATGGCTGGTAATCATCCGTGTGGTCCAGCGCAATGGCTGTAACCTCATTTACCATTTCTTTCATGATCCAGATCGTAGCCAACGGGGAAAATGCCAGGATGATTCTGAGGGCAATAGAGCAAATGAGCCATAGCTTGCCATGTGCCCAAATCAATCGAACGGTTTTTGCAAAATAGGAGCGAGTCATGCTGGTTCACCTGCTAGCGCCAGGAGCTTCTTTTTGGTTTCCACGGCGGTTATCGGCTTGGCACGAATGACGTCCTGCTCATCGATTACAAAAACGCTGGGGAAATGGTTGATTTTGTATGCCTCCAGCATGGGTTCGTTGCCGATCAAGACAGGGATGCCGGATATGTTGTTTTCTTTCAGCCATTGGGAAGTGGATATGTGCTCGGATTCTGTTGAGATGATAACGGATGCATCTGTGAGTACCCTACCCTCGGATAATAGTTCGTGCACATGATTGGCACAGTGCCCGCAGCCCGTATGGGTGAAGTTTATGATCAGTGGACGGGGCAAGTGGTTTAGTTGTTGTTCTTGACCGTTTAGCGTGAGGAAAGGCAGCGATTGTAGTTTGGTGCCGATTGCTGGTCCGGTTTCTGGGATGAATGGGTGGAAGTGATGGACCTGTTTCTGGGTTTGTTTTAGTAGGGTGAGGAGTTTTGCCAATAGGTACGCAAAGATAAGTAGAAAGATCATGTTTATGGCTATGAGCAAATCTATCGATCTCCTTTCGTGCGACTCGAGATTATGCGAGAGGCGTGACGTGTTTTTACAGAGAAAATACCATAATATTCAAGTTTTGTCATTGTTTTATGGTTCAAATGGGTTTGGTGGTAGAAAAAAATTGGTGGTTGCAACTGACTTTTGACGAAGAAGGACTTGGGGTTAATTCCTCGGGTTAATCGGCAAAGAGTGAGGTACAAATATAAAAACCACATGGAGTCATAAACTCACATGTGGTTAAAAAATTGGATATTTTTAATCTCAGCCCTAAAAGAGCGATAAGTGATCATCCCCTACGTCACCGGATAAGTTAAAGATCATCTCATACATTCCAGCATATTGATCTTTGTAATGCATTCTAACGACAATGATTACATGATTATAACCATCATCAGGCCAATTGGTGATTCGAAGGGAGACAGTATCAATGAATACCTCTACATGGTTAGCATCATAATCTGGAAATTCTTTTTGAAATTCCTCACTACATTCTTTTTGGTAGTTATTAAAATAGTTCCAAAATCCAGTAATACTTCGCTCCTCCAAATTATGTGTCAGTACGAAATCTTTTATCGCCTGGATATCCATGCACTCACCACCATAGATTCATCGTTAGCCTGAAAAACAGTGTAGACTCTGTTGATAATTTTGTGTACCCTTTATGAATCGATGTGCCTAGACAGTCTCGTACTTTATATTGTCATATTCCCAACATAGATATCGATTGATTGCTTGTGCAACCTCTTCCCAAGTAGATCTAATGCAGTCCTCTAATATCTTATTAATCTCCCTCTCAATTAACTCAATATTAAACTCATTAACTATAAATGTCGCTCTGCAATCTATAATACTGTCCTCTTTAAGCATTGAAAGTAATCTTTTAGATGAGATAATTCTAAAATAAAAGTACTCGACACCTTCCTCGTCTTTTGCTCCTATATCTGCATTTGCTGAAAGAATAAAATTATCAACACTTTCTGGTTCGCCTCGTACGACAATATCCTTTAAAACTGGTATTATCATTTAATCACTTCCTCCAGTATTATTCTATTACCACATGATAATTGGAAATCAGCTTACCATTCTTATCAACTTGCTCAAAGTTAGCTTCACGAACAATTGTACCTTGTTGCTTACTTTTTCCATATTTTTGTCCAATCCTCACAGATCTCAATCCGTCCTTACTAGTATAAAGCGCTCCACCACTAAGTATCTTCATTTTCCCACCAGTTCCCACAAAATCATAAGCGGCTTGTTCCACTACGCTACCTTCGGCTTTCATTCCTTGTAATCCACTATTTCCTATTGCCGCTCTTGCTTTATTAGCAAGCTCAGTCCCTGTAATATTGCACCTATTATGCGTCCAAATTCCGAGGTTAGAAACAAAGTACGTATGGAAGTCCTTTACCTTAAAGTTGTAGACAGTTCTATGTTCCTCCTTAACCTCAATCTTCTCAATGGCCAATTCCTTGCCATCGGAGGTTGTGAGAACATCGCCCACCGCAATATTTTTAGATTCCACCCAACCTTTGCCAACAATCCAAAACGGATGTTCGTCAGTGGTCGTTATGACTTCACCGCTAACAGTAATATTATACGTTGCCTCAACATCACGTTGGAAAAGCCATTCGACTTCTTTATAGGCCATCTCACCTGTCTCATCGTCTTTGGCTAGGACTTTATCACCTACCTCGATTTCCTCGATAGGTTTCTCACCTTCGTCTGTTAGCACCTTTGTTCCTGCCGTAAAGCAGTTGCAATCAACTAACGCCTTGATATTGGTTGATTTAACCGCTTTGTTTAATCCATTTGCAGTTAACTGACTAACTTCACCTTCAATTTTTACTGCTGGAATTATTGAAATAAATAATTCTGCATTTGCTGCTAAGTTTTCTAAGGTGAAAGGCTCCGTATCCATTACCTTTTGAACTTGTTCAGGATACCCAAGCAATAACCCGTTCACCAACGGATCAATTTTTTTCTTCCCTGGCGCCCAATCTGCATGAATTTCCTGGACATTACCAGTAGGATCAACATATTTTAGCGGATTATTACTTACATACGTATACCGATTCAACGTCAACGGATTATCCACTTGCCCCTTATACGTATCCTCCGATATAAACCGCCCGATCTTCGGATCATAATACCGGGCTCGCAAATAATAGAATCCGCTCTCTTTGTCATACATCTCCCCCGCATACATAAACGGGTTAGAAAGCGTCTCCTTAACCTTATCCGTGATCAAGTTTCCCCAAATATCATAGTCATACGTATTCAAGACATTGCCGTTCGAATCCTTAATCTTAACAACATCTCCGTGGCTGTTGTAGTAGTAACTGCCTTCAAGATTCGATGAATAGTCTTTTCGCCAAATCAACTGATTGCCAAACACATTCCGCGCTTTGACCCTGCCATCCTGCGTGAGCTCTTCAATGACTTGCCCATTCAGGTAAACGTAGTGAGTCGTATCCGTCACGCTGCCAGTCTGTTGCTTCGTCGCACGCAGTCCACCTGGGTAATATGTGTACGTCGTTGTCCCCTTATCGTCCTTATACTCCTGCAAACGATTAAACAAATCGTGCTTCATTTCATAGGAGCGCAAGATATTTGCCGGAGCATTGGCGTATACTTGACGGTTGCCTCGATTATCATAGGCATACTGTCTGATGTTTCCTTCGACCGATTCTTCCTTGATCCGGGAAAGCTTGTCGTACACAAACAATCCATAATTCGTGCCGGAGCGCTTTTGACTGGTGATATTCCCAAAAATATCGTAGCCATTTGTCTCATTCCAGCCGTCTGCGTGATTCAAGGCTGTTTTTTCACCAAATGAGCTGATCGATTGCTGCATGGCTGTTGGTTGCCCCGGATACGATATAGCATTGGTTTCACCTGAGTTACTAATATCGTATGTATACGTGGTCGTTCCAACTCCAGGGATCGCCACCGAGTTCAATCTATTCGCGTTGTCATAGGTGTATTCAACTCTCATCGATGGGGCAGAACCAGATACCGCACTTCTTGCTGGGTATACAAGTGTATCTACCGAATCGTCGCTGTCTGAATAGAGAAGCTGGTAGTCTTTGCCCATCATCGTCTGGCGATTCTTCCGATGGAATCCATCGTAGCCATAGCTGATCGCGTTTCCTGTGTGATTATTTTCGCTCAAAAGCAGACCAGACTGTGGATCATACACGCGCTCTTCATAGAAGGCAGTACCAGAAGAAACTTTCGTCAGTTCATGGAAAGGCGAATAATCGTAGTTGAACGTGACGCCGTTTTTGTCCTTGTAACTCTTCACAAGGCCGCTTTTATCGTAGGTGTACGTCTCCGCTTTTGTCTCTGGATTCTTCTCCGAGAGCTTCCATGCCAAACTATTGTAGATATACTCTGCCGTAGTCGTCCCATTTTCCAGAACACTGGTGAGATTGCCTAGCGTATCGTAGCCATATACGTTTACGTTGTTTTCCGGATCCTGCAAATATACTAGATTGTCGTTATGATCGAAGCGCATACTCCACGCTTGGGAAGTTTTGCCGTCAGTGATTTCCTTATAGGTTACTTTCCCGAATCGATCCGTCTGATAGTTTGTCACGCGATGGTGACTGCCACTTTGGGTCGTCTCCTCTGTGCTCTCTACTCTTCCATACAAGTCGCGGTAGGTGGTTACGATGAACCCATTTGGAGAGAGCGTTTGTTCCGTCAATCGTGGCAAATATTTCGATCCATCCGAGTAGGCATTGTTTCGATGGTGTTTGGTAGTTCCGAGTGCATTCGTCGTTTGATACAAAAAGCCATCCCAGTCATACAGATACGAGGTGCTTTCCCCCTGCTTCCCAAAAGGAACCGTCCGGCTAACCTCTAACCCATCTGGTGTGAACTCGTTTTCTACCAAAGGACGTTTCGCACCTGTTGTGCCTACCTGTTCTTGATAGGCGGTATCTCCATATGGCGTGTAGTAGGTAATGAGCTTCGATGAATCCGGGGCAATTTTCTCCACGATGCCCGGTCCATCTGTACTCGATCCAGAAGCTTCGCCGTCCCGATACACATACGTAATGGTTCGTTTTGCCCCTTGATTTTGAAAAGTCTCTGATAGAGGTCTTCCTAGCTCATCGTATTCGTAAGTAGCCTTGCTTCCGTTCGGATAGGTCTGGCTTTTGATTTGGCCTTTGTCGTCGATTTCGTAGGAAAAATTCAGCACATCCGATTTTCCACTCTCCAGCTCGACACCAGCGAGTGCGATCTGTGTAGGCTGAATTCCGTATTGATCATAAGCGGTGAAGGTCTGCGTCCGTGTTTTTCCTGCGCCAAAGTTCTCCGTAATCGAATAAAGCTGTTTGTTTGTGTACTCGTAGGTTCGTTCAACCGATTGACTTTTGGGCGTATTGATTAAATTGGAAGGGAACGAGTTGATCTCCGTTTCCTTCCGGAGCATATATTGATCGTTGTACTCATAGGTGGTATTCGAATAATACGGATCACCGGATGCTGTCGTTGATTGTGTTCGGGCTGCCTTCAACACAGAGAAGGTACGGAATCCCCACGGATTTAGCGCCACCTCATCGTATGTCCATGTACTCATAATCCCGTCTGGCGCAATCTGCTTGATCAGTTGTCCATAATGGTTGTATTCCAGGTACGTCTCTTGTGCGTAGTTGTTGATCTTAGCAGCATACTGTGCACGATTGGAAACATTCGGGTCTTTCAAGTAGTGATTGAATACGTCCAGATCACTAACGGCCGATGTCGGTTCCAAGAAAACGTATTGATACGTCGGCTTTGTATTCCGACCGGAATAGGCATAGGTTGTGTACGTAGTTGGATTGTACTCGACCCGATACTTGGCACCAGATACATTCGTACCGCCTTTACTCACGCCTGTTGTCTTCTCGCTTCTCAGCAACGGATTTCCGTCTTGATTGACCTTGTAAATGGAATTCTTCGTGTAACGGGAAGCCTCAGATTCCGTGACTTGGATGGTATCCCCATGGCGTTCTGCAAAATTCTTCAATCTGGGCAGTTGTTCCTTTGGTACCTTCCATATCTCGCGGAAATTGCCGTTATCTGCATAGGTCTTTTCCAGCTTATACGTATTCGAACCGCTCGGCGTTTTCTGCGTATAGCTGTACGATACTTTATTAACAGGATGATAGGCTACATAGCTTAGTGCATACTTGTCTTGAAAAATCCTTACGAGACCGTCATTAAACGTAGTCTGACCTAGTTGATAGGGACGATAGTCGTAGTTGATTTTTAATCCTTGCAACGGATAGGAAACCTCTTGCATAAGCAAGTAATCGATTTCCTTACGCTTCTTTGTATCCGATTCCCAGTACTTTGCTGAATCTTGGAGGGTTTGATCAGTTGGGAGCTTATCCAGGGTGTATTCTTTGTTCAAATTGAAATAAGCAATGCCCTTCGTTTTCGGATCATGATAGGCATACCGCGCCACTGTATATGGGCTGCTTCCGCTCCCTGCTGTCGGCAGGACTTCTACTCGAACAAGCTGATGATAACCGCTTAATGCGAATTTTCGTTCAAAATGGTAGCGAATGTGCTTGAGCACCGTGGTCTCGGTCTTGTCTTTATAGACGATCAAGTCCTGCGTGGTGTTGTTTTGCTTTCGTTTCAGCACCACATAACGGCCGACACTATCTTCAATGCTCACTGGCTCCCCATCACTACTCACGTTGTACTTGATCTTGTCCCCATAAATATTAGATTTGACGACCGTTCCCAAGGTGACATCAAACTCGTACTTCAAATTTCGGTAATGCAGCGTGTACTTCCGATTCACTTCGTCAATCGTGAAGAAGATGTCTTGATACGGATAATTCACAAACTTGTTGAACCGATATTCTAAAGATGTACCGTCTTCCAAGGTGATGTAATACCGATTACTCGATGGATCCTTATCTACCTTGGTAGAGTAAATTTGTTGACTTGAATCATAGGGGTCGTCCCTTACCGTTACGGCCTGCTCTCGACTGACGATATCCAATCTTGGCATATTAAAATCCCAGCCGGTTGCAAATTTATCATTGTCATGTAGGGCTTCATTCTTGTCTAGATCATCATCCCAGCTTGGCACACTGATTTTACTGCTCAGGGAGTGGTATCTGCGTTTTATGTCCAGATCCAGTCCATGCTTGCCCGGCAAAAAGAGATCTTGCTCGACCAGGTTCGCAGCTCGATATACATCATCGACGGATTGCTCTGTTTTTGAACGAGCAAATCGAAACTCCTGATCCTTTTCGGTGTATTTTACCGGAGGAGGCGTAGTGGATTGGACCTCCATCTGTTCTTCCAGTTGCTTGATTTCATTGATTTTAGATAAAACAAGAGGAGTTAACCGTTGTAAGAGATCTTTGCTTTCCTGACTCAGATTCTCAAATTGGGAGATGATCTGCTCAGAGGAAAGGCGTTTGATTTCCTCTTGTTCTTCTGCTGTTAGTAATTGCAGCAGCTCGGAATAGAAATAAGCTGCGAATTTTAACAAGGCTCTGTCAAAACTGCGATGAATCTCAATAACAGTGCCAGTCTCTAGCTGCGTCCATGTAAGAGAAGAAATATCCGCTTCCGTGTACTCGGTCGGATTTTTTGCTTTTCCATTGTCATTGGTGATTGACTCGCCCATGGATTGTTGAATCTCTTCGATTGCCGTGTCAGATGTTGCTGCTTCCGTACCTGCCAATACAAGAGAGATGGACACGGGGGAGGATTCATTTGCGAACGTCGTTCCAAGCGGCAGCATCGTCGTGAATAATGCAAGGCATAGCACATAAATCATGAGTGATTTTATGGAAAAATGTTTCATAATGCCTCCGTTAGAGATATTCATCCCCCCATGATGCGAAGGGGGACTGCATGAACATGGATTAGGGTACAACCGTAATCGTTATCGTTTTAAACTGTCCGCCGTAAGACACCCTGGCCTCTGTTGTTCCAGGATTCATCCCATGCACAACGCCTTTCACGATAAATCCAACCCTAGAATCTACCACCGAGTAAAGGCCTTGTGTTGTTACATCCAGCGTACTGCCGTCCTCCAGTGTTGCTGTGACCTTAATCGGTCGCGTGCTTCCAGCTCGTACCTCCACCTTTTCCGGATCCACATGTAATACGGTTCCTTTTGGTGGAAGCGTCACTTCATGCTTGACACTTTTTAAAATATTTCCGTTCTCATCATGAATGAACGTTACGGATTCTACTCCATTTTCTTTAATCGCCTTAATCCGATTGTTTTGATCGTAAACGTACTCATAAAGAGTCCCACCAGGGAGGGGAGCAAAAACGGTAAAGGAAACACTCACCGGATAACTCTCGGTATTGGTCAATTTGATCGTGTAGCTGCCCATCCCCAGCTCATAATTGATTTCTGAAGGGGTTGGCGTCTCTTTAGGGGTAACGGCATTTCCATTGGACAGTACCGTGACAACCGGATATTTATTTGTTTGGTTTTTCAATTGTGTAACCATGCGATACTTGCCAGGAATGGTCGTATTCATGATCATCTCTACCGTTTGACCGGGCTGAAGCGTAATTTCCTTTGGTTGGTTGAAGGTAAAGGCCTCTCCCCCTGGCTTTGCCAGAAGCGTAGCGTAAATGGAATCCTTTGCGACAATCTTTACATAATAGGTTTTTCCTGCAACAAATACGGGGTTGACCCTTCCGTTCGCTCCCGCCGCAATCTCCTCATGTGCCTGCAAGCTTGCCGCTTTATAGATGGAGAGAGTTGCATTTGCTGGTGAACCCGAATCGTTGTTTAACGTGAATGAATACGTTCCATTTCTTCCAGCAACGATTTTCATGTATTTCGCCTCATTTGCAGGGAAATACATCCGCACTGGGCTATTCTCAACCATTCCATTAAAATTGCCTTCTGCTGGTTTCGTTTCAACCGTAATCGAGCTGCTGTAGCTGCTAATCCCGGCTGAAGTATACGCCCAAAGTCTAATGGTATAAACACGCGCAGGCTGAAGACCCGTGATTGTATAGTTGGTGACGTCGCCCACCTTTTTGATACCGCCGCCGTCGACTTGGATTCCGTAGTCAATGGCACCTACAGACGGACTCCAATAGATTTTGAGTGAATTGGTTTCGGCCTCTGCATTAACGATACTTGGAGCATCTGGCTTGTCTTCTACTGTTAAGCTTCCGTAGTAATAGACTACGGTCGGCTCTGTCACTTTGATATTTTCGTACGTACCTGATCCGATTTCCCGCCCCGTCCAATTGAGCTCCCACTGACCGGAGGTTCCTGTTGTTGTGAATTTTTTTGCAGAATGAGAGGAGGACACTTGGGCTTCAATCATTTCTCCGGAGGTAAGCTTCGTGTATGTTCCATCCAATGTAAAGGTGTCATCAAGGTCCATGACTCTTTTGGCAACTGGCGTGTAGATCACGATTTTCGGAAGTGCCTCTTCCAATCGAACAGAATTGTTAACAGCTGGCGTCCAAGCTCCCCGGTTATCCTGCGCCTGCACTGTCCAGTAAATGGTCTGGTGCACCATCTCTTTTGTAAGCGGGAAGGAATACCTGCTAACAACTTGTCTGTTTTGAGAAGCCTCCGGGATCAGCTCCTCTTTTTCAACAAGCTCATTTCCACCTGGCGTGAAGCCCACTCGTAATTTTGTCGCAACGATTTTGTCCGTGACATCATTTTCATTGAGCGTATATTTGATGATTCCTGTAAGCCCTCTGTCCAAGGTGACAAACTCCGTACTGGATACGACAGGAGCTTGATTGGCAGCCAGAACACTGAAATTCAACTTCGCAGTGCCGCCATAAACATAAGCAGGCGTCTTCGGCATAATCGAGCGAATTCGTGCTTCCACTCGGGCATTCTTCTCGATCACACTTGTATCAAACACGTAGGAACGTGCGGTGCCTGTCAATTTTTCGCGGATTGTTGAGGTGACATGCCCACCTTCGCTTATATAAATGAGTAATTCTTGCGATTCGATTTTACTGGAGTGCCCACCGTAGCCTACATATTCCCAAGTCAGTGAAACCTTTTCTCCTTTTAAAATTTCGGTTCCATCTTTCGGAGATTTCCAATCTGCGACAACCACAATGTCTTCCTTTTCAGCTTGTGCTCTCATGTCCAAGGTGAAGTCTACTTTTTCACTGAGTGATCTTCCGGACTTTTGATCAACAGCCCAGACACGAAGAGAGTACAGAACATCCGGTTTCAGATGATTCGTGGGCAGGTTGTACAAAAATGGCTGGTGCTTTTCTGAAGCTGTGAATCTCGTTAATTCTTGTGGATCTTCATCATCCAGCTGATACCAAATGTTTACCTGATCTCCCATATTCGGGTCCATGGCAAAACCTGAGATCGCGACAACATCTTTGCCGTCAACGGTGGAGACTGCTGCTCCCACAGCGGGAGAGGTCAAATAGATTTGGGGAGACGCATTATCGTTAACAGCGTTACTCATGTAAGTAATTTCAGGTGTCCATTTTAGCAAGTCGCCAATGCTGCTTTCTTTTTGATCCACTTGAAACAAGAGCGCATCTCCTTGCTCTACCTCAAGCTCTTCTTGTATTTCCACACCAATTTCATCGTTGAATTCAATGGCTTGCCAGCCAGTGGAAGGCCAAATTTGTTCATCGTTTTTCAGTAATCGGACGTTTACCCCATCGCCCTCATCAACTTGAATTTTGGAAATCCAACCGCTGACCTGGATTTTCCCTGATCGTGGTGCTTCCCATTTGATAACAGGGTTTGAGCTGCCAACTCTTATCCACGTATTCCCGATGGCCGTATCGTGATTACCCTTCCATTCTTCTGTTTGCTTGTTCCATGTCAAATCAGCATGGCGATCCCCTGACACCTCTTGATAGGACCAATTGTCCTTGCCCTGCTGATCTGAAAATTGCAGCCAATAGGTGTACTTGTCATGAATCGGCTTCACAATCGTAATCGCCTTTTCCATGCTGGTCTGTTTCCCGTCTTTTTCCGTTACCAGCACAGTCAGCTGATGTTGCCCCAAGTCCAGATCATTCACTTCTAACAGATACGAAAAACCTGGTTTTACAGGGGGTGCCTCTGGGTACATTCGCAAAATATCCGGTCGCTCCAGTCCATATTTCGCCTCACCCAATGCAACGCCATCCATCAGCACTTCGATTTTCTCCACTTCACCGGAGGTTATGAACCAGCCTGTTACAATATAGCTTCCGCTAATCTGTTCATTCTCTCCTGGGGCATCAATCGCACCTGTCGTCGTCAAAGCGCCGCCCTTTACATGAACAGGCATTTGCTGGACAATGCCAGCAAAAGTGACAGACAAAATGGTATTCCCTGGCGCTAGGCCCGTTATCACACCAGCTGTGTCTATTTTTGCAATGGCTGGGTCTTGAATCGCGTAGGTGACTGCGCCCGTTACGTCCTTCGTGCTCTTGTCCCGATAAGATGCAACAACCGTCAGAGAAGCGGTCTTTTCTTTCTCAAGTTCAATTGTGGAGAGATTAGTTGTAATCCCTGTTACAGGGCCAACTGTTACTTCTTTATCGAAGACGAGACTTTCTACTCCCTTTTTGTTGGTTACTCGTACGGTTATTTTGTGCTCGCCTTCATTAAAGCGCATGGTATCGAGCTGATATTGAAATCCTGCATTTGCATTTTCATAACGCGGATACAGCGCAAAAATGTCTGGGCGTGGCCCGCCATATACTGCCGTTCCTTGTAGCTGCCCATCCATCCAAACTTCAATCTTGGCTACACCGTCCGGATCAAGGAGCCATCCCTGAATCGTTGTGGTGCCTCCAATTTCTGCTTTGTCTATCGGAATGTCGATCTGCCCTTTTGCAACCAGTGGGCCGGATTCTGCTTCCGTCACAACAACTGGAATGGTTAGGGTCTGACCTCCATAGCTGACGACAATCTTGGTCATTCCTACTTCGAGTCCTGTGACAATCCCCAGTGGACTCACGTGGATCACATTGGCATTTTCGTACGTATATACAGCTTGGGCAGTCACATCTTTTGGACTTTGATCAGCTGTAGTTGCGGTAATCTGCAGCTTCTGCATCGATGATTTTGCTAAGCTGATCCCCGATTCCGTATGCTTCAAGCTATTTGCCGGAGCTACTTCACCAGTCACGAAGCTTTTCTCTGGCAATGGGTACTGGTTTCCTTCGCTATCCGTCACCACGACAGAAACCCTATGATGGCCTCCGGATTGCAGCTCGGACAAGTCCACCGTATAGCTGAATCCGGCATGCGTATTCTTATAGTCTGGATGCAGCAGGGCAATGTCAGGTCGTGCTATGCCCGAATTGGCTTGTCCGACTTCTTTTCCATCAAGGAAGACCTGATAACGAGAGGGCGTAGAGGAATGCAAAAACCAGCCGGCTATCGTATAGGTTCCATTGATAATCGCGTCATTTGCTGGCGTTTCTATTTCGCCGATTGCCTTTAATACTTCTGCTGCTGTAATGACGACTGGTATCTTGATACTCTGATTTCCGTATTTGATCGTAAGGCTCGTATTGCCCTGCGCCAGAGCCGTAACCACACCGTCTGGACTCACTTTTGCAACAGATGGATCTTCTACGGTATAAAGGGCTAGCTTGGTCACATCCTGCTTGCTCTGATCCTCCAGCTCTGCTTTGACAGAGAGCGGATGTGTCTTTCCTTGAGAAAGCTGCAGCTCGGCGATATCTGTGTGCAATCCAATTGCCGGGAGCAATTCGACCACCTGAACGGTTCTTGACCCCAGTATCGTTTGATTGCCATCTTTGGCTGTTCCGCGAACGGAAATGGTATGCTTCCCTTTTTGAAAAAGGCCTGTGTCGAGGCCGTAATGAAATCCAACGTTGCTACCTGGTAAAGAACTATCCGTAATCTCGATTTCGGGACGCGGAACTCCATACGTGGCTTCACCGATTACAACGCCATCCACCAACACCTCAATGCTCGAGACGCCGCTTGAAGCGATAAACCAGCCTGTTACAGGGTAGACTCCGCTAATCGTCGCATTGTCGAGAGGACTGTCCAATCCCCCTTGGGACACTCCAGCTGCTGCTTTAACCGAGATCGGTATCGTTAGCACTTGCCCCTGGTAGTCGACAATAACCGTGGTTTGCCCGATCCGAAGACCAGTGATAATTCCGTGATCGGAAATGCTGGCAATTGTAGAATCCTCAAGGTTGTACTTCACTTCTCTTGTTACATCTCTGATTTGGTCATTTTGCAAAACAGCCGAAATGATAAGTTGCTGTGTATTCCCTTGAGATAGCTCGACCTTGCTTACATTTGCAGCTATACTCTTGGCTGGTTGTGCACGCTCGATGGACACGGAGCGCTCCGCCAAGACTTGCTCTTTCCCTTCCTGATTCACTGCCATCACAGTAACGGTGTGCTGCCCTTCCGTTATTTGGGCCGTATCCAAAAAGAACTGAAAACCGGAAGTAGCATTTTGATAAGCCGGGTACGCTTGCGCGATATCAGGTCGTGGTTGCCCGTAAAGAGCTTCCCCGACTAATTTCCCATCTACATGGACCTCGATCTTTGAAACACCTGCCGGATCTAAATACCAGCCTTTAATAAGAGAGGCTCCCGTCATTGTGGAATGATCGGCTGGACTCTCTACTTCCCAACGCGGTATGAGCGCGATTTTTTCCTGGATCATGACAGGAATCGTGATGGTTTGTCCTTCATAGCGAATCGTCACAATCGCTGTTCCCATTCCTGTTGCTTTTACGAAGCCAGCTGGAGATACCGTTACGATTTTTTCATCCGAAGAAGTGTATTCAGCCAGCATCGTTACATCTTTTAGCGTTTTATCTTCGAGAATCGTAGAGACAACGAGCTGATGCGTATTCTCGGCCGTTAGTTCCAGCTTGGAAACATCAGCATGAAGGCCCTCTACTGGCTGCTTGGAGCCAATATAGAACGTATTTCCTTCGATAACCGTCTGCTCTCCATTCTTGTTTTGAATAGCAAGCGAGATCGTATGCAATCCTACGCTCATTTCTCTTGTATCGAGGTTAAAATGAAAACCTGCGTTTCCATTTTGATACGCTGGATACTTGGCCTCAATATCGGGTCTGGGGTCACCATCGGTTGCCTCTCCAACCTTTATGCCATCAATCATGATACTGATTTGGGACACTCCTGCTGGATCTAGGTACCATCCCTTCAGCTCATAGGTACCGACAATTAATTCACTATTTCCTGGATTATCAAGACCGCCACGTGGGGTCAAAGGTACCTTTTCACTAACCACTACTGGGATTTCGATCGTCTTGTCTTCGAATTTTACGACCAATCGCGTCTCACCAATGCCAGTCGCAGTCACCAGTCCTGTTGGCTTTACTGTTGCAATTTTTTCATCGTTACTGGCATAACTCGCTTCCTCGGTAATGTCCTTGGTCGTGTCATCTGTCAGCTTCGCCTTGATCTTCAATGGATAGCTTTGCCCTACGGAAAGAGCCAGCTCGCCAGGAGAAGATTCAATCGACTGAATCCCGGGAGACTCTGTGCTTCCTATCTCCAAGGCTTTTCCCAGGTTCACCAGCCCTTTGCCATAAAAACGTGGCTCCCCTAGAGGTGTTGCACTCTCGACCAAAATATCCCGGACTTCACCGTTGGTTGCCTTTCCCTTCTTCGACCAAATGACTGCTGCGGCACCTGCCACGTGAGGAGCAGCTAAAGAAGTACCCGAGCGCACTTCGTATCCTTTGTGAAGGGAAGTGCTTAAAATGTCCACGCCCGGAGCCATCAGGTCCAACCCCGTCCCTACACTGGAGGTATCAGCACGCTGGTTATCCCGATCAACGGAACCTACCGACAACGTTTCCGGATATTGTGCCGGGAATAATTGGGTATCCTCACCGAGGCCTCGATTTCCCGCTGCTGCAATGACCAGAATCCCATGCTCATTTGCCCTTTTTATCTGGTCGTGCAACGCTTGACTGTCCACGGACCCGCCTGCACTGATCGAGATAATATCCATGTCATTCTGAATAGCCCATTCTATTCCCTGAATCATACTCGAATACTTTCCATGACCTTTTTCATCGAGAACTTTAATTGAATAGATTTCCGCTTCGGGTGCGACCCCTACAATTCCAAGCTGATTGTCTTTGCCTGCGATCACCCCAGCCACAGCGGTACCATGACCATGGGCATCATCATAATCCGCTTCACCTTCTACATAGGAAATGCCGCCACTTACGTTCAAATCCTCATGACGAGAAATTCCGGTATCTAAAATTCCTATCTTCACATTTTTACCTAAGTAATTTTTACTGTGCGCTTGAAGTGCACCTATATGCTCGACTCCCCATGGCATTTCCTGTTTTTCTGTCAGGTCGATCTCCGCTAACTCGGTGTCGCTATCTTCCTCAATGTACGCTACATTTCGATCTTGGGATAATTCCTCCCTTTCACTTTCGGTTAAAGTAGCCACCATAATTTTGGAATTGAGTTGTTGTACAGATGTCCCCTGGATGGCGCTCCTTTTTGTTCGTTTACTGTCCTTGAAACCAATCAAGTATGTTTTGGTTTTTTCAGTTGCGCGTGCCTGCTCAGGAATCGTTTGCAAAAACAGTAAAGAGAGCAAGATAAAAACGTTACAAATACTAATGGAACGGATGAATTTACTGTTCATCAGGCAACTCCTTTTCTAAATGTAAATGGAATGAAGCTTTCACTAGCGGATCATTCTCTAGGACTCCCTCCCCAATGCCGGTTCAAAACCGAAAATAAGTACAAGTGAAATAATTGAAATATTCCTTAAACACACAATTCGAATTATAATGAATTCCTTATATTGGATCAATAGGAAATAACGACAAAAAAAGACGTTCTTAGACAAGAACGCCTTTCACCTTTCCTTATTTAAACCCTCATCTGCCCCGCGATCGTCAAATGCGCCTCACCTGCTACGCGAATAACAGGCTCTTCACCAGAGCGATCGACCGTTACATACAGCTTTCCTGGCCGATCAATCGCATGCCCTTGCCCTATGACGAGTTGAGTCACTTTTCCAGCAGGCAGCAACTCTTCCAACGCCAGATAGCCAGCCAGTGCCCCGTTTGCAGCACCTGTTACGGGATCTTCCGCAATCCCGATCGCAGGCGCAAAATCCCTCGTATATAAGTCATAGCCTTCAGGGGCATCCCACGTAAACAAATGGGTTGTGGTGATGCCGTGTTCCCTGTTCATTTCTGCGAGTGTTGAGAGCAATGGCTGTGCTGCATCGATTGCCTGACGAGTGCGGACTGGAACGAGTAGATGCATATTGCCAGTGGAAGCGAGCTTCATCGGATAGCGATCATCCAGATCGGCCAATGTTATGCCAACCAACCTCGCTACCTCTTCACTGTCTAAATCAATCTCCTTCACAGAAGGCTTAATTTGGGTCATTTCCACTCGCTGTAACTGGCCATCCTCCATCACCAATTGAACAGGAATCAAACCGACGTTTGTCTCAAACACGATACGACTACTCTTTTCCAACCATCCGCGCTCTGTCGCCAATAGCCAAGCAGAACCCACTGTCGCATGGCCGCAGAAATCGATCTCAACCGAAGGAGAAAAGTAGCGAATACGAAAATCTGCTTCTGGATGGTCGGATGGCATCAAAAAGGCAGACTCAGGAAGATTCAACTCATTGGCAATTTTCTGCATTTGTTGTAAAGTCAAAGTACCTGCTTCCGGGATGACTCCTGCGGGATTGCCTGCAAATGGCTCTCTCGTAAAGGCGTCCACATGGTATACGCTCACATGATTCATGGTTATTTCTCTCCTTTTCTTAAACGAATGCTTCTCTTGCTTTTCATCTTAAAGTGATGCAACCTCGCTGTAAAATGAAGCTTTCGCATGCCAACCATGATAAAAACTTCATGAAAGGAGCAGCGCCATGACTTTGTTTCAAATGGAAGTCCTTGTGGCTGTCACCAACACTGGCAACTTCACGCGAGCAGGAGAACAAATCGGTTTGAGCCAGTCCGGTGTCAGTCATACCATCGGCGCACTGGAGAAAGAGCTCGGCATTTCCTTGTTCACCCGCAATCGCAGCGGTGTTAAGCTGACCGCAGCTGGCGAAAAAATCGTCGCCTCTGCCCGGACCATATTGGAAAACGTCTCACTGATTAAACAGGTGGCTGCCGAATCAGGCGGGCTATTGGAGGCAACGCTCCGGATTGCTTCTTTTCCCAGCGTAACCGCTCAGCTCCTGCCAAAATTGCTAAAGACGATAGAAAGTCACTACCCGCATATGCAAACAAAGCTATATGAAGGAAGCTATCAAGAAATAAAAGAATGGATTCGCTCGGGGGTTGTCGATGTCGGTTTTCATGTGTGGCCCGATGACGAGCTGGAAGGAATCCTGCTGACGACAGACGCCCTGCTTGCTGTCGTGCCAGCCAATCATCCTCTGGCAAAGGAGCGCTCTCTCACTCTGGAGCAATTAGCCCGCGAATCGTTTCTCATGCCCATGGCGGGATGTCACTTGTTGATTGGCGCGGAATTTGCCAAGGCTGGGCTTACGCCGAATGTTTCCTATGAAATCGCCGACAATACAACGATACTAGCCATGGTAGAAAGCGGTGTTGGGGTGACAGTCGTTCCGTCACTGACTCTACCAGCACAACTGCCCGATGTCGCTGTCATCGAAATCACGCCGCCTCTCTCTCGGCAAATCGGCTTGGCTGTACGCTCGATTCGTGAAGCCCCACCTGCCGTTCAAGCTTTTTTGCGGGAAGCGGAGCGAATTGCACCCACACTATAAAAAGGACGTGCTTCTTCGTTGAAAAAATGGCTCATTCTCCTACTTGCTCTCTCCGTAATCAGCAGTGTGATTTTAGGAATTACCATTCAAGCTGGTACGTTGTTGCCATTGATTAATCAGAGCTTCTTAATCGGTCTTTTCCTGTTGATCGCAGGGAGTATTGCCGTCGTGACACGCTCTGGATTCTTCACTATTTTTCTGCGTGGATTCAAGCAGCTGAAAGGGATGTTTTTCCGCAAACCACGCATGATGGACAGTGATATCGTTCAAGCTAACGACCCTGCTTTCGAGGAAAAAAAGGAGTCGTTCGTACGAATCGGAACCTCGCTTTTTCTCACGTCGGGCACTGGGCTGATTGTCTTCTCGATCGTTCTTACCTGTTTCTACTATCTGTAACCTCACAAAGAAGGGCTGTCCCACCGATCGGGAGCAGCCCTTCTTTCTCTCTTACGACTCTATCAAATGACAAGCCACCCAATGCCCAGGTTGCGCCTCCTGCCACCTCGGCACTTCTTCCGCACAACGAGGCTGTGCGAGTGGGCAGCGTGTGCGAAAACCGCAGCCACTCGGCTTGTTGGCTGGACTCGGCAAATCTCCCTGCAAAACGATACGCTCTCGCTTTACCGTCGGGTCCGGCACCGGCACAGAAGAGAGCAAAGCCTGCGTATAGGGGTGCAACGGACGCGCGTACAGCTCATAGCTCGATGCCAGCTCGACCATTTTTCCCAAATACATGACGCCAATCCGGTTGGAAATATGCTTGACCATGGACAGATCATGCGCGATGAACAAATAGGTCAATCCGCGATCATGCTGCAAATCCTCCAATAAATTGACGACTTGCGCTTGAATCGAGACGTCGAGTGCAGAGATCGGCTCGTCGGCAATGATAAATTCCGGCTCTACTGCCAACGCCCGTGCGATTCCGATCCGTTGGCGCTGTCCCCCACTGAATTCATGCGGAAAACGCTGCGCATGATCCTTATGCAAGCCAACTAAATGAAGCAATTCCGCTACTCGCTCTCGTCTCATCCCGCGATTCAAATGATGGATGTCCAAGCCCTCTGCAATGATATCCTCCACGGTCATACGCGGGTTCAGACTTGCTTGCGGGTCCTGGAAAATCATCTGGGCATCCCGATTGAACTGCCCCGCGTCTTTTCCTCGAAGCTGATGAACATTCTTCCCTTTGAACAGCACTTCACCATCTGTATGGTCATACAGGCGAATAATGGTCCGGCCAAGCGTAGACTTCCCGCAGCCACTTTCGCCGACCAGACCGAACGTCTCCCCTTTGTTTATCGTAAACGAAACACCATCGACTGCTTTTAAATCAAACCCGGTTCCAAGCGAAAAATACTTCTTTAAATCACGAACATCAAGCAACGCTTCTGTCATACTCCCTGCCTCCCTGCTGCCACCAGCTCCTCTATTCGCGGTGCCCGTGGATCGTGGAGCCAGCAAGCAGCCTGATGTCCACGACCGAATTCGCTCGTCACAGGCATCTGCTGTTCGCATATCTCCATCGCAAAATCACAGCGGGCAGCAAACGGACAGCCGACTGGAGGATTGAACAAATCTGGAGGGCTGCCTTCGATGGGAATCAGCCGTTGCTTTTCGCCTTCATCCAGACGAGGGAGGGAGCGCATCAGTCCCCATGTATACGGGTGACGAGGATTTGCAAAAACGTCCTCAACCGTCCCAGTCTCTACCACCATCCCCGCATACATGACAACCATGCGATGAGCGATCTCAGCCACTACACCCAAATCATGCGTGATAATCACGACCGACAACTCCTGTTCCTCTTGCAGTCGCTTGAGCAAATCCAAAATTTGCGCCTGAATCGTCACATCCAGTGCTGTCGTCGGCTCATCAGCAATCACCAGCTTAGGTTGGCAAGCAAGCGCAATCGCAATGACCACACGCTGACGCATCCCCCCGCTGAATTGGTGCGGGTACTGATCGATTCGCTTTTCCGGATCGGGAATTCCCACGAGTGAAAGCATCTCGATCGCTCGCTTTCGCGCTTCCTCTCTCGATACTTGGTGACTGCGAACGAACCCCTCTACGATTTGTGTCCCTACCTTCATCGTCGGATTGAGCGCTGTCATCGGGTCTTGAAACACCATGCCGATCTGCGTTCCGCGAATACCCAGCAGCTCTTTTTTGGGCAGGTGACTGATTTCGGCTCCTTCAAAAACAACCTTTCCCCCGACGATTTTTCCGGGTGGATTAGGGATTAATCCCATAATCGCTTGAGCCGTAACGCTTTTGCCACATCCACTCTCCCCTACGATGGCAACCGTCTCCCCCTTGTCCACGTAAAAGGACACTCCCCGCACAGCTTGAACCTCGCCACCATACGTCTTGAAATTCACCCGCAAGTTATCGATTGTCAGCAAATGCTGATTCATCCTCATTCCTCCTGTCGTCTCTAATCGCGTAGACGCGGATCAAGTGCATCCTGCAAACCGTCGCCAAATACGTTGAAGGCAAACATCGTCAGCGAGATCATCAATGCTGGGAAAAACAGTCGCCACCAATCGCCCGTCAAAATAACGCCCAAGCCATCGTTTGTCATCGTCCCCCAACTGGCAACGGGAGCTTGTACACCGAGACCAAGAAAGCTGAGAAAGGATTCCGCAAAAATAGCCGATGGAATCGTAAAGGTCAAATTGACGATAATGACGCCAAATGTGTTGGGAATCAGATGCTTGAGCAAAATTCGTGAAAACTTCGCTCCCAGTACTTGTGCGGCCAGAATGAACTCTTGATTTTTCAATTGCAGGATTTGTCCGCGCACCAACCGCGCCATGCCGACCCAACCCGTAGCAGACAGAGCAATAATAATCGTCAGCATTCCCGGCTCCATCACGACCATTAGCAAAATGACGACCAGCAAATACGGCAGCCCATACAAAATCTCGATAATGCGCATGATGATCGTATCGATGCGATCCCCTCGTTTGCCTCGTCCTGCCATATAGCCTGCAATTCCCCCGACTGTCACTCCGATGACCAGGTCGATGAGTGCCGCGACAATGCCAATCGTCAAAGAAATCCTCGCCCCATACCACGTACGGGCAAACATGTCACGTCCCAGCTCATCCGTACCGAACCAATGCTCTGAGGAGATTTCCTGATTTTTGGTCAGCAAGCTCTGGTCGGAATAACTATACGGCACGAGATTCGGTCCAATGATCGCCATGCCAACTAAAGCGAGAATAATGAAAAGACCAAGCATAGCCAGCTTGTTTTTCAGCAGCTTCCGAACGACCTGCTGCCCATTGCTGAGACTGGGTCTTGCAATGACATTCACCTGTATATTTTTCGCCAACGGGCGAAACAACGGGTCCACTTTGTGCTCCATCGCCACAGTTTATCTCTCCTTGTTGGTCAGCTTGATCCGCGGGTCAATCAGGGTGTATGCGATATCAATCAGGAAAATGGTAAAAATCAGAATCGCACTGTAAAAAATCGTCGTACCCAAAATGACCGGATAGTCACGGTTGAAAATGCCGTCTACGAAGTACTTGCCAATGCCCGGGATTGCAAAGATTTTCTCCACGACAAAGGTCCCCGTTATCAAACTGGCAATCAAAGGTCCGAGAAAGGTGACAACAGGCAGAATCGCATTGCGAATACCGTGCCTGACGACGATGATAAACATGGGAATCCCTTTCGCTTCCGCAGTACGAATGTAGTTCTGGTTCATGACTTCAATCATGCTGGCGCGCATGTAGCGGGTAATAATCGCAACCGGTCCAAAGGCCAGCGCCAGTGACGGAAGAATCGTATGCATCCAGGTTCCCCACGTCGCTACCGGAAAGATCGTCAGCTTGATCGCAAAGAAATTGATGAGAAGCGGTGCCATAATAAAGCTCGGGATTGCGATCCCCAATACCGCGAGTGCCATGGCCACATAATCCAGCCATTTGTTGCGATTGAGCGCTGCGATGATGCCCAATGTTATTCCGAAGAGGAGTGCAATCCCGATTGCTTGTGCACCCAACCACGCGGATGCACCAAAGCCATCGGAAATCATGTCGTTGACTCCACGAGAGTCTGATTTGATCGATGGGCCCAAATCGAGCATTAACAGATTTTTCAGATATAAAATATATTGAACAGGCAACGGCTCGTCCAGGTTGTATTTGGCACGTAAATTATTGAGGATTTGCTCTGGCAGCTGATCCGACTCGGAGGCAAACGGATTCCCCGGAATGGCATGCATCAAGGCAAACGTCAGCGTCACGATAATCCATAGGGTGACGAACATCATCAAAATACGTTTTACCAGATAGTTTGACATGGAAGTCCTCCTCGTTTACTTAGCCAGCTCGTAAATGGCATGCGCGTAAATCGCCATGGCACGCAGCAGGTCGTCGATCTCGGCATATTCATCAGTCAGATGGGCCATGGATTCCTTGTCTGGAAAGAGCGGGCCGAAAGCAACACCATACGGCATGATTTTGGCATAGGTAGCTCCTCCTGAGGAAAGAAGGGTCGCTGGCTCTCCCGTGTGCTCCTCATACACCCGCGACAAGGTTTGGATCACAGGGTGATCTTTGGGTACAAAATGCGACTTGGATGTCCGCAAAGCGGAAATCGTCCAGCCCAACTCTGCAATCCTTTTCTTCAATTTCTCAACGTATTCCTCACAGGAAACTGTTGCCGGATAGCGTATATTGAGCCGAACTGTTCCCCCTTCACTGGAATCGTAATGCAAAATCCCTGCGTTGACCGTCAGCTTGCCTGACACTTCATCCTCACAAGCCATATGTAGATGGTGAGCAAAATAATCTTCATGCAGGACATCAGCCAACATCGAAAGGAAGGACAAGCAGGAGCCACCAAACGGGTACGAGCGTAAAAAAGTAGCCAACAAGGTTCCCGCATTCACGCCTTGGAATGGTGCCATCCCATGAGCCGGCTTTCCTGCGAGCGCGAATTGCAATTGTCCCAGCCCTACCAGTTCCATACGACCAGTTGTGTGGTTTTCATTCAGAAACATTTCCCACTCTTCCGCCAATCGAGAAAGGACGACCTCCTGCCGTGCCTGAGAGTCCAGCCGCACAAGAGCGACCGCTTTTTCAGGAACACTGTTGCCCTGGTCACCGGAGACAAATGACGCTAGTTGCCACACACCATTTCGTTCGACTGCTTCCATCGCTGGAATCGTCAATGTCGGGTTGATCTGTCCCTTCTCGGCATGTGTCATCGGAAAGGAGGAATCAGGTGAAAAGCCAATCGGCGGGATGCGGTCATGCTCGGCAAAATGCTTCATGCACAGCCATCCACTCTCTTCATCCGTTCCGATGATCATTCGCACGCGTTTTGTCAGTGGCAAGCCGGAATCCTTGACCAGCTTCAGTGCATAGTACGCAGCCATCGCTGGGCCTTTGTCGTCAATCGCTCCACGTGCATAAATGCGTCCGTCGCGAATGCTTGGTTCAAAAGGCGGGGTCGTCCACCCGTCTCCTACAGTGACGACGTCGATATGAACGAGCACGCCGACCTCCTCTTCCCCGTCTCCGAACTCGATTGTCCCTGCGTAACCATCCAGGTTTTTGGTCTGGAAGCCATCCTGCTCACCGTGTGCGAGCATGGCTTCAAGCGCCTCGGCAACACCTTCACCAAATGGCTTTCCTTCTTTTGCCGTCGTCATATCTTCGATGCTGTTAATGGAAAGAAAGGTTTTCAAATCATCCAGGTACTGCTCTCTTTGCAAAAGCGCTTGCTGCCTCCAGTAATCGTTCATATGCGTTCCCCTGCTTTCATCCGATGTAGATAGGCAAGAAACGACTCACCTTTCGAGGAAATCTGACTTCCTTGTCTTCCTTTTCCCACTTGAATCAGCTCATCCTGCTGCAAAAGCTTCAGGCGATAGCGCAGCTGCTGCAAAGTAACCGAGTGGCCTCTTTCTTGCAACTGCCCAAGTAGCGTATAGCGTCCACCGCTTCCTTGCCCCAGCTCCTGCAAAATAGCCGTGATTTCATCCAAAAATCCTCGTTTTATATATGCAGTGACGATACTTTCACATTCGTTGTGTAGACCGTCTACAGGCAACGGCGCTGCCGGTATTTCCCGCAGAAACGGCAAATGATACGGATACGCTTCATCTTCTACGACGTGTGCTAAATACTCGATCACATTTTCGAGCTCGCGAATATTTCCAGGCCAGTCGTACTCATGCAGTGCCCGCATGGCTTCATTGGTCAACATAAATGGCGGGCGGCGCAAATCATAGGAATATTTTTTAATAAATTGATGAGTCAACCACGGGATGTCCTCCCGTCTGTTCCGCAGCGGCGGCAGATGAATCGGCAGGATATTCAGGCGATAATACAAATCAGCACGGAAGGCTCCTTCCCCAATCATCCGCTGCAAGTCTTGATTCGTTGCTGCGATGACGCGAATATCTGTCGGGATGATCTTGCTGCCGCCTACGCGCATAATCTGACGTTCTTGCAATACACGCAGCAGTCGGTTTTGAATAGCGGTGCTGGCATCTCCGATCTCATCGAGAAAAATGGTCCCTTTGTGGGCCAATTCAAACCAGCCGATATGTCCGCCTTTACGCGCTCCGGTAAAAGCCCCTTCTTCATAACCGAACAGCTCGCTTTCCAAAAGAGATTCCGATATGGCAGCGAAGTTGACCCCAACAAATGGCTCTCTTCGGCGTGGCGAAGCGTTGTGAATAGCCTGGGCGAGCAATTCCTTCCCTGTCCCTGTCTCTCCCAACAACAGCACGGTGGAGTTGCTTCTGGCGATTTTGCGGGCAATCTGAATGACTTTTTGTACAGGGGCACTCTCCCCATAAAAATCATCAAATTGGTATTTGGCGACTAATCCTTTGCTGTAAAGGCGCATGCGGTAATCATGCTCCAGCTTTTCAATTTCTGCCGCCTGACGAAACAAGAGCAGACTCCCGAGAAAGCTTCCTTCCATGACGATGTGCATTTTGCGGAAAAAGTAGGTTTTGTTCGCCCAATCTACCAAAACATCCTTGTTCTCTTCACACTGCCGGATCAACTGATAAAAATTCGCAGGCAAGCAATTGGACGCCCGCTCTCCGACGACTTCATTCCCTTCCATCTGCAACGTATCGATTGCTTTCTGATTGACAAAACGGATGTTTTCTTTTTCATCCATGGCAATCACCGCATCCTCGATCCGATTGACGATGGCCTCCAAATATTTGCTCAACAGATGCGCATGCTGAATCTCGTTGTTCAGTTCTTTGGTGATATCAACCAACGATTGCATGGCGCGTGCAGTCACCTTTTGAAAATTGCCGTTTTTAAAATGGGCGTAGATGGCAAGCCACGTAGATAAATCAATGATCCGATACCCAATATCGACAACCTTGCGAATATGAAAGGGGACATGCTCTGCCTCTCCTGGCGTTACCGCAATCTCGATGTCAGGTGGATAGTCAGCCCCTGGATAATAGGGATACAGTTCAAAATCCATCCCAGAGGCACGCAGCAATTCCACATTTTCTTCAGCAGTCTCCTTGGTGTCACTGACGAGGAGCACTTTCACGCCTTTCGGGATTTCCAGCATGCCGCGCAAATTATGATACGGCAGCATTCGCTTGGCAATGATGATGCTGGATTCTTTCGGCACATACGGTTGTACAAGGGGGACGATGCTTTTCGTGGATACAATGACGAGAGCACCAGGTGTGATAGGGCGTAACGGTAGCTGGTCGACTCGCATCGCCTCGACATGGATGTCATCGCCGATTCCCAATTCATGATATTGACTAACGACAGACTGTAGAAACTCATCCATTCTCGCAATAAATATGATCGATTTTTTGTCCATATCAGCCGCTCCAAGATGTAAAGTGAAGACAAGAACGTTTAAGAATATTCGCTCTTATCTTCACTTTATTGTACTATTTATTGCCGACTTCTACCCATTTGTAGTCAATCGTGCCGACTGGATGGCGAACGATGCCTTTAATGTTTGGCTGTTCCATAAATACTTTTGTCCCGAAATAAATAGGTACGAGTGGCATATCATCCATGAAAATTTTCTCCGCATCATGCATGAGCTTGAAGCGCTCGGGTTCGTCGGCTGTGTTGCGAATCTTCTCGACCAGTGCGTCATACTCTTTGTTGCTGTAATTGATACGGTTTCCAGGATGGTCAGTCACGAACAGCTCAAGGTAATTGACCGGGTCTCCATAGTCGGCAGGGATTGTTGAGCGGGAGAATTGAAGAGTGCGGGCACGTTGTTCTGCAAGGAATACTTTCCACTCTTTATTTTCCAGCTTCACATCTACCCCGAGATTTTTCTTGTACATTTCCTGCAAAACTTGTGCGATGGCCTTGTGCGCATCACTAGTGTTGTACGTCATGGTAACAGGTGGGAGAGTTGTCCAGCCTTCTTCTTCCATCCCTTTTTGCAGCAGTGCTTTTGCTTGCTCTACATCGTTATCCTTGAAGAAATCCCCGCCCTTTGTCCGGAAGTCCGCTCCGTCTGGCTCCGGGAAGCCCAATGGCACGTGAGCCATGGCAGGTATCTGTTTCCCTTGAACGACATTATCGATTAAGGTTTTGCGATCGATGGCCAGCGCAAATGCTTTCCGAATGTTGGCGTTCGTGAATGGAGGCATTGTGGTGTTCATCCGGTAGTAGTAGATGGACGCCTCCGTCTCTACCTTCGCTTCTCCAGAATCAATCAACTGTTTCTTCATATCATTGGGAACGGTTTGGATCATGTCGAGCTGACCTGTTTTGTACATTTGGAATTGCGTATTTTCATCGTTGACCATGACAAATTCGATTCCCGCATATTTGATCGAATCACGGTCCCAGTAGCCGTCGTTTTTCACCAGCTTCACGGATTGGTCATGAACCCAATCTTCCATTTTGAACGGCCCATTGGTTACGATGCTTGCAGCGCCTTCCGCCCATTTCGGATTGCTCTCCACGACTTTTTTATTCACCGGGAAGAAGGTCGGCTGTGTCAGGATGTGGAGGAAATAACCTGTTGGCGCCTTCAGCTTAACCTCAAACGTCTTCTCGTCTACGGCTTTTACCTTCACGCCGTCTGCATTTCCTGTTCCTTTGTTGAACGCTTCTGCTCCATCGATGTAATAAGCGAGGAAAGCAGACGGGAATGCATTGTTCGGATCGACAATGCGCTTAAACGCAAACTCGAAGTCCTGGGCTGTCACTGGTTCGCCATTCGACCATTTGCTATCGCGCAGGGTAAAGGTATACGTTTTCCCATCCTCACTCACTGCCCATTTCTCGGCCATGGCTGCTTGCGGCTTGTGATCCTTGTCCAGGCGGACCAAGCCTTCCATTGTGGCATTCAACACTTCGTTGGAAGTACTGTCAAAGCCCTTTGGCGGATCGAGCGAAGGTGGTTCTGTCTTCAGGTTGAGCTTGAGTTTTGCAGCGACATTTGCTTGTCCACCTGTATCTGTGGACGCTTGACCTGCTGTACCTCCCCCTGCTGGCTGTGTCGGCGCTGCCGACTGACTACAACCTGTAATGGCTAGGACAGTGACAAGTGCAGCGGTGCTAAGCAGCTTCCATCCTTTTCGCATGTTCATTGCATGTGACCCCCTTTTTCTTTTTACACAACATGTAGCCTTTGTTGCTTTATGAATAAACGGCACTGCTGGGAATGCCATTTATACACGTAAAGAAAAATCTGTCTTGGCGAGACGAAAGGAAGTCTCGATCCGTCCAACAACGTTGCCACTCATGTTTGTAATCGGCGGGTCGGTATATTCGGAGAGCTCTTCCAATGGACCGTCCATACCGATTCCCAGTTGACGAAGCACTTCATTGACGACCGGATTGATCGCCCGTGGTCCTCCATCCTCGATTTTGATGGCAATGCCCAATCCTGTTTCTCTATCGCCCAGGCAATACACCGACTCGGCGCCTGCCTTCCCTACGATACGCCCGCTAAAGACTGACATGAGGTCTGTGCAATATCGATTTTCGCCTCCGACCATTTCGGGATGAGCGGTCATGGCATCCGTAATACGCTGAACGGCTTTTCGTCGCTCTGGATTCTCAATCACCTCAGGTCTCGCCAGCTTGGCAAATGCCCATGCGTAATGGGCGAGCGGCAATTGATGGACAGGAACACCACATCCATCTGTCCCGAGCTTGATTTTGTCTTTGGGGTAGCCTGTTATGTCCTCGACTACTTCGAGAATTCGCTGTTGAACCGGATGCTCTGGCAAATGATAGGTAGTTACGTCCTCCCCCATATGTGTCGCCGTGGCGATCATGCCGGAGTGCTTTCCGGAGCAATTCGAGAATACGGGTGTAAGCGGCTTGCCCTCTCGAATCAGCTGTTTGTAGCTTTCCTCATGACGTGGCACATGCGTCCCGCATTGCAATGCCGCTTCTGGCTGACCTGCTCGAGCAAGCATTGAGAGCGCCCGCGTGCGATGGCGTGGCTCTCCACTGTGAGAAGCACAACAGAGCGAGAGATCAGCCGGCTCAAAACCAAACCGATCTGCCGTCCCCGTCTCGATTACCGGAATCGTTTGCAACGGCTTCATGCTGGAGCGTGCATAGGTAAGGCGATGGGGGTCACCGTACGAATAGAGCAATGTCCCCTGCGAATCAACGACAGCGATATGTCCAAGATGTGAGCTCTCTACCTGTTCTCCCCGGTATACGTTGGCAACGACGTTCATAGCAAGTCTCCTTTGAGTGCGAATAGTAGAATGATTGTACTTTTCTCCAGTAAGCAATTAGTGTGCCAACGAAAGGATGTGACAGTCAATATTGAATTTTCTGCTATTTTATAAATAAGTAGCGGGACAATAATAACAATCCACGCGATAAATAAGTTACCCCATAAACATTAACAGGTTGTCCTTTTAAGAAATTAGGCTACCTTCATGGTCAAATAAAAGAAAAACACCCCTTTTGATCCCGCAATCGGAAATAGGGTGTCCTGAATAGCCTTCCTCTTATTGTTTGGCAACTCGCTGCATATCCGCGTCGACCATCATGTGAATGAGCTCTTCCAGCTTCGTTCTTGGTGTCCATCCAAGCTCTCTTCTCGCTTTTTCCGGATTCCCCAACAAAATGTCCACTTCTGCTGGCCGATACAATTCCGGATCGATCACGACGTAATCTTGGTAGTTCAACCCAACATAATCGAATGCGATTTTGCACATCTCTTCTACTGTCGACGTTTTTCCTGTCGCAATGACATAGTCATCCGGCTTATCCTGCTGGAGCATCAGCCACATCGCTTCTACGAAATCGCCTGCAAAGCCCCAATCCCGCTTCGCCTGAATATTCCCCAGCCGCAGTTCCTTTTGCTTGTTCGCAGCAATTCTTGCGACAGCATGTGTCACTTTCCTCGTAACGAATTCGAGCCCACGCAAAGGTGATTCATGATTGAATAAAATGCCGTTGGTGCTAAACATTTGAAAGCTTTCCCGATAGTTTTTGGTCATCCAGTAGCCGAACAGCTTGGAGACTGCATATGGGCTTCTTGGGTAAAAAGGCGTTTGCTCCGATTGCTGTGGCTCCTGAATTAATCCGTACAGCTCGCTTGATGAAGCCTGATACATTTTGATGGCGGGGTCCGTTTCCCGAATCGCCTCCAGAACATGCAGGACACCCATTCCTGTTACTTGCGCGGTCAAAATAGGCTGTTCCCACGACGAACCGACAAAGCTCTGCGCACCTAAATGATACACTTCCTCTGGTTTACACGTCTTCAGCGCACGCGTCAATGACGACACATCCAATAGGTCACCTTCCTTGTACTCTACGTGATCTGCGATGTTCAAATACTCCAGCCGCCACCTGTCCACTGTGCTCCGGCGTGGAACCAGTCCCACCACATGGTACCCCTTCTCCAGCAGAAATTTTGCCAGGTAGGCTCCGTCCTGACCTGTAATTCCTGTAAGGAAAGCTGTTTTCATTCTCTTCTACTCCCCTTCTTCAGGCTGTGCCGTAATCTTCATTCCGGTAAGTTCCATGAGCATCTCTTAAGCTTATGCCGGACCGTGTTCATACGTTCAGTTGTCAGGATAGGGGCAAGAATAGAAGTTCGAAATAAACTAATGAAGGCAAACCATTGTCATTGATCAAGGAGGAGATACGCAGGTGACACCCGCCATGCCTCTCATTACTGTCGTAATCCCAACCTATAATCGGGAAAAGTATCTTCCCACAGCCATCGAAAGTGTGTTGAACCAAACGCACAAGGAATGGAAGCTCCTCATTGTAGATGACGCCTCTACTGATCACACACAAGCTATTGTAAAAAAGTATCTCGAAGATCCCCGCATTCACTACATGCTACTCCCTGAGAATTCAGGGATCGGCAAAACTATGGCTGCTGCTCTGGAACGAATTGACACGCCCTACTTTGTCTCCCTTGATTCGGATGACTGGTTCGACGAAAGGACCTTAGAAATTTTGTTGCATGAAATGGAACGCCAGCCCGAAACCACGAATGTCGTGTTCTCCAACACCGTTTTTTGGAAGGAAGTGGATGGAACGCGAGAACTGTCCGAAATCATGCGGCCTCCGATCTATGAAGATAAGTATTACTACTTGGAAGCTCCGATGGTTTGGCCTCGTTTTTATCGGACACAGGCGGTTCGTGATGTCGGTGGATTTGAATGTGACGATCCGATGCAGGGAAGGTATTCTCATGACAAGTACATGTTATTAAAATTGATCGGAACAGGTGATATTCACTGGGTCGATGCGAACCTCTATCATTATTTGATTCACGAGAGCAACAATTCCCACACAAAAAACTGGCCGCAATGGACAAAAGCAAGAAAGTACATCCTTACGAAAATCTTGAAACTGTGGGGCGACGAGTACGAGCCTGTTTTTGTGTACACACCCGAGGGATGGATCTATGTGAACGAGCTCATTCCGAAAGAAAAGCCTTCCTGACTACTCAGCGACAATCTGCTTAAACAAGGTCAATGCCCGCGCCACTGCTTGATCCATGTTGTAGTATTGATAATCCGCGAGTCTGCCCGCAAAAAGCACCCGATCACGCATTTGCTCCGCTTCTTGTTTATAGAGGCTGTACCGTTGGCTGTTTTCCTTGCGAGGAATTGGATAATACGGCTCGTTTTCGCCAGGTGAATACGGCTGTGGATATACGTAGGAAATCGTTGTGTGAGGAGCGACTTGACCCGTTAGATGCTTTTGTTCGAGGATTCTGGTGAAATCATACTCATTGGGATAATTGACCGTCCCCACTTCTTGGTACCATGCCTTTTGATGCGTTTCAAAATGAAAGCGCAGGCTTCGATAAGGCAACTGTCCATGCTTATAGCCAAAAAAAGAATCGATCGGGCCTGTGTAAATCATTCGTTTATACCTGATTTCATCCGCGATTTCTTGATAGTCCGTATTGAGTAGCACCTTTATATTCGGATGGTCGAGCATACGATGAAACATTGCCGTAAAGCCATGCAACGGAATTCCTTGATACGTGTCCTGAAAATACCGATTGTCCCTGCTGACATACACAGGAACCCTTGCCGAAACAGATTGATCGAGTTCCTCCGGCTTCAAATCCCATTGCTTGATCGTATACCGGTAAAATACTTTTTGATAAATGAATTCAGCCAAAAAAACAAGCTCTTCATGAGCACTCTCCCGAAGCTTCAGAATGGGAATCTTCGCCCCGAATCCATATTGACGGATCAGTAAGCTCTCCAGTTTCTGCGCATATTGCGGGGAAAACAAAGCGGACAGTGCATTAAGATTGAAAGGCAACGGTATTTTTATGCCATCGACATAGGCACGCACCTCATGGAAGTACGGCCGCCACTGGGTAAAACGCGACAAATAGTCCCAGACCAGCTTGGAATTCGTATGAAAGGTGTGCGAACCGTATTTGTGAATCAGTACACCCTGCTCGTCATAGCAATCATAGGCATTTCCTCCGATATGATTGCGCCCCTCTACCACCAACACTTTCTGATCTAGCTCATTGGCAATCCGCTCTGCGAGTGTAGCACCCGTAAATCCAGCTCCGACAATCAGCCAATCCACCTTCATGGTACTATTCACACCCTCCCGTCTTAATCACATCCACTCACTCACTTACCATTCCGTTAATACTCTAGTAAATGATGTCGTACTCTACACGCGGGAGTGAATTGTACATGAATGCAAACTGGCACGCTCACTACACACGCTGGAACGAGTGTGAATCCCTCGATCCAGAGCTTCGTCAGCAGTTAACCGCCATGCACGCTGATGAAAAGCAGCTTGCGGATTGTTTTTCTGCCCCGATCGCCTTTGGAACCGGAGGTATGCGAGGGGTCATGGAGCCGGGAATAAACCGCATCAACTTATACACGATTCGCAAAGCAACCGCAGGGCTAGCTCTTTATTTGCTCGAAACATACCCGGATCAGGCGGTCAAAAAAGTCGTCATTGCCTATGATTCACGGAAACATTCACAGTTGTTCGCCAAGGAAGCCGCCAAAGTTCTCGGTCAGTACGGGATTACTACATGTATATTCAATCAGCTGACTCCTACCCCTCTGCTTTCCTTTGCTGTACGCCACTTTTGTGCGTGTGCTGGCATTGTCATTACAGCAAGCCATAACCCGCCCGAATATAACGGCTACAAAATTTATGGCGCGGATGGAGGGCAAATTACACTCGCGACAGCCGAACGATTGATGGACCATATCGTTGCCGCCGGAAATGAACTCGAAATAACCCCAGCCGATGAGCAAGAGCTGAACAAAAATGGACTTCTCCACTACATTGACGATTCTCTCTTGCAGGCGTATTTGGAAAAAGTACAGCACTTGCGCGTCCATCCGGACTTATCTCCAGCCATTCGTCAGCAAGTGAAGATCGTCTTTACTCCCCTGCACGGCACAACGCATGACTCCATCACACGTGGACTGAATTTGTTCGGGTATACACAAGTGAGTGTCGTTGAAGAGCAAGCTGTCCCCGATCCTAACTTTTCGACTGTAGCCTCGCCTAATCCCGAAGAGCCTGAAGCCTTTCGATTACCGATTTCATACGCCAAACAGGTGGATGCTGACATGATCATGGGGACGGACCCTGATGGAGATCGCCTCGGCGTACTCGTCAAAAATCAGGCAGGGGACTACATCGTCCTGACGGGGAATCAGTTGGGAGCCTTGCTTCTTCATTACCTGCTGGATGCCAAACAAAAAAAGGGGGAGCTCCCCACAAACGGCATTGTATTGAAAACAATCGTCACGTCCGAAATGGGCAGAGCGATCGCGGCAGACTTCGGTGTATCGACAGAAGACACTTTGACAGGCTTCAAATATATTGGCGAAAAAATCGAAGCCTATAAAAAAAGTGGAGCATACATCTTCCAATTTGGTTACGAAGAAAGCTACGGATACTTAATCGGCGATTTTGTCCGGGATAAGGATGCCGTACAAACTGCTTTGCTGCTTGCTGACATGTGCGCATATTACAAATCACTTGACAAAACCCTGCATGACGCCATGAATAACTTGTTTAGCCGATACGGTCATTATGCAGAAGAGTTGGTTTCCTTTACGTGCAAAGGAGGGGATGGTATGCAAAAAATATCCTCTACGATGTCTTTCCTTCGCAAAAATCCTCTCACACAGATCGCCTCTCTAACCACTACGGCTATCGAAGATTATTTGAGCGGAATACGGACTGATTGCCAGACCAGCACACACACCCCTCTTTCCTTGCCTGCTTCTGATACAATCAAATACTTATTTCACGACCACTCGTGGTTTTGTGTCAGACCATCGGGTACTGAGCCCAAAATCAAAATCTATTTCGGAGTGATCGGAACGAGTGAGCAGGATAGCAAGGAAAGGATTTTTACCTTGAAACAAGCTGTCTTACAGGTGCTCGGATTGTAGCATAGACTAGATTTCCAAGTACGGACCGTATTGAAGTGGATGCCCCCCATCGACTGCTCCATAACGAGGAGGATGATAAGCTTGTTCTGGTGTTCGTTCGGGAAAACCTGATTGGAGAAGCAAGTCGCGTCTTACAAAAAAAGCGTTGACGCCCTTTGAATCTGTCCCCACCAAGGCATACCCCAAGCGGGTCCCCAAAATGGCCAAGGAACTCAAGCTGGCACCAAAGTAGGTCGTGCCACCCCATTTAAAATCAGGCTGATACACGATCACCATTTTTTGTGGAGGGGGAAAAGACGCATTGTACTCAATGACGACGAGTCGCGGGGTGTAAGCAGAAAGAGCTTGCCATACCCAGTAATCATTGCCGTCAATATCGATGGAGAGCAGATCAAATTCCTTTGGGACACCATTTTCTTCGAGTAACCGAGCAATATTTTCTTTCGTGGTCAACTCATTCTTGATTTTTACCTGGGGATAGGCAGCATAATCGGCAGCCATTTTATGGCAACAGTTCAGATCGCCTTCCATAGCCAATCCGCTCCATCCATGTTGCGTGACGAGATTTTTTATCATGCATTCCGAGCCATCCCCGACACCGAATTCTACACAATAGCGATTACTCGTGGTTCCGATTCTCGAAAATATTTCTTCAATGATACCGTCTTCCCCATTTTGGGAATACACTCGCCTTTCATATCGGTTTAACGCATCCATTCTTTCCATGCCTCCATTCACAATGACCGTTTTTATGTATCTTATTTTTCATTTTGTGGATATGATTGGTCATTCAATGAACAGGCAGCAAAAAACAGGCTATTCGCATGCCTCTTATATAAAATGTTCCACGTAAGAGGCGCCTGCCGTTTCAAGGCCCTCCTCGGGACATATATTAGGATAAAGTTTACCAATAGGAGCCTATCAGGCATTTTGAAAGACAGAGGAGATGTGTACCGTGAGTTTGCCCATCGTGTTTATTCACAGAGATGATGAGGAGCATGTCGGGATTTGCATGCAACAAGCCAAAACCAGCAACCCTTCTTCTCGTGTTATTTTGATTGGAAATCCTGAAAACAAACATCTTTGTAGCAATAACATAGAGCATTACCTATTGAGTAAATACAATCAAAGTGCCCAAATCTTCTCCACTCATTACAAGCACGCCTCCCCCCTGAACGACTACACTTACAATTTGTTCTGCTTTTTGCGCTGGTTCGTCTTGCGTGATTTTATGAAGAGCCAAGGTATTGATCGCTGTTGGTATTTCGACTCTGACGTGATGCTCTACACTGATATTAGCCAACTGGACGTCGCAAGCCTCTCTAATTTTGAGATTGAGTACACGTGGTCAACGACCTGCGATTTGCGTATGCTCGATCAATTATGCGACTACATGACTAAATTTTTCCGCGAGCATCTTCACTACCAGACCCTGCTTGACTATGCGAAAGAAAACGGAGATTTGCCCGTGTCAGATATGATACTGTTTGTTCTTTTTCACAATTACGCCCTTCGTCGCAGTGCTACGTATGGAATGATCGCAGCTGGTTTTTTTGACCATAATCTGAACTGTCCATTTCCTCCCTTCACTCCACAAATCCACAGCCTGGATAATAAAAAGAAAATTTACCAAAAGGCTGGTGTTCTTTATTGTAAATTCACTGAGAAGGAGGATTACATCAAGGTTCATACCCTACATTTTCAAGGACATGCAAAAGCATATATCCCCTCCTTTCGCTCACAGGACATCCCAAACACAGACGATTTCATGTATTTCGACTATCCAACATGCAAATGGGTGTGCGCCGAGCCCTGATCTCATTAAAATTCCCTTTGGAAACGAGCTGTGCGCCGTGCCATTTTTTCACGTTTTTCCATATTCATAATATGTTAAGCTGTTCATCCTTCGCTACGAGCATCATGGACAGGGGGGATTCGACTCATGAAGGCATTGATTACCGGAGTAACGGGATTTGCCGGCGGTCACTTGGCTGAATATCTACTGTCGCGGGGAGATGTGGATGTTTACGGCACATTCCGCTCCCTTGCCAAAAAGGAGCAGCTGGGGCACCTGATGGACCGCGTGCATATGGAAAACTGTGAATTAAAAGACCCCCAATCTGTAAGTGAACTCATCCAGAAGATAAAGCCTGATCTCATTTTTCACCTGGCTGCACAAAGCTTCGTCCCCACCTCGGTGCTCTCGCCTGCAGATACGATGGTGAACAATATAGTGCCACAGTTAAATTTGTTCGAGGCGGTACGCAGCCATGCTGTTCCGTGCAAGATTCAAATCGCTTGCTCCAGTGAGGAATACGGTTTGGTTTATCCGGAGGAAATCCCCATTAAGGAGACCAATCCCCTCCGTCCTCTCAATCCATACGCGGTAAGTAAAATTGCTCAGGATTATCTCGGGTATCAATATCATCACAGTTACGGTTTGGCGATCATCCGTACCCGTACATTTCACCATACGGGTCCGAGAAGAGGCGAAAGCTATGTGACCTCTAATTTTGCCAAACAAATTGCCCAAATTGAGCTGGGTCTGCAAGAGCCAAAAGTACACGTTGGGAATCTCGGAGCGATTCGAGACTTCACGGATGTTCGGGATATTGTAAAAGCGTACTGGTTGGCCATTACGCGAGGCGAACCAGGTGATGTATACAATATATCCGCAGGTACCCGCTATACCATCGAGGACATGTTAAAGACGCTGCTGGCCTTGACTGATGTGCAGGTAGAAATACACGTAGACACCAATCGGTTGCGCCCCTCTGATGTAGACATCGTATTGGGTGACTCTTCGCTGTTTCGAGAAAAGACGGGATGGGAGCCCGAGATTTCTTTCCAGCAAACGATGGAAGATTTATTGAATTACTGGCGCTCTGTGCTGCGTCGAGCGAATGATTAGAAAAAATCAGGAGGGAACTTTTTATGTCCATGCAATCCCTTCCTCTCGTAAGTGTCATCACCCCTTCGTACAATCAGGCAAAATTTATCAAACGAACGATCGATAGTGTACTGACACAAGACTATCCCCATATTGAGCATATTGTAGTCGATGGTGCTTCAACTGACGGTACACAGAGTATTTTGCAGCAATACAGCCATCTGGGGGACCGCTTCCGCTTCGTTTCCGAGCCTGATCGCGGCCAATCCCATGCCATCAATAAAGGATTGCAAATGGCACGTGGCGAGATTATCGGTTGGCTCAATTCAGATGATACGTATTTTCCCGGTGCCATTCGCAAGGCCGTGGCAGCCTTGCAGCAGCATCCGGATTGGGGCGTGGTTTACGGAAAAGGGCTCCACATTGATGAGAATGACAAAGTAAAGTATCCGTACATTTGGATGGAGTTTGACAGAAAAAAATTGTTTCATCTCAACCTCATTTGCCAACCTGCTGCTTTCCTGCGCAAGCATGCCTTTGAAGCAGTGGGCGGTGTAAATGAGGAGCACGATTGGTGCATGGATTACGATCTCTGGAACCGGATTTCTCTGCATTATCCGATTGGAACGATACCAGAATTCTTGGCCAATTCCCGCTTGTACGATGCATGCAAAACGTTTGTCTATGAATTGGAGCCAGGCTTTTCCGAAATTCTGAAGACAAGCGTGAAGCATCACGGCACCATCTCGAATGAATGGCTCCATCACTATACGCAGAAGCATTACAATCAAGGAGCATTTTGGTTTCTCCACAAGCTGAAAGCTTATCATGCATTCGGACCTTCTCCCCAAATCATTAGATCCAACCGCTACTCGGACGCATGGGCTCCCCAAAACCTGCGAATGACCATCGAAGCCAGACATGGACCGATGCACGCTCTGCTTCTCAAGGGAAGCAACCATAATACTGCCCCTTTGCTGCACTTCCATGTCATGAGGAATGGGAGACTCGTATACAAGTTCCAAGTTACCCAAACTCGTTTTCAAGTCGTGATTCCCATTACTTCAGAGGGCCAGCAATGTGAAATAAGTATTTTTTGCAGCCAGCAAGTTCTTCAAGACCATCCTGGTAGTCCGGGAGTCAAGAGATCTGTCAGTTACCATCTGGAGGATATCCTTCCTCTTTCGTATGAAGAATACCAATTTTATCAGGAATTTTCCAAAGGCAAGGCCCATATCGAAAAATGGGTAAATCGCAGAGTCCCATCCCCTCGAATTTGAATGCGGACGAGAAAGGCAGGTTGACACAATTTGAATCTGGCGAAAAAACGGATAGTGGTGACTGGTGGAGCAGGATTTCTAGGAAGCCACGTCGTTCATCAATTGCGCAAGCTGGACTGTACGGACATCTTCATCCCCAGAAGCCATGAATACGATCTTCGCAAAGAACATGATGTGAACAAGATGTTGCAAGATTTCCGGCCTGATATCCTTCTTCACTTGGCTGCCGTCGTCGGCGGGATTGGTGCGAATCAAAAAAATCCTGGAAAATACTTTTACGATAATTTAATGATGGGCACTCAGCTCATGGAGCAATCCCGCTTGTTTGGCGTCGAAAAATTTGTCGCCATCGGAACTATTTGCTCCTATCCCAAGCATGCACCCGTCCCATTTCGTGAAGAAGATATATGGAATGGCTACCCTGAAGAAACGAATGCTCCGTATGGCTTAGCTAAAAAAATGATGTTAGTCCAGTCGCAAGCTTACCGTGAGCAATACGGGTTCAATTCCATTTATTTGCTTCCAGTCAATTTGTACGGTCCCGGTGACAACTTCGATTTGGAAACCTCTCACGTCATCCCTGCTATCATTCGAAAATGTGTGGACGCTATTCGCAATAACAAGAAGAAGATCGTGCTCTGGGGAACAGGCAGCGTCACGCGCGAGTTCATTTATGTCGAGGATGCCGCACAGGCAATTATTGCTGCGACCATGAACTATGATCAATCTGAACCGGTCAATATCGGTTCTGGTCACGAAATTTCCATAAAAAATTTAGCCGAACTTATCAGGCAGCTAAGCGGCTTTCATGGTGAAATTGAATGGGACGAAACGAAGCCTGACGGGCAACCGCGCCGCCTATTGGATGTGACCAGGGCAAAAGAGCTGTTTGGCTTCGAGGCACAAACATCCTTGCTGGCTGGCTTGGAGAGAACGATCGCTTGGTATATGGCACATCCTCACGTGCAAGGGAGGATCCCTACATGAGAGTCGGAATAAACCTGATGTCAGTGATTCCTGGCAAAATCGGCGGGATGGAACAGTACGTCAGGAACTTGCTGGCCTACTCGATGAATGCAGGAGACGGCCATCAGTGGTTTCTTTTTTTATCGTCACACAATTTCCATACCTTTGCCGCGCAAAAAAATGTTCGCAAATTCATGGTGCCCGACCGCGGCAATGCACACGCAATGCTTCATTACTGGATCAGCTCCCTGCAGTTGAATCTGTGGTTTTGTCCGCTGCTTGTATTGAATCCAGCCGATGTCACAATTCCATCTGTCATCAACATTCCTGATATCCAGCACGAGTATTATCCGGAGTTTTTCGATGCTCACTCCTTGCGCTGGCGGCTGGACAACTACAAATCGTCTGCACAGCGTTGCAGTGCCGTACTGACTCTCTCGGAGTTTTCCAAACAAACGATCCTCCAAAAATTCGGGCTTCCTCCGCATAAAGTACATGCGATCCACCTGGATGCATCGCGGGAATTTTCCTTGCCGCATAACGAGGCACTCAACCAACAGGTCCTGCAAAAGTATAACCTGCCCAGTGGATACGGCTTTTTCCCCGCGAATACATGGCATCATAAAAATCACCTGAATGTATTCAAAGCACTCGTCACTTTGCGGGATAAACACAATATACGAATTCCCATGGTTTTCACAGGTTTTGCTCAAGAGGCACATCAAAACGTTATGAATTACATCACGAATAACCAGCTGTGGAACCAAATCAAGTGGCTCCATTATGTACCACAGGAAGAAATGCCTTACTTGTATCGGAATGCCCTGTTCCTTTGCTTTCCTTCCCTTTTCGAGGGCTTTGGCATTCCGCTGGTAGAGGCTATGAAGTCCAACATTCCCATTGTTTGCTCCAATGCAGGGAGCATTCCTGAGGTGGTAGGTGACGCCGCTCTCACCTTCGACCCGAATATTTCCGATGATATCGCGGTGAAGCTCGCCCATCTCTATTTGACACCTGAGGCAAGAGCAGACCTGGTTGCCAAAGGCATCCAACAAGCAAAGCACTTTTCGTGGGAGAAATGCGCACGCGAAACATTGGCTGTCTTTTCTTCCGTCGCACGCTAATGTCTTCTGAAAGGAGGTCATCTTTGTATGTCACGCATGCAGCAAATTCGGGAGACGTGGAGGAAGGAGCGCCGAATCCCGTTTCCGTTAACCGAACAAGAGACTTGGGATTTTTGGCTGTTGGAAGCCCCGACAAACGATTTGAAAAAGTCAAAGATCAAGCATATAGCAAAAACGATGGGCATACGCACCTTGATCGAGACAGGTACGTTTAAAGGCGAAATGCTGGAGGCAATGAAAAACCATTTCGACTTGCTCGTTTCCATCGAGCTGGATGAAGCTTTGTTTATAGCGGCAAAACAGAAGTTTTCACGTGACAGCCATATCCATATCCTCCACGGCGACAGTGGAACAATACTGGCCAATCTGATGCACTCTGTCACAACACCTTGCCTGTTTTGGCTGGACGGTCATTACATCCCCCGCTCAACTGAGGCAGCCAAAGGAAGCCTGGACACCCCAATCCTGCAGGAGCTGACTGCTATCCTGCAGCATTCTGTGCAAAATCACGTCATTTTGATTGATGATGCTCGTTGCTTTATTGGCCCCAACCCATTGTTGAAGGATTATCCTACCATCCAGGAACTACAAGAATTCGTTCATTCTCTTCGTCCTGACCTCTTATTCGTCATAGGGAATGACATCATCATGATCTACAATCCACTTGAAGGAGCAACGAATTTCATGAAGAAAGTTGACTTTCACCTCCCGTTTGACGATCAAACCTTTACCGTCTATGGGGACGACTCCGATCAAAGCGTCCTGTACTATATTGACTACTTCAAAGGACATTACGAAGACTATGTTATTCTTCCGCTGAAAAAAATCGTACAACCTGACTATGTTTGCCTAGATATCGGTGCGAACATCGGTGCGATCTCACTCGCCCTGAGCTATCTCGTGCCACAAGGCAAGGTTTACGCTTTCGAGCCGTCGGATGCCAATTATCCTTATCTCCTGCGAAACCTGTCCGAGAATCGCATCACCAATGTCGAGCCACTTCAGCTCGGGATAGCGGACCGGAACGGGAACATCCATTTTAATGACGACCCGCGTGGAGGCGGCTGGTCTTACATCCCGCACGAGCCAGAAGCCGTAGAGAAATCCACTCAATTTATCTCATGTGTCAGGCTGGATGACTGGGTAGAACAGAATATGATCTCGCGCATCGACCTCATTAAAATCGACGTAGAAGGTTCGGAAGTCGTGGTCCTGGAAAGCGCCCTGCGAACGCTGAGGCAATGGGACCCGGATGTGATCATTGAATTCAACCCAGAAAGCATTAAGGAAAATTTCGGCAGGCATCCACTCGTGCTCTATACACTGCTGGAGAAATTGTTTACCCATATTTATATTTTCAAGCGGGACAATACAGTGGTAAAAGTGAAGAACTACAATCATTTACTAGACGAAATGAAACCTTACCACGCTGATCTGTTCTGCACGAACAAGACTTTCCTCGATTAAGCGAACACGAAAAAACATGGCTGCAGGCTCGCCATGTTTTTTGTTGCGCTGCTATTTAAAAACGCTCATGACCTTTCTCAACCCATCCTCCAGCTCCACCTGAGGATTCCACCCGAGTGCTTGCAGCGGCCGAATATCTGCTTGTGAATGCATGATTTCCAGGTCATGATAAGCAATCGATCCGAACTTCAGGACCGTACTTGATTGGGTCATTTGACGAACCAGTTCTACAAACTCTCGAATCGAGGTAGCTTTGCTTGTCCCTACCTGGTATTCCGCATATCCTGCAGGTAGACAGGGAGCATTCTCCAACAGTACACGGAAGGCAGAAACAACATCATCCACATAAATAAAATCCCTTGCTTGCTTTCCTTCAGTAAGCCTTAGTTCAGGCTGATTTTCGAGACAGCTTTTGATGACAGAAGAGACAAATTTATTCGGATTGTCATAGGGACCATACATATGCTCAAGCCTGACGTTGATGAATTGCAGAGAAGACGTATCTGCCATGCTTTTTCCCCATTCTCTAAACTGACGCTTCGACAGATTGTATGGCTGTAGATGTCTGGATAATCGGACGGGTGCACTGGAAAACGTATCCGTATTCAGAAAAACAGGGGTGCCAAAGCGTATGGCCACATCCAGCAGTTTCAACGGAAAGGTTACATTGGCATCTACCAGCATGGCATTGCTCTCGTTGTTGCGTCCATAGCAGGTAGCCGTATGGATGATCACATCCATTCTCCCCTGCTCGAAAAAAGGAGCTTCCCATTCCCCGCGATCCGTATCATACGAAATCAATTCAGGTAAAACGTCTTGGATACGCGAGCAATCAGAGGTGCTCCTTTTCAAAATGATGACGATATGTCCGTCCAGTCGCAGCGCTTTTACGAGCTGGCTTCCGAGAAAACCTGTCGCGCCGGTCACAAGTATCTTCATTTGGGATCGCTCCCCTTCACCTGCTTGGCTCTCTTCTTATATCCAGTTCAAGTCGATGTTGTGAATTTGTTTTTCTTGCATGACCCCCCGAAAGTGATCAGCCTTCGCTTTCAAGCCTTCGATGAGCCATTCATGATTTTCTACGACGATTTTTTCTATTTGCAGGTGTAAATTTTGTTCTACAATCTTTTCTAGCAGTTCAAATTCTGCCCCCTCAATATCGATTTTGATTAATTTGATGGGGCGATTGAGCATTTGGATGAACTGTGTCAAATCAATGACCTCTACCTCTACATACTTATTGGGATTCGTAACAGGATGATTATTCAAAAGGGAAGAGGCATAAGCAGACCCTGCCGGATCCGTATGGTAAAGATCATGCAAATGCAAGCGCAGCTTGTCGTTTTTATGCCAAACCGCTTTGTTTATACATACGACATTGGGATAAGATCCTACCCTTTTTTTCAATTCCTCAAATACAAATGGATTCGGTTCAAACGCAAAGACGAGGGCACCTTTATCCGCCATTTTTTGAGAAATGACCCCGTAATTTGCCCCACAATCGATCGTGATGTCACCGTAGCCAATCGGAGAAAAAACTTCTTCACTGTTTTCGTTTAATCCGCCCACTCCTGCTTCCTCCTTATGTTCGGCTGGTTGCCCATGCTGCTTTTCCGGATTTCCACAGTTCTTCCAAGTAGTTTTTATCTCTGAGCGTATCCATTGGATGCCAAAAACCGGTATGCTTGAAGGCCATCAGTTGATTCGCTTTGGCCAAGCTCTCCAGCGGCTCTTTTTCCAATACCGTCTCATCACCCGCAATATAGTCAAATACGCCTGGCTCCATGACAAAAAAACCAGCATTGATCCACCCGCCGTCCCCCTTTGGCTTTTCTTGGAATCCTGTTACGGTGTTCCCATTGGCAAGATCCAATGCTCCGAATCGGCCTGGAGGTTGGGTAGTAGTGATCGTTGCGAGTTTTTTATGCGCGCGATGAAATTTTACCAGCTGTTCAATATCAATGTCGGATAAGCCATCTCCATACGTCAGCATGAAGGTTTCTTCTCCCACATATTTCTGTATCCGTCTCACCCTCCCACCTGTCCCTGTGTCTTTCCCCGTGTCAATCAATGTGACTCGCCATGGAGCAGCATTGTGGTTGTGAAAAGTGACCTGATTGTCATTGCGAAAATCAAACGTCACATCAGAATGGTGAAGGAAGTAGTGCGCGAAGTACTCCTTGATCATATAGCCTTTGTACCCGAGACAAATGATGAAATCGTGGAAGCCGTACTTTGAATAAACGGACATGATATGACAAATGATGGGCCAATCACCGATCTCAATGAGCGGCTTCGGACGAAGATGCGTCTCTTCTCCAATGCGTGTGCCATACCCTCCTGCTAGGATGACGACTTTCATTAGCTGCCCTCCTTCCTCTGTTGTTCATCGGGGCCCATCTGTATATGCTCTGATTTGGGCCAAACAGATTTTTCTCACGTCTTGCTTCTGCTGATAGGCCTTATGCCAAGAAATGATACTGTCCAAGGTCTGTTCGATTGACCAGTTAGGCTTCCAGTCTATTTCGCTTCTGGCTTTGGTACAGTCCAGCTTTAAATATTGGGCTTCGTGCCATTGTGAATCTGTTCGCTCTGCTTCAAAACTGGCCCCGGCTCCCCATCTCTCACACAATTGCTGGACGATCCACTCTACCGATTTTGCGTCTTCATCATTCGGGCCAAAATTCCAGCTCTGCGCGTAATCCTTGCCATTTCTCCACATTTTTTCAGCGAGCATCAAATAACCCTTCAATGGCTCAAGGACGTGCTGCCAAGGTCGAATTGCTTTTGGATTTCGGATGATGATCTTCTCTCCCTTAATCAAAGCACTCAGGCAATCTGGTATTAAACGATCAAGAGCCCAATCACCTCCGCCGATCACATTGCCTGCTCGGGCTGAAGCAATCGATACGCCATGCTGGTGATACTGGTCGGGGTGAAAAAAAGCATTGCGATAGGAGGAAGTCACTTGCTCCGAACATGCTTTGCTGTTGGAATACGGGTCATAGCCGCCCAACACATCCTGCTCACGGTATCCCCACACCCACTCCCGATTTTCGTAGACCTTATCTGTCGTAACATTAATAATCGCTCTGATTTTCATACCGTTTTGCACGGCCACTCTCGCCGCTTCGAGTACATTCACCGTACCCATGACATTGATTTCGTAAGTTTCCGCCGGATATTGATACGATAAACGCACCAGCGGCTGAGCAGCCATGTGAATGATGATATCCGGGTTTGCTTGGTTGATCGCTTTTTGAACACTTTCCTTCGATCTGACATCATCGATAATCGAATCAACCAATGAGCTGATTTGGGCACACTCAAAAATACTCGGATTCGTCGGCGGCGACAGCGCATACCCTGTTACCTTCGCCCCTAAGTGATGCAGCCATAAGCATAGCCATGCCCCTTTGAAGCCCGTATGGCCGGTGATCAACACTTTTTTGTCTCGCCAGAACACTGGATCAACCATCGTGATCACCGTGCTTCCTAATCTGCTCGAGAATTGCTGACCATGTCATTCCGAGTCTAACGATATCTTCTTCCACCAGCTGACTTCCCATCTGTACCTCGATGAATTCCAGCTCATTCGTTGCTTTGATTGCATGTTTGGCCCCTATCGGAATTTGCAAGACGTCCCCTGGTCCAACCTGACTCAGCTGATCGTCCAAGATGAACTCGCCGCAGCCCTCCACGATGATCCATACTTCGCTACGATGGTGATGGTACTGATAGCTCAAATTTTTCCCGGCGTATACATGGATTCTTTTCGTTAATACTTCCACGTTGTCTTCGTTCTTCTGAAAATGCATAACCTGATACCATCCCCAGCGCCGCTCTTCATACATTGGGCGCTTTGTCCAATCCAAAGCCAAATTTTTGACCATATGACTTTGTTCCTTGGAAGAAACGAGGATGCCATCCGGACTAGCCGCCACGATCATATCCGATAGACCAATGGACACGATAGGTATGTCCAATTCGTTGATAACGTGGGTATTGGTGCAACTCTCATCTAGAAAAACCTTACCGATTGCATTTCCGCTCATTTCTTCCGTGAGCGTATTCCACGTACCTAAGTCCTTCCAGTCTCCGTCATACGGTAGAACGACTACCTTCTCTGCCTTTTCTACAATCTCGTAGTCAAAGCTGATGGCAGGCATTTGGCTGTATTGCTCAAGCATGCGGTTGTATTCAATAGGCAATCCTTTTTGCTCCAATTCACGAATCAGATAACCCAATCGAAAAGCAAAAATTCCACAATTCCACAATGCCTTCTTTTCTACTAAATCCTGCGCTTGCTCAAGTGACGGCTTTTCTTTGAAGCTTTTTACTTTTTGGTAGGCTTGAGACCTTTTCCCCTGATCCAATTCTGATTCTAGCTGTGGAACAATGTAACCGTATTTCGTAGATGGATACGTAGGTTTCACTCCGATTAATGCGAGATTCGCGCCTGAGCTGAGAATGACGTTCTCCAGCTCCTTGATCCTGTCCATGAAGCGATCCTCAACGAATGGATCAACGGGCATGATGGCTATGACCTCATCCGGGTCCATTGTCAAAGCAGAATACAGATAGGTAACCGCTAAAGCAATGGCAGGGAAGGTATCCCTTTTTTCCGGCTCCACGATCAAGGGAACGCCCTCACCGAGCTGGCTTTGAAGCAAATCAACATGCGAGCGGCCTGTTGAAATATAAACAGGCTCCGACCAATTGCTCGAGGTCAGCTGCCTCCACACTCGTTGAACCATTGCTTCTGGTTGGGCATGTTCATTGCCTATCAACTTCAAGAACTGTTTGGATCTGACATCATTGGAGAGCGGCCACAGCCTTTTCCCTGAACCACCCGATAGCAATATCAGTTTCACCCAGGCCACCTCTATCCGTTTATAGTGTTGTATGCACCATCTTATGCGTTTGTCGAAGTGGATGCTCTATGATCCAATGAAAATGGTCAAATAACACGAGGAATGATAGAAGCCTATGAAAACTGAACCCACCGATTGGAAATATAATCGAAAACGTATGAACCTGCTTGTGGGAGATAAGGAGCCGTGAAAAATCTCATAAAGTGCTTCATGTATCCTTGAAAATGCAGAGAAAACATCGGCATATATCGGCCCGTTGCATTATCCTTGCAGCACAAGATACCGTTTATCGAGTAAATTTTCTTATAGCCGTACAAATTCTCCACCGATGTAGCCTGCTGAATATTCCCATCCATTATGCCATCATGAAACAAGCCATTCGTGAATCGGTAATCCTTGAATTGCTCAAGAAATAGCAAAGCCAGCACCATATCTGTAATTAAAGGCTGATTGAATCTTACATGTTCCTTTTTCTGCATCGTGTATTGGACGACTTTCGCGAATGCAATAGGAGTGGCAAAGTGAGACCTCATAAACTCGCAATAATGTTCGAGCTTCTGCCTGTCTACGAAATTGGTCCATACGAATTCCATCGTAAAGTTGTTAAAGCGCGGATGGTTCACGTCGGTATACAGCATGACATCCGTATCGATATAGCAGCATTTCGGAATTTGATGCTTTGTCATAAACGCCAGCAAAATAAACCATCTTTGAAAACAAAACAGATTGTACTCAAAGGGCATGAAATGAATATGTTTGTAGACTCTCGTCATTTCGATAGCGGCATGCATGTAATCATCTATCATCTCGTAAATGATGCCGTTCGTAGCGTACCTCCTGTTTCCTCCATTCCCTATCAGATAGACGGGCGTATTTGGGTTGCTTATTTTCGCTTGCTGCAAGCTGTATGAGAGATAATCATCGTCCCCGCGATGGATGATCACAATAGGCAAGGGCATACTCTTTCCGCCTCCTTTTTCTCCCCATACTTTATGTAAGTGAAAGACAACGAGAAACGGGCATATGCCTTTTTTCCGAAAACCTGCTTGTTGCCAAGCAACTCTACATCTGGTTGGGACAAAATTAATGCATTTATATCATTCCCCCCAGCTCGATCCGAACATATCGTATAGGGCAAGCACTCTGAAATGAAGGGGGACATGTCGATGGGAAGATTTTGGACAGATCAGGAAATCCTCGATGAGATCAACAAACGGCGATGGTACCATAAAATCGCACTGCGACCCGGTATCGTCACTCCTGGGATTTCGCTTCTGGAAAATGTATGGAATATGACCCGACAATCCAGAGAATATATCCAATATTCGGGGAAACGCGTCCTTGATCTCGCTAGCTTTGACGGTATGTGGGCGTTTGAAGCGGAGCAACGAGGGGCAAGTCTTGTCGTGGCTACGGACTGTATGCAGCCGCTCTATTTGAATTTTGAGTTTTGCAAGAACATCCTGCAAAGCAAAGTTTTGCCGCTGTACAATACCAGCCCTTATAAACTATGGGAAGGGCTGCAAGTGTTGTTGATGGACGATTTTACAGAACCACTGCCTTTCCCTCATCAAATTCGGCACAATCAATTTGATGTCGTCCAGCATCTTGGTCTGCTCTATCATTTGCGCGATCCGATGTGGACATTGTCGCAATGCCGGAGTGTGATTAAACCAGGTGGGCACCTCTTGTTGGAAACTGCCTGTATTTTGGATACGAACCAGTCAATCATGGTCTACAACGGGGCTCCTGGACAAATGAACCGGATTTATAAGGACGATACCACTTGGTGGCTGCCGTCCGTCCTTTGCATTCAGGAAATGCTGAAGAGCACGTTGTTCGAAGTCATACCTGAATCGATTCGGACCATCCCCTCCGGCAGAATAAACAATTACAATGCAGGTCGTATCAGCCTCGTGGCAAGAGCCATTTCCGGCAGTGAGATCGACAATAACTGTCACGCGGAATTGCTGCGTATATTCCGCAATCCAGGGATCGTTCCGGACTACCTGTAATATTTGGGAAAATGAAATCGGGTGCACAAGATCAACGATGCTTGTGTACCCGATTTTCCATTCGTTCATAGTCTGATGGTAGTGCATGCATTTTATATGATGGAAAGATGGGAGTGAATCTCGTGTCCCACTCACAGCAACCTTTCGTGAGTATCATTACCCCCTCTTACAACCAAGGCCGGTTTATTCGTGACACCATAAATAGTATATTGACTCAGGACTATACAAACCTTGAGCATATCGTGGTAGATGGAGGCTCGACTGACGATACGCTCTCCATCTTGCAAGAATATGCACAAAAAGATCCGCGCTTCCGTTATATTTCCGAACCGGATCGCGGACAGTCTCATGCGATTAACAAGGGCCTTGCAATGGCAAGAGGGGAAATCATTGGCTGGCTGAATTCAGACGACATGTATGTACCTGGCGCCATCCAAGCAACTGTTCAAGCTTTTGCGTCCAACCCGAGTTGGGGAATGCTGCATGGCAATTGCCATGTCACGAATGAGTATGGGCAAGTATCCTCCAGCTACCCATCAGAACCAGCTGACGCCAAGAAATTGTATCAAAGCTGCTGTATATGCCAGCCCTCTGCTTTCATCAGAGCCAACGTCTTCAGGCATATGGGGGGCGTCGATGAAACGCTGCAGTTTTGCATGGACTACGACCTCTGGATGCGAATCGCCAAATTTTATCCGATTGGCTACATTGCCCAGTATTTGGGAAGCGCACGAATCCACGGTGCCTGCAAATCAGCTACACAATGGCATTCTATCGGTGTACCTGAAGTATTAAGATCGCTGGCGAAAAATTATGCTTCCATACCAAGCCACTGGATTTCGTACGTTCCACAATACAAAGGCATGGGTGTACTAAACCTTTTAAAACTGTATAAAACATTCCCCGCCAATACGTCCCGCATCTCAAGCATGAATCGCAGTATTGACTTATGGGCGCCTCCCATCTTGCGCGTTATCGTTGAATCAGCGCCTTCCGCACCTGCCCAAATGCTTTTGGTAAAAGGAAGAGTCCCCGGCTCTACTGCCAGGTTGGCGAAGCCGATTGTGCTCACTGCCCTCGTAAATGGGGCAGGCGTAAAAAGCTATACTATCGAGAAACCCACCTTCGCCCTTGAAATCCCGCTCGACCCCAGAGCAACGATGCATCGAGTGGACATATCTTCGTCCAGTGTCACCGCTCCGACCACACCTCAAGTCCAGCACAGAATGGTGGGAGGTTACATGGCAGAAGAGATCATTCCGCTTTCCCATGATGAAGTACTCGTGTACAAAGCATTTGCAAGGAGCTAATTAGTCAACTCGAGTATAACTTCGTCTCAATGACAGCCGCCGCTCCGGCTATGGCAAGCAGGAGCAACAAAGGATAGGCGGCTGGCACATACATATACAAGGCAACGATCAAAGCGCCTACCCAAATTCCCACGCACCAATGGCAGCTCAACAACCTGCCTATCCATTGGCGCACCCTCCCGCCTTTAAATTGAAAGTCCCGAACCATTTGCCCCGATTCATCAGGCACATATAATACCTGATAAAATGGGTTTCGCAGAAAAGACGTGATCTCATCAAAAACAATCAAATGCGTCAGACGAAAGCTTGCCAGCACAAGAATGATTAAGTCGATCCAAGAGAGGTCAAACATTCCACCTCCACCTCTTTCCAATATTTTGTGCTTTTCTCATTTGTTCCACTTTTAGTACCATTGTGGTGCGACAAACCAGAGAAAGGCGTGATGAGATGAATCGCAACATGAAGAAAATGGCAACCATCCTTTCCCTGTCCGTCCTCGTTACCATGATCGGACAACCTGCATTTGCGAAAACAACCTTTACCCCTTTGAAAAAAGGGATGAAAAGCTCGCGCGTGCTTGAAGTGGAAAAGATGCTCGATGCACTCCATTACGACTACAAGCTGGTAGTGGACAAGGTCTACAACAGCAACACAGTTTATAACGTCAAAGCGTTCCAGAAAAAATACAAGCTCAAGCAAACCGGAATTGTGAACAAAGCAACTTACGATAAACTGAAGAGCGTGTACAAAGCACGCAAGCAAGAGCAGCCGACGCAGCCGAGCACACCGTCCAAGCCTAGCAAGCCTGCTGAATCCAATGATTACGCTACCCTGAAATTAGGTGCTAGCGGTGAGAACGTGAAGGAATTGCAAAAGATGCTCGCTGGCCTCGGATACAAAGTAACTGCCTCGGGTTATTACGATGAATCTACGCGCTTTGCCGTCATGCTATTCCAGTCGCGTAACAAACAGCCGTTGACTGGTGAAGCTGATGCCAAAACTTATACAGCCATTCAAACGCAATACAAGAACAATCCAGTACAGCCTAAACCAGACACGAAGCCAACTGTCCCAACAAATCCAACAACTCCCGCAACCCCGAGCAAGCCTGAGCAACCGCAAAACCCTGGTGCTGACACGCAAGTTCCTCTTCCCGCTGGTTTGACGGCTGAGGAAAAAGAAATGGTTCAACTCGTGAACCAAGAGCGCACCAGCCGTGGCCTCTCACCCTATCAAGTGGACATGCAGTTGGTGAACGTTGCGCGTGTAAAAGCTCAAGAGATGGTAAACAAAGGCTACTTTAGCCACACCTCTCCTACTTACGGTTCACCGTTTCAAATGATGGACACTTTTGGTATTCGCTATATTGCTGCTGCTGAAAATATTGCCCAAAACTACTCTGTAAGCAGCGCTCATCAAATGTTCATGAATTCCTCTGGGCACAAAGCCAATATTATGAGCCCGACATACGACTACGTAGCCATTGCTGTCGTAAATGGCGGTCCGCACGGGAAAACATTCGTACAAATGTTCTTGAAAAAATAGAGGCGCGGAACGGAAAAGCCATCATTTCTACTGAAATGGTGGCTTTTCTTCCAAATTAGAAAGACACGGCGATCCGATTATTGGCGGAAAAGTGTACCGTCTGATCGTTGCACAGCACGACACCCTCGACGACGATTCCCTTCCCCGCTTCTTGTTTCATAAAAGAAATCTGAAAGTTTTGGAACGATTCCGTCGATTCCGGCGCAATGGTTACAGGCTGGATCGGAGCTATCCAGTATTCCCCTCTCTCCATCGCTTGGGCAAACCAATCGTCTTCCAAGTATCTCCATCCTTTTAAGCCAGATGTACCTTGTACGGCCATCGTCTCCACGAGCTTCGGCGGCAATACCTGCCCCCCCATTTTGATCGAATCGACAGGCGAGACCCGCAGGCAAACAATTGGATTTTTCAATTCAACGTTCCCCGTATTTTTCACCTGAAGTGTCCCAATCAACAGGTACGGCTTCTCAACGGATTCAGAGTGGATCAACGTGTAATCAAAATACACTTCTGCCGCTGTGCGCAACTCAACGTGTTCAGGCACTTCTTCGACCGGATGAATGGACACTACCTGTTCCAGCAGTTCTTCTTCTGCCAAGATCAGCAGCTCTTCCCGTTCCCTGTCCGATTCAGTGTTTCCTTCACTGTTTACTTCTCTGTTTGAGTCACTGGCCTCAGCACTCGGATGATCACTTTCCTGAATCGTGTTTTGTCCCTCTTCCAATGGCTTTTCGTCTGCTTCCTGCTGACTTTCCTTGTCAGAGGTAAAAAGCATCGTGGAATAAAACAGCTTTAAAATATTGGGTGGCAAAAACGCCATTGGCTGAATGTGCAATCCATTTTGGAAATACTCCAAAATCCCTGATGCTAAGTGTAGCGCAATTTTTTCCGCATAGATTTTACGCTTGGTCACTTCCGTATAAAGCGGCAACTGCAACTGGATGTGAACGATTGATGGTTGCTTTTGGTTTTTGGTTATTTTATAGTGACACGGGATTCCTGACTGCTGCATTTCTGTACGCAAACACTTGATCAGATCTTGCCGCTTTTCATCCTCTGACTGAAAGAAAATCAGTCTCGGCTTTTCCAGAGCTCTCATTTCCTTCAAGCTGAAACGTATAGCGACATCCGTATTTTTCGCCAGAGACGGATTGTTTTGGCTTAAGACAACTTCCATCCCGCTATCAGAAAGAAATTTTTGAACGTTCCCCAATACCTCCCACTCATAGGCAGTCCCTCCTGAAGATAGGCCCGTAAAAAGAACGCAAACTTTTCCTTTCAAACCCGAATCCAGGTCAACTCTTTTATTCGTCGAGTCCCACTTCAATTGAAAGCCATTTTGTTTGCAAAATAAACGGAACGCTGGCAGAGCCGCATACGGCATGGTCCCGCCACGTTGACCACTGTAATATACCTCAACATCCATTCCCATCTCTCCTTACGACACTTTCCTTCAGTCCGCGATATTGTATGAATGCCCAGTGTCCAAAGTGAACATTTTTGGCGATGACTGTTCCGAAGCAGCGCTCTGCGCATACGATGGCTACAGAAAGGAGTGGTCATATGCCCACCTCACAAATGCCCCTAATCTCCATTATCATTCCTGTAAAAAATGAGGGGGACAATGTGCGTTCTACCATCACTTCCCTTTTGAATACAAGAACCACGTATCCGTATGAAGTGATCGTAGTCGATGATGCCTCAACTGATAATGGTTGTCACTTTTTACAAGGCCAAGGGCAGAATGAAAAAATAAAATTAATCACGACAGAAGGCATCGGTGCTGCTGCAGCACGAAACTTGGGTGTGAATCATGCCCGCGGCAACTACTTCATTTTTTGCGATGCCCATCTGTCTTTTGAAAACTTCTGGATCGATCGCATGATGGAGCTCATTCTGACAAAAAAAGCAGATGGCGTTGCTCCCGGAATTGCTTCCATGACGGAGCCACATAAAATTGGTTATGGGCAAAATCTGAATCAAAAGCTCGAGATCACCTGGTATCCAAAGCCAACAGGCCCGGCGCCGGTTGCGATATTGCCAGGGGGATGCTTCCTGGTCACCAAAGAAGCTTTTATGAAAGTTGGGGGTTTTGATCGGGGTTTTCGCATTTGGGGATTTGAAGATATTGAGTTTTCCATTAAGATGTGGCTGTTTGGATATACGTGTATGGTCCAGCCATCCGTAAAAATCTTGCATTTGTTTAGGCAGGTTCACCCTTACACAGTTGCACATGAGCACATTTATTACAATATGCTTCGAATGGCGTACAGCCATTTTAACGAGCATCGGATTGAGGCAGCGAAAAAACTTGTACTCTACGCAAATGCGAGTGAAATTGAGGATGATGTACTAACTTGCGGGGCCGCCGCTCAGCGTGTTCGATACGCTGCCCAAAGAAAATTCGACGACAATTGGTTCTTTCAAAAATTCCAAATTCCATTCTGACAAGATAGCGACCTAAAAAATAGGCGCATGCTCAACATGCCAAACTCCCGTTGCCCACATAGTATGTAACTGCAAAGCAAACTCCCTAGGAAAGGAAGGATTCTTACGGTGAAACATCACGTGAAGCCCATTATGGGTCGCCAGCTCCCTACACCGACGCCTACAGCAACTCCTCCTATATCGAACAACCTGCAGGAAGAGTGCATTCGCGTCAACAAGGTGTATGACTGGGTAGTATTAGCGAACAGCTACCGAAACAAGATTGCCCTTCCCGACGATTGTCAAGCTCTGGTAGACGCTGCCATTCGTGCAGGGCAAGATATCACGCTCTCCTGCGTTGAGCCAGTTTCTCCTGGTCCTACTTGCAGAGTCGTCAGTATCCGCCGCGAGAACATTACAGTCGGTGGGACCACCGTTCGGGTCGGGGTCGTACGCTTCGTGTTCGGAGCCACTGTACTCGTTCGTGTCTTCGCAGATGGAACACCTCTCTGCGAATTTACAACAACAGTGCAATTCGATCAGGAAGTCGTTCTCTGCCTGCCTGAACCGCTTGATGAGGACAATATTTTGTGCCGAATCAGTGCTTTTGAGTGCTCACCGACCGGTACCGTTCTCCTTGGCGGCATGGTTCAACTCGACGTCATTGTCTGCGTAGAAATCCAGGTAGAAGCAGAAGTCAAGCTGGAAGTATTGGCGAAATTCTGCGCACCTCGTCCAAACAACATTCCAATTCCATCGCCAACGCCATCTTTCCGTTGCCCACCGATCACATTCCCGCCACAATGCCCACCAATCTTCCCAGTACGCAACTGCGATTGCCAGGCGTCCGTCAACGCATTGGTTGCAAACATCTCCGTTTCGATTGGAATCCCACTCGTACTCGCCGCCGGTACGATTCAGCTCATCGCAGATATCTGCCCAAGCTGCGATCCGTCTAGCAGCTCGTTTACCTTTAACTTCTTTGATAATATTTTGCCAGATGTTATCCCTGGCGATCAAAGCTTCAGCTTCTCGCCTACGACTATCAGCTCTCCGACCTGCATTACCGTCTTGCCGATCCTTCCTATCGTGACAGGTCTCGTCGTAACAGGTACCGGCGTTCAGACATTTACCGCGACAGGGGCACAGGAGACCGTAACCTACTCCCTCACCTTGGCGGAAACAGGTCTCGGCCTGCCTGATGTCATCATCCTGACACTCACGAACTCTGCCGGTGTCCTCATTTTCTCCGCAACCGTCACCGTTGTGCCAGACGAACAATTGCTGGTTGCCGATTGCATCACTTTCGGAGATATCGTCATCACTTCTCCGTAAGCAAAACAAAAAAGATGATTACCAATCAGGCGGGAGAAGACCAACACTTCTCCCGTTTTTTCTATGGATAAACAGTCACTACAATACAGGCACCAATTCCCAACCCGTACATATGTCTATATGGGAACGCCAGACGGAAAAAGGAGGACAACACTGTGTACAAAAGGAAAATCTCCAATGCGAATAAGCCGAAAGAAAATGAGAAGCTCCTCCTGCTAAAAAAACAAGCACACTACTACGAAGATAAAGCCAACCAGCTCATGAAAGAAGTGTGGCATCTACAGAAGCAGATCGAGGAAACGTCTGAAAAAAACGAAGCATACAGAGAGCAGCTTGAGCAATTGAACCAGACCCTCCACGATTTGGACAGCAAAGGGGCCCATTGGAAGCAGCGCTTGAACGATTCACAAGACATGCTTCAAGAAATGAAGAGCAAGCTAGACTACTACGAACGTCTCCTGAAACAACGCGAAAATGTCATAGCCGAACACCAGGAAACCGAGGTAAAGCTAAAGCATTCCATAGAAAGCTTGCAGACCCAAATCAGGGAGCAACGAAAAGGTCCACAGCTTGAAGAAATCATATCCAAGCATCAAGCACAGGAAGCACACTTGCGTGAGCACATTGAATTGCTCCAAAGGAGAATACAGAGCTACGAACAAAAAGAGGCGCAATGGCAGGCAACGTTACACGAGCAAGAACAGCAATTGAGTCAAATCGAGGAGATTCTGCATGAACGCCAGCAGCATTTAGACATGATCGCACATCTGGAGCAGCAACAGATTACGTGGAAACAAGCTTTGGATAAAGCTAATGAAGAATTTGATAGTGCACAGATGAGTCAGCAGGAGCAACTATCCAAAATTGAATCATTGAATCAGCAGTTGAATGAAGCACGGAAACGGGAAGAGCAGACACTCTCTGCCCTTCAGCAGCTTACAGAAGCAAGCGCAAATGGAGAGCAGCGGGAGCAGGAACTACAGGTGCGAGAGCAAAACCTCCACGCATTTGAAGATAGTCTCCAGGCCCAGGAGCAGGACCTTCACAATCTTGAGCAAGAGCTGCATTCTCAGACGCAACACCTACAAAAACGGGAGCAGAAAGTTCTCGGTCTGGAACAAGAGCTTCAGACGCAATGGTTAGAATTGCATTCTCAAGCGGATCACCTGCAGGCGAAAGAACAAGAGCTGCTTTCCACAGATCAGAAGCTTCAGGCTAAGGCGTTGGAGCTGCATTCTCAGACACAAGATCTGCAAGCACGGCAGCAGGAGCTTCTCGGTTTTGAGCAAGAGCTGCAGGGGCAAAGCCAAGAACTCCATTCCTTAAAACATAACCTGCAGACCAAAGAACAAGCGCTGCTTGTTACTGAGCAAAAGCTCGAGGCTAAGGAGCTGGAGCTGCATTCTCAGACACAAGAGCTTCAAGCACGGGAACAGGAGCTTCTCGGTTTTGAGCAAGAGCTGCAGGGGCAAAGCCAAGAACTCCATTCCTTAAAACATAACCTGCAGACCAGAGAGCAAGCGCTGCTTGTTACTGAGCAAAAGCTCGAGGCTAAGGAGCTGGAGCTGCATTCTCAGACACAAGAGCTTCAGGCACGGGAGCAGGAGCTTCTCGGTTTTGAGCAAGAGCTGCAGGGGCAAAGCCAAGAACTCCATTCCTTAAAACATAACCTGCAGACCAAAGAACAAGCGCTGCTTGTTACTGAGCAAAAGCTCGAGGCTAAGGAGCTGGAGCTGCATTCTCAGACACAAGAACTTCAAAGACAGGAGCAGGAACTTCTTGGTCTTGAACAAGCGTTACAAGCGCAAGGACTAGAAATGCACGCTCAGGCTCAAGACCTCCATGCACGGGAGCAGGAACTTCTCGGTCTCGAACAAGAGCTTCAGACAAAAGACCAAGAACTTCAATCCCTTGCGCATAGCCTTGAGACCAAAGCACAACAGCTCTCCTCCAAAGAGCTTGAGCTGCATTCCCTGACGCAAGGTCTCAATTCTCGGGAACAAGAGCTTCAGACGCAAAATCGAGAACTTCAATCCCTTGCGCATAGCCTCGAGATCAAAGAACAACAACTCTCCTCCAAAGAGCTTGATCTGCATTCTCAAACGCAAGACCTCAGTGCACGGGAACATGAACTTCTCGGTCTCGAACAAGAGCTTCAGACGCAAAGCCAAGAACTTCAATCCCTTGCGCATAATCTCGAGACCAAAGAACAACAGCTCTCCTCCAAAGAGCTGGAGCTGCATTCTCAAACGCAAGACCTCAGTGCACGGGAACAAGAACTTCTCGGTCTCGAACAAGAGCTTCAGACGCAAAATCGAGAACTTCAATCCCTTGCGCATAGCCTCGAGACCAAAGAACAACAGCTCACCTCCAAAGAGCTTGAGCTGCATTCTCAAACACAAGACCTCAACTCACGGGAACAAGCGCTTCTCGGTCTCGAACAAGAGCTTCAGACGCAAAGCCAAGAACTTCAATCCCTAAAGCATTATATCGAAACCAAAGAACAACAGCTCCAGTCCAGAGAGTTAGAACTGCATTCCCTGACGCAAGACCTCAATTCGCGGGAACAGGAACTTTTCGGTCTCGAACAGGAGATTCAGACGCAAAGCCAAGAACTTCAATCCCTTGCGCATAGCCTCGAGACGAAAGAACAACAGCTCACCTCCAAAGAGCTTGAGCTGGACTCCCTGACGCAAAGCCTCAATTCACGGGAACAAGCGCTTCTCGGTCTCGAACAAGAGCTTCAGACGCAAAGCCAAGAACTTCAATCCCTGAAACATAACCTCGAGACGCAAGAACAACAACTCCAGTCCAAACAGCTAGAGCTGCATTCTCAAACGCAAGACCTCAACTCACGGGAACAAGCGCTTCTCGGTCTCGAACAAGAGCTTCAAACGCAAACTCAAGAACTTCAATCCCTAAAGCATAACCTCGAGACCAAAGATCAACAGCTCCAGTCCAAAGAGTTAGAACTGCATTCTCTAACACAAGACCTCAATTCACGGGAACAGGACCTTCGCGTTCTCGAACAAGAAATTCAGACACAAGGCCAAGAACTTCACACTCTAGCGCATAACCTTGAGACCAAAGAACAACAGCTCACCTCCAAAGAGTTAGAGCTGCATTCCCTGACGCAAGACTTCAACTCACGGGAACAAAAACTTCTCGGTCTCGAACAAGAGCTTCAGACGCAAAGCCAAGACCTACAATCTCTAACTCATAACCTGCAGACGAAAGAGCAAGACCTTCTCACCCAGGCGCAATACCTTCAAGCTCGAGAGCAAGACCTTTACATTCTCGAGCAAGAGCTCCAAACGCGAGAGCAAGAAATTCTCGAGCAGACGCGAGACCTTCAAGCACGGGGAGAAGGACTAAACAGTTTTAAACAAGAACTGCAGGTTCAAGAACAAGAGCTCAAGACCCATGAACAGGGGCTTCGGGATTGGGAACAAGCCAACCTCTCCCGGGAGCAAGCGCTTTTGACTCAGAGCCAAGAGCTACAGGCTCAAGAACAAGGACTTCAGTCCCGAGAGCAAGCGTTGCAGCTTCGCGGGCAGGAGCTTCTCTCTCAAGAGCAGGAAATCCATTCCCACGAGCAAGAGTTACTCACGATGAAACAAGAGCTGAACGCCCGAGATCAAGAGCTACACAACCAAGAGCAGGAGCTGCACGCTCAAGCGCATACCCTACACACTCGTGAACAGGAGTTGCTTACTCGGGAGCAAGAACTAAACACACTGGAGCAGGCACTACTCTCTCAGGAGAAAGAACTTGAAGCCCAAAGACAAGATTTACACATGAAAGAGCAGGAGCTAGAAGCCACCCGCCATGAGATGTTGCAAAAAGCAATAGATCTCGAACAAAGTTGGACAGCAAAGCACGAAGAGACTTCTCAACAATTAACGGAAGCTCTGCTTGAGATGGAAGCAGCACGGTTAACGAAAAATCAGCTCGTCGCTGACTATAAAAAGCTGGCCGAATCACATTCCCTGCATGAGCAAGAATTACAGCAAAGCATCCAAAAACGCGACGAAGAAATACAACAAACACAAAACACCGTTAAGAATCTCCAGTCCGAATTAAAAGAAACACAACAACAATTAACGGAGGCACAGGAACTGATCAAAGCTTTTCAACAACAAGCCAAGGAAGCCGACGAAAAGCTAGCGAACGCCTCTCTTCAAAAAAATAAATGGAACGAAGTGCTAGAGAAAACAACTCAAAAATATGACACTCTGTTAACGGAAAAAGAAAAAGTTATTGAAGAGTTTACATCCCAAGAGCAATTGATGAAGAAGACGATAGCCGGACTCAAAAACATGGTGAAAGAGTTCCAGAACAACGAAGAAAAATACAAGCAAATCATCAAAGAATTCACGCAAAAAGAAACTCGTTCCAATAAAGCCTTCAGCCATTTCCAGCAAAGCACTTCATTCCAACAAAACACTCCATTCCAAGCAAGCACCCAATTCCAGCAAAACACCCAATTTATGCCAAGCTCCGATTCCACCACACAACAAGTAACTCCCACACCAGTAAAAATGCCAATGTATCCCCCAAATGCCAACGCCTTCAACCCGTTTCGCTGAAAAAGTAAAATGTGCGAGAGCCGTTACCATGTGCAGCCATACTGAATACAACATAGTACAGTCCAGAAAGGGAGGAAAAAAACATGACACCTGAACAAATGCGTGCACTGTACCAACAGCGTCAACAACGCCCCGTCCAACCTGCCCAGCGTCGAATGCCGCCATCACCTTTGCCAAAATCCGGTCCGGTTCACAGAGTTCAACCGTCCGTCCAGACTAAAACGAGTGGAGGATGCTGCGGCAGGCGTTGGCAGGGCTAATCTTTTAGAGACCCCCTTTTCCATGACCCGTGCAGTCTGGGATGAGATCATCCGAGATTCCCTAGAGAAGAAGCCAAATGAAACGTGTGGATTGCTTTCCGGTAGAAATGGGAGTGCACAAACAGTTTGGCGAATGGAAAATACATTGAAAAGCCCGGTGGCTTTCGCTATGGACCCCAAGCAAATTCAACACGTTTTCCACAAAATGGCGTTGCGCGGGGAGCATTTGGTCGGGATCTATCACTCCCACCCTACAGCCCCCCCCATTCCGTCACCTGAAGATATTGCTTTCTGTCATTACCCTGAGGCCGCGTATCTCATCGTTTCACTCGCTTCTCCCCAACCAGTCCTCGGCTGTTTTCGAATCGAGGGGTCTTTTGCTCGAGTCTATCCTTATACAGTCCGTAACTAATTGTCAAATTCACTCAAAACAAAAGAACAGTGGGAATTTACTCCCGCTGTTCTTTCTGTTTTGAAAGATCCCCATGCTCCAATTGACTGGTTAGTAGCCATTCCCTTTTCTCCCAGCTGACAAAATCATCTTCCCACTTTATCTGGAAACGGTCCTCCTCAATATGAATGACCACTCCCTTTGCGCCATCCTTTACGTATACGACCAGATCGCCTACTTGTATCACCGCTCATCGCCGCCCATTACCCGAGTCTGAAGATGATTCCGTGTCCACCCTTCGGATACACCCATTTGATATTTTCATACGGGCAACCAATGCGGCAGCTCCCACACTCGTGACACCCTTCGTAACCGACGTGCATCCGCACTTCTTCCCATTTGTATACTTCCGCAGGACAAAAGATTGTACAGAGCTTATCAGGACATTGCGTCGCACAAACATCTGCGGAGAGCACATGCAGATGTGACTCCGTATCCGCTTTGAAACGCACGAGATACTGTTTCTCCTCGATTGACTGGCCCTTCGGTAGATCCTGCATCACTTCATCACCCTCCACGCATTCATCAAATCACGCGCCATTTTCCATTTGTCCTTCGCAGAGCCGAGGTCGCTCCATATTTTCTTTTGCTTGCTCCATTTCGAGCTTCCATCAACCGTGAACATCTGACTCGCCGCTTTGTTCATCATCGGAATATACTTTTCGAAATACTGCGGGAATTTTTCAAAGTGATGCGTGGCGTCCTTGTACTTTTTCAGATCTTGACCGACAAAGCTGTTCAACAGATTGATTCGGTATCCGTCGAGCATTTTTTCGGAATAGTCCCCTGCTTCTTTTGCTTCCAGGATCGTTTCCGCCGCCATGACACCAGATGCCATTGCCATATTCGATCCCTCTCGATGAATCGCATTGACGAGCTGAGCAGCATCTCCTACGACAAGTACACCATTGCCGACAATTTTGGGAATGGAACGATATCCCCCCTCGGGAATCAGATGCGCCAAATATTCCTGCTGCTCACAGCCTTGGATATACGGCCGAATCATCGGGTGATTCTTGACATAGTCCAACAACTCATACGGCTTGATCTTATTTTTGATCAGACCCGAGAGCATCGTCCCTACCCCAATGTTCAAGCTGTCCTTATTCGTATACAACCACGCCGTCCCTAAAATCCCTTTGGTCGAATCCCCGAAAATTTCAATCGTACAACCGTGATCGCCCTCTAGATTAAAGCGATCCTCGATTATTTTGCGATCCAGCTTCAGTACTTCCATGACAGCGAGCGCTACTTCATCTGGGCGAAACTCTTTGTGGAAACCTAGCGATTTGGCCAGCAAGGAGTTGACGCCGTCTGCCAGAACGACAACATCGGCATATAGATCTCCATCCGGTCGATCTGTTTTCACACCGACTACTTTGCCATTTTCAACAATGCACTCCAAAGCGACGGTCTCATTGAGTAAAAGTGCTCCCTGCTGCACGGCTTTATCTGCAAACCATTGGTCAAATTTCGCCCGGAGCACCGTGAAATTGTTATAGGGTTCCTGGGCCCACTCCATGCCTTTATAGCTGAAATTGATGGCTGATTCCTGATCAAGCATCATGAACCTCTGCTCGACGATCGGCCGTTCAACAGGCGCCTCCTTGTAAAATTCAGGAATGATGTCTTCCATCGTTTTGCGATACAAAACACCTCCCATAACGTTTTTGGAACCCGGATATTCCCCGCGTTCCATCAACAGAACATTTACACCCGCTTTGGCAAGCGTATAAGCACAAGCTGTTCCAGCCGGACCTGCTCCGACAATGATTACATCAAATTTCTCAGCCATACGTTACCTCCTTGTCCGGCTCCTTTTGGAATGCTTCAATGAGCAATGGCACAATTTCAAAGGCATCACCGACAATACCGTAGTGACAAGACTGGAAGATGAGTGCATTCGGATCTTTATTAATGGCAATGATCAATCCTGAGTTGCGCATGCCGACCAAATGCTGGATAGCTCCCGATATGCCGATGGCAAAATAGATTTTGGGCGTGACCGTCACTCCCGTCTGTCCGACCTGATGTTCATGACCGATCCAGCCTGCTTCCACCGCATCTCTGCTGGCCCCGACGGTTGCCCCGATCCGTTCTGCGAAGCGATGAATAAGCGCAAAGCCTTCCTTGCTTCCGAGTCCCTTGCCGCCAGCGACGATCACATCCGCCTCATCCAGCCGCACCTTTTCCTTCGTCTCTCGGACGATTTTCAGCACTTTTGTGCGAATGTCTTCTTCACGCAGCTCCATGCTTTCTTCTATGATCTCTCCTGTTCGGGACTCGTCTGGCTCAAGTGCTTTCATGACTTTTGGCCGAACGGTCGCCATTTGCGGTCGATGTTTTTTGCACAAAATGGTCGCCATGATGTTACCACCAAACGCTGGACGGCTCGCCTCCAACAACCCTGTCTCCGCGTTCACATCGAGCATGGTCGTATCGGCGGTCAGCCCTGTCTCCAAGTCCGTTGCAACAGCGCTAGCCAAATCTTTTCCCGTTGAAGTCGCCCCGTACAAGATAATTTCCGGCTTGTGCTTTTGGACACATTCGATGACAGCTCGCATGTAGGACTCGGTTCGGTAATCATGAAAAATCTTGTGATCGTATACATACACTTGGTCCGCACCATATGGAAACGCCGTACGGGCCAAGTCCTTGACTCCATCTCCGATTAACAAGCCAGCAAGCGGCACGTCTCGCTTGTCAGCCATTTGTCTCCCCGCCCCCAGCAGCTCGAGTGATACAGGGGCGATACGACCTTCACTCACCTCTAAAAACACCCAGATGCCACGAAAATCATCCAGACTCATATCTGCTCCTCCTTCACCCGAAACAGTCGCTGTTTATCGTGCAATATTTCCATCAAGCGTGCGATTTGCTCGCTGGCGCTTCCTTCGAGCATTTCGCCACCCTTTGGTTTCTCTGGGGGCCAAACTTTTGCAACGATGGTAGGAGAGCCCTTCAGACCTAACTGTGTCCGATCGATATCCCCCAAGTCATCGACGGACCAGACAACAGGATTATATCTAGCAGCTCGAAGCATGTTGGGCAACGGAGAATAAGGGACCTCGTTAATCTCCTTCTCCACAGAAAACAAACAAGGCAAGGTCGACTGAATGACTTCATAACCATCCTCCAGCTTTCGATGCACGATGGCGTAACCTTGTTCTTTGTTTATCTCCACTACTTTTTTCACACATGTAAGCGGCGGAATATCCAACCGTCTGGCCACTCCCGGTCCGACTTGTCCCGTATCACCGTCGATGGTCATCTTCCCGCAAATGACGAGGTCGACTGGCTGGCTTTCTGCAATCTTCTCAATGGCTTTGGTAATTGCATAGCTGGTCGCCAATGTGTCTGCTCCGGCAAATGCACGATCCGTTACCAGATAGCCTGCGTCGGCTCCGATCTCGATGCACTTCCGAATGGCCTTCACCGCTGGCGGCGGTCCCATTGTGACGACGGAGACCACACCCCCATATCGATTTTTCAAACGAACGGCTTCCTCCACCGCATGTGCATCATACGGGTTGAGAATGGCTGGCGCACTGGCGCGATCCATCGTATTCGTCTTCGGATTCATCTTGATGATTTTGGTGTCCGGCACCTGCTTAATGCAAGCGACAATATGCAGCATGATTGATCCCCCCTTGCTGCCGGGCGCGATTCCTATGCCTGTACAAAAGGTTGCCTTTCTTACGCGCAATCAGATCAGGCAGCTTGTCGTTCATTGTTATAGCCTATTTCGATGCAGTCGAGCTTAGACCAGTAATCATAGAAACGCAAAAGACGCCAAACATCAGCTTGGCGCTGTGTGGCGTCTTTTGGCTTATTCATTAATGTTTGTCAATGGAGAACTCAACCGAGGCATCCGTGAACTTTTTGTCTACCTTTTTCAGCTTGATTTGCAAACCGATTTGCGGCAGAATTTTTCCGACTTCCGGTACTTCCGGCATCGAGTAATCATCACTGTCGTCAAACTCCTTAACGCCTTTCAACGGATCGTATTGCATCGTTCCATAGATGTAATCCAGATCCATACCGGATGTTTGGTTCGGGCTAAACGCAGCATCGTTCACCTGATAGCGAGAGTCTGCGATTGCGCTTTTGTTACCCTCATCATTGTTCCAGTAACGTACCTCTTGATGGGCATCTACTACACCTAGCAAGCCGTAGCCTGGGTGCTGGCTCGTATTGTTGTCACGTGTTCTTTCGTAGCGACCATCGAAGTACCAGATCACCATACCTGGATCATACGTGAAGAAGGAGTCATTGCGGCGGAAGTACTTCAGTCCAGCGTCAATTCCTTCGTGAGAGCGCAGCTCAACCAAGTAGTACGCATCGTACAATTTGCCTTTTCCATCGAAGTGGATGAAGCCATCCAATTTGAACTTCTTCTCACCCTCTGCATCATCCGCGAAGATGACTTGTCCATCTGCCTCTACTTCAAAGTTATCAAGATAGAAGCCGTCCAATACGTAAGCGACGTCCGTCACATAGTTAAACTCGACTTGAACTTTTTTGCCGACAAACTCATTCAGGCTGATTTCTTCTTTGTCCCAGCCATTTGTTACATCATCGAATGTTTGTACTTCTTTTTTCTCACCTGTATCTGCATCGATCACATTAACGTACAGGTAGTCATAGCCTTCCTCAATGCTTCTCCACGAATCGAATCTCATCGTTGCGGAGCTGACCCCTGTCAAATCGATCACATCGGAAGTCATTTTGGTGTTAAGTTTGTTGCCTTCATCCGAGAAGTATGCGTAACCACCATCTTTTGGCTCAACCGGCGGTTTCTTTTCAACTTTCGGCATATTCAGCTTGATGACTTTTCCGTTTTTCTCGGTGCTGCTCGCATCAATGAGCGGAACCGTTTTCTTTCGTTTTTCTACATCTTTGTAGTCCAGAACAGTCGGAGAAATCCAGTTGCCGCCAAACATTTGTTGCAGAACCATTTTGGACCAAGGATCAAGGCCTGTAGGTTCGGTTTGGAATACTTTACCTGTATGACTGCCGGACGACATGAGGGACCAAGCGCCTACTGGCGAATCTTTTCCGGCTCTTGTCGTGTCATACAAGTCTGGCAAACCGAGATTGTGTCCGTATTCGTGAGTGAATACGCCTGGTGCGCCATCTTCAGGCTGGATCATGTAATCAAACGCTTTGAGGCTTGTGCCTGGAATATCCACTGGTTTTTTTAAGGTCCAACGGTGAGACCAGATCGCATCTGGATCTTCCCCTGTCTCTTCTCCGATCCCTGCATGAACGAGCATGAGGTTGTCCAGATTGCCATCCGGCTCCATCAGGTCTCCATCACCATCGATATCATACGGATCGCGCTGATCGTACAATTCCTCTTTCCCAGCAATAGATTCCCCAACCGCCGCCAAGGTCTCGATTACCAGATCGCGCGGATTGGAATCATCACCAGTTTTAGAGTTTTCTCCATAATACTTGTAGCCATTCTCTGCCATTTGCCATGGTGTTACCACACCATCAACGGTCCACGTTCTTCCCGATTGCAGATAGAAGTATTTCGCCATCGTTGTCATGCCGATTCCTTCAGGAGTTTCGTACCCCTTCTGATCAAACAGCATTTCTTTGTAATGCTTCTCGTTGAAGTCTTCCGTCCAAAGCGAGTCACTCACTTTTGGTAGCTGGTTATGCTCCCTGTCGGGGAACTCGACAAGAGCAACAACGATGTTATCCGTATGTAGTCGTTTGGAAGCGCGCAATTCATCGCCGTCCTCCATCTCAGCTACTTTCTGCACAGCCTCAGCCAATACTGCCTGCTGTCCTCTGCTCGCTTCCTTACCGTAAGAAGAAGATTCATCAATGCCGTGCGGGACTTTTTTGTCTTCCAAATACTCGAGCAACGCCTCGTCAATCTCTTCCTGATCGGCGTCTTCATCAATGATTCCTTGCTCCATTAACCCTTTAATCAGTCTCTCCAGGTTAACAGTGGACAAATCTACATGCAGATCATGCTTGTCCTCTTTTGGTTTGGCCAAACCCGTTGCAGGTGCAGCCACGAAAGTACTGAGCACGAGTGAGGAGGAAAATAAAACGGATAAGAGCTTTTTGCTTTTCTTCACTGCGGTTCACCCTCTTTTTCTATCTATTTGTGATGCATCGGAAAAATTAAACCCCCAATTCCGACTATTCTTAATTATTACGTGATACGTAATCTTTGCCAAATTTTTTCCTTCGACAAAAAAACCTTCACGTTCAAAAGAAATTGCTCAATAAGGCTATCGACCTACTTGGAACAAGTGCCGAATTTTCGGCTAATCATTTATACAATGGGTCTCGATTGGATATATGCTTGGTGTGTCTACTGCCTAAAGACCTACAGAAAGTTTGGTGAATTTTGTCGAAAAAACTCGATACATTTCGATAAAATATTCCTTTCTCCCTTCCTCTTTCTTGCAAACCAACTCGATTATCGGTACGATCGAATAAAAATGCTCGTGTTTTCCATGGAGGATTTTGATGCTGCAAACATTTGGTTTTTCTCTGTATGAGAGTAAAGTTTATGAAGCGTTGGCGTCTAGCGGCGAGCCTCTCGATGCGGCAATGGTCGTGAAGCAATCGGGAGTGCCAAAAGCCAAAATTTATGAGGTGTTGAATCGTCTCGTAGAAAAGGGGATGGTCCTTGACACCATATCGGAAAAGAAAAAGCGGTATACAGCCCTTCCCCTGGACAGCCTGGTAGAAAAGCTGACCCGCCAATTTCAAACGGACGTCAAAAAATTGACCAGCTCCCTTTCTCATAAAACCGTACGCGATGACCGAGTCTGGAGCCTGAAGGTTGACGAATCGATCCGCGCGGAATGCAAACAATTGATCCAACGAGCGACTCGGTCTATTCGTATCTCCGCCTGGTCCGATGATTTTTTAGAATATGTACCCCTATTGGAGACGAAAGAAAAGGAAGGCGTAGAGATCGAAGCATTGGTGATCGGGCAGATTAACACCAAGCTTTCCTGTGTTCATTCCTTTATCCCTGTGCAAGAGCACCAAGGCTTGGAGCGCTATCAGTTAATCGTAGTGGACCAAGATGAAATGATTTTTGCTGGCGAGGAGGACACAGGCTGGCATGCGATCAAGACACGCGGTCAACCGTTCGTCAAATTTTTTGCCGATTCTTTTTACCATGATGTCGCACTGACAAAAATCACCCAAAAATATGTAGATCAACTGTTTGACGATGAAGAAATCCGCAAGATGATCATCCGCCTCCGATACTGAGAATCCCTGAGACTTTGGCTTTTGGCCAGAGTCTTTTCTATTTGTTTGGAGAAATTTCTAGTTGCACAAGACCAAAAAGGTTACTATTATGGTAGTAACCTTTTTACTTGAGAGGAGTTATTGTTTTGAATCCACGTGTCTTCATCTTAGCGATTGCTACCTTTGTTGTAGGTACGGTGGAATTGATTATCGGTGGTACGCTCGATCTGATTGCTCGTGATCTTCAGGTATCGATTAGCGCCGCCGGACAATTAATCACCATTTTCTCGCTTGCCTTTGCTGTTGCCGCTCCTCTGCTCCTGCATGTTACGAGGCGTGTCGAGCGCAAAAAGCTATACTTGTATGCATTAGCAGCCTTTTTCCTGAGTAATGTGCTCGCGGCACTTAGTCCGAGTTACGCTGTATTAATGACAGCGCGCATCTTGAGCGCAGCAAGCAGTTCCGTCCTAATTGTGCTGTCCATTACCATTGCAACGAGTCTTGTGGAACCTGCTTACCGTGGACGCGCCATTGGCGTTATTTTCATGGGGATTAGCGGTTCGCTCGTACTCGGCGTCCCTGTTGGACTGGCTCTGGGGAATTCCTTCGGATGGCGTGCCCCGTTTTGGCTGATTGCGGCTCTGAGTATCGTTGCGATGATTTTTATCCTCATGTTTTTGCCAAAAGTTCAAACTGCACCGCCGATTCCGCTGCGTGATCAAATAGCTACCCTCCGCAGCGGCAAGCTATTCAGCGCCTTGTTTATCGTTTTGTTAATGCTGACAGGTCATTTGACGCTGTATGCATACTTTACCCCTTATTTGCAAACGACGATGAATGTAGACGGAACGGCACTGAGCTGGATTTATCTCTTGTTCGGAATTGCCGCCGTTGCAGGCGGAGGTATTGGCGGTTGGATTTCTGACAAGTGGGGAGCAACCAAGAGCATTCTGTTCATCATTCCAGTGTTCGGCTTGATCATGTGTGTCTTGCCGTTTTTTACAGGCTCGCTTTATTTGTTCTTGCCGATCATGGTCATCTGGAGTGCGCTTAGCTGGGCTATCTCGCCAGCACAACAAAACTATTTGATCTCCTGCTCACCTGCTACCGCCGACATTCAGTTAAGCTTGAATACTTCTGCCCAGCATTTAGGCATCGCCCTTGGCTCTCTGGCTGGCGGTCTCGTAGTCGAGCGATCATCGGTCATCTATACGCCATGGATTGGAGCCGTGTTCGTCCTGATTTCATTCGGATTTGCCTTTTACTCGATCTCACGTCCGTTTCAAGCACAGGAAAGCCAAGCAGCGCAGCCTGCGCCAGGATACCATGCATAGCGACTCGCAAAAGCAAAAAGCCGTCAACTATTTGACGGCTTTTTCTTATCATCCTAGAATCGTTTTCGTTACGAGCCTACTTCACTGGCAACCGGACGGTAAACCTCGTGATTCCCCGCTCGGACCAAACCTCAATTTTCCCCTTGTACTTGTGAACAACTGAATCTACGATCGTCAGACCCGTTCCGCGCCCACCACATTTTCTCTCTGTTTTCGTTGTATAGCCATTCTCGAAAATACGTGCACGTTGTTCTGGCGTTATTTCCGGCCCTGTATTTTCAACTCGGAAAATAACGTGCTCTTCATCACAGCAAAAATAAATGCTGACTCGTTTTTCCCCATCCGCTAACTCAGCCGCTTCAATCGCATTATCAATAAGATTCGATAAAATTTTGATCAGATCAATGGAAGGAATGCTATCGATTGGATCAGAGCATTCTTCAAATTGCATCACGATTTGTTTGGATTTAGCCTGCTCCCATTTGGTGTGAAGCAATACCATTAAGGCAGGATTCGCAAACCTCACGGTGAGGTCCAACAGCTTGGTTTCTTTCAGCAACGACTGCACATAATCTCGTGCTTTTGGATAATATCCGCATTCGATCAAACCGTAGAGCACTTGCATGTGATTGACGAAATCATGGCGAATGGAGCGCATCGAGCAAATGACTGAGCGCAATTCATCCTGATAGGTTTCTTCCGTCTCGCCAACGGCTGCCTTGATGGCGCGTTGATACCAGCGTTCCATGCAAAGAACCAGAAAGATCAGCACAACGACAAACAAACCTTGAATCGCAAAAACAGGAATGCTGCTACGAACGACATCATTTCCAATGTCCTCGATAATGGCTACGTCCGTATCTACTCCGATGACTCCGATGATTTTTCCTTCTCTATCTCTAAGCGGCGCGCCCGCAGACATGTAGACCCCGTAATCTGGATCTCTGATAATCTCTGAGTAGTACGCTGATGATCCTTTGTAAATCATTTCAATGTGCTCAGGAGATAGAACAATAGGAATACCGATATCAAAATTTTGCTGCGCATTGGGAGGCCTTGCGACGATCATCGCGCGACCACTTTGCCTGTCTTCATTGATTTGAATCGTGTATAAATACAGCAGACCGAACTGCTCACGCGCTTGATTCAATTGCTGTTCGATTCGTTTATAGGCGGCGGTCTCTTTTACCGGATTTCGTAAAAACTCCTGATACGCGTCAACATCCAGACTGTCTGCTACTACAGAAGCAGCTTTCATGCTTTGATTCGCAATGGAGAGTCGGACGGATTGAATCGTATTGAAATAGGAAATCGCGATGCTTACACAAGTCAAGATCAAAACAAGGATGCTAGAAACGAGCATAATGATTAGAACTCTAAGATTTTTTGGGTGTGGACTCGTCATAATCTCCTCAATCCATCTGTTCAAAAAGTCGTCTTTTGATTACGCAGTTGTACTAAAAACACGACTTTTTGAACATGTCTCTCTAATATTCTAGAGATTTCTACTGGAAATGTCTACATAATATGAATTCAGCTTCATTATACTTCTCGAAATCATACATTGAATTATGATTCCGAATATTTTTATAATAAAGCGAATACGAAATACCAATCTCTTTCCCTAGGAAAAAGGAGTGGGTTCGATGGAAGAAAAACTGTTTGCCCGGCTACAGGAGATTTATCCAGAGCTTGTTACATTCAGACGTGATTTGCATATGTATCCCGAGCTTTCCTTTCAGGAGGAAAACACAGCGAAGAAAGTAGCAGACAAGCTGGCTTCTTTTGGCATAGAAGTACAAACCGGTGTCGGCGGCATGGGTGTTGTCGGTCTCTTGAGGGGTGGAAAGCCAGGAAAAACAGTTGCGTTGCGCGCTGACTTCGATGCCTTGCCCATTCAAGATGAAAAAGAAGTACCGTATAAGTCTCGCATTCCAGGCGTCATGCACGCGTGCGGTCACGATATACATACCTCTGGGCTTTTGGGAGTCGCACAAGTGTTGAGCGAATTCCGCGATGAGCTCCCAGGAAATGTGGTATTCCTGCATCAGTTCGCAGAAGAACTGCCACCTGGTGGCGCCAAAGCCATGGTGGAGGCGGGGTGCCTCGAAGGGGTCGATGTCGTATATGGCGCGCATGTTGCCTCCGAGCTTCCCGTAGGCACTGTCGGGATTGGTCATGGCTACGTTACGGCAGCAGCAGACAGCTTTGAAATCGTCTTGTACGGAAAAGGCGGACACGGTGCTTATCCTCATACCTCCGTTGATCCAATCGTATTGGGCAGTCAGGTTGTCATGAATTTGCAGCAGATTGCCAGCCGTCAGGTAGATCCGCTGAAACAAGTCGTTCTGTCTGTTTGCTCCTTCGTTGGCGGGGGAGAAGCGTTCAACGTCATTCCTGATCAAGTAAGGCTCAAGGGGACGGTCCGCACGTATGACGAGGACGTGAGGGTGGCGGTCGAGCAATCTCTGAAGCGTATCGTGGAAGCCAGCTGCCAGGCAGTCGGCGCTACTTGCGAAATCATGTACCAACGCGGCTACCCAGCTACTTGGAACGATGAGACAGAGACTCCGCTATTTGTAGCGGAAGCCCAACGTATTTTTGGTGAGGAACGCGTATTGAACATCCCACCTGGCATGGGCGGAGAGGATTTTGCTTACTTTGCCCAAGAGCGCCCCGCTACCTTCTTCATGGTCGGTGGACGAAACCCGGAGATTCAGGCGACGTATCCGCATCATCATCCCAAATTCGATGTCGATGAGCGCTCGATGATTCAAACCGGTCAGTTATTCATTGCAGCGTTGCTTGCCTATCAGGCACGTCATCAATAAGCAGGAAAAGTTGAAAGGCAAGGGCCCCATGCTCCTTGCCTTTTTTCTGCCGCCGTATTCACACCTCATGCCCGACAATCCAGTCCAGTCTTCTGCTCTGAATACGGGCAGGGATCGTTTTGAGCAGGAAATGACGAGCCGCGATGGCGAGCGGATTTTCCCATTGGGTGACTGCCCCCATCAAGCGGGAGCCTTGCACAATCGCATTCGCCCGCTTTTTCCGTTTCTCTTCATATATGCGCAAAGCGTGAGCGGAGTCCGTGTCATTATCTGCCAAGCATCTGGCCAGCACGAGTGCGTCTTCCATTCCCTGACCCGCCCCTTGCCCCAGATTCGGCAGCATCGGATGCGCCGCATCGCCTACTAATGTAACCCGGCCCTCACTCCATTTCCTGAGTGGTGCACGGTCGTAAATATCATGCCGCAAGATGGCTGCATCCTCTGTCGCCTCAATCACTGCACGTACTGGTTCATACCAGCCGTCCAGTCGACACAACGTCTCTCGCTTCCGCCCCATCGGTCCGTCGTTTTCTCCCTCAGGTGCATTGATGGCGGCAAACCAATGTATTCGATTGTTGCCGATATGAGAAAACCCGAAACGAATTCCCTTACCCCATGCTTCAAAGCCTCCCCCTGATTCCAGTGGATAACGAGGGTCTTGGTAAGTAGCAATTCCGCGAATCGCCGTATACCCGGAGTATCTCATCGACTCTTCTCCGAACAAGCTCTTTCGTACACGGGAGTGAATCCCGTCCGCTCCGATCAGAATCGTCCCATGTGCACTTGACCCATCTGCAAAAGCGGCATAAACCCTTTCCTTTTCTTGAGAAAAAGAAATGAACTGCTTGCCTAAAACCAATTCATGCGTCGAGATTTTTGCCAAAAGTGCCTGCTGTAGATCAGCCCGATGAATCAAGTAGCTGTCAGCCCCGTACCGTTCTGCTTGTTCCGCGACAGGCAGCTCAACCAACAAATTTCCCTTCCAGTCGCGAATCCGTGCTGAACGGACAGCTGCCCCAAGCTCGCGTACTTCCTGTCCAACTCCCAGCTTATCCAATGCCTTCATGGCATTGGCAGCCAACACGATTCCAGCGCCGATGCCTTTATGCTCCTGTGCCTGCTCATAAAGCGTCACTTGCCAGCCCTTTTGCTTCAAGGCAAGCGCTGATGCAAGCCCGCTCAAGCCTGCGCCAATGATCAGCGCGTGTTTTTCGTTGCTCATCGCCTTTTCTCCTAATTAGAAAAGATTCATACTCAAATACCGCTCCCCGGTGTCAGGCGCAATGCAAACGACCCGCTTCCCCACTCCCAGCCTTTTGGCAATCGTGATGGCAGCAAAGACCGAAGCACCCGATGAAGGTCCGACGAGAATCCCTTCCAACGCCGCAAGCTGCCGCATGCTTTCCAGGGCGTCTTCGTCTGCGATTTGTATGATTTCATTATAAATGCTTGTGTTGAGGATTTGTGGAACAAAACCAGGGCTCGTGCCGACCAGTTTATGTGGACCAGGCTTTCCGCCAGACAGAACCGGGGAGCCTTTTGGTTCGACGACAGCGATATACAGCTCCGGGAGCTTTTCCCGCAAGGCTTCACCTGTACCGGTAATCGTTCCGCCCGTCCCAGCTGTGGCAACAAATGCATCCAGTCGACCATTCGTTTGCGCAAAAATTTCCTCAGCTGTCGTCGTTCGATGGATGTCCGGGTTCGCCTGATTCTCGAATTGCTGAGGAATAAAGCTGCGCGGAATCTCTTTTTGCAGTTCCTGCGCTTTGGCAATCGCCCCAGGCATCCTCAGCTCGCTCGGTGTCAAGACAACCTCTGCCCCATATGCTTTCAATATATTGATTCGTTCCTTCGACATATTGTCAGGCATAACCAAAATCGCGCGGTAGCCTTTTGCAGCGGCATTCATCGCCAAGCCGATTCCGGTATTGCCGCTCGTCGGCTCTATGATCGTATCCCCCGGTTGAATCAGTCCCGCTTGCTCCGCCGTCAAAATCAGATTGTAGGCAGCGCGGTCCTTCACACTCCCGGACGGATTGAATTTCTCCAGCTTCACAAAAACTTCTGCTGCTCCTTCAGGAACCATGCGCCTCAGTCGAACAATCGGCGTATTTCCAATCAATTCGGTAATGTTCTGGTAGACGCTCATCGTACTCCTCCTGGAAAATATGCCTTAATAAAGTTATCCCTCAGTAATACTATAAGAATAATACAATTTTTCCGACCTGAAAACGATAAGGGTGCTCCAATGGAAAAAAGCTCTCGAATGAGAGCCCTGTTCCTGTCTAAAAACCATACTTTGCTTTTGTCTGATTCAGTACATTTACCGCTTGTTGATACAGGCCGTTCGCGGTTTCTTTCACTTTTGCTTGTCCGCTTTTGTCTACCGAGCCTTGGCGCTGCTTCGCCTGCGCGATGGAATCAGTCGCCGTCTTAATGGCCGCATTGATTGCTTTTTCCCGTTTCTCGGCATCCGGTACGCTCGCTTTGATTTCCGCCCAAATCGTTTGGATATCCTTCATGTCGGTCTCCATGATGGCGATCATTTCCTGCATGTTTTTGTTTTTATCCTGGATCGAGCCATCCATGGTGTTCATCCCATCGACCAACACCTTCATACTGCCCAGCGTTCCTTGCATAACCTCGAATTCCATCTTGCTCAAGCCTGGCTGCGTCGAATAGGTACGAATCTCTTCCAACAGTCTTTGCAGCTCCGCTATTTGATCGTTTGAAAACTGCGCTTCATCCGTAAATTGCAGCTCGTCCAAATACTTTGCCGTTTCAATCAAATCAGCCTCCAGCTTACCTGTCTGTTTTACTTTATTCGCGAAATCGACACGTGCTTTTTCTTTGGCTTGTTGTTCTGCTGCTGCTTTCTTTTTTACTTCCGCTTCCTCGTTGATGCGCTTGGTTAGAATGGCCAATTTGCTTTCGTACGCGCTTTTATTTGTGGCAACAAGACTCGTCTGTCCTTTACTTTCCTCCATAAGCAGCCCGTCAAATTGGAGCTCGTCACCCTTTATTGTACCGATGATATCCTGGCCAGTTGCCGGATTTTTGAGGGTCAGCTGCCCCCCATCCAGCGTTCCCTCTAGCAAGATCGACTCGGTTTTTAGAAAAGGGATACTGTCTTCCGTTTCAACAATGGAATCTGTTATTTTTACGTTTACTTTCTCGTTATTTACTGTGACACTCGTGTATAGCATGCGTGTATCGTCTTCGTACAAATACCCTTCCGCCAGTGTCACAGGACCAAAGAAACGATAGCCTGCGTAACCCAACAATGCGACGATGACCAGAGCCATGACGATCATGATGCTTTTGTTTTTTCCTTTCATGCTGCGACCCCTTTACCCACAAATTCTATTACGTTTGAACTGTTTTCCCTGCCAAAACGTGCCATAGTTTTATGATACATGAATCGCGGTGGAAAACCCTATGAGTCTAAAGGCCAAAAGAAGTCTAAATATACGTATTACCAAAATCGTGGCTAAAATCAAGTGTTTGGTTTTCTTCGATTGTGATCGTAGCGACCTCATATTTGTTAGTCATTAAACTCATCAATATAAATTCATCCCACATTCTTATGTACGGTTTCAATTTAGTTATTGGATATCCATCCACAGGAAGGTCAGTGTTACGATTGGTTTTTGCTGATGCGACTAAGATGTGATATTCTCCGACCGGCAAGTTACCAATCTCATAATTTCCATATCCATTCGCTTTTACAACATATAATCCAGAGTTTTTTGGAGCTAAACCCGCTGCAAATACAACCTCCTCTTCATCGGTAATCGTATTTTTATCAAAATCTGTGCGTATAAGGTAAATCCTTGCATTCACATCCGGCTTCGTCCCAACAAAATCATTATACTGCCACGTAATCGTCCCCTTGAGTGCTCCCTTTTGAGTAGGAAGTGCTGCTCCTGCATTACTATGTTGGCCTGGCGTATCGACAGGATAAGCCGCTGGCATCGCCACATCCGCTGCACCATTTCCCTCAGAGGAAACAGGTACAGCATTTAACTGCTGATTTGCGCCCGCTTCCTGACCTGTAGACACCGGATTTACGAGTGCAGGCTGATTCGTTTCCTTTTTCGCTACGGGTCTCGAACCTAGCAGATCATCAAGGTTTTTCCCAGATAAATAGAAAATAGCACCGCTAGCAATTCCAAGGATGATGGCAATTACCAATAAAAAAGTAAGGAGTTCTTTGAAAAATCCGGGCTTCTTCGCTGCTTTTGCTGTTTTGGCCTCTGCCATGGTACCCCTCCGTCTGTCTCTCTATGTGAAAATTTTTCCATCAATATTTTACCAATAGATAGAATCTAGGTCTAGGCTCCTATGACTCGTACTGCACAGGGAACAGAAAAAAGCCGATGTCTACCAAACATCGGCTTCTCGTACTATCATTCCGTTATACTTCAACCATTTCACGCTCGGACGGATAATACATGCCTGCTGCACCGAGCACACCTGCTTCGGCTCCAATTGTCGTCAGCTGGATGCTCGCTTGGTTTGCCATCCGAGAGATAGAGCGCTCGCGAATGACGTTCTTCGCTTCCGCAAGCAGCAGCTGTCCGTTCTTCATCACACCGCCACCAATGACGATCACCTGCGGATTGAACAGATGGATCAGGTTGGTCAGTCCGACCCCGAGATAATAACCAGCTTCCTTCATCAAGGTCACGCTGAGTAAGTCTCCTCGTACCGCTGCCTCTCCGACCTCTCTAGCCGTTATCCTGCTTAGGTCATTCCCATTTTCAACTAGCAACGAGCTTGTAACACCCTGTAGAAGCTGCTCCCTGGCCCTGCTTGCCAAAGCCAGCCCAGACGAGTAATTTTCCAGACAGCCTCTATTCCCGCACGCGCACAGCGGTCCTTCGGGATCAAGCGAAATGTGCCCGAACTCACCAGCACTATCGCCAATACCTGTAATCAGCCGTCCTCCACTAATAATGCCAGCACCAACTCCTGTACTGACCGTTACATAGATCAAGTCTCTCGTGCCTCGCGCACTTCCAAACGCCCATTCTGCTACTGCTGCTGCATTGGCATCATTGATCAATTGCACGGCTACACCAAACCGCTCCTGAAGCATCGCGCCGATCGGCACATCGCTCCAGTTTAGATTACTCGCAAAAATGACCATTTGGCGCTGCGTATCAATGATTCCCGCAGTTGCAATCCCGATCCCGCGAATGCGTGAAAGATTGATGCCGCTCTCGTCTAGGACAGTCTGCACCAAATCACCGATCCGGCAGATGACTGCCTGAGCTGCCTCTTCTGTTTGGGTCGCTGCGTTCGCCTGACTGAGGATGTTGCCATACTGGTCGACGATCGCGGCTATGATCTTCGTGCCACCCAGATCAATCCCGATGGCATATGGTTTGTCTTGATTCATCTTCCGTCACATCCTTGTTGTCCATTCACGTTTGAAAAATGGCGTCCAACGCTTGGGACGAATGGGCGATCAATTGCTCTGGAAATTGGCTGTAAGGCGAGATCTCTGGGATGATGTAGCCGTTGTACCCGATCTCACGCAATGCTTCCACCACACGGTTCCATGGGATATCCCCAGCGAGAAGCGGCACGAAGCCTGTGATGTTACCCGTTGTCGTCTTGAAATCTTTGACGTGAATAGCTTGAATTCTCTTGCCCAAAATGCGAATCCATTGCTCAGGAAAACCGAATTGCAACACGTTGCCTACATCAAAATAAGCACCTACCCAAGGACTGTCTACTTCATCGATCAAGCGGGCCATCTCCAGCGGACTGAGCAAAAATTTGTTCCATACGTTTTCTACCCCGATGTATACCTGGTGCTGCTCTGCCTTTTTCGCCAAGCGCTGCAATGCTTCACGGGCCCGCTCGTAGGCCATATCATACGACACCTCAGCCGTCACGAGTCCAGGAACGACGAGGACAGTCCGTGAGCCAAAAATGCTTGCCGCCTCTATCATTTTCTCGACGACACGGATGCCTTGCTCGCGGATCGCTTCCTCATTGTGTGTCAACGGATATTTCCATAAAAGGGCAGTAGAGACGCTTGGCAGCTCCAGACCGAGCTCACGAGCCTCGTCTGCCAGCCCCTTTAATTCCTGCTCTGTCATCTCTAGATGAAAGGGAGCATCTCCCTCGTCCAAATTCAGTTCTACCCCTTGATAGCCATGTGCACTCGCCTGGCGAAACATTTCTTGCACGCTCGTTTCCTTTGGGAAGCACCAAGCATTGATTCCCTTTTGAAAAGCCATGCGCCTCACTCCCCTTTTCCCGAAATTCTAACCGGCTTTCCTTCTTGTGCCGATTGATTCGCTGCCAACGTTACTTCTAGCGTCTTTCTCGCTGATTCATACGGCGACAGAATCAAGCTGCGATCCCCTGTCACAATCGCTGTGATAAACGCCCGATCTTGCTCCACGTACATATCCACCGTGCTCACTTTCGTACGTGTTCCCTGCTCATCCATGATCGCTAATTGCTTTCCGTCTATCATGACGCGGAAATCTTTGCCCAAGATTTCTACATTTGTACGGTGATCTGGCTGGATGAAGCACGTATCCAGATGTCCTAGCGCCCCTGACTGAAACACCATACTGATGGAAGTCACGTCTGGAATATCGATGCTGGGAATGTCACGTGAGACGAGCAAGGCCATCTGCGCATAGACCTTCTCGATATCTCCAGCCAAATATCGCATCATGTCCAGCGTATGTGTCGCCTGCTCGACAAGCTGTCCACCTGACTTGCCCATTTCCCTCCACCAAGGTGTCGTAACGAACTTAGTTAAATAATGACCGCGGACGAGTGCAATCGACTTGCCCTCCAAGTACGCTTTCGCTTCCTGCACGATATCGAGATAGCGCAGGCAATAGCCAGTCGCGGTGATAATCCCTGCTTTTTCAATCGCTTCTTGCTTTTCGCTCACTTTCTGTATGTCCAGCCCAATTGGCTTTTCCACAAACAGATGAATCCCTTTCGCCGCCGCCGTTTCCTCAATCTCTTCATGCGCAAAAGGTGGGACGCATACAAACAGAGCATCCAGCTTTTCTGACTCCACTAGCTCACGCCAAGAGGTGTAGCCATGCGCACCAATGCGCTCAGCAGTCTCTGCAGCCGCCTCTTGGTTCACGTCGCACACTGCAACGACCTTTACCCTTTTGTCCGCCACCAAGCCTTTCAGATGATGCTGCCCGATTCCACCTACGCCGATCATGCCTACACGTACACTCATGCGTCCTTCACCGTCCTAGCGTAATACGACTGGTTGCTTCTGTTCAGCGGATTGATAAGCGGCGAGTGCTACTTCCACAGCTCGCAAGCCGTCTTCACCTGTAATCGACGGTGCTTTCTTCTCACGCACGCTGGTGACGAAATCTTTGACCAATTGACTGTCCATGTCATCGCCCCAATTGACCCACTTCAAGCCTTTTTCATTGGAATACACATCCAGCTTTTGAGAAAAAGCGTCGAGCGAGATCGTTCCTTCTGTCCCGATAATTTCCATCGTCACGTCTCCCCAAGTTGGGAAGGCCTTGTTGCGAGACCAGCTGCAATCGAGTGTAGCAAATACCCCATTTTCAAATTCCATCGTCAAAATTCCGCAATCATCAATCGGCGTATCGGAAAACTTGCTGTCTATCTCCGCGTAAACCTCACGAACTTCAGAGTCCATGAACCAGCGCATCAAATCAACAACGTGAACCGTGTGATCGATCACTGCACCTCCGCCGGATTTTTCCGGATCGACGAACCAACCACCCGGATTTTGTCCACGGTTCGTACCCCGAATCGCCATGATACGTCCGACCTTGCCTTGCTCCACCAATTGCTTCGCTCGAACGACAGCCGGATGGAATCGCACTGGAAATGCCGTCTGCAAAATGACGCCTTGTTCGCGGCAAAAGTCAATCATCTTTTGAGCAGCTTCGGCTGTAGTCGCCAGCGGTTTTTCGCACAAGATGTGCTTGCCAGCCTTCGCTGCCGCTAACGTATGCTCTTGGTGCTTGGCGTTTTCCGATGTGACGATGACCGCATCAATATCCGTTGCGAGCAGCTCATGATAATCGGCGAAGAACGGAACACCAAACTTTTCAGCCGCCGCCTTTCCGCGCACTTCATCCTCGTCTGCTACCCCGACCAATTGAACCCCATCTAATTTCGCAACCGCATTTGCGTAGCTGTATGCATGCATGTGTGCAACACTGATGATTCCGAGTTTCATGTCCAGTCCCCTCCTACACCAAAGTTACGGGTTTGCCCGTTTCGATTGACACAAGCGCAGCACGAGCGATTTCTACCGCCTTCACGGCATCTTCTGCCGTCACGAGTGGCTCCAGATCACGGTCGATGCACTCGATGAAATGCTTCAGTTCTCTGAAATACGGGTTTTCACGCAACGGACTCTCCGGAACTGCGACTCCGCTCATGCCTGCTTGCTTCGAGCGATTAACTGCCACAAGCGGTTTTTCCTTTGAGCTGTCATAGGAAATGATGCCTTCCTTGCCTGCCAGCTCCATTTTCATCGCGAAGCCTTCATGTGCCCACGAGCCTTCTACATGTGCAATCATGCCGTTCTTGAAGCGAAGCGTGACCAGTGCGTAATCCATCCGGGCAAAACCTCGACCAAGCAAGCCTTTCGCGTACACACGCTCCACATCCCCGAAGCACCAACGCAAAAAGTCAAAATCGTGAATGATCATATCTAAAACAAGGCTGCCACTGTTCTTGTAGTCGGCGTACCAGTCGTTCCACGCTGTCGGGAAGATACCGCCACGGAATGTACGTGCCACACCAACGTTGCCAATCGCGCCGTCATTAACTAGCTGACGGGACTTTTCGTACTCTGGGAAAAATCGCAGGACGTGACCGACAAACAGCTTGACGTTTTTCTCCCGGCAATAATCAACGATAAAACGAGCTTCTTCCTTATCACGAGCCAACGGCTTTTCGCAAACGACATGCTTGCCTGCATCCGCAGCCTTTTTCACATAGGTTTTATGAAGATACGTAGGCAAACACACGTCTACGATGTCAACCTGCGCCAGTTTTTCTAGTGCCTCTTCATAGCTCTCAAACCATTCCGTTTTTGTCTCGGCTGCCAGCTCTTTTCCTCTCTCGCTGCGGATATCGACGATCCCAACCAGTTTGACACCTTCCATGGCAGCATACGATTTCGCGTGAACAGTCCCCATGGTTCCTGCTCCGATTACCAGAACATGATGCATAATGGTTTCACTCCTTTTTTCAAAAAATGACTATTTGGACCCAGTTAGGGTAATTCCCTCGACAAAATGCTTCTGCAAGAAAATAAAGACGATGATCATCGGCCAAATGGCAAGAACGGAGCCCGCCATTAAAATCGGGTAGTTCGTCAAATTGGTGTGCTCGCCCGTCAAGTACGCCAAGCCAGCCGAGAGCGGCATTTTATCAGGCGTGCTGTTGACGATCAATGGCCACATCAGGTCGTTCCAAGACCACAATGCTACGAAAATGGCGAGTGCGATCAAGCCGGGCTTCGCCAGCGGCAGCATAATTCTCCAATAAATTTGAAAATGGTTGCAGCCATCGAGCTTCGCTGCTTCTTCCAGTTCTTTTGGCAGCGACATGAAAAACTGGCGCAGAAGAAACGTACCGAATGCACTGAACAAGCCCGGTACAATCAATGCTGTCAACGTATTCAGCCAGCCAAGCTCTTTCATGATCATAAATTGCGGGAGCAGAAAAACCTGACCTGGAACCATCAAAACGGTCAAAAACAGGATGAACAAAGCGTTTCGTCCTGGAAATTCAATTCGTGCGAATGCGTACGCCGCAAGCGAGCAAAGGAACACTTGTCCGACTACCTTCGCCACGGTTGTGATCACGGTATTCCAATAAAAGTCCAAGAACGGCAGCATCTCAAAAATATGGGTGTAATTCTCCCATTGATACTTGGTCGGCAAAATGACCGGTGGCACCTGTGTCGATTCGCCTAGTGACTTGAGCGAAGTGAGAACCATCCAGACGAATGGCGCAATCATCACGAGAGCGCCTGCAATCAACAGCAGATGAATCAATAACTTCTTGCCTATTTTGTTCCGACTCGTATAAACACTCATTCCATATCCCTCCCGTCTGTTCAGCTTTTCTTAATCATAGTGAACCCATTTTTTCTGCAATTTCATTTGAATAGCAGTGACGATCAGGATCATCACCAGAAGCACGACGGCAACTGCGGCCGCATAGCCACCATTCCCTGATTCAAACCCATTGGTAAAGAACAAGTACGCCATCGTCTGCGTTTGCTCAGTCGCCGGATTGCCCATTTTGCTTCCGAGCATCAGATAAATCAGGTCAAATACTTGAAAAGCCCCAATCAAGGAAGTGATACTGACGAAAAAGATCGAAGGAGTCAACAGTGGCAACGTAATCTTGAAAAACATGCGAACTGGTCCCGCGCCGTCAATTTCTGCTGCTTCGTAATAGCTTCTCGGGATGCCTTGCAGTCCGGCCAGAAAAATCACCATGTTATATCCGATGGAGCTCCAAACGGCAACGATAATCACCGCATACAAAGCAATAGCGGGATCAGAAATCCAACGCGGACCCTCAATGCCTATCAAGCCCAGCAAATAATTGATCAGACCGTAATCAGCGTTGTACAACCATCTCCACACCATCGCCACCGCTGCTGCCATCGTCACAACGGGCAGGAAATACAGGGTGCGATAAATCGTAATCCCCTTAATTTTCTGATTAAGCAGCACAGCGATAAAAATGGAGATAGCGATACCTACTGGAACTGCGATTACTGTATAAATCAGCGTGTTTTTCAGCGCGATCCACAAGTAAGGGTCCTTGAACAACAACTCGTAATTATGTAGGCCAGCCCACTTGTACTTGCCGAATCCTCCCCATTTGGTAAAGCTTAAATAAATGGTTTGCACAATCGGCCATAAGTAGAAGACACCCAACCCGATAAGTGTGGGAGCAATCATGAGATACGCCCAGAACCAATCACTTCTCTTCATGCGATTCAACGATTTTTTCGTTTTTGGCTGGACGGCGGCGTGCATTTCAGGCTGCAACTGGCTGCTCATCGCATTCATTCCCTCCTTACATCAGCTTTTTCAAAAAAGGATGGCCTCGTCCATGATGCGAAGCCATCCATCATGGACCTTTATTCTTGGCTAAGCATTTCGTTCATTTTTTGCGCGAGCTCTTTAGAAGCATCCTCTACGCTCATTTGTCCAGCCCATGCCTTGGTCATAAGCTCTGTTTCCAGCTTGGCCCATTTTGCCGTGTCCTTCGAGATCGGATATGGTTTCGCTACAGCTGCCTGATCAATAAAAATTTTCAGATTAAAGTTCGGCATGGATTGTACCCATGTATCCTGTGTTCCATTAAATGCCGGAATCGCAGCACCCGATTTTGCCAGGATTTCTGCCCCTTCTTTCGAGCCCAGGAATTTTACGAATTCCCATGCTTCCTTTGGATGTTTGGTATTAGCCGAAATCACGTTGCCCAGGCCGTGGATGACGCTTGTGTTCTCTTTTCCTTTTGGAAGATACGTCACGTCCACTTTGTCCTTTGTATACTCATTCTTATGAAAAGCGGATGCCATCCATGAACCGTTGTACATCATCGCGATCTTGCCTGATTCAAACAGCTGTGTTGCCTCTGTTTCGGACAATTGCGCTGCTGTTGGTGATGCTTTTTCGTTGATCAGGTCTGTCCAAAACTTGAGGCCTTCGATCGTTTCCGGCTTGTCATAGCCGGACGTTTTCTTGTCTTCCGAAATGATATAGCCACCGTTTTGAAAGATCGTGTTATAGAAGCCGTCCTGTCCATAAGGAGGTGCTGCAATTCCCCAAACGCCTTTTTTCTCATCCGTCAGTTGCTTTGCTACTTCCTTTAGCTTGTTCCAATCCCAGGTTTCGTCTGGATATGGCACTTTTGCATCGTCAAACAGCTTCTTGTTGTACCAAAGGCCAATGGTGTCGAAATCTTTCGGTAGCGCGTAGTTTTGTCCATCGTAGGTGTAGAGATCAACGAGAGCTTTCGGATAATTGTTCAGATCGATGCCATCTGCCTTGATTTGATCTGTAATCGGCAAGAGCATGTCATTATCTGCGTATTTAATGATACGTGGACCATTAATCCAAAAAATGTCCGGCAAGGTGCCACCCGTTGCGGCTGCCTCCATCTTTGTCCAGTATTGCTTGTTAGGCGTTAGCTCGATCTTGATGTCCACGTTCGGATTCTTTTCGTTAAACTTTTTCGCCATTTCCTCCATCGCAGGCATCTGGTTTTTGTCCCACAGTGCATATGTGAGCGTTACCTTTTCGCCTGAAGCAGCACTACCAGTCGTTCCAGCTGGTGCGGAGCTCTGCCCGCCGCCCGAACATCCTGCCACTGCTACCAAGAGAGCAGCCATTGCAATCGAAACTAACTTCTTCATCAGAAATCCCTCCTCGATTTACGTTCTCCTCTTTTACCCCCAAAATATGGCCAAACACGACTCGCCTCCCTTTTCGACTCGCCCCCTTTCAACGATTTTTGATGGTGAAACTTTCTTTTTCCAATGACGAAATAAAGTATATAAAAAGATGTTACAAGCTGAAGTGAAAAACATCTTGTAACAAAACAGCAGCAGCAGCCTTGACCTCGAAATCAGCCCCCAATACAGTTGGACGGAATTCCAGTCCTTCGACCATCGTCCCCATCGCTTGAGCCATCACTTGTTTTTGGATGCGCTCAAACAACACCTGGTTGTCCCGGATCATTTCTCCACCCAGAATGATCAGGCTCGGGTTGAACAAATTCACCAGGTTCACAATGCCGATCGACAAGTACGAAGCGATTTCGTCAACAATGTCTTGGCATACTTGATCCCCTTGATGCAGTGCTTGGCGAAAGACATCAAATGTGATTCTTGTCATATCTCCGTCAGCCAAATCCATGACGAGCGTTTCTTTTCCGCGTGTAACGGCGGACAGCAAGCCTGAGTAAATGGCTGGCCACGCCACGTAGTTCTCCAAACAGCCGACGTTGCCGCAGTCACAGCGCATCCCACTTCGATCGACTGTCGTATGCCCGAATTCACCTGCTCCACCACGGCTTCCGCGGAATATGGAACCGTTTACAACAAGCCCTGAACCAACCCCTTCTCCTACGGTGACAAACAGGAGATTGTCAGCATTCAGTCCACCACCGAAGTTTTTTTCTGCTAGGGCGATTGCATTGGCATCGTTGTCGAGCCATGTTTTTAGTCCAAAACGCTCTTCTGCCATGTCCTTTAATGGAACATCATGCAAGCGCAGCTTGGAATTGAAGCGGATAACCCCACTCGCTGCATCAACAATCCCTGGGGCGATGATGGAAATGCCCAGACAACGGCTGACATCATCCACCGACTGGAGAAAGTCCTCGATCGAATCCAGTACATACTGGATGATCAGATCACTCACTAGCCCAGCTTTTACCGGATAGATTTTCTTTTGCTTTGTAGCCGCTTCCAAATTCATTTCGGCAATCGTAATCGCAGTATTCGTAATAGAGACGCCAATCAAAAACTTCCCGTCTGGACAGAAGCGAACCATAATCGGCTTACGTCCACCCTTTGACTCACCTGTTCCGTCTTCTGCAACCATGCCGTCACGGATCAGCTCATTGACTGCCGAGGTGACTGTAGTTGGACTGATGCCCTGCTTTTTGGCAATATCACTTCGCGAGATGGGCCCAAACTGGCGAATGGTATCGAGTATAATAAAGCGGTTGAGCTCTTGGATTAGTTTCAGATCTCCAGTTCTGCGCATCGTATTCGTTCATCCTTTATTTTTCCAATGACTTTATAAAGTGATCATACTGAAATTTGTATTTTGTGTCAATTTCGTTTTTTCTTAGATTTCAATCAACTTTTTCTGATTGAATATTTCATATACCTTTGCCAAACTGATATACTTCATTTGCCAAAACTTGTATGAGGTGACCGTATGATATCCCTGATCAGCTTTTTCTCCCTGTACTTGCTGTTCTCCAATAGCTACGACTCTTCTAAAGCTTCGACTACTCCAGTCATATCCGCTTCACCGGTTCATACCTATTCCTTTTTACAAAAAACGTTGCCTCGCTTCGAAAATTTAGGATTGACGCGACAGGACGAGGTATTAACGCTAATCTATGTTCCAGAAGAGCATATCGCTTTAGGCGCCTATCTCACCTTGGACTCCAATAGTTCTGGAGACTTTATAGGAGGCTACGATGAAACGAAAACCACTCCGCTAAAGAATGGCACAGCCAAGTTCGGTTACAACGGCCCATTAGCCACTCTCATCTGGAAAAACGGCTCTACCTACTATGAACTAACGTACCATTTTTATTATGAGGAAGATGTGGAAGCCAAGCTGGTGGAGATTGCGAGTACGTATAATCATGTAGTTATTCACGAGTAGATGTCATTTTCTCGCATTCATGATTGAACCTCAATCTGTTTTTTCACATAAGCCACTTTATCAATTCGACATAAGTGGGAAATATTTCTTGATTACTATAATGAACATTAATATAATAATAGTGAATTTGGAATTTTAAGGAGGGGCTTCTATGAATACTGCAATTGCGATCCTTACTTTTATTGGAGATCTCATTCCATTAATCGTCCAACTGTTAAAAGCCTTTGCTTAATTTCCAAATGAACAAATAGGGGCTGTCACTCCGTCATTTTCATGTCTGGAGGGACAGCCCCTTCTCTATTTATTGGGTATCTTGGGTATCTACATTTCCTTGTGTTTCCTCTAAAATCTCCTCACCTACATAACCATCGACTGCTTCTCCTGCCGCTTGCTGTTGAACTTGCCAGAGAGCTGCTACATTTGCTGGCTCCCACCCTACGAGAGAAGTGTGTGGTTGCAGACATTTGTATACCTTGCCTTGATAGCTGACCAAATCACCAGCTGCGTAGTTTACATTTGGCGCCCATGCAGGCGTTCCCGGATTTCCAGCATCTGTTACTCCTACGACCTCGATACTCTTCTGCGAGGAATTTCCTGCTGCGTCCTTCGCTACCACAGAGAAGGTATACGATGTGTTAGGCGTGAGTCCTGTGACTGTTGCAGTCGTAGTCGTTACATCCATAGCTAATGCGGTCCCGTTGTAAACCTCGTAATTCGTCACCGCGATATTGTCTGTAGAAGCAGCCCAGCTCAGACTGATACTCGTGCTTGTTTTCCCAGTTATGACTAGATCGGCGGGTGTGCTTGGAGGTTGATTGTCTGGCTGAATGGTATCCGTCGTAACCGTTACCTCATTGCTTGCTGCTGAGGAATTACCTGCTGCATCTTTCGCTTTCACAGTGAATTGGTACGTAGTGCCAGCTGTAAGCCCGCTAATTGTCGTATTTGTACCAGTTACCGTTTTCGCAAGCTGAGTGCCATTGTATACCTCATAGCCGGTAACTCCTACATTGTCCGTAGCAGCTTCCCAACTCAGGCTAACACTTGTCGCTGTTTTTGCAGTCGATTGGAGATTAGCTGGTGCTGTCGGCGGTACGCTGTCGACTGGAGCTGTCCCGCCCAGAAGATCGCCATTCAATTTGTCTAGCAGAACCTTGTTACGGTCTCCGCTAAATTCCCAGAACATTGCGCCTGCCAATCCTTTGGATGTAATATAAGTAGTTTTGTGCCCGATTGAAGTCACATCGTCATAGCTAATATATGTTTTCGAAGCTGGGTTGAAGAGGTAAGGCACTTTTGCAGCGTCATTCCAGTGGCGTGTGAAGCCATTTTTGTTCACATAATTATTTTGGATATCCGTGAAGTCAAGCATACCAGCTTCCCACGTTCCTGTTGAAGGCCCTGTGCAATTTTGATATTCCCCATTGTTAGCCGTTCCGCAACCCGACCAGCCCCTTCCGTAAAACGGAAGTCCGAGAACGAGCTTGCTGGCAGGTACCCCGTCACGAAGATGGCCCTCTACAGCTGTTTGGACATTAAAGGTTTGAGCATTTGGCAAACCTGCTGCTCCTGCTGCCGGATCATAGGCCAACGGCGCGTTATGTCCAGTCTGCTTTTGGAAGGCTCCATAGAAGTCGTAGGTCATAATATTGATCCAATCCACAACCCGGGCAATATTTCCAAGCTCTGTATTTCCAGCATAGGTTGGGCTGGCACCAGAAGCAATCGTCAAATAGTACTGTTTGCCATCCGTTACCTCAGCTGCATCGAGCTTGTCTCTGACAGCCTGTAGCAACAATGTATAATTTTGCTTATCTTCTGGACGTTTGCTGTTTCCAGCCAAGCCGCCTTCAACTGGGTACTCCCAATCGAGATCGACCCCATCCATCTGATATTTCCGAATAAAATCTACCGAGGACTGTGCAAATACTTCCCGTGCAGCCGGATCTGCTGCAACATCCGAGAAGCGATTGGACCACGTCCAGCCCCCGATCGATATTAATGTCTTTAATTGAGGGTTTTTTTGCTTTAATTTTGCCAATTGATTCAAATTTCCACGAATCGGCTGATCCCACGTATCTCCTGGAAAGGATTTTTGCACATCAATCCATGGATCTCCGAGGACAACCGTACCATTCGGAGCATTAATATTGCCTACTTCATCCTGGCAAGCCCAAGTCTGTGGATTGGGCCCCGTTGGATCTGGGTTGCCGTGTCTGCCATTCCAGCAAATATCCGCAAATGCGTAGTTAATATGCGTTACTTTATTGGGATCGATATCCGTTACATTGTAGTTTCGTCCATAAGCTCCCCACGAGGGATAGTAGCCAATAATTTTGTAATTGGATACCGCTGTCGCCTCCGCTTGATTTTCCTCTGCTTGCGCCGCCTGTGCCGCCATGGGCAAAACGGAGGTGACAAGCAGGGCCCCTACCATTAGCACATTCCTAACACATTTCTTGAATTTCATAGTATCCCTCTCGATCTTCATGGATTTTGTTACAAATCCATCTTATTGCGACTTAAATCACAATATGCTAATGCGCTTACATAAATGGTAATAAAAGGTTAATTCGGTGCAAATGAATATAAAAAAACCCTTTCTTCCGACCAAGGGTGAAAAGGGAGGTTGGGTGGACTGGTTCAAATCTCTCGTTCACCAAGTCGAACGAGTAGACAAGGCACACTCATAAATACCACCAATGTAACGAGATCGCATTTTGGACCCGCACGTTGGGCAGTTCCGTCCATCCTGCCCCCCTCCCTCGTTTTTGATTTTTTTTGAATAAGATTCCTAAAAACAACTCTTCCAAATTTAAGTATTCACATTTTTGTAACAAATCCTTCAATACATCCAAAGGAAAACAATTGTCAACCAAGAATTTCAATATTGAATTGGAAAAAATTTACAAATAAGGAGCTGTTCTTTATGAAGCGAACTTTGTCTTGCCTTTCTGCTACATTACTTTTAGCTAGTCTGCTGGCTACACCATCGTATGCTGAATCAAATAAGACGACTGCCACCTCTCAATCTTCAAAGTCAAATCAGTCAATTCACGCAAAAGTAATAGATCCACATCTATTGAATGGTTTTCGAGTGAAAGAAACTAACAGCGCAACTGTATATTTGGTCATGGATGGTAAAAAAAGAGGCATTGTTAGTGCCGAAGTTTATTTTAAATTGTTTAATAGTTGGGATGGTATTAGGGAATATTCGTCTCTTAGCAGTATTCCCGATGGGCAAGTCATTGGTGAAAATGCTCAACTGATAAAGTTCCAAAACAGTGCAACTGTCTACCTTTTAGATGAAGAAAACGGAAGAGTCGTTAAGCGCGGTATCACAAGCGCATCTGTTTTTAACAAATACAATTTTGATTGGAGTAAAATTATTGTACTTGCTGACTCTCTAAAGAATGCATTTCCCGACGGTTCCCTACTAGACAAATAAATTTACGTTTTAACATAGCTTGATAATAGACACACCTCTTACATTGCGTTAAGAGGTGTGTTTGACCTTTCTTGCGTCCTTCCTCTTCTCACGAGTAATGATTTGTTCATTAGCTAATGCGACCACTCCTCGCAATACTTTTTGTTTCTTCATAAGGAAATATTTCGCCAACTTTAATTCCGTATTTCATTCTTTCAAACATTCCTCATATACCATTTTTAGTCCCATCAGCAGCATCGAGCTCCCCTCACTTTGGTGCTTGGGCTTCGACCAGCGCCTTCTCTGCTTCTCTCTTGTCCTCAATCTTTCTTGAATGCTATTTGTCTTTCTCGTCCAGCGTGGCTGGGTTGGTTAAGCATATATGTTGATACCGATCCGCTTCTTCTCCGCATTTGAGAGATTCATGTTTTTCTTCGTGTATGGTAAAATACCCCAAATGGTATACTGACCGATTATGAGGGGGAAAACTCTATTAAGCTGTTTACGAAGGAAGTAAAAAAGGTAGTAGTTGATGGTTCTTTATTTCATTGCGTAATCGACCAAACACATAGCCGCGAAAGCATTAGATTTACTATCTATCCAGCAAGAACCAAGACATCCTACGTTTTAATTTCATTTTCTTGGAAAATAAGTTGGTATGCCAATTTTTGTTCGCCAGGTACATGCTCTAAACTAGGAAAGCATGCCCTACAAAATGGCTGGGATTATAAAAATGAAAAACGCGTGCTGACAATCGAAAATGGAGACTTTCTCGTTGAAAAAGTACTACTCATGAACGAAATAGTGAAATAATCCTGGAGGCCTTGCATGAATAAAATCCAACAAATAGCACTAGTAATTGGTTTAATAATGTATCTTCTTACCCCGGTATTTTCCTATATGAAAGATGTTACAACTATGACCGCCTATGAAAGATTCAAACCCCACAAATCTCAATCTAACGCTCAAGAGTTTCTTTCCCACATTCTAGAAAACATCCATGAAGGAAATTTAGGCGGTGATATCACTTTTCATCTAACAAAAGAAGAACTGCAATCAAAATTTGGTATAAAAGATGAAGACTATGTTTCAGTAAGATTGCATACCAGCTATTTCGACCGAAACGGGTATAGATATATGCTTAATAAATATAAAGGAGAGGAACGTCTAACTGTCATACAAGCAACATTTGAATCATTAACAAAAGAACAGATATTTAATATTTTCGGTGAAAACACGTACGGGAATCATAAATATAGATATGAGATTTGGTATAAAGTTAGGGATTTTATGGTAATGTTTTCGAATACTGACCCAGATAATCGGAATGACTACAATAGCATCATGGTTTCACCACGTACTACTTTTAAAAATTGATTGTGCTTAATCAGCTTGAAGCATTCTTGTCGTGGAGCCCGGTGAATTGCATGATTACGGCATCTCGACAGGTGACCAAATTGGCTGCTTCCAACTCTCGCCGTATTCGTCCATGATCTCCTAGCGCTCATTGATGTGTGCAACTTAAATTTACCGTCCCACGCACGAAACTTGATCTCACGTCCTGTTTGCATCCCGTTCCCCTCCCCTTACGAATTCTTTGACTTATTGATTTGAATAGGGGAGCAGTGGCAGGAACGACCACAAGCTTCCTGTAAACTAAAACGATACTACCACTACCGTGCATATACCGATGTTCGTGGCTGTTGCAAATCCAGTAACCCTCGATACTCCAGTGCATGCCGTCCATATCAATACCGAGCTTTTCCATGTATTCAATGACTGATTCCATTCCGATCGCTCCCTTATTTAATAAATCGATTGTTGTGTTCAATGCAACATGTCGATCCATATGTTATAATTGACCAAAAAAGGAAGTTGGTGTGTCTTATGAATAGGAACCCTCTTTGGTTTAAAATCACTGCAATAATTGTCATTGTGATTGCAATAACTTCACTTATATCCGATGCTCCTTTTTTAGAAATATTAAATACACTTGGTTTGGTTATTCTCATGGTTTCTTTAGGAACATTTGCACGGAGCAAAAACAAAGCAAGAGCTTACACTTTTTTTGGTCTCAGTGCATTTTTAGTTTTTGTGCTTGCTTTTCAGGTTCTGACTTTGTAACAAAACATACCCGCCTGCATCTACACCTGAAGGCAAAACATCGAAGCTGAGTGGACATTTGAACATTCAACGTGAATTATTAGTGCGTAGGGTACCTACGTCTCATAGATAAGTGAAAAGCGCATTGCCTCAATTTCTCCTATGTTAAGCAGCTGGCAGCAGCTCAGGATTTGTGCGTCTCTTTCTTCCAAACCAAATAAAAATAAAGTTCCTATAACAGTTACATTTTTCCATAATACCCGTCTTCCATAATGAAACCAATTTTATATGAAGTAGGAGGAAATATGAAAATCAGAAATATTGCTATTTTGAGTCTATTAACTTTAGCAGTTACTTTAACACCAACAGCTTTCGCGGCGGAGGCAAATAATTCGAGTCAGCCTAGTAACATGATCGAAACACACTTTTCGTTAGAAGCCCCCATTCATGATACCTATGTTATTTCTTCTGGTTTCGGCTTGCAAATTAATCCCGAAACCAAGGAATCAAAAGGTCATAACGGATTGGACTATGCAACCGCTAAAGGTACAGCTATCTTTGCAGCAAGTGATGGTATCGTTCTTTTCGCTGGTAGCAATCAAGGCTATGGAGAAACGATAATAATCAAGCACAATTCCGAATTCAGTACTCTCTATGGTCACATTCTCCTTGGTTCATTTCTTGTGAAGCCCGGAGATACTGTAAAGAAAGGTCAAAAAATAGCAGAAGTAGGCTCGTCTGAAACAGGAGATATGTTGCATTTTTCTGTTATCAAACAAGGAACTCTAGTAAATCCTACCGATTATTTACCACAAAGTACCCGATAATGATTTAAGCCACCTACCGCAAGGGTTGGTGGCTTTTTCAAATTGGTTATGACCAGCATTCCTCCAAGCTGAATATTCGGTATAATTATCCATATATTGGAGGCGTTTCACATTGCTGCTAATATCTAAAGTTTTCTTAGCGTTGCTCCTTTTCTTGTGGGTCGGTGCGGAAATTGTCTTTTCTCCAAGTCCCAAAAAGGTTAGAGCAAGAATATTGTTTTTCATTGCATTCGTCGTAATCAGCGGAGCAATTTACTGGGTAGGGTATTGGTTATTACATCATTGAGGTAGTCCCCTCCCTTTTAACAAAACGTGTGCAAAGTTCTCATAGGCAAGAATTCTAATGGTTGATAGATCAATATTTTACAAAATTTCGAAACTGAGTTACTTTATTATCCGAATTTTCCGGAAGTGAGATGATACTTATGAAAAAGCTTTTCCTTTTGCCCTAGCAATCGTTATGTCCACTAGGAATCACTGCCCGCACGAATTATTCGAGAAGCAACAAATTACCACCACTTTCGTCCTTATAGGTGGAACAGTATCAATATTTGAATGGAGGTATTTCATTTTGAACAAAAAACTTTTTCAATCTGGAAACTTAATAGTTGTTCTGCCTCTCTTATTTGCACTTTTAATTCCAGCAAGTTTCTTACTTGACCCAGCACCAGCCCAAGGAAATGAATTTGAATGGAACTTACAAGCCGGTTCTGCCAATGGAATTGTAGCCAAAACTCCAATTGATGTAGCGAGCAATTTGTTTTACAATGATAGGCCGTTACGGAATGCACTTGTAAAAGTAACGTACTTTGACAATAACCAAAATGTGAGCATAGTGATGCAACCTTATGAGGATGGATATGAAGGGACCGTTTTCTTCCAAGAACCAGGAAAATATACCCTTCGATTTTCTGTAGAGAAAGGAAATATTATAGGCTCAGAAGATTGGGAAATTGATGTAAAAGAGTAGTAATCAATTTCACTTCCTACACTTCTCGAGGAGAAGTGTTTTTTCATTTATATTAATGACCGCTCTTTTGATCCTTACTCCTGTTCCAGCAGGACCGAAATTTTACTGGGTAGCAACTTGTAAATTATAAAACCTGCATTTCAACTTCTGAAGCTGCCTACAAGCGGCTTTCTTTTTTTATCCGTTATAAATCTTCTATTGTACTTAATGAGCATTTTGTTTTGTAGCATAAGACAACAATATTGATTAAAGCGCGTCAAACAAATAACAACTTATTCGAGGTGAATACCTTTGTGGATTAAGCTATCTGCTGTCGCCTTGAACATCCTCCTTGGGATCGCAGGAGTCTATGTTCTAATTTTTGTCATAATGACTGGTGGTGCACTTGATGGAAGCCGGTCTCCAAGTATTAGTCCCTCAGGGTATTTGGTTATCCTGATTTACTTATTAATTTGTTTTGGAACCAATTTTCTTTTTGCCCGAAAGTCCTCAAGTATCTGGAGGTATTGCCTGACAAGTGTTTCAGTATGGATCGTTTCATTTATCTTTACCATTCTTTTATAGAGTCTGCTTATTTAACATAATTGAACTTGTGTTCCCATCAATCTAACGGTTCAAGTAATGTGGTGGCCGTAACCGCCAGTCCTCATTACCAAATACTCTCAACAGCCAAAGAGCTACCCTTCAGTAGTAAAAATACGACTGCGCACTCGTCACACATTTTTTTGTCACACGTTTCCGTTAGTTCCTGAAAATCTACACTCGTTACAATTCCTGATCCGACTTCATAATCGCAGAGCCTTGTATGCTCTCGCTTATTGCACACTTCACAAAGATTCGTCCCGTTCATACCGCCCTCCTTTTCTACACTCCCGAAATAGTATGTTAAAAGCGTGTGGATCAGCCCACTCAAAGCCCACTTCAGTCAGACTTTCATTTTCTGAGACGCTGTTTAGAAAGCACTTCCAAAGCTTCATCGGGAGTATTTCCAAAACCAGCGATCCAATCTCGTGATCCGTCAACTCTTGATTTAAAAGCAACATTTACCTGACCAAAAAATCCACCTTTATTACTTTCTTTGATCTTTATCTTAAACTTGGTAAGCGGAAGGAACACATGTGCCTAAACGTTATACTCTCCAACTACCTGATATATCTGAGTTACTCTCGAATCACTTACATTTTTCTATTTCATCAAAATCCACTCCTAATTAATAGAATTTCTCTTGTGTTAAATAGCCTGCAGTAACTCTGGGTTCTAATTGTTCAGTCTGAGCTCTAATTACTGAAATCCCCCATTTTTTCAACTCATGTAAATTAGTCCAAGCATTATTTCTTTTCCTTCATATGTTGATCCTACGAAACTTAAATTAGTGTAGAAGGTGAAAACATGAAAAAGAAAAAAAGATTATCATCCAAGATTGTGAAAAAAGGAGGCGTAAAACGGACAAAAATCATCACCCTAAGTCGGAAAAATGTACGTATAACAGAGAGTCTCGGAAATGGCTTTTGGCGCCACAGGTTTCAGCCCATCGAAATTAGACCATATTCATATGAATATATTAACTTGATACCAGCACCAGAAGGTACTAGGAGGGTTATCAGCGCTGGATGGATCATTGAACAACTTGAACCTGTATATGTGCTTCAAAATTACCCACTTGGACTAGATAGATGGTTTATGCAGATCTATAACCCCACTGGCGCTTTTAGAAGAGTATTAACTTGGGTAATAACTAAATCGCCTTAAAAGGAAATTTGATGGACACGCAGCTGTTCAATTGCTTCGGTTTTGTCAGAAGTCTCGATATAGCGAGAAAACATTCTCGACTCCTGCCTTCTTGCAGGAGTTAAATCTTTTCGCTAGTAAAATTATGTCGGCTGCATTCCATCCTCCCCCTCTCACAAGTAATGTTTTGTTTAATCATCCTTTTGTGCATTTTTCTTTCAAAAGAATCATGATCGCTTAACAGAGGTATCCTCAATTTTTTACAGAAACATAAACTATCTGTTAGAGATCTTGGAGGTAACATTACGATGAGAGAAATAACTACTGAAGCACTTTTTCATCTCTATCTTGATACCCTTAACAGTTGTGGTTCCCATTTACGCAATGCATCTGATGATGTTGTTGGGTATGAGGTTTTTGAGCAGTTCGACATTGGTGTAGTTTCTTTTTTCCATGAAAGCAGCCTACTACGACTATTGAATGCTGGGTTAATCAATACTGAAACGATGCAAAGAAGTTCTGAATTACGACGGTTGGCTTTGGAATTACAGAAAGAAGATGAATGGAGTTTAAAGGCTTTAAGAACCTCTACAAGATGGACTACATTGTTAGCTCTAGCAGATGAAATTAGATCTATGATTATTCGGACGAAATGAACATAAAAAACCCTCCCTTCCGACCAAGGGCAGAAAAGGGAGGGTGCGTGGACTGGGTTCAAATCTCTAGTTCACCAAGTCGAACGAGTTCGACCACTGCCTGAGATCGACCTTTGACACCTAATTTTTGAATGACATTGCTAATGTGATTACGCACAGTCTTTTTCCCTATCTCATTCATAACGCGCGTTGCTCCTTTTCGCAATTGATAGGTTTTTACAATGGTAATCATAGTTTTTTTGGTATAGTAAACAGATTTTCAATTCAGTAAAATAAGGTCGAAACAACCAATATTTCAAAATAATGGGAGGTTTGAAATGTTTACAAAAAACCCATCATCAACTCTTCGTATGAGCAAACGTAATTTTCTTTTAGCAGCTGCACTCTCTCTTCCTCTCCTTGCAGGTATTCCAACTGCTAGCTTTGCTCAAGAAGCCACGCCAAAAAAAGAAATTGGTAAATCTATTACAATTAATGGGTATCAACTGGAAGTTGAGTCAAACAATAAGAGCTCCTCGGCGGATGAATTAAATAGTGGTAGATTAGGTAAATTATCTCCTAGTGATGTAGTCGATTGGTATAAGTTCACACCAAACTCATCAGGATCGGTAACTGTCGAATTATCTGGCGTTCCAAATAGTATCCCCTATAGAGTTGCTGTGACTAAGGATCCGAGTCGTAGTGGCTTTTTAGATATCTCATCAACCACTGGCGCAAGTAGAACTGTTACTTTTATTGCTGAGGCTGGAACAACTTATTATTTTCATGTAGACTCCTACGATAATTACGATACTTCAGGCAATTACTACCTAATCAAGCGATTGTAAACAAGCAGTTAGAGAAAATCGCCATCACAGGCGATTTTTTTCTGTTTGATTGGGAAATCTCCCTTCTATTTTGATTAGTTTGGTGGTCTTCGTGCCCGAAAAAGAAGGGCAAGCATACGATCTGAAGTGAAACTTTTCCAATCCTCCTTGCGTTAATAAATATGCAATCAAAAGTCTATTTTCATATAGGAGACAATCAACATGAACAAATCACAGAAATTGTTTATCGGAGTGGTATCAGGGGTACTCCTGTTCACTGCGGGAATGATGTCAAGCGGCTCCGCTTTCGCTAAAAAAGCAACTGAAGCGATCACCGTGAACTTTTCTAATATCAAACTGATCGTAAATGGCAGTCCCATCGATACCAAGGCGGAACCTTTCGTTTATAAAGGGAACGTGTATGCCCCGGTCGCCACAATCGCGAATATGCTTGGCGTCGGTCAATCCTGGATGAACAGCGATCCCCTAACAAAAACCCCAGCTGTTCGATTTGAAAGTTTGGACAGAGTTGAACAAAATGTTCAGTTTGAGGGAATGGCGGGTCACGCCAACTACGCGCTGGACTATGTGTACTATGCCGTGGTCGGTTCCAATAAGGTCGTCAATTCAGTCAACAAAAAAGAAATCCCGCTTCCTCAAAGTGTAGGAGGTACTCCATATCCAGTGACAAGAATGGTTCATACCAATCAGTTCCTCGCGGTCGAGTATGGAGAAAAAGAAGGCAAAACTCAGGTTTATGTTAACCTGTACCAGCTAGTCAAAGGAAAAAACACAGTGAAAATGATCTTCTCCCAACAATTGGACGAAGGGGCTAAAGGTACCACCTACCGCTTCTCCTACAACGAGGCCGAAAAGAGCTTAACTGAAAAGATTTACTCGAATCAAAAACTTGTTGGGGTGAAGTTTTACCAAATTTCCGGAAATCAATTTGTCAAACAGGAAGAAATGTAACCGAGAAATTGTTAACAAGAGAACCTTCTACAAGGACACTGATGCTGCCCTCTTTCGGATCAAATGCCGGTAGAGGGCTTCATCTTTCTAACACAACACGCCGCACGGTCTCATGCCAGTCATTACCGCAAAATAGGCAGCAACCCACTATCGACTTGCCTATCTTGTTTTTTCAAGGAATTGTTCGATCGTTTGCTCGCCCAGGTTCCGTTTTGTCTTAGTGCAAAGACGCAAATGACATAAAAAAACCCTCCCTTCCGACCAAGGGAAGAAAAGGGAGGCTGGGTGGACTGGGTTCAAATCTCTAGTTCACCAAGTCGAACGAGTTCGACTACTGCCTGAGATCGACCTTTGACACCTAATTTTTGCATGACATTGCTAATGTGATTGCGCACAGTCTTTTCGCTGATGAAGAGTTGTCCGGCAATCTCTTTGGTTGTCTTATCTTGGACCAAGAGTTCAAACACTTCTCTTTCGCGATTCGTTAACAACGGCTTGGTTTGGTCGCTACCCTTCAATCGTGCCACCCCTCCTTGTGGGCTCTACAGGAACAAGGTTGAGGGATTACAGAGTCACCTTATCCTATGATGGGGGGTGGGTGATGGTGCCGGAATTTCAAGGATTTTAGGCTTTTGCCTTACATCCTATTCAGAAAATGGGCAATGGGTTCCGAACACCGCTGAGAAACCTCTTCGACATCCGCCGTGAATTTTTCCGTTCGAGACGACGATGGCCGCCAGTTGTCCCCCGTTCAGATCGCGACGAGTTCGCCTCGCCTGATGAGATTGCCATCGGAACCCAAGGCCAACACCGCCCCCGACACTCCAGTCTATTCACCCGACACATATACTGCTCCCTACAATTCGACTTCCATTCCATTATTTTTAACCGGATCAACCAAAAGTGCCCTTGATTCGTAAAGATCAAGGGCACTACATCTTAAATAAAAGGGGTACGTTTATACGTTTGCTCGAACTTATCACGCAAACCTTTTGCCAACAAGCTAAACGATCCAATGGCGATCATGAATGCTCCCAGCGGTACGAGAAAAATCCACGTATAGTTACTGTAAATAAAGCCTCGATAAGATCCGAGCAGCCCTGCCCATTCGTGTGTAATGGAATGATACAGAACGGGATCAAAGGTCATTTTCGTACCACCTACAAACATGTCAAATATGCCGAGAAGCCCCATCAACGTCATGACAGCGATCATTTCTGTCACCAAGATAATAATGAGCTGTTCCTTCAAATGTGGCAAGATGTGGCGAAAGACGATTTGATTCCGGCCAGCTCCCAGTGAAATGGCAGCCAAGACGTATTGGGATTCTTTAATTTGTTCTGCCTTTTGACGCACAGAAGAGGCTACAGAAGGTGTTCCAAGGACAGAGACAAGCCCAATAAAAAGCAGAACGAGCGTGAACGTCGGCAGCTCGGAATTCACATTGATTCCTCGCAAAAGAAAATACACGGGGATAAATACAGGCATATAGCTCCATGCATTTTCAATCGCCATCCACCAACGCTGCTCTTTATCTTGAATGCCGATATAGAGTCCAATCCATGTTCCAAGTAACACGCGAATGAATGCGATCGAAAGAGTAATAAAAACAGTGTATGGCGCTCCATGGAGCAAGAGGGTCAGTAAATCATACCCCCATTTGTCCGTGCCGAGCAAATGTTCCTTTGATGGCGGTAGGGGTGGAGAGACCATGACTTGTTTACCGTTCACAACCTCCTGACGTATCTTCGCTTGATACTCCAGATCATAGGGAGCCAAGTAAGGCCCCACCACAGCAATCACCATCAGAGCGAACACGAAGATACTGCCTAGCCATAAAGAGAAATGGAATCGTCTTTTCATCAAAAAACCTCACTTATCCCTCATGCTGAAAAGTGTCCAGCTGCTTAAATAAATGGGGTACGACTATATGTCTGTTCGAATTTATCACGTAATCCTTTGGCCAGTAGACTAAAGGAACCAATTGCAAGCATATAAGCAGCAAGTGGGATCAGGAAAATCCACGTGTAATTCGTGTAGACAAAGCTTCTGTAAGTCCCGAGCAGTCCTGCCCATTCATGTGTGATCGAGTGATACTCAACAGGGTCATAGTACATAGTCGTGCCGCCTACAAAAAGACCAAATATCCCGAGAAGCCCCATCAACGTCATGGTGGCGATCATCTCTGTCACCAGGACGATGACCAGATGCTCCTTCAAATGCGGCAGGATGTGGCGAAAGATGATCTGATCCCGGCCGGCCCCCAGCGAAGTCGCAGCTAAAACGTACTGGGATTCCTTGATTTGCTCCGTTTTTTGACGGATAGACGCAGCTACTGAAGGCGTCCCTAGCACAGCCACAACCACTATGAAAAACAATACGAGCGTAAATGTTGGCAATTCGGAATTGATATTGATTCCTTTCAATAAAAAATAGACAGGAATAAATATGGGCATGTATCCCCAGGCGTTCTCAATCGCAATCCACCAACGCTGCTGCTTGTCCAATATTCCAATATACAGTCCGATCCATGCTCCCATCAATAATCGCAATAGCGCAATCATGAGTGTAATAAAAATGGTGTACGGTGCCCCATGGAGCAGTTTTGTTAGTAAATCATAGCCCCATTTATCCGTCCCCAACAGATGCTCGCTTGACGGTGCCAAAGGAGGCGAAATGATCACTTGCTTCCCGTTTACCATCTCACTGCGCACTTTCACCTGGTAATCGATGTCATAGGGTGCTAAATAGGGCCCGGCTACACCGATAATCACTAGAAATACTACCAAGATACAGCCTAGCCATAATGCCCAATTGAACCGTTTCCTCATACCATACCCTCACTCATTCCAAAAAAAGTCTGGGCTATTTATACACAACCGCGCGTTCAATTACATATAGAATGAGACGAATAAGTAAATAGACCAAAATGGATAGTAAAATAATACCTAACAGTCCCATGACAGCAGCATTGAATTCGTATCCGCCATCTTTGCTAAAAATAAACCGGGTCAAGCCTACAACGTTTAATAAGTACTCGACAATAAACAAATTGGCTACCGAAATCGCTATTGTCTTCTTCAAATCAGCAATGAGAAACGGCTTGATATTTTTATAGACGTGGTGGATGAGAACATGCCAAATCCCCATCCCCTTGGCAAGTGCGGTTTTAATGTAGTCTTCGCCACCGATTTGTGCATACTTAAGACTGACTACCTTCATGAGGAAAATCGTTGGTCCAATTGACAGCAGGGTGATTGGAAACCAGGTACTCTCAGAGTCACTTACGGGTGACAGGGTGATAATACGAATGTGCGTCATCTTATAAAATCCGACCGCACCCACAATCGAAACAACAATTAGGATAAAATCAGGAATCGTTGCAAGCAGATTCAAAACCTTTTGAAATTGACGTACAATCCGAAAGCGCTGCAATAGCAATCCAAACATAATACTAGCTAGGACTGCGACACTAACACTTGCGAACAGCAGTTCAAAAGAGCTAATTGCAAACGGGAGGATATCCTCTGCGATGCTCCTTTCCGTTTGCCCCGAATAATAGGTTCCGAGGGAGCCTTCTGCAATCTGTTGAATCAGATAGACCGTATGGACTACGATATTTCCTGGTTCGAACACGATTTCTTCCTTTTGCGTATATAGCATGAACGGCCCACCGCAAACGACGATTACTAGGAAAAACATCCCAATTAATTGTTTTATATAGGTCAAGGTCTCATACCCCCTTACTATTTCCAACAATACACTATCTATTAAAAATCATCTAGACAATAGAAAATATTTTATTTTTTTATTCTATTCAAACAGAAATAAAAAAGTGGCTGAGCAGGATAGCCTGTCAACCACTTCTCCATTCATGGGAACAGTTGATTCGAAAAAGATGATAGCTGATCGATTACTTCGTGGAAGAAGTAGCTACACGCAGCTGCTCATTTTTCATGAGAAGATTTTGAATCGAAGCAGTAAAAGGTTTTCTTACTCCATCTTTCAAACGTGGTACCATTGGAATCATCTGATAGACCTCCTTTCTGGCAATATCTTCTTAAGAATAGCATTTTTCCTTATTTAACGTCAATTGCGTCCATTCCAAGATAGGAAGCGAGCTGATTGATTTCCGACACGTAGATGTTTTCTTGTCCGTAATTGCCCTCCTGCTCCCCTGCAAGCTGTGCAAATTTCGAATAGAGCCGGTTCAGATAAACATGATTAGCATCTGCACAAAAGGTTACTTGCTTCACGTGTTCATTCTCTTCTTGTACCTGTCTGATAAGATAGCGAAAGCCTTTTAGAAATACCCTGCTACTTCGATATTTTTCTTCAACGATGACTGAATGAATATAGCAAATTTCTCCCTCTGGGTCTGGTTGCCTTTCTGCTGTCAAGTATTGATAATGCCCCCATCCGACCAATTTACCTCGCTCGTCTTCTATCAGAATCAAATGAGAATCCGGGAGAAACGTCAAAATATGAACGAGCGTGTCACTAAGGGAAAACATACGGCTAAATTCCAATCGATTGCGCATAAAGAATAGCGTGAATTGGGCAAAATCATTGTCACTGGTACATTTTCTAAATTGGACATGCATCCTTTGCACACTGCCTCTCTCTTTTTCTATTGGTTAACGTATCGGCTGTTGGACGTTCTTGCCAATCGTCGAATGTTGGGACGTGATGTACTGGTATACCTTCAACGGTAAGGTCAAAACAACACAAGAGGTGAGAGCCGTCACAGTTGTTGTCTGTAAAGCACCCGCTAGGACTGTTTCTCCAAAGTGATCGCCGTCCTCCAAGATCGCAAGTCGAATCTGCTCCTCAGATTCAGCAGATGTTTGGGATACTTCTACCTTTCCGCGTGCGAGGAGGTGAACCTTCTCTGCTGCTTCTCCTTCCCGAATGATCGTCTGCCCAGCCGTAAACGTCTCGGTATGGAAGAGATGCAAAATATCAGGCATGTTGGCACCCAAAACATCCGTAACCCCTTCTGTCGCAATCAAAACACTTTGCTTGTCCCATAGTCTTCTGTAATAGCCCCGCTTTTGCAACAGTTGAACATGTGTCCCTTGCTCGACTAGTTCCCCCTGCTCCAACACAAATATTTGATCCATGTCCGTTATCGTCGACAAACGATGTGTCACGGTAATGACAGTCCGATCGCTGGAAAGCTTCGCAAAAGTCCTGTTAATAGAAGCCTCTGAAATGGGATCGAGGGCAGAAGTGGCTTCATCCAGAATGAGTAGAGAAGGATTGCGCAGAATCGCGCGAGCAATGGCAAGTCGCTGCCTTTGTCCCCCAGAGAGGTTGCTGCCCCCATCATAAACAAGTGTTTCGTACTTGTCTGGCAGACTCATGATAAAGTCATGGATCTCGGCTTGCTGGGCAGCCATCCTCAGCTCCTCCTTGGTCGCATCGAGTTTGCCTAGCCGGATGTTTTCCGCTATTGTTCCGTGAAAAAGAAAATTATCCTGAAAGACGACCCCTACATGGTTGCGAAAGGCTCCTCGATTACATTCATCGAGTTTTGTTCCATTTATCTCGATTTGACCAGAACTAGGTTCATATAAGCCTAATAACAGCTGGACGATCGTGCTTTTTCCAGACCCGCTGGAGCCAACAATCGCAACTTTCGTCCGAGCCGGGATGTGCATGTTAACCTGCTTGATGGATAACTGATTTTTTTGATAGCCAAACGTAACATTTTTTACGGACACTTCGGTCGTACGCAAATCTAACTGTTCCACTCCAAAATGGTCACTTTTATCACTGGGTTCATTCAGCACCTTCTGGATTCGCTCCATACTGACTTGTGCATCTGTCATCAGCGGGAGCGTAAAGGTCAGATTAAACACTGCATTCCCCATCGACGTATACATGGTGAAAAAAGCGACAAGCGAACCGACAGAGATTCGCCCGGTGAGTGCCAGATAGGAACCGAAGCCAATGATCGTAAAGTTGATGAGTAGTAAGCACAGTGCAGGAATTCGTTCCAGATTCGCTGCCATCAAATTTTTGCGATAGTTACTGACCAACAGCAATTTGAGTCTTTCATTGAATTTATTGATCATGACAGATTGCAGATTGAAGCCCTTGATAACCATTTGCGCTTTCGTATTTTCCTGGACATCATTCGTCATAGCTGCGAGCTGTTCTTTGTAAGCAGCATTGACTGCGTGGGCACGTCGGCCAAGCAAATAAGGGCCTGAGAAGATCAAGATTGCCCCCACCAAAATACACAGCGCCATCACCCATTCCAAGTAAAACAACACCGTCGCAGTAATCGTCACGACCGCCAATGACTGAATACCCGTCGTAAAGAGAATCGCTAACGATCTGTCAATGACAGGCAAATCCACTGAAAAGAGAGAAACCAGTTCACCCGAACGCGTTTTGTGGAAATAGCTGACCGGCAAATGCTGCATATGGGCAAACAGTTTTTGCCGTAAATCATTTTGCACACGTACGTTTAGTTTTGCCAGCACATAATCACTGATCATTCCAGCACTGACACAGATAATCCCGCTAATCGTCAATACCATCATGATGACCGTGAAAACGTGCATATCTTTGGGAACAATCGCTTTGTCAATGATCATCTGGAAACTGAGAGGTGCCAAGGATAAAAACAGCAGATCGAGTGCAAGTGTGAGGAAAAAAAGAAAACTCAGGAGCTTATAGGGGCGTATGTAGCCAAACAGGCTTTTGATGACGAACAGCATCGTAACGTCTCCTTCTTGGATTAGAAAAATGGTTCATGTTGAAACCTGGCTGCATAGGATTGCCAAGCCAAAAATGATGCGCGGTATTCATCCAATGGACCGTTTGCCGTTTCTACAGAAGCTACTTGTTTTGCAATCTTGGTAAACAATTTGCGTAAAGAGTCGTCCGAAGAAGTCCAGAATCGAAACTCCTTCACGTCCTCCTCCATATAGTCAATATACTCGGTTACATACTGAAGCGCATGCAAAAAGAGTCGACTGCTGCGATACTGCTCTAAAAAATAGACCACCTGAATTTGAACGATATGCTTGTCTTCGTACTGATTTTCACCTGTCCCGTAAATGTATGAAAAGGCACCGATTACTTCATCGTCATCGTTGAAGCAAAGAAATGCTTTCCCCTCCATTAAAACGGGACTCGCCAGAAAACTGAGCGCCACAGGAAAGGAATATGGCATGCGAAGCTGGTCGTAATTTTCCAATAAAAAGGCCATGTATTTCTCATAATACATCTCTGCTGAGCAGATCGAGAAGTAATGATCCATCTCTTTCCATCCCTCCTTTGAATGATAAAGCGTGGGTACGTATCCTTCACAAAAAAGACGGCCATTAGCCGCCTCTATCTTATCACAATTATTTGAATATCCAGTCTCCCCATGTCATGAAGATCGAGCGGTGCAGTCAATGCTGTCCCTGCCATGTCTTTCAAGTCATGCTGATGTAAAAATAAGGGCGGGGTTATGTCTACAATAACTCCTCGATTGGACAAAAGCGTACTCGCATTCCCGGAAATCATGTTCCCCAATTCGGAAATGGCACTTTTTCCGAGCTCATCCATCTCTTGCACGGGATAGCCACCCATCATGGCCGAGACAATGCGCAAAGCCAATTCCTCTTGCAGACCGAAAAAGACCTCACCTTGTAATTGACCTGTCATTCCGATTCGAATCCATGTATGGCCTTCTACATGGCTCCATTCTCTTTCAGCTAACTCTCCACGCGAAATGTCGACATTGCATACTTGTTGAATCACGGACGAAGCTGATTCAAGAAATGGATCAAGGTACTGGACTATCATCTGCATTCTCTTCCTTTCCCGGGCAATTCACTCTTAGAGGTTGTACTCGTATAGGACTATCATAATGTCGCTTTTTGGCAGATGCAATAGGATTACGAAAACTTCATAGGCATAAGGTCACGAAAACAAGGTGTACCAGGAAAATAATCCTCTACTTTTGTCTCATGACGAATGGTATAGATGGCCGTGCACGTTCGCAAGTCTACTATTTCTACACCGATCTCATGCTTACTCAATTGCCACATCGGAAGCTGGACTCGATCAAAGGCAAAAACCGTATCTCCAAATGCCAAGCATTCCTGTATACAGCGGACAGCATCGTAATGTTCATCGGCCTCAAGCAAATGAACAGGCTCCAAACCGAATTGTTCGATAAGATGAAGGCGATCTCGCAATTGCTCTGCTCCGCGCTTCCTTCTGGCTGTCCTTCTCGGGGATAGCACAGGGTACTCTCTCATAACATATTCCCACTTGATCCCGTGGTAAAACATCGAATAGGCTCCTCCTACAAAAATTTGGCCCGGCAATAGCCGTTTCTCCGCTACTGACGGGCCCGCTACGCTATTTTTTCTTTCCGACGACGTTCATCTCCGCTCGAGCTTCCCTGCCCAGCGCATCGGTGGCAACAACCGTCAGTTTTTGTTTGCCCTCCTCTACCTCATGAAGCACCAAGCGAAATAACCCATGATCATTCGCGTTGGTCTGAAAGCTCTTTGATCCGTAGTTGATTTGGAGGTTAACAGCACCAGCACCTGTCACCTTCCCTTCGATAGGCAGCGCTTCACCTTCCTGCCCTTCTAGCTGTTTGTTCGGTAGCTGTATCGTTGGAGCTGGCACTGTTCGGGCCTTGTAGGAGATACGCTGCTCCCCATTGCTTATGACGACCGCCCCTGCATTAGCGTCCACATACGCATACACCAGCAGCATGCTTTGATTGCCTGCACCATCTTTCCCTTCGAGCAAAATGCGATTTTCTCCCTGCTTCATACTCAACATTTGCGTTACGTATTTTTGCGCAGGAATTTCCAATTGCTCTTCTTCAAAGTAGGAAACGATTTGCCCATTGACGCTTATCTGACCTTTGTATGTTTGATCTCTGTACATGAAGCGGACTGGAACCAGCATGTTCTTGGTTGCTGGATCGAACTGTACGTCTTCGCTGCCATCGTTTAGCAATTGCAGTATCGGAGGACTCGTATCGACGATGACCCGCTGCGTGAATTGGCGCTTGTTTCCATACATATCCATTGCACTATACATCACATAGTTGAGACCTTCCGTTAATCGCAGGATGGTTTCAAATGATCCATCCGCCGCCAGCTTTACAGGCGTTTTGTTAATGGCCAAGCGTACTCTGTCCATCATATCCTCGCCTGTTACTTTGCCCCTGAAGGCTACATCGGGCTGCTTGGATATTTTCAAATAAGGAAACAAATCATCCGGGAACTCCACAAATGGCGGAGTGCTGTCGCTTTTCCCGTTTATATGCGCCACACTGATATTCCCCGCGTAATCATACGCTACCACACTCATTTTTTTATCCGGCTGATTTATGAGTGTGCTGGACACTTTTGGAGAATAGGGGCCTCCTACTCTTTTCCCGTTTACATAAAGGAAATAGGCCTGGATATCTTTATCACGGCTACTCCACTGAACCCGATTTCCTGACACAGAAGCTGTAATCACAGGAGCTTTTGTATCTACGCGGATGGGAAGTGTCATCGATTGCCAATTTGCATTGCGATCGTCTATTTTGGCCTTAATGGAGAATTGATATTGTCCATCAGGTGCCTGTATATAAGCGCCTTTTTGCGGTGAAAAGATCTTTCCGTCCCAGCTCCACGCTTCCTTTTCCGTATAATAGTATGGTGTCCCGAGCCTGGATTGATCGTACTTGCTCACTTTTTCATCACGCACAAGAGTGCGAATCGGTTTGCCTGACTGGTCTGTTACTTCGACGATAATATAACGGGCATTTCGTAAAAATGTAATCGAAGGCGCAGCGACATCGTAATGCCCATCCCCGTTTGGTGAAAAGGCAATATGATTCGGATCGATTTTCGCGCCGCCATCGCCTTTGACACCTGTAACGCCTAGATAATCCCGATAGCGCCATTTGTCATTGCGTTTATCATGATACCAGGTCGTCTTGACACCTGTTCGTTTTTCCTGACTTTCTGCCTCCCATACAGGTTGATCCATAATCCTTGGTTCATCCCAATCGCCGTAGAAGCCATAAAACGGCGTGCGCAACTTAGGCAGCTCTTTATCATCTGGTTGAAAGGAAATAAATCCTTCTGCAAATTGATTGCGTGGAGAGCCTGCTGGAATTGTGAGCGTTACCTTCACTTCCTCTAACTTCCCTGGCGCAACGGTAATTTTAGGGGCGGAAAATTGCAGTTCTGCCCCCTCGAAAAGGGTATCGGTCAGCATGTTGAGCCCATCCTTGCGCAAGTCAGTCAAGACGCCAAACTCATTTTGCAACTGATACGTAATGGGCTTTTTGCCAAACTTGTTATTAATAAACAGAGAAAAGGTCGTTGAATTCCCGATCTCTCCTAACGAGACCCCTGCTTTTCCTTTTGCAGTCACAACGATAGCTGGGGTCTTGATCGCTTTTGCGATTTGCATCAATCCTGCCCCTTGGACCCGTGGGCTGTAAGGCACTTTTTTTATTTTCTCTTTATCCGCTGCTGGTATGCTGATTTGCGGATCGATAATCGGTTCTGCTGTGTTCATTGCCGCAGCCTTTAACGTATCGACAAGTGATCTGCCTTGCAGGTTCCGCCCTTGCTTGAGATAGCCTTGCTTCAGCAGAGCCATCCCGCCTGCCACATGTGGCGTTGCCATTGACGTACCACTTTTCACGGCATATTCAGACTCTCGCGTGAGTGACAAGATGCCCCCACCTGGAGCGGCAATCTCCGGCTTGAACTGCAAATCGGGCGTTGGTCCCCATGATGAAAAAGCCGAGATCGTTCCTCCGTCTGGATAAGGCATCGGATTTTGTCCATAATCACCGTTAAAGGAGACGGTTACTTTCTTGCCTTTTTTAATCGCTTGTGCCATTTGCTCGCCCATGTGCTTCAAAATAGAAACAGCCGGGATTTGTTTGGCATGCTCCGCACTGATAATCAGTGGTCCCATTTCATTGTTGTAGATGACGGCACCAACTGCTCCTGCTTCTTTCGCGAGACGCAGCTTTTCGTCGAATGAAATGTCTCCTCGCTCGAGCAATACCACTTTATCTTTTACGGAAACATTGTAGTCTTCCTTCTTCCCTTTCCCCATGTAGACGAGAGGATACGGCTTCATCAGTGTCATGATTGGGTTTATGGCACCCCCGCCCTCCACATAGCCCGATAAATACACGACTTTCTCCAAACCGGGTACCCCTTGCACCGTGAAGCTATAGCCGGCCAGTGCTGTAGCGTTAACAGAAGCAACTGAAAATGCATCTGGACTCACCCCTGGAGAACCGATCATGGCGATATCCGGATTCTGTGCACGTACCTTATCACTGCCGAAATAGGCATCATTGCCGGCAGCTGCCACTACTATGATTCCATTATCGACCGCTCGTTTCACAGCCATTTGCTCCACATTTGTTTCATCCACATAACCCGCTGAGGAACCGAGACTCAAGTTGATGACATCTGCCTTTTTCGTAATAGAATCATTGATCGCAAATAAAATCGATTCACCTAGCCCTGGAACCTCGCTTTGATAATTGGAAAATACTTTTTGGCTGATGAGCTGGGCTTCAGGTGCAACTCCTTTTACTTTTCCGTTCGCAGCAATAATTCCCGCCACATGGATACCATGCTGAGATTCGGATACGTCTTCCGTTGTTTGCGTACGGTCAGCCCAGTTAAAACCAGGGATCACCTTCTGAGAAGAGCCTGACTTTTGCATGGCTGAACGCTTATCATGCGGGGTAGGCAAATCGGGGTGGCGCGGATTGACTCCCGTATCGATCACGGAAACGAGCATCCCTTCCCCTTTTACTCCGGCATCCTCCCAAGCCTTAGTCGCCTCAATCATTTCCAGCGAATCGACAGGCGCGGATTTTAATTGCTCACCTCGCAGTAGCAGTTCTTGTCGATGCCATTCATCTGCCTTCGTTTTATACTCCTTGTCCGCCTTGCCTGTATGTAATGGCTGGTGCATTTCCGCGAGATCCTGCAAAATCTGCGTACGAATGGTCGCCGTTCCTTCAAACGCTGTTGTGCTCACAGTCGTTGCGGGAAGCAAAGCCAATATTAATCCAATGCTGCATACCTTTTTCTTCATCGTTTGCCCCCTTGCTGGAAGTCATTCCATTATGTTTTCAGTTTTCACTAGGAATCGCTCGGGTATTCCCTTCTTTTCGCGAAGGTTGACAAACGAAGCATTTTCTGCCTATATTTAATTGCGTTAAATATTACATATCAAATATTCTTGTTCACGAAGAAATAGATCAAATAAGGAGATGTTACGAGCATGCCCTCCCCCTCTACAGATACACTCGAGCGCTTGCAGGAGGCGTTTCGTACCATTATGCGTACGATGGGAACGCAATTGGCCGAACCTGTCTCTGGTTTGACTGGACCGCAATTCTACATTCTTCATCAGGTGGAACTGAAGGAAAAATGCACTGTTGGAGAATTGGCTGAATCAATGGGGGTGAAACCAAGCGCAATCACAGCAATGGTCGACCGTTTGGATAAACACGGCTTCGTTGCCCGTGATCGTGATGAGGAAGATCGCCGAGTCGTTTATATCAGTTTGCGTGAATCTGGCAAAAAAATTCTGCAAGTAGCCAAGCAGAATCGGAGAGAACAACTAAATAAAATGTTCTCTCACCTCAGCGAGGATGAACTCCAGCAGTTCGTCAGCATCTTTGAAAAGCTGGCGGTGGCGGCCGTCATCGAGGCGAATTGAATAAACTCCTTGTACGTTGCTGTTGTGGTGGGGAGAAAACAGGAGAAAACGCTCAGGTTCTTGTCCCACCCGCTGGGGGATTCACTGCCCGACTCCATGCAAAAAGCGAAACCGCGTCCAAAGTTGTCCTCTCAGGATGTGTCTCAGAGGTGGACGCTTAAAGGCGTTTTTCGCTTTTTGCATTGCGTCTCGGTCGGTGTACCAAAGATCTTCGCTTTTTTCTCCTGTTTCCTCTACGAACTTTCCGTGTTAAACGGGTTTAAAAATCCTATAAAGAATGAAGAACGTAATCAGTTACGACAGAGAAGAATATTTCCAGACGTAGCGACTTGTGGAGTCCTACCGAGCGGAGAAGGGATTTGCGGGCAACAGAAACGCAACGTGCCCGTGCTACGAAGCGGCTACCACTTTTGCGTTTCCCCGCAAATCCCTTCGGAGCGGACAGTCTTATCCCCCAGCAGGACGGAGCCTGGAGCTTAGACTGGAAATATTCTTCTCTCCACTACAGCGACATGTACCTTTCCTAAACTGAAAAAAGGCGTGCATTCCGGATCAACCGGTGCACGCCTTTTCTATTGCAAACAATTAGGAGAAGAAGAACTTCTTCACTGCATGTTTGGTTGTTTCTTTGTTCATGTGAGCGATCGATGTTGTCAGTGGAATACCTTTTGGACATGCTTGCACGCAGTTTTGCGAGTTACCGCAATCACCGATACCGCCATCTTCCATCAGAGCTTCCAGACGCTCATGCTTGTTCATCATACCCGTTGGATGCTGGTTGAACAGACGAACCTGCGAAATCGCGAACGGACCGATGAAGTCAGACTTCGCATTCACGTTCGGGCAAGCTTCCAAGCAAACACCGCACGTCATGCACTTCGAAAGCTCGTACGCCCATTGACGCTCCACTTCAGGCATGCGAGGACCTGGTCCCAGATCATGCGTACCATCGATTGGAATCCACGCTTTTACGCGTTTCAGCGCATCGAACATGCGGCTGCGGTCAATCGACAAGTCACGTTGTACAGGGAAGGTGCTCATTGGCTCAAGACGAATCGGCTGTTCCAGTTTATCTACCAGTGCCGAGCACGCTTGACGCGGTCTTCCGTTAATAACCATCGAGCACGCACCGCATACTTCTTCCAAGCAGTTCGATTCCCAGTTTACTGGAGACGTTTTTTGACCTTGTGCGTTGAGTGGATTACGTTGAATCTCCATCAAAGCACTGATCACGTTCATACCAGGACGATAAGGGATTTTGAACTCTTCCTTGTACGGAGTGCTGTCAGGGCTATCTTGACGAGTGATAATCAAATGAATCAATTTTTCTGCCATGATCAGTTTCCTCCTCTCTTATTTCTTGTCAGACGTATAGTCACGTTTACGTGGTGCAATCAGGGATACGTCGATGTCTTCATAGTAGATTTCAGGCGCAGTTGTTTCAGCATTGTACTTCGCCATTGTCGTCTTCATGAAGTTCTCGTCATCACGCTCAGGGAATTCAGGCTTGTAGTGAGCACCGCGGCTCTCGTCGCGCTTGAGAGCACCGATTGTGATCGCGCGGGACAGTACGAGCATGTTCCACAGATGACGGGTAAACGCCGCTCCGGAGTTGCTCCATTTATTCGTATCGTTGATGTTGATCTTTTTGTAGCGTTCCATCAGTTCTACGATCTTATCATCCGTTTTTTGCAGACGGTCGTTGTAACGAACTACCGTTACGTTGTCAGTCATCCACTCACCCAGTTCCTTGTGGATCAGGTAAGCATTTTCTGTTCCGTCCATTTTCAGGATGCTGTCGTATTTCGCTTGCTCTTGGCTGGTAAAGCCATCGAAGAGCGTGGAAGACAGATCATCAGAGGATTTGTTCAAGCCTTTGATGTACTCGATCGCTTTTGGACCTGCTACCATACCGCCATAGATCGCGGACAGGAGGGAGTTCGCACCCAAACGGTTTGCACCGTGCTGAGAGTAATCGCACTCACCTGCTGCAAACAGACCAGGGATATTGGTCATTTGGTTGTAGTCTACCCACATACCGCCCATGGAGTAGTGAACCGCAGGGAAAATCTTCATTGGAACTTTACGTGGGTCATCCCCAACGAATTTTTCGTAAATCTCGATAATACCGCCCAATTTTACATCCAGTTCTTTTGGATCTTTGTGGGACAGGTCGAGGTATACCATGTTTTCGCCGTTGATACCCAGCTTCATATCTACGCAAACGGAGAAGATTTCGCGAGTCGCGATGTCACGCGGAACCAGGTTTCCGTATGCAGGATATTTATCTTCCAGGAAGTACCAAGGCTTACCGTCTCTGTACGTCCATACACGGCCACCCTCACCACGAGCAGACTCGGACATCAGACGCAGCTTGTCGTCGCCAGGGATTGCCGTTGGGTGAATTTGGATCATCTCACCATTGGAGTAGATAACCCCTTGTTGATACGCCGCAGACGCTGCTGTACCTGTGTTGATAATCGAGTTCGTCGATTTACCGAAGATGATACCAGGTCCGCCTGTTGCCAAAATAACGGCATCCGCACGGAAGGATTGAATTTCACCGGAACGCATGTTTTGAGCAGTAATCCCGCGACAGGTTCCTGTATCGTCCAAAACGGCTCCGAGGAAATCCCAATATTCGTACTTGGTTACCAGACCTTCAGCTTCATAACGGCGTACTTGTTCGTCCAATGCGTACAAGAGCTGTTGTCCAGTTGTCGCACCCGCAAAAGCAGTACGGTGATGCTTGGTTCCCCCGAAACGACGGAAGTCCAACAGACCTTCTGGCGTACGGTTAAACATAACGCCCATACGGTCCAACATATAGATGATGCCAGGTGCTGCATCACACATTGCTTTAACTGGCGGTTGGTTTGCCAAGAAGTCTCCGCCATATACTGTATCGTCGAAGTGCTCCCATGTGGAGTCGCCTTCCCCTTTGGTATTTACCGCACCGTTAATACCGCCCTGCGCACAGACAGAGTGGGAACGTTTTACCGGAACCAGGGAGAACAGCTGAACAGGAACGCCTTTTTCTGCTGCTTTGATGGTAGCCATCAAGCCGGCCAAACCTCCACCGACAATGATCAGTTTACCTTTTGCCATGAGTTTTGTCCCCCTATCCCTACAAAATGAAAGCCGACATCGCACGCAAGCCGATGAAGGTTACAACTACGAATACGCCCAAAGTCAGGAATGTTGCAATGCGCTGGGAACGCGGCCCAACTGTAATTCCCCAGTGAACCAGGAACGACCACAGTCCGTTGGAGAAGTGGAAAGTCGTGCTAATAATCCCGATTGTGTAGAATACGATCATTGCAGGACTGCTCAAAATGTTTGCCATCATGTCAAAATCCACATGTGCACCCAATGCTTTTTGGATACGGGTTTCCCAAACGTGCCAAACGATAAAAATGAGGGTAATGACTCCTGTAACACGTTGCCACAAAAACATTTGGTTTCGGAAGTAACCGAAGTTCCCTACGTTTTGCTTCGCTTGGAACGCAATGTAGAGACCGTAAACAGCGTGAAACAGGATCGGGAGGTAGATAAAAACAAATTCAAGCACCAATACGAATGGAACATTTTCAATCAAACCAACTGTTTGATTAAAAGCTTCGGCTCCACGGGTCGCTTGGTAGTTGGCTGTCAAGTGAAACAGCAGGAAGAGCCCGATCGGAAACAAACCAAGAAGTGAGTGGAGCTTGTGACTGAGAAAGCTATGGCCTTTCGCCATACAATGGTCCCCCTTTCAATGTATGTAACTCTCAATTCTGTGAAAAACGTCAAGCGTCACCGCAAGCGGTCCAAAACGGCTTCGACCGTTTTGATAGACCTTTCCCCAATATCCTAACCCATTGCCTCACCCATTAGACATAGCAAAACCGCCACGATCATTTTATGTACAGCATCTTGGCGCTGTTCAAAAAAAGACTGCGTTCACTAGATCAAATGAATTTGTCGGAATGTGTCAAAATACGAGAAAAAGTTGGGCAAAACTTTGACCAAATCCAATTGTACTCTTGTCGACACAGAGCGTCAAGACAATCAATGTACTAAATACATTGATAGAATAACTTTGTTTAGTCCAGCTATTTTTTCTATTACTTTGTCATGAATGTGAGTCCCTCCTCATAATCTAGTACAGACAGGAGGGAAGCACATATGAAAGAGAAGGATCAGCTTGCAGCACTGTTGCCGCCAGAGACCATTCCCTATGCGGAAAGAATAAATATGCCCTACCTTGGCTATCATCTTCTACGCGAGACGCTGACTAGTACCCTGCTAGGCGACAGTGAAAACCATATTCTCTATTGGATAGGAAAAAATATGGGCCGCCAAATCCCCATTCAATCTGCTACAGGCCCGATTATGCCTTTTATTCGACTCGGGTTAGGCCAGCTAGACGTCGTGGAGGAGACCAGTCAAACGATCGTCTATTCACTTACTCATTCCATTTTTAGCTATCAGTCTATAGAAAGACTAGGATGCAGTCTTTCCTTCGAAGCCGGGATCATCGCTGGTATGATTGAGCAGTGGAAAGAAAGAGAAGCGTTCAGCAAAATCGAAATGGAAAGCGCTTCTGACATACGTATCTCCGTACAAGTAGCTTCATGAACAAAATGCCCCCTCTACCTATAATAAAGGGAGAGGGAGCATCCATCTTTTATACTCCGTGCACAACCGCGGTTTCCTCAACATCCAGACCATATGCCGAATGAAGACTGCGAACAGCCAGCTCCGTCAAGGCTGCTGGAATGACGCAGGAGACCTTGATATCAGACGTAGATACCATTTTAATAGAAATTTCTTTTTCTGCCAGAACGCGGAACATTTCGGCAGCTACCCCTGGATTATTGATCATTCCAGAGCCGACAATGGATACTTTGGTCAAATCTTCCTCGAAATCGACTTTTTCAAAACCAAGCTCGTGTTTGTTTCTGTCCAGCGTATCCAGTGCTTTTTTCAGGTCATCCGCTGCAACTGTAAAAGAAATATTCGTAACAGTAGCATCATAAGAGCTTTGAATAATAATATCGACGTTCACCTGATTGTCCGCCAGCGTATTGAACAGACGGGAGAGTGTCCCGACCTTGGCAGGCATGCCGACAACCGTGATTTTGGCTACATCTTCATCGTGTGCAACTCCACTTACTACTCTTCCTGTTTCCATGTTGGCAACCTCCTCAACGTACGTACCATCTTCGGCAGTAAAGCTGGAGCGGACGACCAGCCTTACTTTATATTTTTTCGCAGCCTCTACTGACCTAGGATGAAGAACCCCTGCACCGAGGTTCGCCAGCTCCAGCATCTCATCATACGAGATTGTATCCAGCTTGCTTGCGGCTGGAACCACTCGCGGATCAGCTGTGTACACTCCAGACACGTCCGTAAAGATTTCGCATTTCTCAGCGTTCAAGCTCGCTGCGAGTGTAACCGCAGATGTATCCGATCCACCGCGGCCGAGCGTTGTAATTTCACCTTCGTCACTGATCCCTTGGAATCCTGCCACGATGACCACACGACCACGGCCGAGCTCAGATTGAATCCGCTCTGGATCAATCTGCTTGATCCGTGCTCTTCCGTGAATTGCTTCCGTAGTGATTCCAGCCTGCCAGCCCGTAAGAGAAATGGCATCGTAGCCTTTGCTATGCAAGGCCATCGACAAAAGCGCGATCGATACCTGCTCCCCCGTGGTCAGCAGCATATCCATTTCACGTTCAGATGGATATGCGCTAATCTGCTTGGCCATGTCTACCAATACGTCAGTAGATTTGCCCATTGCAGAAACAACGACTACCACATCATGCCCTTCTTCTTTGTAGCTGACAATTCGATCCGCAACTCGTAAAATTCGCTCAATGGTACCTACAGAGGTGCCTCCGTATTTCTGCACGATCAACCCCATGCGGCTTCTCTCCCTTTTTCTCATATCCAATGTTGGTATTTATCTCGTATCGTATGGTTTTTCACTATTCTCTCTATAAGGAAAAGTCTTTCATTTTTATTTTACAAAAAAGGCACCGACAAGGAATAAGACCTGCCGCTGCCTACTGTTTCGACATACCGGTTCCTCCCTCCCAATACACGCGGACAACGAAGATTGACAGTAAACACCATCAAAACTCACATTGACACACCGTGAGATAGCTCTCCATCTGACAATTGGTCATTGTGCAGATGACAGTCCTGCATTTGTTCAACGCAGACCCAGCATGGAGAAAAGCGGGTTTCCCTCCACACTTCGGCGAATTCCCCTTTCCCGTCCCCTTCACAGATACCCGATCTCAGGGTGGTACTCTTGGTTTTCGCGCCTCTACCTCACTCCATAATGGAAGTGAGGCTAACTATTCTGTTTGAATCGGATTATATCATGAGTCTAAAAATGGATCAATTCCTTTTTAGAGGTTGTTTCAAAAGTTCCATTTGCTATGTGTCCAGCTTGCGCAGATGCCCGATGATTTCTTTTGCCAGCTTGTCGCCGATCCCTAATTGGCGGAAGTCCTCGACGGTCGCCTCACGCATTTTTTTCAACGAGCCAAAATGAGAGAACAACAGCTTGCGCCGCTTTTCACCGATACCCGGGATCTCATCCAGCTGTGACGAGAGCATCGTTTTTGTCCGGGATTGTCTGTGGAACGTAATAACAAAACGGTGGACCTCGTCTTGGATGCGCTGCAACAAATAAAATTCGTAGCTGTCGCGTCTAAGATTCACAGGCTCTGGAGGATCTCCGTACATGAGCTGAGCGGTGCGGTGCTTCTCGTCCTTCGCGAGTCCACAGACGGGAATATAGAGTCCCAGCTCGTTTTCCAGAACGTCCATAGCCGCACTGATCTGGCCTTTTCCACCATCGATCACAATCAGGTCGGGCATGGGCTGGTTTTCTTTTAGCAGGCGAGAGTAACGACGGCGAACGACTTCGCGCATGGAGCCGTAATCATCTGGCCCCTCGACGGTCTTGATCTTGAATTTGCGGTATTCCTTTTTGTCAGGGCGCCCGTCTGTAAAGACAATCATCGCAGACACAGGCTCTGTTCCCTGAATGTTGGAGTTGTCAAATGCTTCAATTCGATGCGGAACCGGAATCCCTAAAATGTGTCCGAGATTGTGCACTGCTTGGACCGTACGAGCATCGTCCTTGGACATCAGCGCGAATTTCTCCTGCAAAGCAATGCGGGCGTTCTCGGAAGCCATCTTCACGAGCTCATGCTTTTTGCCTCTTTTCGGCGCATGGACCTTGATGCCCAGCCACTCACTCAAAAGCTCCGGTTCACTCTCTTGCGGGAGCAAAATTTCTTTTGGAAGTGCATTTTGCTTGTCGTAGTAGAACTGGCTCACATAAGACATGAAATCTTCGGTTTCGCTGCCATAGTATGGAAAGGAAGTCGTCTGACGTTCGATCATCTTCCCTTTTCGCATATAGAACACCTGAATGCACATCCAGCCTTTTTCCACAGCAAACCCAATAATGTCGCGGTCTACCGTATCGGTGAACGTGATCTTCTGCTTCTCCATCACCGCTTCGATACTCTTGATCTGATCGCGATATTCCTTGGCTCGTTCGAACTCCATGTTTTCTGCGGCCTGGAGCATTTTTTCTGTGAGGGTTTGCTTCATTTCCTCATGGCCACCATCGAGGAACCGGCTGATTTGATCCACCAAACGCTGATTTTCCTCTGCCGATACCTCGTACACACAAGGCGCAAGACATTGTCCCAAATGGTAGTAAAGACAAACCTGCTTGGGCATATTGCGGCATTTGCGCAACGGATAGAGGCGATCCAGCAGCTTCTTCACCTCGGAGGCGTCTCCGGCATTCGGGTACGGCCCGAAATACTTGGCTTTATCTTTCAATACCTTACGGGTAATCTCCAGGCGTGGCTGCGCCTCATTCGTAATTTTGATATACGGATACGTCTTGTCGTCGCGGAGCATGACATTGTAGCGCGGGTCGTGCTCCTTGATCAGGTTGCACTCGAGGATCAGTGCCTCAATCGCTGAGGATACCACAATGTACTCAAAATCCACGATCTCACTGACCAACAGCTGCGTCTTCCCGTTATGACTGCCTGTAAAATATGAGCGGACTCGGTTTTTTAGCACCTTGGCTTTTCCTACGTAAATGATTTCCCCGCTCGCATTTTTCATCAGGTAGCAGCCTGGCTTATCTGGCAGGACGGCCAGTTTATCTTTTAAGGAGCTGTTCATGGCTGCCCCCTCCTTTTTGCTCTATATCTGCCTTGCATCTATTTGTTCTTGTGGATTGGCTTTTCTAATACATACAGTTCATCTTCTAAGGAACTCATCCGTTCCGTCAGAAGCTTGCGACTGTCTTGCACCCCTTGATTGTAATAGAAGGGACCAACCTCTTTTGAAAAAAAGGCAATCAACTCTTCTGCCTCCAAATTGCCGAGTGTTTCTGACCGTTCTTCTTTAAAATAACGCTGTACTTGATGAACAAGATATTCCATTTGCTCTCTCGTCAATTTGGTTGGCATCGTATCCGGCTTCCTTCCCTTTTTCGCATGATAAGAGAATATACGTTCTACCCTTCATAGTACCACGGAATGAATACGAAAAAAACTGCCGCCTCATTCCATGGCGACAGTTTTTTATAGGCAGACCTAGTGCTTGCGCCCGCCCAAATATGCCTCTTTTACACGCTCGTCGTTTAATAACGCTTCTCCTGTGCCGTCCAATACGATTTGCCCCGCCTCCAGCACATACCCGTAATCAGCGATTTTGAGGGCCTGTTTGACATTTTGCTCCACGATAAGGACGGTCGTGCCTTCTGCATTGATTTCTTTGATCACCTTGAAAATGTCTGCCACCACGATGGGAGCCAAGCCCATCGACGGCTCGTCCAAAAGCAGCAGCTTCGGGCGAGACATCAATGCACGAGCAATGGCTAGCATTTGCTGCTGACCGCCAGACATCGTCCCTCCCAATTGAGCAAGACGCTCCTTGAGGATGGGGAACCAGATCATCATTTTTTCCATGTCGTCCTTGATGCCTTGTGCATCGTTGCGTTGGAATGCACCCATTTCCAGGTTTTCCAGAACGGTCATCTTCCCGAGGATCGCACGCCCTTCTGGAACCAATGCCAGTCCGGCTTTCACGATCTGATGGGGTCTCGAACCCTCTATGCGTTGGCCACGAAACGTAATCGTCCCTGCTTCAGGCTTCAGTTGACCTGCAATCGTACGCATCGTTGTGGTTTTGCCCGCTCCGTTCGCCCCGATCAGCGAGACGATTTTGCCCTCAGGCACTTCCAGCGTTATCCCGCGAATCGCCTTGATTTGACCGTAGGAGGTCGTCAAGTTTTGTATATTCAGCATCTTATTCGTCCTCCTTGCCGAGGTAGGCTTCAATCACATCTGGATTGTTTTGTACCTCTGCCGGGGTGCCGTCAGCAATTTTGACCCCAAAGTTGATACATACGACCTTTTCACACAGGTTCATGACCAATCCCATATCGTGTTCGACCAACAGGACAGTCGTCCCGTCATCGCGAATTTTTTTAACCAGCTCCATGAGTGATTTCGTCTCGGTCTCGATCATTCCAGCAGCAGGCTCGTCCAAAAGCAAAAGCTTTGGCTCAGTTGCCAGTGCCCGCGCAATCTCGAGACGCCGTTGTTGACCGTAAGCCAATGTATCCGAGCGCACATCAGCAATATCAGACAAGCCTACGAATTCGAGGAGCTCCTCTGCTTTTTGGGTAACCGCCTTTTCTTCCGCACGTTGTCCCGGTGTTTTCAAAAGGGAAGCCCAGAAGCCTGCCTTCATGCGCGAATGACACCCTACCTTCACGTTGTCCAGCGCACTCATGTGACCGAATAAGCGAATATTTTGGAACGTCCTTGCAATCCCCATTTCGGTAATTTTGTTTGGCGCCATTCCGTTTAGCTTTTGTCCGGCAAAAGAAAAAGTACCCGTCGTTGGTTCGAATATGCCTGTTGCCATATTGAAAATGGTCGTTTTCCCCGCACCATTGGGACCAATCAGGCCGACAATTTCGCCCTCTCCGACAGTAAAAGAAACGTCACGAAGAGCGGTGATGCCGCCAAAGCTTTTTCCTACGTTAGCAAGTTCCAGCAACATCCTATACTCCCCCCTTCGCTTCCTTGTCCGCTGACTTGCCCCGCCGACGCTTGAACAGCTTTTGGAACGTATCGGCACCGATCAAGCCATGCGGACGGAATGCCATTACACCGACCATGATCAAACCGTACATGAGCATTTTGTACTCGGCCAAACCACGCAGCACCTCTGGCAGTGCTGTCAAAACCAAGGCACCAAACAGCGGCCCCCAAACTACTTCACTGCCGCCAATAACGGCATAGGACAAAATTTCGACTACTTTATGGTAGTTAAAATCATCTGGCGTAATGGTCGTCGTGATGTGGGCGAACAATCCTCCACATACACCAGCCAAAATTGAACCGATCACAAAAGCAAGCATTTTATAATAGTTGACTTGCAATCCCATCGCTCGTGCCGCCGTTTCATCTGCTTTGATCGCTTCAAAAGCGCGCCCCAGTCGCGAACGGTTCAGACGCAGCGTCAGGAAAAGTACGAAGGCAAACAAGAGCAGCATAAACACAAAGGTCGATAATGACTTCATTTGCATGACCGAAATGCCAAAGGTTTGTGCTTTTAACCCCATTGCTTTTTCAAAATCGTACAAGTAATTGCCAATTGATTGAAGTCCGGTCAGTCCAAGAGCGCCATTTGTCATCTCCATATTGAGAAAAATAACCCGAATCACTTCACCAAAGCCAAGCGTAGCAATTGCCAGGTACAGGCCATGGAGCTTCAATGTCGGAGCACCGATCAACAGTGCAATCAGCCCTGCGACCAGTCCTCCGATTATGATGGCGATAAACAGCGGCATGTCCGCTTGTTTCGTCAAAATACTCGCTGTAAAAGCACCAATGCTCATAAAGCCCGCATGTCCCAAGGAAAGCTGGCCCGTCGAGAGCGTAATGTAAATACTGATCGCCAAAATACTGTTTAACAAGATAAAAGTCAGTACTTGTAAGTTATATGGATTGAGAATGTCCAATGTCTGCACCTCCCTTACGCTTTGCGTCCAAATAGTCCTTCCGGCTTCAAAAGCAAAATGAGAATGATCAAGCCAAAAGCAACCGCATCCCGATACGAAGAGTCTCCGTACGCCACGGTAAACACCTCGATAATCCCGAGTAATACGCCGCACACCATAGCCCCAGGAATGCTGCCTACACCGCCTAAAATCAAGACGGCCAAACCTTTGAAGCCAAGAGTCATCCCCATCGTCGGAATGAGAGCCGAATACGCCATCCCGATCAATATGCCGGCGACACCTCCCAGTGCCGAAGCAAGCATGACGGTCACCACAATGACCATATTTGTGTTAATCCCTAAAATATTTGCGGTATCCGTATTTTCTGCCGTCGCGCGAATGGCTTTTCCCATTTTCGTTTTTTGAATCCAAAAATGCAGGACGAACATCAGCAACACAGAAATCCCCAAAATAACGAGATCAACGCTTCGAATTTGAATTAGCCCCAAGTCAAAAGTGGTGTCCCCAAAGGATTGCGGGAACGCACGGGAGTCAGCACCGAAAAACTTGTGCATAGCTTCCTCCATCAAAATGGCAAATCCGATCGTACTGATTAAGGATGCCAGATGGGGCACATTTTTTTTGCGAAGTGGGCGAAGCGCTGTATACTCCAGCACAAGACCCAAAATGGCTGATAGGACGACCGCTACGATCAGCGCTACCCCTAAAGGCATATTCAGACTGGTCATCAATACCAAGCCAACCAGTGATCCAAAAATAAAAATTTGGCCGTGTGCCATATTAATGATTCCCAAGACACCAAAAATGAGCGTATAGCCCAATGCGATCAATGAATAAGTGCTACCAACTGTCAAACCGTTCACTAATTGCTGCCAAAACAAATGCCTCACCTCACTGTTAAGTGGTTAACATCCAACGATGATTGAGTTATTCTCGCTGGATCAGCAAGCGAAGAACATGATCTGGTACTTTCTGATCCAGCGAGATAACGGAATAACGGATAGAAAAAGAAGCCCGGAGCGACCCCCGGGCTCGATCCTATTCAAACGGGACGAATTTGCCTTCTTTTGCGACAACGACAACCGCATCACCAATCGGATTGCGCTTCTCGTCAAAAGACAGTTTGCCGGATACACCTGTGAAGTCTTTCAGCTGAGCCAATTGTCCGCGCAGCTCTTCCCGATCTGCTTTTCCTGCGGCAATCAGCGACTGCGACATGATGTACAGCGAATCGTATGCTTGGGCAGCGAACTGGTCAGGCTTTTTGTTGTATTTGGCTTCGAATGCTTTCACGAAGGCTTGTACTTTATCATCTTTCTTTTCAGGGCTGAATGGAGTCGCAACGATCAAGCCCTCAGCAGCTGGACCTGCAATTTCAAAAACTTTCGGATTATTAAAACCATTTCCACCAAGAATGGTCCCTGCAAAGCCCAACTCACGCGCTTTTTTCACAACCATGGAGCCCTCTTTGTACAAAGCGGACACAAACAAAGCGTCTGGGTTTGTTTGCTTCAGCTTGGTCAATTGTGCTGAAAAGTCTACATCGCCATTTGCAAAAGTCGCTTCACCGGTAATCTCCAAGCCCAGCTTTTCAGCGGTTGCTTTCATGACCTTATAGCCATTCACGGAGAAATCATCGTTGGATGCATGGATGAGTGCCACTTTTTTCAAGCCATTTTTCTCCACCGCTGCTTTCATAGCTGTCGGGATCGCAATGGATTCAGGCAACGAATTGCGGAACACGTACTCCCCGATATCATTGATTCCTTCTGACGTGTTGGAAATACCAAAAATCGGGGTCTCCGCCTCGTTTGCAACTGGTCCCGCAGCAAACATTTCCCCGGAAAGTGTCGGTCCGATAATAGCCACGACATTATCCTGATTAATCAGTTTATTTACCGCATTAATCGCGCCTTCTTTTTCTCCGGCGGAGTCTTCAAATTTCAGTTCGATCTTGAGCTTGCCTTTGTTCGCTTCATTCAGCTCGCCCAACGCCAGCTCCAATCCTGCTTTTTGCGCTTCTCCATAAGCTGCACCAGATCCAGAAAGGAAACCAACGACACCGATTTTTGCTTGCATCTCTTGTCCGTCGGCGCTAGCTGCTTGTCCAGAGCCACCTTCTCCTGTTGTAGGAGCAGTTGTATTTCCTCCGCTCGAACATCCGACCATCAATACCGCCCCTAGCGAGATCGCCGCCAGTGAGCGCATCAAATGAAATCCCTTCATTAGAAAAGCCCCCTCTATTTTCGAAATAAATTGAATATATGAAGTTTAATCAAAGTATTCTAAAAACGCAATTATTTTCGCTCAAGTAAACTTAATTTTTTGACAAACGATCGCTCAGAATTCCAGTACTCAAACATAATAAAAAAGCGGCACATTGCTATGCCGCTTCAGTCGTTGCATTACTCTTACAGATGTTTCCCTACAGTTGCCATGAGCGCTTCTTTTGGTTGGAAGCCGATTATTTTGTCAACTGGTTGACCGTCTTTGAATACGATCAGGGTTGGGATGGACATTACGCCAAAACGACCAGCAGAATCTGGGTTGTCATCCACGTTTACTTTGACGATTTTGAGCTGGGAGCCCACTTCACCGTCGATTTGCTCCAGTACAGGAGCGATCATTTTGCAAGGGCCGCACCATGGAGCCCAGAAATCAACCAGGACTGTACCGCCTTGCTCTACTTCCTGGGAAAAGTTTTGGTCGGTAGCATTTACAATTGCCATAGAAGTTACCTCCTTGAATTTCAATTACTAAATAAAGGTTCCTAACGGTTATCAGTATATCATTCAAACAACAAATTGACTACGCCGCTCCACACTTTGCCCTGCACTTCTCGCTATAGTCTGTCCAGTCTGGCCGCACCTTATTGCCCGACTTGTTTGAGCCGGTTAATCTCCCGTTCGTGGTCACTAACCTTCCGATGCAGCAGATCAAGGTCTGCATCGATGTGTTTATTTTGTCGTTCCAATCTGTCTAATCGGCGCGTAGCGTCATCGCGGAATTCGTACATTTCATCACGAAACGCATACATTTCTTCCCGAAAATCATACATTTCTTTCTTAAACTCGCGTAGCTCCCCCTGCGTTTCTTTAACCAACCGGTTATTCTCCGCCACCATGTGAATCAGTTGTTGCAAAAGCTCCTCGCTCATCCCGATCACCTCTCCTTATCGCCTATTATACCAAGCAAGGAAAGCATAAAGTAAGCCTTGCGGACAAAAAAAGCGCCCCAAAAGGAGCGCCTTGTTACCGTTTTTCTGTTATACCAACACTTTTTTAAACTCAGCCGTCAGCAATGGTAGCACTTCGAACAAGTCACCTACGATACCGTAATCAGCCACTTGGAAGATTGGCGCTTCGGGATCTTTGTTGATGGCAACAATGACCTTCGAGCTGGACATACCAGCCAAGTGCTGAATCGCTCCCGAAATGCCGCATGCGATATACAGATCAGGTGTAACAACCTTACCTGTCTGTCCGATCTGCATGGAGTAGTCGCAATAGTCAGCGTCGCAAGCGCCACGCGATGCACCAACAGCTGCACCGAGCACTTCCGCCAGATCGTACAACGGCTGGAAGCCTTCTGCACTCTTCACGCCACGCCCACCGGAAATCACGACTTTTGCCTCGGAAAGGTCTACTTTGCCGCTTGTTTTTCTTACAACTTCTTTTACGATCGTTCGCAAATCCTTGATTTCCAATTCAACTGGAACCACCACTGCCGTTTTCGAGTTGTCAGCAGCGCCGATAGCAATGTTGTTTGGACGAATCGTAATAAAGGTTGTTCCATCAACGAATTTGCGTGTTTGCGTCGCTTTTCCTGCATAGATCGGGCGAACAAATACTGGGCCTGCTTCAACGCTTGTTACGTCCGAAACCAGACCGTAACCAAGTCTCGCTGCTACACGAGGTGCGATGTCACGACCGATCGCGGTGTGACCCAAAACAACTGCATCTGGAGAAGCCAGCTCAATCAACTGCGTGAGTGCCTGCACATACGCATCTGGCGTGTATTGTGCCAACGATGGGTGATCAGCCGTATACACCGTGCTCGTACCGTGATGACCCAATGTCACTGCATGCGTTGCTGCATCTGCTCCGAATACACCTGCTACAATTTCGCCGCCCTCAGCCAATGCTTGTGCTGCAGTCAATGCTTCCAGCGACACGTTGCGAAGTTGTCCGTCACGTACTTCTGCCAAAACAAGTACTTTTTTCATGGATATCCTCTCCCTCTCGCTTAGATCACTTTCGCTTCATTGCGCAACAGTTGCACCAATTCCGACGTTTGAGCTGCCAATTCGCCAGAGAGAATGCGACCCGCCTGCTTTTTCGGAGGCAATGTCTGATCGACGATCTCTGTCTTTGCTTTTACCTCATCCGCAGTAATTCCCAAATCGTCTGCGCCGAGTCTATCCAATGGTTTTTTCTTCGCTTTCATGATACCCGGGAGAGAAGGATAGCGTGGCTCGTTGAGTCCTTGCTGAGCCGTAATCAAAACAGGAAGGCTCGTCTCCACGACTTCCAGGTCCCCTTCTACATCGCGCTCTACGCGTACGTTCGTCCCGTCCACCTCTAGCTTCACAGCAGTCGATACATGGTTGATTCCCAGTTCTTCTGCCAGACGAGGACCGCCTTGGCCAGCCCCGGAGTCTACAGCCATTTGTCCACCAATGATGATATCGAAGCCAATCTTTTTCGCTACTGCCGCCAATACTTTGGCGATCGTGAATTCGTCTCCGAACAGAGACTCATCATCCACCAGAACAGCCTTGTCTGCGCCCATTGCCAAAGCAGTGCGCAGTGCACTTTCGGCACGGTCTGGGCCGACGCTGATCACGGTTACTTCGCCGCCGTGCTCTTCCTTGAGCTTGATTGCCTCTTCTACAGCGTACTCATCGTAGGGATTAATGATGAATTCAACGCCATCTTCGGAAATTTGTCCGTTTTGGATGACGATTTTTTCTTCTGTGTCAAACGTCTGTTTCAACACAACCACGATATTCATCAGGATGCCTCCTCCTTAGTGGTACCTCATACTTGTGAAGCTATATGCTTAACTACCGATCTGCGAATTGCGGCTTGCGCTTTTCGAGAAAAGCAGTCACGCCTTCTTTTACGTCCTCCGTTGCGAAAGCATCGCCAAAGAGCTTTGCTTCTTGCTCCAAGCCTTGAGACAGCGACAGCTCCGTTGTGTTATGAATGGACGCTAGGGCAAACTTCAGGGTAATCGCGCTCTTACTTGCGAAAACAGCCGCCAGCTTTTGCGCTTCCGCAAGCAACTGTTCTACGGGATAAACCGCTTCCACAAGACCGATACGCAATGCTTCCTCGCCACCGATCATCTCTGATGTGAGAATCATTTGTGTCGCTTTGCCACGGCCAACCAGACGCGGTAGACGTTGCGTCCCACCATAGCCAGGAATGAGTCCGAGATTCAGCTCTGGCAGCCCAAGCTTGGCTTCAGGTGCTGCCAAGCGGATATGGCATGCCAGCGCAAGCTCCAATCCTCCGCCAAGGCAAGCGCCGTTAATTGCTGCAATGATTGGCTTCGGGAACGTTTCCAAGCGATTAAACAATGCTTGACCCTTCTTCGCCATTTCTTCCGCATTATCCCGATTCAGTTGGGTAAATTCTTTGATGTCCGCTCCTGCAATGAAAAACCGACCTTCGCCAGTCAAAACGATCGCTTTGATCTCATCGTTATTTTCCCACTGGTCCAAAAGTTCACTCAATTGACCGAGCACTGCTTGACTGAGTGCGTTAGCAGGCGGGTTGCTAATCGTAACCGTAGCAACGCGATCAACGATTTCTACATTCCAATGCGACGCCATTCCTCTCCCCCCAAACTCTCCCCATATATAAAAACAGCTATTCTTTCATTCCGAGCGATCGCTCAGTCTTACTGTTTCCATTGTAACAAACGTTTTCATGCAAAAAAAGCTTTTCTTTTTCATTCTTTTCCCTTCATACCAAGCAGGAAGAGGTTATGAATGGAATCAACATAAGAGACAAGGTCGTACTTGCACTGTTTCATCACCCAAGATGTCGTCACTTCGTCCAGCGTTCCAAAAATCATTTTGCGCGTAATCCGCACCTCGAGATCAGATCGGAATACGCCCTGCTCCATACCTTCTACGATCACTTCGTCAATGAGGTCAAAATACTGCTTCATCACGTTGCCGATTCCTTCACTAATGATCGGACTGGATTGACGGAGCTCGATTTGCGTCACTTTTGCCAGATCATGGTCACTGGATAGCTGGCTCAAGTGTGCATGAATGAGTACATACAGCTTTTGCTCAATGGTCGTCGCTTCTGAAATGCGTTTGCGGTTTGTCTCCACAAACTGGCCCATCTTTTCGTTAAACAGTGAAATCAAAATATCATCCTTGTTTTCAAAATAGAGGTATATGGTGCCGTCTGCTACCTTCGCCTCTTTCGCAATTTTCGATACCTGGGCACTGTAATAGCCCTGTCTGGCGATTACTCGAACAGCAGCATCAATAATGGCTTGATACTTTTCCCCCGTTTTCTTTGCCATAACTACCTCCATGTTTACTAACATTGATGATAAAATGAATGATCGCTCATTCATAATTAGTGTAATACAGGGCCACTCCTCTGTCAATCGCAAGAGGTCAGCAAAAAAGGCCGCTTTCCGCCTGGGATCGCAAGCCTCAAAACATCAGCTACTAGCTCGTTTTGATTTCTTCCTGGGCTTCCCTTTTCTTCTTGTCTTCTTCTTGTAATTGGCGACGCAAAACTTTTCCGACCATAGTTTTGGGCAAATCTGTACGAATCTCGTATTGTCTCGGAATCTTATAGGCGGCGAGTCTCTGTCTGCAATGTGATTCCAGATCCTCTTCACTCGCAATCTGTCCATCCTTGAAAACAACGAATGCTTTGACTGTTTCACCCCGGTACGGGTCTGGGACACCGATGACTGCTGCCTCCTGGATGGCGGGATGCTCAAACAGCACTTCTTCTACTTCGCGCGGATAAATATTGAAACCACCGGCTATAATCATGTCTTTTTTGCGATCGACGATATAGAAATAGCCGTTTTCGTCCATATAGCCCATATCTCCCGTCAAAAACCAGCCATCCCTTAATACGGCAGCGGTATCCTCTGGGCGATTCCAATAGCCCAGCATGACTTGGGGTCCTTTTACGGCCAACTCCCCAACCTCGCCTTGGGGCATCTCTTCTCCTGTTGCCGGATCCACAATCCGGCAGTCCGTATCTGGCCACGGCATTCCGATGCTTCCCGTAATGCCTTTTTCCCAAATCGGATTTGAATGTGTTACGGGAGAAGCCTCTGTCATCCCATAACCCTCGACCAGCTTGCCCCCCGTCAACTCCTCAAATTTGAGCTTCACTTCGATCGGCAACGGCGCTGATCCACTGACACATGCGTCGATAGATGAGAGATCATGCTTTTTCAAGTCCGGGTGGTTGATGAGACCGATATACATCGTGGGTGCCCCTGGGAAAAGAGTGGGCTTGCGCTTGTCGATCATTTCAAATATTTGCTTCACGTCGAATTTGGGAACGAGAATAATTTCTGCTGCGATACATATGCCTTTGTTCATCACGGTAGTCATCCCATATACGTGAAACAGCGGGAGCACACACAAAATCCGTTCCTTTCCCTTTTTCAGCTTGTAAAGGACCGCTTGGCACTGGACCGCATTCGCAATGAGATTGGCATGCGTCAGCATGACGCCTTTGGCAACACCTGTTGTCCCCCCTGTATACTGGAGGAGCGCGATGTCCTGGGTCGGATCGACTGGTACTTCGACAGGCTTGGTAGCGCTTTCTTTTAATACGGAAAGAAAAGGCTCAATATCTGCGCTGTATGTAACCTGTGGGTTTTGTCCTTGTTTCTTTTGCACGAACGGATATAGCCATTTTTTCAATAAGGGAAGGAAATCGCCAATGCTTGTGATGATGATTCGTTGAAGTGAGGTAGATGCACGGACTTGGGTAACACGTTTGTACAACAAATCCAGCGTGATGATGGTCTCGGCGCCTGAATCGTTCATTTGGTGAATCAATTCTCGCTCAGTATACAGCGGGTTGGTCATGACCACGATGGCACCTGCAAAAAGCGCCCCGTAGTAGCTGATGACGGCTTGTGGAGTATTTGGCAGCATAATCGCCACGCGGTCCCCTTTCTTTACACCGCGCTTGATCAATGCATTGGCAAATTGATATGACAACTGCAAAAGCTCTCGATACGTAATGCTTTTTCCCATGAAATAGATCGCGTTACTGTCTGGATACATAGCTGCAGACTGCTCCAGAAAATGCGTCAAAGGAACACGGGGGTAATCCAATGACGGCGCAGTTTCGGGCGGGTAATTGGCAATCCAAGGCTTGGCATTTGACATGGTCATTCCCTCCATCCCTTAAATGGCCTTGCCTCTCCCTATGATCTACATTCATAATCTCTTCCTAATGACTATTGTATTCGAAACATATTCAATTTTCCAACTAAAATCATGTGCTTTCCATCTGGGACAAGACCTTTCGGTGAAAAAAGGACACGGCCCATGATGAACGCCGTATCCTTTGCCCTTGCTCTTTGTGACTTACTGTGATACTGCCTTGATCATTTGCTGGCGTGCCCTTTCCCGTTCATTTGTGGGGACGAGATGATACCAGCCAACGATTCCATTATGCCAAATACGCTCATCCCGCCCGACCAATGTATCAGCTTGAATGGAGTTCGGAATGCCATCGCCGTAGGACAATAACAGAGAGGCCATTTCCTGCTCAGTGAGGTCCGTTTTCACATGCTGACCCAGTATTTCCATGAGTGAAAATGCCTTGGTATACAATTGGAGCGAGGTGCCTTTAGAAGCCAACGCTTTGAGAATCTCTTGCTGTCGGCCAATCCTCATGTAATCACTGTCTTCCTTGCCTAGATCACTTTTGCGATAACGGGCGTAATCCAATGCCTGCTCACCTGATAAAGTCTGCAGCCCTGGTTGAATGTCGATGTACGTGTCGTCGCTCGGATCGCTGTACTTCATGCGTTTCTTCACATCGACGGTGACACCTCCCAGCTCGTCTACAATTTGACGGAAGCCATCGAAATCTACGGAGATATACCGATCAATTTTTATTTGTAAAAATTTCTCCAGCGACTCTTTTACCAGCTTTGGTCCACCAAAAGCCATCGCATGGTTCACTTTGTCGTATCCTTTTCCCGGCAGCTCCATGTAGCTGTCACGCGGAATCGCCAAAAGGGAGACGGATTGCTTTCCGGGATGAATCGCCGCAAGCATCATTGTATCTGAACGTGCACTTTCCCCGTCTCGACTATCCACGCCAAGAAGCAGGGCGACGAAAGGCTTCAATGGTTCTGTTCCTGTCAAAAGATCACGCGGAGGAAGGGACGCAGCAGCCTGTTTTGCGCTCCCATTGGCCCCATCAATCGGAGCATACCACTGATTTGTCATTTGCTTGTATTGATAGGCACTATAGGCAACCAGTAGCAACGCCCCGATCGCCAAACAGGATAAGGTATGAAACGCAATCTGTTTTCCATATCGCTTGAAAAATGACCATATAAACATGACAAAGCCTCCCCTTTTGCTTCCATTTTTAACAGGGGAGACTTCGTTTAAACCTATGTGCGTTCGACAACCATCGCCATACCCATCCCGCCGCCAACACAAAGGGCAGCCAAGCCTCGTTTCAGCTGTCGCCGCTTCATCTCGTGCAGCAAGGTTATGACAATCCGGCAGCCAGTAGAACCGACAGGGTGACCCAACGCGATGCCGCTTCCGTTCACATTCGTTATTTCCCGCGGCAGTTCCAGCAGTTTTTCCACGGCGAGGTATTGCGCGGCAAAGGCTTCGTTTACTTCGATCAGTTCGATATCCGCGAGCGTCAAGCCAGCTTTTGCCAATGCTCGCTTCACTGCTGGAACGGGTCCGTATCCCATCAAATCGGGTTCTACCCCCGCTACCGCCCACGAGACAATTTTGCCGAGTGGTTCGAGCCCGAGCTCTCTCGCTTTTCCTTCTTTCATCAAAACGGCTGCGGACGCTCCATCGTTGAGCCCGGAGGCATTGCCTGGCGTCACTGTACCGTTGTCACGAAAACTGGGTCTTAGCTTCGCGAGGCTTTCCAGAGTCACTCCCCTACGAGGGAATTCGTCTTCCGTAACCATAATTTCTTCGGTCCGTTTTTTAATAGAAACTCCTATGATTTCCTCCGCAAACAAACCGCTGTCTATGGCGCGGATCGCGTTTTGCTGACTGCGCAAGGCAATTTCATCCGACTCCTCACGCGTGATCCCATAACGATCGACCAGCCGTTCTGCCGTTTCGCCCATCAGGATTTGATGGTGGGGATCTGTCAACAACTCCCACATCGCATCGGTCATTTCCCCATGTGTCAATCGTTTGCCCCAGCGCGCATTTTTCAGGACATACGGGGCGTTGCTCATGCTCTCTACGCCGCCTGCCAAGACGATTTCACTGTCGCCTAAAAGGATTTGGGAAGCGCCGCTCACAATGGCTTGCATGCCGGAAGCACATTGACGTTGAATCGTGAAGCCCGTCACTTCTTTCCCCAACCCTGCGTCCAGCGCTGCCACTCGCGCTATGTTTGGCTCATCTGTGCGCTGAATGCAGTTGCCTAAGATGACTTCATTGATCTGAGAAGCTTCCAGGCCAGATCGAGCCATGACGCCACGAATGACGGTTTCTGCCAGCTTGCGAGCGCTTACATCTTTCAAGACGCCACCAAACGTACCGATTGGCGTACGTCCAGCAGCAGCAATGACAACCTGCTCCATTTGTTTTCCCCTCCATTGAGTACCCTATTTTTCTTTATTGTCTCACACGGAAGTTACATGGCGGTTCTAAGCGATGTTTTTCAATACAACGGTGACCCATTCGTCATGTTGACTTTCTTTCTCTACTTGGAAGCCTGCCTGTTCAAATGTAGCGATGACAGCTTCCCGATTCCATTCGACAATCCCCGAGAGAATCAACGTCCCTTCAGGTGCCATTCGCTCCGTAATCATCGGAAGCATCGCGACATTTTCATCGCCTCCGATGTTGACCAGAATGACATCAGCTTGGTCAGGCAATTGAGACTTCACTGCGTCCTCGCTCGCATCCCCAATGACGACTTGTACAGCACGGTCAGGAAGATGGTTATTGGTCGCATTGACGAGAACCTGATACTCGCTTTGTGGATTTATGTCCACTGCCCATACAGGATGCTTCGCTCCATTCAAGGCGCAGTACAAAGAGAGAATTCCTGAGCCAGCTCCTACATCAATGACTTGCTTACCCTCCAGATCCATTTCTTGCAAAAACAAAAGAATATCCTGCGTCGTTCCATGATAGCCGGTTCCGAAGGCTGCACCTGGATCGATCCATAGGATATGCCGAGCCGACTCCAACGCTGCTGGGTCCGTCCACGTTGGCGCCACCCACCAGTCACCTATTTTGACTTCCCGGAACTCCTCTTTCCACGAATCATTTTCCTCCGCTACGAGCTCTACTTCTTTTATAGTGACTTGTCCATTCCACCTCTGAATGTAGGTCTTCAGGCGGGATACATGCTCCTCTTCACGATCATGCTGGGGTTCAAACAAATAGCCAACAAGTGGACCTTCCGTATTTTCTGCGTAATCATATCCATTTTCCGTTGTCAGTACTTCGATTTGCGGTTCGATCCAGCCAAGCGTGTAGGAGCTGGTCAAAACCTCTGCCACAAATAAATCTTCAATCTCTGGTTCCACTAGTAATGTGTATTTGAGCCACATGCTTTCCATGATGAAAAATGCTCCTTCCCTTTTGCTGTTATTCGCCCCTATTCTTGCGGACATCTATTCACTCATATGTGGATGGCAAGGATGATAGAGAACATGGTATGATAGTAGAATGGACTATCACAACCGCAGGGAGGCTTACCATGTTTGACGAATTTTTTTACCGTCGCCGCAAAAACAAGGGACTTTTCATCGTCATGATTGCCCTTATCGTTCTTGGCATCGGCATGTTCGGTATGGGTTTCCTCTATATGTTCTCGTAAGTCGAAACAACATCATTATACCCTACGAACCGTGCTGCACCCACTGTATCTGTCCAAACAATTGGGGCGTGAAGTTTTCTACTGTGGTTGCTTTACTTCCCCTTGTTTACTCGATTATACTTGAGAATGTATTTTTCCTGTACGTTTGATATAGAAAGAAGGTTCACTCCATGTCGCGAATTCTCATCTCCGGGTACTACGGCTTTAATAATGCCGGAGACGATGTGGTCCTGTACGGCATCATCAGCTCTCTTAAGCGGGAACAACCAAATATCTCTTTGGCCGTCTTGTCCAATCAGCCTGATCGGACTGCGGAACTGTTCGGGATTGAAGCCTATAACCGCTGGAGCTTTGGAACCATCGTCCGCGAGCTTTCGCGAAGTGACATGCTGGTGATGGGCGGCGGTACACTGATGCAGGATGTAACCAGTCCCCGCAGTGTCCTCTACTATTTGGGCATCGTCACCATTGCCAAGCTTTTAGGTAAACCCGTGGTCTTTTACGCGCAAGGGTTTGGACCCATCCTCAAATCGCTCAGTCGCACGATGATTAAACGCGTGGTGAATCACGTCAACATCATCACGGTTCGCGACTACGAATCAGGGGAGGACTTCAAAGCCTGCGGTGTAAAAAAAGCCCCTATCTATATAACAGCTGACCCTGCTCTGACGATATCCCCAGACGATATTGCAGATCAACGGGGAAAAGAGCTGCTCCATGGTATGTTTGATGATCCTTCCAAGCCCCTGGTCGCCATCTCTGTCCGGGACTGGAAGCAGGAACAGCAGTTCAAACAGAGGATAGCCCGAGCAGCAGATTGGTTTATCATGCGCGGATGGAATGTTCTCTTCCTGCCGATGCATGTCCCTAGTGATTTGGCACCGTCCCAGGAAATCATGGACCAGATGAGCCAACCAGGAGCACGTCTTCTCGATGCACCTGTGACTTTTCATGACATCATGTCGGTACTGAAGCAATGCAACTACGTCGTGGGAATGCGGCTTCACTCTCTCATTCTTGCGTGCATGCTGCGAATCCCTTTTATCGGCATCTCCTACGATCCGAAAATCGATCGGTTCGTTGAACGCGCTGGAATGCCCAATGCTGGTCATATTACTCAACTCGATGAAACTACACTTTTGACCTTGCTCGCTGAAAAACTGGACAACCTCGATCACGAAATTGATGTGGTAACGAAGCATTCCCATCTGTTAGCGATTGAAGCTTCCAAAAGCAGTGAACTTGTTCTACAGGCGCTGCGTAAATAAGGCTGACCTGGAAAGGAGGACATCATGTCCTTTTCTTCACAAGTGTTACTTCGTTTAAATCGATTGTTTCCTCTCCCCGTTCACCCTTTCAACCTGGCAAACAACGGGGAAATGAGCTATACAGAATGGCAATTTCAAAAAGGGGATCAAACCATTCAGTTTTTTCTCCCCTTCCATTCACAGGAGCAAATGTTCCGTGACAAAACGGTTTTGGACATCGGCTGTGGCGGCGGGGGAAAAACCTGCTACTATGCCACCTATGGGCCCAAAAAAATGATCGGCATCGACATCGTCCCCCACTACGCGGAGGAAGGAAATGAATTCGCGAAGAAAAAGGGACTGGATCATCTCGTCTCCTTTATGACTGGTGATGCCGCGAGAATGGACTTCCCAGACAACACGTTCGATACGATTATTATGAATGACGCGATGGAGCACGTTGGCGAACCGGAAAAGACGTTGGAGGAATGCTTTCGGGTCTTGAAGCCTGGCGGGCATCTCTACATCAATTTCCCACCGTATTATCATCCATACGGTGCTCATTTGTCAGATGCGATCGGCATTCCTTGGGTGCATGCTCTCTTCTCGGAGCAAGCCTTGATTGACGCCTATAAGAAGTTAGTCCGCGACTTGCCAGACGGTTCTGACCGAATTGCTTTCCGCTTCGACAAGCTTCCTGATGGCAGAGATACGATCTCGTACATCAATCGCATGACGATCAAACGGTTTCGGAAAATTCAACAAGGCGTGGTGCAGCCTGCGGTTTACCAGCGAGAGATTCCGTTGCGCAATCAGTTGCAGGCCTTGGCAAAATTGCCTGTTACCCGTGAATTTTTCGTAAAAATGGTCGTATGTGTTTATCAAAAAGCGAAATAAGAAACAACACATAAACCCCCTTTCTCCACAAACAGAGGAAGGGGGTTTTCGATTTGATTAATCGTTATTCGTATTGGACTTTAACGAAGAAGCCTGCTTTCTCCGAATGAATTGGATAAAGGCGCGCAGCTTGTTTCCGCCTGGCAGCCAGTCCAGCTCCTTGTCCTCAATGAGTGGAATGAGGATGAGCAGCCCCAAGTAGACGATGAGTCCTACACCGACTCCAGCGACGGTCTCTATCGCTCCCAAAATGCGCACTGGCTCTCTTCCCCTGAACAGAAAATCAATTGCCTCTGTCGCTCCCCAAGCCAGAATCAGCATGAGGTTAGCCACCAGTAATGGATAAATGGTATCGAAGCGCCAGTTAATCGGAATCGATACATAACGGTTGATGACTCGCATATTCAGTACGCAGACAAATGCAGTAGCAACCAGCCAAGACAGGGACAATCCATCCATACCGAACATCGAGGTAAACACGAGTGTTGCCAGTACTTTTACAATGACACCATAAAGCAGATGACGCGCAGGGATTTTTTCTTTGCCGATCCCTTGCAAAATGCCGTTTGTAGCAAGCAACAAGGAAAGCGGGATCGCTGTAATGCCTAAAATCGCCATTGCACGCGTGCCTTCCATATCACCATACAACGCCAAATTCGCCCCTTCAGCTACAGCTGTCAGTCCCAGCCCGGCAGGCAGACCGATTAGCCAAGCAAAGCGCAGTGAGAGCTTGGTCAAGGTCGTAATCCGTTCCTGATCCTTTTGTCTGATTGCTTCGGCAATGGCAGGGACGATCGAGAGAGCAATCGACGATCCGAACAAGCTCGCCATTTGCAGAAGTGGTCCTCCCCTGCTGTAAATGCCAAACCACGTATCCGCCGTCAAGCCGTCCACATTCCATATGTAGCGGAAGATGTTAATCGCCAGAAAGGAATCCGTCAGGCTGAAAATCGGGATAACTAAGGCGCTGATACAAATTGGCCAGGCAATTCGCCACATCGAGGCGAAGAAGGCACGATCATACCACCAAGTAAGGCGCCCCCACTCTGCCCCGCTAAACACGGAATTTTTCCGGTTGTGGAGCCACATGAGTAATGCTAGAAACCCGAGACTCAAAAACGTACTGATCATCGTTCCGAAGTTGACTCCGGTAATCACAGTATCCGTATCTTCACCGAGTGACACGAGATACAGGGAAGCTACCAAAATAAATACGACACGCAAGGTCTGCTCCACAATTTGCGAGAGCCCGACAAACAACATTTTTTGATGGCCGTAGAAAAAGCCGCGAATAACCGCAATCAAGGGAACAAACAGCAGTGACATGGAAATCGCTCGAATCGGCTCAATCAAATGCGGATTCCCCATGAGCTTTGCGATGAGTGGAGAGCTGACGTACAGGAGCGCAAACAAGACAAGTCCGATGGCGCCCATCATGACCATGCTACGGGCCAAAATTTGTCCAATAGAGCCCTGTTTTCCTTCAGCCAATGCCTCTGCAATCACTCTCGACAACGCTACTGGCACACCTGCTGTCGCCAATATGAGAAAGGTCAGGTAGAGAGGATATACTTCCTGATAGAGTCCGAGACCTCTGTCGCCTACTATCTCCTGAAGCGGAATCCGATAAAACATCCCGATAACTTTTGACAAAATCCCCGCTATGGCTAAGATCAACGCTCCCGCGAGAAAATGACTTTTTTTCAACATGGGTAACTCCTTTATTCGTCTCTTTGACTGGATACCCGTGGGGCAGCACCAATCGACATGAACCCACTCTCTATCCTACTATCATTTCTCTCTTCCAGCAAACAGGTATATCGATGGAATTTCGCAGGAATACTGGTGAAAAACAGATTGCATTGATTTTTTGTAATCGTCTGCCTGTGTGATCAGTGAGTAGGAGGGGATATTATGCCCACAACCGGATTTTTGATCCGCCATGTACAGTGGCCGTTAATGGAGGCTTTGAAAGGAAATCGCATCCGTCCTTATATGAAAGAACTGCAAGCAACTCAGCGTCTATCTGCCGAAGCTCTTAGCTTGCAGCAGCGAGAAAAGCTGGTGAAGCTACTCGATCATGCGATACAAAACGTACCAGCTTACACTGCCTTCGCCCCAGACTGGAGCAAAATGCGCGATAGACCTGAACGTTTTTTGCAGCGCATTCCTGTTCTGACCAAAGCACACTTTCGGCAAAACACTGATCAATATTTGAGCCAAGGCCTACAAACAAATAGGCTTATTGGAAATCGTACGGGAGGCTCCACAGGTGAACCTACCCATTTTTATCTCGATCGTTCAACTGTCGAGCGATATGAAGCTGCGCGGTGGTTGGGGCTATCCTGGTACGGTATTCGCATTGGGGACCCATGTGTGATGATCTGGGGCTCTCCACTCGAATTAAACGCCCAGCAAGCTCGCCGCTACCGCTGGAAGGAGCGCTGGTTGAAAAACCGCATGATGATTTCTGCCTATGAACTGGACGAAAGACATTTGGAAGCAAGTCTGCGCCTCATCCGGGAATTCCATCCAGCCTATTTATACGGATACGCATCCGCGCTACATACACTCGCCACGATGATACTAGCACGCGGCATGACACTCGGAATCCCGCTCAAAGCCGTGGTCTCCACAGCAGAAAGCCTGCACGAGCACCAGCGGCAAACGATTGCCCAGGCTTTTGATGCGCCTGTTGTAAATGAGTACGGCGCACGTGACGGCGGAATTATCGCCTATCAATGCAAGGCTGGGAGCATGCATGCCTTTTGCGGAAATTGCTATTTGGAGGTAGTCGATCCAATTACGCATATTCCCGTTCACAAAGGGCACCCAGGAGCACTGCTCGTCACAGACCTGCACAATACCGTCATGCCTCGCCTGCGCTACCAATTAGGAGATATCGTCGCGCTTTCTGATTCAGCCTGCTCATGCAATCTCCCGTTTCCACTTCTTGCGTCAATCGACGGCAGAGAAGACGACATGTTCCTATCGCTCAACGGACAGTATGTGCACGGACATTATTTTAATCACATCGTGCGCAATATGGACAGCTTCCGGACCTTCCAGATCGTCCAGCATGAGCCGGAGCGACTGAGCCTTCGGCTGGTGAAGGAGCCCGAACGTTTTCTGCCTGCCGATGAAGCCAAGCTTTTGGAAGGAATTCGCGCGGCATTAGGTCAAGTGAGCATCCACGTTTCTTACGTGGAGACCATTCCCCCCGCAAGCTCGGGTAAGACCCGCTATGCCATCAGGGAATTCCCACTTACGAGCGCCCTCCCGCTGGAGTAGACCGCTTTCGTACTTTTTGCAGCAGCTCTGACACAAGTGGCTCGCGGACCAAAATGAGCACCACGAGATATAAAAGAGCCGCACCCATAATCCCTAGCGGCAAGTACAACCAGACAGGCAATACGGATAACCATGGATCGACAAATAAAATAGCACCAGCCATGACTGCGCAGCCCAGAATGGTTTTCCCGGTAGTCATCAGGAAATTCGCTCGTACGGGGCTGCCTACTACCCTCCATAGCAAAATAAACAGCAGGAGCGCTTGACTGATAGCCGAAACCGCATTGGCGAGAGCAATTCCGCCATGACCAAGCAACGGAATGAGCAACCAGTTGGCAAGAGCATACACACCAATCCCGATCGCCCCGATTATAACGGGTGTCTTCGTGTTTTCCAGTGCATAAAAGGCGCGAGTCAGCAAGTCTCTCGATGCTAAAAAGAAAAGTCCCACGCCGTAAAACGGCAATGCCCACGCTGTCAAAGCGACAGAATGCTCATTGAACGCACCGCGTTCAAAAGCTAGTCGGATGATCGGCTCTGCGTATAGCGCAAGTCCAACTGTCACGGGCAGCAGCAAAATGAGAAGATAAGCAAGTCCCTTTTGCAGGATTTGCTTCATCTCCGTCATTTCCCCCCGCTTGACATGACTAGCCAATAGTGGGAATAACGGCAATGTAAACGCCCCGACAAAAATAGCCAGAGGCAATTGCATGATCTGGTTCGCGTTGGCGAGAGCGGAGACGACACCCGTTCCGAGCCCTTCCGCGAAGCCTCGCTCCAAAAAGGTAGTGGCCTGAGCTACAACCGCACCAATTAAAATCGGAATGACGCGCTCGCCCATGCCTTTGAGAGCAGCATCCTCACGCCAAGCGAACGAGAAGCGCTGCTGATAGCCGAATCCGCGCAAAGTCGGAAGAATCGGCAACAGTGCAGCCAAATAACCGATTGTCGTAGCTATCGAAAGTCCAATGGGACCATACATCGGAACGAGCACATACATGCTGACAATCACCAAAGCCCCATTGACTACCGTGCCAAGCGTCGGTGTAAAGAAGTGCTGGTGAGCATTGCAAATACTCGACCACAGGCCTGTTAACCCGATGAAAATAGCGGATGGCCACATCCATTGCAGCATACTTGCTGTGAGTTCCAGCTTCTCACCTGTCAGTCCAAACATCGCAGCAAGCTGGTAAGAAAAGACAACCCCTAAAACAGAGAGCGCAACGAATATACCCAAAATGATCGTGAGCATCTTCTGATACAAATCATTCGTCCGCTCTCCCTTTTCCATCATGCCGCGCATCGTCGGAATCAGTACAGCATTGACCGCTCCCGGTATGACCAAGAACAGCGTCAGCGGGATCGTTGCCGCGATATTAAACGCATCTGCCTCCATGCCAGTACCGTACAAGCTGGATACATACACACTGCGAAAAAAGCCCAGAAGCCTTCCAACGAGAGTCAGCACAACAATCATGGAAGCAATTTTTAACAAACTCATGTCCACTTTTCTCCTATCTACAAATACCCAAAACTACCTAGTTATCATATCTTATTTCTACCGTTCCTACCAACCTCTTTCCCCCCGGCTTGCTACTGGGTTGCCAGATTCATTATAATAGGTAGGTTAATCCCTACCTGTAGGAGGACTACAATAAAAATGAGAGAAACCGTGTTGAAGTGGGGAAGCCAATCAACTACATGGTTGTATTTGCTGTTGGCCTATCCCGTAATCGATTACGTCTTGCGACAGATTCTACCGATTCCAGTCATATCTTCTTTGTGGGATGAAGGACTGCTCATCGTTCTGATGCTGTTTACGTTCGGAGCCTTCTTGCAATCAAACAGAGCGATGCCTGGAATCAAACATTGGCTAGGAGCCTTTTTCGTCCTGGGTGTTGCCATCACGGTGACAGACATGGCGAACTGGGGGGCGACTGTGGAAGGATTCCGCTCTGTCTACCAGTACATCCTCGCCTTTTTCATGGGCTTCTATTTACTGAAGTCGATGGAAGACCTGGACAAGTTCATGAAGGGACTTGTGCTGGTTGGTTTCGTAGCGGCATTGTATGGTGTCTTGCAAGTCATCGTGGGCGTCAAAACACCTGAATCGTGGGTGCAGGAAGGGGAAGCAGTTACAACGCGTGCATTTTCCTTCGTAACGAGCCCGAACGTATTGGGCAGCTATATGGCGTTGGTTACACCGATTGCCGCTGGTCTATTTATGACAGCGAAGGATCGCAAGCAAAAATGGATTTGGGCCATCGTTGCACTGACCACCGTGCTTGCTTTGCTCTTAACCGGGTCCCGCGGTGCCTGGTTCGCCCTTGCCTTTGCCGTGTTCGTTTGCTTCTACATATGGAACAAACGAGTAGCAGGATACTTGGTGATCGCAGGGATTATCGGGATTGTAGCCCTGTTCTTCGTTCCTGATTCTGTTCCACTTGTCGGAAAAGTTAAAGATCGCATTTTCACGCTGTTTACACCTGAATACTTTGAATCTAGCAGTGAAGGTGGACGCATCGGGCGCTGGGGAAAAGCATACGACAATATGCGTATCGAGCCACTGTTTGGTGTCGGACTCGGTCATCACGGTGGAGCAGTTGCCGCTCGCCATTTCGGTACCATTTATTCAGACAGCTACTTCTTTAAAAGTTTGGCGGAATACGGTCTGATCGGGATCATCCTGTTGATCGGAACCGTGATCACGATGTTCAAATACGGAGCTGGGCTCATCCGCAACATCCAGGGTTCGCCGCACTTTTTTGCGATACTCGGACTGCTGGGCGGATTGATAGCAGTAGCTACCCATAACCTCGTGGAAAACATTTTCGAGGTGCCGTTCATGGCCCTCTATTTCTGGCTGTTTGGCGGCTTCCTCTGCGCATTATTCGTCGACCAGACACAAAACAAAAGGTGGTGAGGGCATGCGCCGGAATCCTATTCTTGAAACGATAAGCTGGGCGCTGTACGCCATTGCCCTGTTTCTGATTTACCATTTGCTCGTGAAACCAGCTTTCCTTGATTTAACGTGGATTGCTGTACTTATTTTCCTGCCACTGCTAGCCTTTTGCTACTTCGTGGTGCATCCGTCGGAACGTCGACAAGTGCTCGTGTTTACCATCGGCTTCTTGCTCTTGGATCGGGCACTGACACGTGTAGACGTGAAAACGACTGCTGCTATCTTGATCGGTGGAGCGATCGCAGTCATCGTGATTGCCCTGCTCGTGAAATGGTACGGGCGTCTCAATTGGCGTGCAGTCGGTTCGTTGGTTCTCATCGCCCTCTTGGCGAATGTAACGTTCAACAGAGATACACTGACTGCACTCAGCAACTTTACCGTGAAATACGAATCTGAGCGTTTGTACAACGGCGATTGGGTGGATTACTTCCCGATCACGCTGTATGACGTCAATGGCGATGGCAGCATGGAGATCATCACGTACGGCAATGCCGAGGAGCTCCCACTGCCAGAAGAAATTGAAAAGCCAGAGACAGAAGAAGAGAAAAAAGCAATGGCGGAGAAGCTGCGCCATTTGCAGGCTGAACCTGTTTCTCTCTACGTCCTGACCTGGAAAAACGGCGAAATGGTGCGGATGCCGAATGATCAAATTCCGGCAGATACCATGGAGATCATCAAGGAAAAGTTGCCGACCGATTACCCGGGCTTCCCGTATTACACGATGAAAGACGGTCAATTGGTACCGAATGTACAACGCCAACCATATGCGGAAGGCATGATGCAAATTGGAACAGCACCATATCGTGCGTTTATGCTTGATATGGAAAACATCGCAAATCAACTCGTAGATAACGCAGGCAGTATGGACGTACGACAGACATTGGGTTCTAAGTACACGGATCTACACATCAAGGATGGTATGCTGACAGGAAACTACGATGGCAAGCCTTTTGGCGGCACGACAAAAGCAACCAAGCTGATGACCACCATGATGCTGCCAGATGGCCGCGAAGGAATCATTGTCATGGGAGAGCACCTGAGTGTACTGTCTGTAGAGCCAGATGGCACACTGACAGAATCGTACACACTGACACGCAAACAGGCTGAATTGGCAACTGGCGAGTTCATTCCTGCCGATATCGACAACGACAAGGTCGATGAGCTGCTCGTAGCAGGCAAACCATCGTACATCTTGAAGCCAAAACCAGATGGCACGTGGGAAATTTTGTGGGCAAGCGCTGACTACGACAAGAGCTTCCGCTTCTCCAACTTCGCTACCATCGGCAACAACGAAAAACCTGAGATCATAGCTAAGGCCAAAAGCTGGGTAAGCACAACAGATTCCCGCTATTTGTCTGGCTATGACTACACACCTGAAGGTTTGAAACAAAACTGGCGCATTTACATGCCGCTGATCAATGTTCAAATCGGTGACATCGATGGCGACAAGCAAAACGAAATCGTGGCCAACATGTTCAATACGCATCGCATTCTCGTGTTTAAGCAGCACAACATTCCAGTATTCGGACTTACGATCGCACTATTCGTGGGACTCTTGGGATACGGAGTCGTAAGGAGGTTTCGCCATGCGTAAAGCGACGAAAGCATGGGCATTGCTCGCTGCCATCTGCACAGCCTCCCTGCTCGGTGGCTGCACGTATGAATCAGGGACGAAGGCTTTTGCCACTACCAATTTTGACCAGAAGCCGGATCAGACGACCACGGTCCAAACCGAGTCAGGAGCCGAGTGGTTGAAAACAGCCCTGGAAAAGGGCAAGACGGATAAAGAGGCACAGACCTACTGGTACAAGGGGCATGTGAAAAACACAATCCTGTCTCGTACCACAACGAGTATGTTCAATGGAGCTGTCATCAACGGGAAAGGCTACAATGTGGATGCACGCATCGCGGCCCAGCCGTATTCGTACTATCGAATTAACGACAAACGATATATCAAGGCGAATGAGCAGTTTGTGACCGCTCCAGATGAGCCGCTTGCCTTCGACGTATTGAAAGGCTTCGAGGACTGGCTGCCTTTCATGGACCAGGCCGTCCAATTGCCTGAGGAAAAAGTTATCGGCGTAGTCAGCGTTCCGTTCCAATTGAAAATGACCGGGGCAGAATGGCTGAAAAATAGCCAAAGCCCACTGTTTGAACCACTGAAAAAACAACTGGGCGACCGTCCTGATCTGGATTACATCCTGAAGGAATCCACGATCAAAACAACGATTTGGTTCGGCAAGGAAGACCGTCTGATCCACCAGTACGAGACATGGATCATTCTCCCGCTGCCTGAAGCCGGAACGATGGACCAGCAAGTGATGTTCAACCTGTTTAAATACGGCGATACCGGTGGCATTCACATCAAGGAACCGGAAGAGGTAGAAAAATATTTGCTGTACTAAAAAAGTCTGCTACCTTTGCGTGGCAGCAGACAGATCGGTACAAATCTGGGCCTGGCGATTATCGTCAGGTCCTTTTATTTTGAAGCAGAAGAAGTATATCTGTCACGAAGAAAACCCCGCAGCCTTCATTTGCTCCGGGGTTTTGCTGTCCTATTTCTTTACCAGTTCATCCATCAACTGCGCCAGTTGCTTCGCCTGTTCACGGCGTTCGTACGGTTTCACACGCTCTGCAAAATCCGCTCCGCGTTCCTCGCTACCCGTTTGTCCTTGCGCTTTCCATTCCTGATACAGCTTCAGGTATGCTTGCTTGATCTCGTCTTTTTGCTCAGGATCGGCTACTTGTCCGAGACGGAAATCTTCAATAATCTCTGTCGCTTCGCCTCTTTTGTTCAGAGCAAGAATCGGGTTGCCAATTCCCATGTATTCGTAGAGCTTGCCCGGAATATATGCTCCGGCGTCAGCGGACACATCCCCGATCAGCAAAAGGGCATTCGCACCTTTCATCAGTCCGAGCGCTTCTTTATGCGGCAGGTTCCCCAATACTCTAACGATGTCACCCAGCCCCAATGCTTCCACACAGTCCCGATTTTCGGAATACCCCGGATAATCGAACACCCCGGCAAAGCTGAGCAGGAGATCATTTCGGTCTACGGCTTTTTCATCGATGAGTTCCCGGATGGCTTGCAGGAGTAGTCGTGGGTTGCGCTTTTGATACAAAATACCTGCGTACACCGCATGAAATTTGTCCGGAACAGCATGGCTGGGCGCCAATCCTTGAAAATCAGCCTGATCAAACCCATTGTAGATTAACTCCATCCGCTTGATGCGGTCCTGGTGCTTCTCGCGAAAATTATAGGCGAAGGTCGCAGTAACGGTCGTGATCGCATCCGCTTGCGACATAACCGCCTCCTCCATTCGCTCTTCCATGCGCTCTCGCCATTCGATGCCAGAGGTGTGCATATTTTGCGTCCACGGGTCACGGAAATCCGCTACCCATTTGCAGCCAAACTCACGGGAAAGCTTTTTCGCAATTAAATGATTCGTTACTGGTCCCGATGTAGAAAAAATCACGTCGATCTTTTCACGGCGCATTATTTCTCGCCCCAGCTTGAGCGCATTCGGCATCCACAGGATTTGGTCGTCTGGAATCAACAAGTATGGCTTAACTTTTTTCAGCACATGGACGACCTGCTTTTTTACCTTCGCCTTAAACGACGGCTGTGATGGTGCGGACGTCGTATTGGCACTTGCTGAAGCGGCTTGTCCCCCTCGATTCGGCAGCAGCTGCCACTCCTTCGCCCGATGAATAGTAACATCACTCGGAAGCTGTGCCAAAAGGGATGGATCGAGCGTCGCGTGATAGGCAGGATCTACTGTCAGCACATGGACATTCCAGCCAAACTCCCCCAAATATTTGGCCATTTTCAACGGTCTTGGCACGCCGCCTCCCCCAATAGGAGGAAATATGTAGCATATGATCAACACGTTGTGCGTATTCATTTAGGTAACCGTCCTTCTCCATTTCAATTTTCCATCATCAACGATACCATAAGTGCTGTCTTATTGCGAATCTACCAGGCATCTGCTATAGTGAAAATGGCTTTGTTTATAAGTGATCGTTCATTTTTCGGCACACCCCCTATTCGGTCGTGCCTCCATGTACATACCTCGGTAGAGGTTGTTTTTTAATTACGATTCGGGTGAATTCAGATGAGCAAATTACGAGTCCTCCACGTGATTGGCGGGGGGGAATTTGGCGGTGCTGAACAACATATTCTCAATTTGGTCACTACTTTTCCAGTCGACGAAGTAGAAGTCGCAGTCGTATGCTTCTATGATTCTCTCTTCGCGCGTAAATTGCGGGAATCAGGCATCCAGGTCATTACACTGAATCAGTTCGGACGTTTTGACTTACGATTGCTGCAGGCTCTGCGGAATGCCTTTGCCACATTCCAACCAGCGATTATCCATACGCATGGGATTAAAGCCAATTTCTTTTCTCGATTGGCAGCTCGCGGTATGAAGTTGCCTTTGCTGACCACCGTTCACAGCTCACTCCGTTATGATTATACAAGCTCCTTGGCCTATGCCATCGTCAGCATAATGGAAATGAGCACGAGACATTGGAACCGTCATTATATCGCGATCAGTGGTGCCATTGCCGATATTTTGCGGGGGCAGGGTGTCCGCTCGTCCGACATTAGCGTGATTTATAACGGAATGGACATGAAGCCTTATCGGCAAAACCATTTACGGGAGAATGACCGCAATCGACTGCGTGCGGAATGGAACATACCAGAGGACGCCTTTTTGTTCGGGACAGCAGCTCGCTTTGTTCCCGTTAAAGGTCTCCCCATTCTACTCGATGCTTTTCATACGCTTGTGTCGGACAAGAGAGAGGCCCCTTATCTCGTGTTGATCGGAGACGGCTCTGAACGTACTGCGCTCGAAGCCAAGGTAAAAGAATTGGGGCTGGAATCGCTCGTTCGCTTTGCCGGATTTCGGCAAGATATTCCTGCGTGCTTGCATGCCTTAGATGGCTTTGTCCACTCTTCCCTTTACGAAGGGCTTGGCTATACGATCATCGAGGCAATGGCTTCGGAGGTCCCTGTCGTAGCAAGCAATGTCGGCGGTGTGAAAGAGTTTGTTTTCGATGGCGAGACGGGACTGATCGTTGAACCTGGAAATCCAGCTTTGTTGGCGCAAGCAATGGAACAGCTTTGGACTTCACCACAGTTGCGTGAGACCATGGTGAAAAACGCGCTGAACAAAGTAGAGTCCACTTTTACCATTCAAACCATGACCGAACAAATTGTTGCTCTTTATCGTACGTTACTGAAATGACGAAAAGCACGGTGAAACGCGAACAGCGGGCATCGTGCTTTTTTCATATGATTTGTTTGAAGAATCTGTTTTTATGGTTGCCTACTCATGATCAATCTGGTTACATATGTATTGGAACTATTTTGTATAGCAAGCTGCACCAGACAGAAAGGGTGAAATGAGATGAAACTATTTCTTTCGGTAGACATGGAAGGCATTTCAGGCATTGTGGATACGAGCTATATTAACCCGGCTTCGGGGGTTAACTATCAGCGCGGCCGCCAGTTTATGACGGATGATGCCAATGCGGTTATTGAAGCTGCACTTGAGTCTGGCGTAACGGAAATTGTGGTAGCAGACAGCCACAACACGATGAACAACATTCTCTGGGAAAAGCTCCATCCGAAAGCGAGACTGTTGGCAGGTTCTCCACGCGATTCATCCATGATGCAGGGAATCGATGAGAGCTTTGATGCAGCGATGTTTATCGGCTATCATACCCGCCAAGGGATTCCCGGCGTGCTTAGTCATACGATGTCCGGTGTGGTTCACAACATGTATATCAACGGACAAGTCGTGGGTGAGTTCGGCTTTAACGCCGCGATTGCGGGCATGCACAACGTTCCTGTTGTCATGGTGTCTGGTGATAATCTCATCGCCGTCGAAGCACAGGAACTGATTCCAGGCATTCAAACAGCGATCGTGAAGGAAGCGGTATCCCGCACAGCTGCTATCTGTCTCTCGCGTGAAGAAGCGACCGCTGAACTGAAGCGCAAGACGGCCAATGCCTTGCGCAACCGGAATAACATCCAGCCTTTCCGTACAGCTGTACCTGTTGAGCTGGCGATGGAATTCTCCCATGCAGGACAAGCCGAGATGGCCGCAATTGTCCCGGGAACGCGCTATGAAACAGCAACAAACACGGTTTATTACAATGCAGCCAATCCGCAAGATATGTACAAAACGATGCGCGCCATGCTGAACCTGGCGTCGGGTGCTGAGTTTTTCTAAAATGGTTATGGTGGAACGGAAGACTGAAATCAGTTCTTCCGTTCTTCTGTTATCTTTGTTCGCATCTTTTTTTCATTTTTTATTTGTTTTCTCAAAGCCAAAGCCACTGAGAAAGAAGTGAATTTCCAGTCCTAGCGCCTCTGGAGCCCAACTTAGCGTAGGAATGAATGGCGGGGGTTTTCAGCTTCACTTATGAAACCCTTCATCGAAACTTCTACGTTTGAAGCGCTCCCGCCATTCATTCCGGAGCGGACAGTCCCCTCCCCCAGCAGGGCGTAGGCCGAAGCGTAGACTGGAAATTCACTTCTTTCCCACACTGCCGCTACTTAAAACCAAATAAAAAAGCAGACCCATCACCTGAGTCTGCTTGTCGTTTCAGCTTTTATAATTTCCGAACGTTTGTCGCTTGAGGACCACGTTGACCGTTTTCTACGTCAAACTCAACCTCTTGCCCTTCGTCCAAGGATTTGTACCCTTCGCCCTGAATAGCAGAGAAGTGAACGAATACGTCATCCCCACCATCACGCTCGATAAAACCGAAACCTTTTTCACTGTTGAACCACTTTACTCTTCCACGTTCCATTTTTGCCTCCTAGCATGTAACCCTTACATGACATTTAAAATATTGTCTTACCTCGGTTACTATTGCCATTTACGAGGCTTATTATACGTGACTAAACTTTTTTCTCCTACTTCGCAGCCTCTGTTGCTTCTTTGGCTTTGCTCTGGTCCACAATAAATTGTCCCTTCCAGTTGCCCTTTGTTTTGCCGATCCGGTTCACATCGATATTTAAGGTGAGTGGCTGTGGTAGCTTGAATCCATGCGTGGTGAAGGCAAGAACGCCCTCTGGCTTGTCATGATCGGCTATTCCAACCTCTACTTCCTTACCGGACTCGTCTGTTAAGTAGAAAGGCAAATAATCCTCTTTGCTGGTCCCGATAAAGTTGAGGACACTTGTTGTACCTTCCGAGCCTTTATCCTGGTACACAGGATTGCCATTTGCTTCGCCTACCACATCTAAGCCTGTCGTATCGAATTCGAAAGGCACCAGTTCTCCATTTGGTTGTTCAATGCGATAGTGCAGCAGAACTTTGCTATCTTCCGCATACACTTCCGTAAAATGAATCGTAATCCCCTGATCGGTAATTTTTTGATCGATCGGAATGGACAACCCTTCTGCCGCTGCCCGCTTCACCTCTTCACCCACCAAACTGTTCAAGTCTTTTGGATTGTCTGCAAAATAAGAGGTTCCATTTAAAGCCGCATATACTCCAGTCGGCAGTATAATAGCAGCAACTAATCCCATCATAACCAATTTTTTCTTCATCGTTACCGGCTCCTTTTTTTCGTGATAGCGATGAAAGGACTGCCTGACACGCTGGTCGAGTTCATCAGGGATCGTGGTTTCGTCAATTTGCTTGGTGAGTGACTGTTTTATGATTTTTTCGATAGACATGTTTGGAGTTCCTCCTCATTCCATTCGACGTCAATCCACTCGCGGATTCGCTTTAATGCCAGATGATTTCTCGACTTTGCTGTCCCCACAGGTATTTGCAGCAGTTCGGCAATCTGATCGTACGTATAATCGTAGTAATACCGATAAATCACGACGACCCGCAGCTTGAACGGCAGCTTTTGGATTGCTTGCTGCATTTCTGTGGCAGACTCCATCGCAAGCATTGGCTCATCCGGCGTTTCGACATGTTGCTCTTCTTCCAAGCTCTGTTTTCGTTCTAACAGACGGAATCTTCTCCAAATCTGTCTACGCCAGTTTTTCACCTGTCTAATGACAATCCCATTAACCCAGAAAAGAAACGGACGCTTGCGATCATAGGCAGGCAGTGATCTCCATAGCTGATAGTAAATTTCGCTTACAATATCATGAACATCTTCTTTATTCGTGACCATGGCTGCTACGGTACCGTAAATTTTTGTCCGCGTCATGCTGTAGATCACCTCAAAAGCTTCTTGATCTCCATCAAGCAAACGGTCCAGCCACAGTTCTAACATTTGATCATTCATCGGAGGGCCCCCTGAAATTGTATACACCTTGTATTGGCTCTCTCGTTCAATATGGTTCACTACTTTATGAAAAAAACCTCTCCAAACGCTTGTACGTGCGTTTAGAGAGGTTTTGGCATTCAAATCAGTGGAACTTGTTTAAGAATTAAATGCGAATCACAGTCGCCTTGCTAACAAGGTCACGCGGGATGCGGTTCTTCGTATCGAAGAGGATCGGCGCATCAGCCATCGTTTCAGCAACATTCGCCCAATCTGCCTCTGCAAATTCCTTTTGCACAGCAGTCAGGAACAACGCATCTGCTCCATTCACTGCTTTGTCCAGACTGTCAACCTTGTGATCGTATACAGTCGGAACAGCCGGATCGTAGGAACGAACGTCTACTCCTTTTGCCATGAGCAGCTTGATCAGATCGTGGACAGGGCTTACGCGGTCGTCATTGGAAAAGTCTTTCATCGCCATCCCCAATACAGCTACGCGGCTTCCTGCCAATGTCTTGCCATTTTTCTTCAAGGCTTCCTCGAGCATGCCAATCAACACCTCAGGGACTGCATCATTCGTGTTGCGAGCCAGTTGCAGAATCGGCAGGTTTACTTCCAATTCACGTGCCTTAGGCTGCAAGTAGTACAGTGCATTCGGCAAGCAGAAGCCGCCTACACCCGGTCCTGGCGATAACAGGTTTACACGCGTGTGCGTATTGGCAACCTTGATCAGTTCGAACGTATCGATGCCAAATGCCTCGGAGAAACGAGCAAATTCCTGTACCATGGCAATGTTCACATCACGCTGGATGTTCTCGATGACTTTTGCTGTCTCGACTACACGGATATCCGTAATCGTGATGTCCGTCTCGCTGATGAAGGACAACAGCTCTTTTCCTTTTTCAGCGCTTTGTTCATTGATGCCACCCAGAACGAGCGGCATATGGATGAACTCTTCAAAAGCACGACCCTCTGCAATTCGCTCCGAGCAATATGTCAGGTAGAAATCGACACCAGCAACAAGACCGCTTGTTTCCTCCAAAATCGGGAGAATCACGTCTTCTGTCGTTCCTGGCACGACGGTACTGCGGATCATGATGGTATCGCCTTTTTTCAGTACGCGACCGAGCGATTGTGCACAGCTTTTCAGCGGTCCGAGATCAGGATCGCCATTATGAACAGGTAATCCGACTGTTACAATATAGTTATGGACTTCCGCAGCAGCTTCCTCGTACGAGGACGTTGCACGGAAACGTTTTGCTTCAATCTGCTCTTTGAGGATCTCTGGCAACGTTTTCCCCTGATAGGACTCCAGGTGATGGGAATGTGCCGCATTGATCTCATCGACGACATGCGGTAAGACGTCAATACCGATGACGTTTGCTCCTTTCATGGCATAGGTAAGCGCCAACGGCAAGCCTACAAACCCCAATCCCACAACAGCTACGCGTACAGGTTGAGTCATTGCGTATCTCCTCTTTCACATTCTCCAAGTTAGGTCCGTATGACTGTAGAAGTCACACCGCCAACTTGCGTATATTTTTAGGACAGGTAGTAAACACCTGCAGCGATAAAAAGCACACACAATCCGATGAGGACCTTGTACAACGTTTCCAAGGCTGTTCCTCCCCCATACAATCTTGGCTTGTCCTCTTTTTCGTAAAAAGGACGTTGATTGGGCAGAATAGTTTGGTACTCTTTCGCCAAATCAAATTATACTCTCGTTTGAAATATCGTTCAACCCGTCTAACGAGGCAAGGATGCCCCTATGATATACGAAAAACCGATGGACAGGACCATCGCGATAAAACCAATGGCCCTGTTATCTTTTGCAATTTCCTGATCGACGTTAAATGTAGGGGTCATGAATTCAAAAATGAAATAAGCAGATAACAACAGGAAAAATCCGAATGTCGCCCAAATCAACGCTTCGCCCAAAGACAAATGTGCCTGAATGGAATAACGGAAAATGTTTGCGATCCCAAAAATTTTCCCGCCTGTTGCCATTGCTACTGCCATGTTCCCACGCTTCAATTCTTCCCAAACACGATAACGCGTCACCAGTTCAAAAATGGCTAAGAATAAAACCATCGCCAGTCCAGACACAGTAAAATAAGCTGCAGTTGCAAAATATGGATTGTGCAGAAGGCTTTCCATATGTCCCTCCCGACCTCTTATTTCAATTCGGCAATGGTAGCCCCTACGCCGCCTTCTCCTTGACCACCTAAGCGGAAGGATTTTACATTACGATGATTTCGCAAATACTCGTGTACGCCTTTGCGCAGTACCCCTGTCCCGTGTCCGTGAATAATGGAGACCGAGTGCAAGCCTGCCAGCAGCGCATCATCTAAAAACTGATCGATTTCCCGAATGCTGTCCTCGACATTATAGCCGCGCAGGTCGAGATCCATCTTGATATTGTCACTGCGACGCTTCACAGAGGTGTACGGAGCTGCTTGCGGTTTTTGCTGGATGGAGTTTTGTACATGCATATCATCGCGCTTCACTTTCATTTTCATGATACCGATCTGCACGAGGAATTCTTCATTGTTTACCTTTTCCAGCACGGTTCCTTTTTGTCCGAAGCTCGTCACCATTACCTCGTCGCCCACCTTGATCTGTGTAGCGCGAACTGCTTTTGCCGGCTTCTTCACCTTTTCCTTTTCCAGCTCAAGAACGGCATTGCCCAAGCGCTTCTTCGCATCGATGAGACGATGCTCCTTAATTTCCACGCCTTCTGCCATCATTTCGCGCAGCTCGCGAATGATCGTTTCCGCTTCTTCTTTTGCGAGTTGGACGGCAATTCGCGCTTCGTCTTCTGCTCGCTCCATTCGTTTGTTTTTCTCTTCTGCAAACTGCGCGCGCTCTTCTTCCAGCTGTCTACGCAGCACTTCCGCTTCCTCGCGTGCCGCTTTTGCCGCCAACCTGTCTGCTTCCGCCGACTTGCGATTGCGCTCCAACGAAGCGATCATGCTCTCGACCTGATTGTCTTCCTCACTGATAGAGCCACGTGCTACATCAATGATGTGTTCTGGCAATCCCAGACGCCTTGCGATGGCAAACGCGTTGGATCTGCCCGGAACCCCGATGAGCAAGCGATAAGTAGGACGGAGCGTCTGTACGTCAAATTCTACGCTGGCGTTGATGACCTCGGGTCTATCGTAGGCGTACGCCTTCAATTCACTGTAGTGAGTCGTTGCAACCAATCTCGCACCGGAATCAATCACATGGTCGATGATGGACATCGCCAGAGCAGCACCCTCTGTCGGGTCTGTTCCTGCGCCTAGCTCGTCAAACAGAACCAAGCTCTTGTCGTCCATTTTCGCCAAGATTTGAATAATATTGGTCATATGGCTCGAGAATGTAGACAGACTCTGCTCGATGGATTGCTCATCTCCGATATCGGCAAAAACGGAGGAGAATACCGTCATCTCGCTCTCTTCCTCTGCCGGAATATGCAAACCAGCCATCGTCATCAAGGACAGCAGTCCGATTGTTTTGAGGGAAACGGTTTTCCCCCCTGTATTCGGACCTGTCACAACAATCGCCTGATACTCTCCACCCAGCTCCACATCTACGGGAACGACAACTTCTCGTGGAATGAGGGGATGACGCGCTTTTCGCATGTTTACATATCCGCGATCATTAATGCGTGGGCAAATCGCCTTCATGCTCCAGGCAAGCTGAGCTTTGGCAAACATAAAATCAAGCTCTGTCAGTGCTTCTGTATTCTCGACCAAAGCCTCTACCGCAAAAGATACTTGCTCTGTTAACACGTACAGAATGCGCTCCACTTCACGTTCCTCACGCAGGCGAAGCTCGCGAAGTTTGTTGTTCATCTCGACGATCACTTCCGGCTCGATAAAGAGCGTCGCCCCAGATGCCGACTGATCATGAACAATTCCACCAAAAACTGAACGATACTCTTGCTTTACCGGAATGACGAAACGATCCCCACGAATCGTAACGATGTTTTCCATCAGCATTTTTTGGTAAGTAGACGAGCGTGTCATTTGATCGAGCTTTTCGCGAATGCGGGATTCGAGTTGTCTAATCTCCTGACGTACCTGACGCAGTTCAAGACTCGCGCTGTCCAGAATATCTCCGTTTTCATCAATACAGCGGCGAATTTCGGTTTCCAACTCGCGCAGGCCTTCGATACGCTCTGCCTGCTGTTGCAATAATGGCAGCTCGTGATCTTCACACATATCGAGCAAAAACGTTTTGAGCCTGCGTCCGGCCATAACGGTGCTCGCGATATCCAGCAATTCCATCGGGGCGAGCATGGCGTTCAATCTGGCGCGCTGTACAGGCCCGCGGATATCTCGAATGCCACCGAGAGGCACGCTGCCTTTTAGGCGTAACACGGTTGCTGCTTGTTCTGTCCCTTGCTGAGCGGTTATCACTTCATCCAAGCGTAAAAAAGGAACAAGCTCTGCCGCTTTTTCTTTTCCATATGTGCAAGATGCCTTGTCAATCAACAGGGCGACTATTTTATCGTATTCTAACGTCTTTAAAACCCGTTGTTCCACTGTGCTCCTCCTTCTTTATCCAGCGGCGACCGTTGTACCGTGCGGGCGGGAGCGACGGTCTATACCGGCAATCATTACGATCTCCCCATTATAGCATGGCAGCGGAGCTTAGAAAACTTGGGCACCAGATAGCACCGGACTAAGCACCACAGGCGAAGGATAATTTTACACGTTTTCGTTTGGCATAGTTCGACTCTTAGCGTGAGAGAATGAAAGGTGAAACAACCCTAAAGGAGGAGTACACTTGACGATCATGCGCCATATCGTTCGCTTTATCGTCGCTGCCGTAGTCCTGATGTTTGTCGGCTTTCTGGTCCCCGGCTTTTCGGTTAGCAGTTTTTGGACTGCTCTGCTCGCGGCCGTTGTCATTGCACTAATTGGCTGGGCCGTAGAAGCCATTTTCGGAGATCGAATTTCGCCGTACAATCGTGGTATTATCGGCTTCTTGGTCAGTGCCGTCGTGATTTATCTCACTCAGTTCATCGTCTCCGGCTTCCGTGTAACGATACTTGGAGCGCTTCTGGCTTCCTTGGTGATCGGGATCATCGACTTGTTTATCCCGATCAAAACCCATATGGATTTGCGCAATGGAGATGCCAGGAATAAGCAGGAGACATAGGCTGAATACGCCAAAGAGCCATCCCGTCAAAAACGGGGTGGCTCTTCTCATTTTACCCAGAACGTGAAAAGAGAGGCATTTAAGCCCCTCTTTTCCTTAATCTATCGGTTTAGCCTTTGCCTCTTCCTGAATGATTTTCAGCAGTTCTTCGTACTCCTGACGCAAGCGGAAGTATTCATCCGCGATATTGACTGCAGAAAGCACGGCAATTTTGGCAGTATCCAGTCGATGGTTGCCGTTTGCGATTTCGTTCATCTTGTCATCAACGAAACCGGCCACCATGCGTATGTGATTGACACTTGCCTTGCCACTGAGCCGGTATTGTTGGCCAAAGATGTCCACCGTCAAACGATTTTTCCCATCACCTTGCACGAGAGGTACCTCCCTACTGCGACCTTTGCTCTACATTATCCTTTTTTAGGTTACTGAAAATGTCAGATTTCGTCAAGCTGTGTTACATGCGCAGTTCAGCACCTGTGTTGTTTTTCAAAGCTTCGATGACAGCAGTAGTCACTTGTTGAATCTCTTCGTCCTGCAAGGTACGCTCTGCGTGACGGAATACCAGGGCAAATGCCATGCTCTTCTTATCTTGGGCAATTCGCTCACCCATGTATACATCGAACAGGGTTACGGACTCAAGCAGCTCGCCTGCCGCTTCACGAATCGTTGCTTCCAATGCACCAGCAGCTACACTGCGATCGACAACGAGAGCCAGGTCACGCGTTACCGCTGGGGACTTCGGCAACTGATTGTAATGTCCTACCTCGGCAGCTACATCAATCAAAGCAGCTACATCAAACTGGAATACGTACGTTTCGGACAGATCATACGCTTTTTCTGTACCCGGATGAACTTGCCCCAGATAGCCCAGACGTTTTTCTCCTACCCATACTTCTGCAGTACGACCCGGGTGCATACCTGCGATGTCCTGTACAGCTTTGTACTCGGCAGCTTGGATACCCAAACGAACGAGGAGTGATTCCACAATCCCTTTGGTTTGGAAGAAATCAACAGGCTGCTTAGCGCCCATCCAGTTTTGTGTGAGCAATTGTCCTGTCAATGCACCCGCTACATACAGACGCTCTTCCGGGAGCTGCGTAAGTGTTTCTTCCTTCGTCAAGAACACGCGGCCCAATTCGAAAATCGCGACATCGTGGTTTTGACGATTTTTATTGTATGCGACTGTTTCCAAAAGGCTTGGAATCAAGCTTGTGCGCAGAACGCTATGGTCTTCACTCATTGGCATCATGAGCGCAACAGGGTTTACTTTTTCCTGATGCAGACCCGCTACTGCCTCGACACGATCTGGATGAACCAGCGCATAGGAAATCGCTTCATTCATGCCAGTACCAATCAAATGATGACGGATGGTACGGCGCAATTGCTGTTCTTTTGTCAACTGTCCTTGTGTGGTCGAACCAGAAGGCAGGCTGGTCGGAATATTGTCGTAGCCGTACAGACGTGCAACCTCTTCCACCAAATCCTCTGGCAGCGTAATATCGCCCCGTCTTGTTGGTACGGTTACTGTCCATTTGTCGCCCGCTACTTCATAAGGGAATTGCAGACGCTCGAAAATCGGCGATACATCAGAAGCCGACATGTCGGTTCCGAGATGCTGATTGATTTTTGCAAGCGTAACGGAAACAACAGCAGGCGCAGCTTCGCTTACAACAGCAGAACTGATTCCTTTGGATACCGTTGCCCCAGACAATTGCTGAATCAGCGAAGCGGCGCGCTCTCCCGCTTCCTGTACACGCGCTTGGTCAACGCCTTTTTCCCAACGTACGCAGCCTTCTGTACGCATGCCGAGCATACGCGCTGTGCGGCGTACGGTTTTTGGCGTGAACCAAGCTGCTTCGAGAATGATTTCACTCGTTTCATCAGTGATTTCGGAGTTAGCTCCGCCCATTACACCGGCGATCGCCAAGCCTTTGGTCTGGTCGGCAATCAGCAAGGTTTGCTCATCCAGCGTACGCTCTTGATCGTCCAATGTCACGAGCTTTTCGCCCTCATTTGCCAATCGAACGACAATAGAGCGATCAGCTACCTGTGTCGCATCGAAAGCATGCAGCGGCTGACCGTACTCGAGCAGGACGTAGTTCGTTACGTCTACCACGTTATTGATCGGACGAATTCCCGCAGCCATCAGGCGATTTTTCATCCATTGCGGAGATGTCGCGATTTTGGCGTTGGTGAAGTGACGCCCGTGGTATTGATAGCTTTCATTAGTTGCTTCGATCTTAACCTGGATCGGGTTGTCGCCGCCGTTTTCGGTCAGCTCGATTTGTGGAAATACCACGTCTTTGCCCAAAATAGCGGCTACCTCGTAAGCAACCCCCAGCATGCTCAAGCAGTCCGAGCGATTCGGCGTCAGTCCCAATTCCAGCACATAGTCATCCAAGCCAAGGTATGAAACGGCATCCATTCCGATTTCCGCATCCGCTGGCAGAACCATAATGCCTTCTTGCTGATCCTTTGCCAGAAGCTTGTCGTTTAAGCCCAATTCTTTGGCAGAGCAGATCATCCCTTGGGATTCTACACCGCGCAGCTTGGAGCGCTTGATGTTCAGACCACCTGGGAGCTTCGCACCGATCAGGGCAACAAGAACTTTTTGTCCCTTGTCTACGTTTGCTGCTCCACAAACGATTTGCAGATCTTCTCCTTGTCCTGCATCAACGACGCATACGTTGAGACGGTCTGCATCTGGGTGTTTGCTGCGTTCTTTTACATAACCGATCACAACACCGGATACACCTGCGTTGCGCGATTCAACTGCGTCTACTTCAATCCCACTGCGAGTCAGCTTTTCAGCCAGCTCCTGGGGCGTCGTTCCACTCAGATCGACGTATTCAGATAACCATTGGTACGATACCTTCATCTTTGCCTCTCCTCTCTAGCCTCGATTGAACTGACGCAGGAAACGAACGTCGTTGGTATAAAAATGGCGGATGTCCTCTACCGCGTATTTGAGCATCGCAATTCGTTCTACACCCATACCGAATGCAAAGCCGCTGACTTCTTCAGGGTTGTAACCAGCCATTTCCAATACGCGCGGGTGTACCATACCAGCACCCAAAATCTCGATCCAGCCTGTTTGCTTACATACACGGCAACCTTGACCGCCGCAGTTGAAGCATTGCAGGTCTACTTCAACGGAAGGCTCCGTGAACGGGAAGAAGCTTGGGCGAAGACGAATTTGTTGGTTTTCCCCGAACATTTGACGGGCAAACGTCAAAAGGGTACCTTTCAAGTCACTCATCCCGATTTTTTTATCAATCACGAGACCCTCGATCTGCGTGAATTGGTGGGAATGTGTCGCATCGTCATCATCGCGGCGGTACACTTTACCCGGACAGATCATTTTGAGTGGGGTCTTGCCTTCTTTTTTCAACATCGTACGTGCTTGCACAGGAGATGTCTGCGTACGGAGCAGTAGTTCTTCTGTGACGTAAAACGTATCTTGCATATCGCGTGCCGGATGATCCTTCGGCAGGTTCAGCATCTCGAAGTTAAAGTGGTCCATTTCTACCTCAGGACCTTCTGCCACCTCAAAGCCCAGGCCGATGAAGATGTCTTCGATCTCTTCAATGATCCGAGAAAGGGGGTGCATGGTGCCTGCTGGTACTGGACGTCCTGGCAGTGTCACATCGATCGTTTGAGAAGAAAGCTTGGCATTCAAAGCCGCCTCTTCAAAAGCTTTTTGTTTGCCAAAGAACGCTGCTTCCAGCGCTTCCCTTACTTCATTCACCAGTTGACCGACAACTGGACGCTCTTCTGGGGTCAGGCTGCCCATGCCGCGCAGAAGTTCTGTCAACTCGCCCTTTTTCCCCAGGTATTTGACGCGCAAATCCTGAAGTTGTGCGGCTTCTGTCACTTGGCTGATTTGGCCCAGTGCGGACTCTTTCATTTCTTGCAACCGAGTTTGCACTTCGAATCGCTCCTTTATTTCTGTTTTGGAAAAAGAAAAACCCGCCCCTCAAAAAGGGACGAGTTACTTTTTTCTCGCGGTACCACCCTTGTTAGACAATTCACTTCCAGCCTGTGACAACTCCATGACAATATCACTAGTGGAAAGAGACATTTGTCTCACTTCAGATCATTGGTAACGGGTATGACCCGGCTGCTCCTACTGTGCAAAAAGCGGTTCAGAGTGCGGCTTTGGAGTGAATTCGGCAGCTATCATGTTAAAGATGCTCGCAGTCTGTGACATCTTCTCCCTGAAAAACAGATAGGTCCTGCGTACTAGTCTCCGTCATCGCTTTACGTTATAATTGTGACGTAAGGAAAATTATAGCGCAACAAGAGAGAACTTTCAATTCTACAAATGTTACATATCACGAGAGTGTTTTCATGTGTATGTTACCCATTCGAAAGGGGATTTTGACATGATTGACAATGTTTCCGCCCTTTACGATAAGACAAGCAGCTGCCGCCATTGCCAAGCGACCTTTTCGACCAAAAGAATCAGAAGCGGCACGTTGACGATGGTCCATCGCGACAGCGATTTTTATACCACTTTTAAAGAGCAATCTTTAAATCCCATTTTATATACCGTCAATGTCTGCCCTGAATGCGGCTTTGCTTTTACGGATCAATTCCGGGACAAGCTCGCCCCCTGGCAAAAACAAATTGTGGATGAACAAATCTCCTCGAAATGGAAGCCAAAAGATTTTGGCAAGGTTCGACATGTACCAGAAGCCATCGTCAGCTACAAGCTCGCCATTTACGCAGCTGAAATAACGGATCAGCCCCATTCCGTAAAAGCAGGTCTGTATTTGCGCCTTGCATGGCTTTATCGACTCGAGAAAAATGTCGCGGAAGAAATGCGCTTTATCGATATGGCCGTGGAAGAATATGAACAATCGTATATTCATTCTGACTATACACGTAGTGACAAGGAAATGACCGAAGTCCGCTTGCTGTACTTGATTGGTGAGCTCTATCGCAGACTCGAAAAGTTTGACTTGGCCATCAAGTATTTCGGCAAGGCACTCGCCTTTCGCAACCACACCATTGAGAGCGGCATTATCCGGATGGCGCAAGATCAATGGCAACTCGCGCGTGAAGAGTATAAAGAGAAAAAGAACGAGCAAAAGATCGGCTAGACATGCCGATCTTTTTTCTATGCGATAATTGGAAGGATATGGCAAAAACCCCAAGGACGAGTGATTGCATCGTCTCCAGGCTACTATAGGGTTGATGTCTATTCCGGTGGCACTCAAGTGTATATATTCCATTTTAATGTAGGTCCCATGTAATCAATTTCAAAGGATCACACAAACAAAGCCGATCATCCTTAATCTCGAGGATGTCGGCTTTACCTATTATCTTCTTTTGCGCTGTGCCTCATAGACGAAAATTCCTGCCGCGACTGCCGCATTCAGTGACTCCGCACCGCCGTAGAGGGGAATGTGGACGAATTGATCGGCTTTGGCAAACATCTCTTTGGAAACGCCTCTACCTTCATTGCCTATGACCAATGCCGTTAGGCCAGCATAGTCAGCCTCGTCATAGGAAACACTGTTTTGCTCCAAAGAAGAGATCAGAACTCGCCCTCCCTTTGCCTTCCATTCATCTGCCGTCTCGACTAACGATTGCGTAAAGACCGGGATGCGGAACAGTGCCCCCATTGTGGCCCGTACTACTTTTCCATTGTAAATATCGACACTGCCACTCCCAAGTACGACACCATCGACTGCTGCCGCTTCTGCTGTGCGCAAAATCGTACCGAGATTGCCGGGGTCTTGTATTTCGTCCAAAAAGAGGAGCAGCAAGCTTCCTTGTTCCTCTCTCTTCTTATCTACCCATTTCGCCCAATCTGCTGCTGTTTTTTTCACTTCGGCCACAATTCCTTGCGGTGACTTCGTTTCGGACAGCTTCGCCAGCACTGCCTCTGAAGCCGCAATGACCTGGACAGCTTCCGGATGATTAGCCAGAGCACGTTGGCAGGCTGGGTCCATGTCACGCTGCTGATCGTAAATAACCGTGACGACCTCCGCCCCGCTTTTTAACGCCTCCTCTACCAGATGCGCCCCTTCCACGAGAAAACGCTGCTGCTCTTCCCGTCCTTTCCGGGACAGCAACTGGTGCAATCGCTTTACCAGAGGGTTTTGTACCGAAGAAATGATTTCATTTGTCATAAACCTATGCCCGCTCCTCAAATTCGCGTAAGTCTTTGTTGTTCCCGATCACCACAAGCACGTCGCCGTATTGGATGACTTCATCCGGGCTAGGAGCGATATTGAATTTATCTCCGCTTTTGATGGCAATAACGTTGACCTCGTATTTTTTCCGAATATCCAGTTGTCGCAGATTTTGACCGACCAGCTTGGACGACACAACTACCTCCGCCACACTGTAATCCTCTGCCAGCTCTATAAAGTCAAGTACGTTCGAAGAGATCAGATTGTGGGCGACCCGAACTCCCATGTCACGCTCAGGGAATACGACACGGTCAGCTCCCACCTTGTACAATACTTGTCCATGGCGCTCATTCTGTGCTTTTGCCACGATCTTTTTGACACCCAAGTCTTTCAGCGTCAATACCGTCAGGATGCTCGCCTGAATATCGACCCCAATGGCCACGACGACTACGTCAAAATTACGGATGCCGATTTCCTTCAAGGCACGTTCATCCGTAGAATCAGCTGCTACCGCGTGCGTTACATACTGAATATTTTCGTTAATACGCTCCTCGTTCTCATCTATTCCCATCACTTCATAATCCATCTCGTACAGCGTTCTCGCCACGCTAGAACCAAAACGTCCCATCCCGATAATGGCAAATTGCTTGGACATGTTAATCTTCTCCTTTACGGAACTTACCAATAACAAGCATTATAGCACAACAAAAACCTCCCCCACAAAACGGTCATAAACGTTTTGTACGAAAAGCATGGTATGCACAAATCCACGTTTACAAATACTATCTCTTGAATTCATTCTCACAAGAGAGGTGCAAGCACGGTCATGAACATTGCCTCACTCAATTTACGACAAGCGATCATGTACAAAATGCAAGGGTCAGATCCAAACGCAGTGGAAGAAACCATCAGTGATGCGATCTCAAGCGGTCAGGAGAAGACTCTCCCCGGTTTAGGCGTTTTGTTTGAAGTTTTGTGGCAAAACAGCGATGCTTCCTCCCGTCAGACGATGATTAATACCATCGCGGAGCACTTGCCTGAGCAAGCAGAAAAACCGATTTAACCACGTCTTCTTCGGAACAAAAGCAAGCTACGAAGGGAGGGACCCTATGTCCCTCCCTTTTCATTGTTCACTTCCCGAGCTTTGTGGATTTTATTGCGCATGAATTGGGTGATTGCCAGCAAGACGGGAATGATGATGGTCACGATGTATCCCAGTTTTATCAGGAGATCTGAATAAGCAAACAACTCCACTATATTTTGCGGCACTAATAATAGGTAAAAAAGCGGCACTATGATCACGATAGCACTGATTCGCTGAAAACGAATGCCTTTGCGAAGCCAGCGCCGCAGCGAAAAAACCGTCGCATAAAACATATTCCCGATTGACGTGAACACAGAAGCAACCCAAATCGCGAGGTAAGCTGACTCAAAACGTTCCAAAAACCAGCCTGCCCTCTGCGTAACCTTCACCAGTTCAAGGGAGGGCCAAACCATCCTCTGCAATTCTTCATAGCCAAATACAGCGATCCCTGCGATGACGGTAATCACATATACGACAAAGACAATACTCACACCTGTGAAACTGGCCATTCGCAGCCTTGCTCCCGGGATAGAGAAAGCAAAATAAACCATTAACAGCTCATATCCAGTGAAAACCGAATACGTATCTAAACCTGTTTTCACAACATGTTTCCATGACTCTACATGAACTGGCAATAGATTGTTCCACTCTGCATTCAAAAAGGAGACGAGAGGAATCAGGACAGAGGGCAATAGAAGAAAAGGAATCAGCAGCTCATTTACCCTTGCCAAGGTTTCAATTTCATGACAACAAAGAAATATCACGAGCAAGAGCAGAGTGACGACAATTACCTCCAACGGGGTATTAGGCAATACAGAGGTTACGATAACCTCCCCGAACAATCTGGCTACCATTCCGGCATTAAATAATTGATAGAGAATGAACAGAAAAACACATACTCCACCTGGCACTGCACCAAAAATCTGTGGCATAAATTCGACACAGGTCAGGCCAGAAAACTGGTTGCCTAAATACACGACGGACGCCACCGCTACAAATACCACCAAAACACCTGCAAGGAGACCAAGCCAGCCCATTTGATGAAGAAGAACGGTTGATGATCTCGGGATAGTCAGTAACCCCACTCCGATCATCGAATTGATCGTAATGCTGGTGAGCTGCCAGGTACCAAAATTGCGTTGCTGATTTTCCACAGTGATCGCTCTCCTATTGCATTTCCATACCAAGGCGCCGCAACTTGATTGTGTATTTTACACGAATCGGAAAATCCCTGAAATCTTCCTTCCAGTTGTGCTTCTTCCAGTATTCATGGTAATGCTTTGCACGAAGGGTAAGACCCAGCTTCAAAATGTCGCTATTGTATTGCTTTTGCAATTGCAGCAAGAGTTTTTTTGCACGTTCTTCCATTTCTTTTTTGATAAGTGCCTGCATTTGTACGATGAATTGCTCTGGCGGGATTTTTAGGTCTTCTGTTAATTCGACGATATCCCCTTGAAGCTCGCAATGGTAGGTAGCTGAAAAGGACTCCGATCCTTTTGATTTCGTATTCCCTTGTTCTTGAATCATCAGCTTTTTTTTCACAAAGTGCGGACGGAAGCTCACATAACCGTTTTTGGTATTCGGCAATGGAATGACAATGTCTCCACCTGGTTTTTCATTGCGTAGTTGGAGTAATGTCCATGACTGTACGCGATTCAGTATTCCTACCATCTTGTGCCCGCGAAACACAGCAACACCCTTCCAGCTCACCTCTTTTTTTGTGGCTTCTACATAATTAAGAAACGGCTCCATGGTTTCATTGGAGGTCTGATTGAAATAGTCACCCAACGTTTGGTCCGGGATTCTCCCTAATTTCGTTCCATTCTCGATCAACCCCATCAAGAAGACGACCGGAATTTGCTCCAGCCCCGGCTTGATTTCCAGCAGAGTAGAGGCCTTGCCTTTTACGACGATCGGCCACAAGAGGCGCCGTATTTGCGGTTCGCGGCGAACACTGTCCATAATGTCTTGAATCCCCTCCTTGGCGACCTCCTCACTCAAGGCAAGAACACGCGTATGTCCAAGAAACAATCGTTGGTTCAATCGCATTTGCAGGTTGTTGGTAGCATCTGTTACCGTTCGTCCCGTGGCGCTCATGATTTTCACTGCATCCGCATTGCTTCCTCCCCCCTGCCCGCTGCTACCCGCGATTTTGATCGGAATTGGAATTTGGACGGTCATTTTAAACAAGTTTTCATCCTCTTCTGCCTGATCGATCGCAATCGCCAATACTGATGCCCGCTCTTCCAATTCACGCCTGTCCCAACACCCGGTCAATAGGCATATACAGATGAAAAACAGAGTAAAGCACCTCAGATACTTACCCATCGACATCCTCCTCCTCCCGTTTGGACATCATGTCACGGATGAGTATGACTACCCAGTAAACGACAGGGATGAGCAAATTGATGAATAAGCTAGACAACCCCAACAACGAAGCTACTTGAAATACCTCCGGGATGTTTTGCGGTATAAGGGAAAAGTAGAACAAAGGGACGAGCAGGATTGCAGCCATGATTCTTTGAAACCAAATTCCTTTCCGAAACAACTGTCTCAGTGAGTAAACGACGACGTAAAACGCATTTGCTACCGTAGTGAAAACAGCCGAAACCCACACCGCCAAAAAAGCCGACTCCAACCGTTCTAAAATAAATCCAGGCACCTGCGTCGTCTTGACCAATTCAAGCGTCGGCCACGTTACCCTTTGTAGTTCTTCGTATCCGAATACCGAGATACCAGCGACAACAATTAACATGTAGATCAGTGCGGCAATTAAAAGACTGTAGAATCCAGCCAATTCCTTGTTCGTGTTTTTCTGTGCATAGGCGAAAAAAACGAACATAATTTCAAATCCGGAATAGGAATAAATCCCTTCGTATACCCCCTCCGCCATCGAACGAATTGATACATGATTGATTGGCAGGAGATTCCCAAATTCCGCTTTTTGGAACGACGCAAGCGCGATGAATAGCAGCGGCAAGATAATAAAAGGAAACAATAGCTCGTTCACGCGGGCGACCACTTCCACCTCATGCATGCACAAAAAGAAAACTAGCAAAAACATTGTCATGAGCATAGCTTCCAATGGAGTCTGCCAAAGAACGGACGTCACAACCACCTCACCAAAAACCCGAGAAACGATTGCCGTGGAGAAGTACAGGTATACCAGATAGATACTAATCCAAGGAAAGCTGAATACTTTGCCCACCCAAGGCCGACTGGCCGAACCCCATACCTTGTGACTATATTCAATGAATGTTTCCCCCGGGTATCGCTTGCTCAATTTGACAATTAACCATAAGGAAACAAACGCACCTGCTGAGCCAATCAGAGGTGCGATCCAGCCTGCCTCGAATAATTTGGAGCTGGTGGTACGAGGAAGGGTCAAAACGCCGACACCGATCAAGGTACTTGTCATGAGACAAATTTGCTGCCACATCGATAGATTTTGGTGCCAGCTGTGCCCCTCGTTCCGGCTCATTTCCGGTTATCCTCCTCTCTTATTCGCGTTTTATCTTGAACATGAAACATCATCGGTCTTGTTTTCATAAGAGAATGGGGGACCCGTATGAACATGTCCTTCATTCCCGTCAGGTTGAGCGGACTAAGTGGGGTCATGTAGGGCACTCCAAACGATTTCAGTGAAGACAAGTGAATGAGGATGACGATCAAAAACAGCATAATACCGTATAATCCAAACATCCCTGCTAGGAACATTACCGGAAACCTGAGCATGCGAATGGAGATCGCTGCACTGTAGCTAGGTGATGCGAATGAACCGATTGTCGTCACGGCCACGATGATTACCATAACTGGACTGACAAGTCCGGCGGTTACCGCCGCTTCCCCTACCACGAGTGCGCCAACAATCCCGATTGTCGGACCTATGGGCCCAGGCAGCCTCACGCTGGCTTCCCTCAAAATCTCGATGGCCAGCTCCATAAACAGAGCTTCGATTAAAGATGGGAATGGAACGGTAGATCGTCCTGCCGCCATCGCAATGACCAAACGAGAAGGAATCATCTCCGGATGAAACGAGCTAAAAGCGATGTAAAGAGAGGGAAGCATCAACGCGATGCTAATACTGATAATCCGGATGAAACGGATCAAGGTCGCGATGTAAAATCGCTCGTAATAATCCTCGGGACTCTGATAAAACTGCGAAAGTACTGCCGGAGCAATTAAACCGAACGGCGTACCGTCTACCAGAATGCCTACTTTCCCTTCCAATAAATTGGCCACTACTTTGTCGGGACGTTCTGTATTTTGAATCTGCGGGAATGGAGACCATCTGCGATCCTGGATCATTTGTTCGATATAGCCGCTTTCCAGTACAGAATCCACATGAATGCTCTCTATTCTCGCAATCACTTCCTCCACCATCGGGGGATACGCAATCCCTTCGATGTACATGACATAGATGTCTGTCTGTGTTCGTTCCCCGACAACCATATGACGCACTCTGAGATTGGGGTCCTTCAAGCGGAAGCGGACCAGCGCTGCATTCACGCACAACGTCTCACAAAACCCATCGCGTGGCCCTCGTACTACTGACTCCGTCTGGGGCTCTTCCACCGAACGCCTGTCCCAACCTCTCGTGTTATTCAAGTAAGCATTTTGACACCCATCGATGATCAGTACCGCACATCCAGACAAAATATTTCGGACGATCTGCCTCAGTTTGTCTGTCAAATCCAGCTCATTTGTCGCCGGATCATGATAGGTGATATCAGGAGTCGTCATATAGCGAATAATAAAATCACTGATGACATTGCGATCCACCATGCCATCTATAAAAACGATAGCGGCTTGAGCTTTCGACTTGGTTTGAAAACGACGAACGACGAGATCGTCACACTTTCCAAACTGCGCCTGAATCAATTGGATGTTTTCTTCCACATTTGTCGTGAGCGCAACATCCGATACACTTTCCATACTCTTGTCAGAGTGCTGCTCTAACGTTTTTGACTGAAGGGCTTCTTTTCTTTTTTGCCATGCTTGAAAAAACTGGCTCATCCTGCTCACCCTTCCATGGAATGTAGCCTGCGTACAGGTACGGATAGTGTGCCCAATAATGGAAAGGAAATCCCGTAAAAGGCCCTGTTCAAAAAGAAAAACAGGTCCAAGTCGGACCTGTTACGCAACTACCTCGCGTTTGTTTTCAAATTTCTCGTAGCTCTTCTCCAGCATGATCGTCTTTAAGATCTGCACACTTTCCCAAACCTCTGTGTAAGTCGTATAGAAAGCTACAGGAGCTAATCGGATGATGTTTGGTGCACGGAAATCAGGAATAATACCCGCTTCCTTCAAGGCCTTGCATATGCGTATGGCCTCGTCGTGCTCAAGGCTGACATGCCCGCCTCGGCGTTCATCCTGCTGTGGGTTTGCAATCGTAAAGCCCATGTCTGCCAGCTCCACCTCGATCAAATCCATCATGAAGCGCGTTAAGCCGAGCGACTTGGTACGAAGCTTTTCCACGGACACCTCCTGGAACATTTCCAAAGAACCAAGCAGAGGGGCGAGACTCAGCATATGTGGAGTACCAATCTGGTAAGCACCCGCACTTTCACATACATCCAGCCTATGGTCCATGTCAAATTGCTTATCCTTTTTCGAGCTGAACCATCCCGCCAATCCAGGTGTCCTGCCAAAATGCTTGCGGTTGACATATAGACTGCCCACACTTCCAGGCCCTGCATTTACGTATTTGTAGTTACACCAGTATGCAAAATCCACTCCCCATTTGCTGAAGGAATGTGGGATCGCGCCTACAGAATGACATCCGTCAAAACCAATCAGAATGCCTCGCTCATGTGCGGCTGCTGTCAACCGTTCGATATCGAGCAGCTGGCCGCTGCGATACAGGACGGTCGGGAGGACAACCAGTGCTACTTCATCTGTCATTGCATCGATAATATCCTCTTCTTCGATCAAGCGGCCATCTCTTGACGCTACCCGAACCAATTGCTCTTCCGGGTCCAACCCATGGAGCTTCATTTGACTCTGGAGTGCGTATATATCGGTAGGGAAATCCAGTTCGGTAGCAACGACCTTCGTCCTCTTCCCAATCGGATGATAGAAGGTAGCTGCCAGCTGATGCAGGTTGATCGTCGTAGATCCCGTGACGATCACTTCCTCAGCGCTTGCCCCTACAAGTGCTGCGCTCATCTCTCCCAATTTCTCCGAAAAGAAAAACCACGGATGATTACCCGTTGTCCAGCCTTCCACACCCAGCTCCTTCCAAGCCTGCATCATATCCATGACGCTCTTTTCCGCTCTTTTTGACATGAGGCCAAGCGAGTTTCCATCCAAATACAGGCTCGAAAGCAGATAAAACTCTTCGCGATAGCTCGCGAGTTCGTCCTGTGCATCCAATTGCTGTGCGTACGTTTTCGTTAAGGGGCTTGATTGAGACATAGCTACCTCCTCAGCTCGTTCTATCGTTACTCCTATTATAGGCTGAATTTTCAAACAAGAGAATCACTTTCGTAAAAAGAAAATCCCGTGCCACCTACGACACGAGATTCTTATCCAAATATAGTTGTATTACCCAAATGACTAGGAAGATTTGCGCGATGCAAAAGAGTGGGAGCAGGATGCGAAAAGAGGTATGCTTGGTCTTATGCCGTTGAATGAGCATACCCTCAAGCGCACCAATCCCTCCTCCTAAAAATGCGACCAACAGAAGGCTCAGTTCCGGAACCCGAAAGCCTTTTTCCTTAGCCAGACGCTTGTCTGCCTGCATCAGGTAATAAGCATAGCCATTCAGCAGTAGAGCTCCTGCCCCCAGCACCCAGACATTCGAATTGAAGTATCCTGCCAAGAGTAGGGCCCAACTAAAAACGAGCACCAACACGAAATTGCGGCGGTGGGCAGCTAATTGTTGATGGTACATTTCTTATTCTCCTTTTGCCCGATATGCCCGATTTCCCATAAACTGCTTGCGTACGAAGAATACCACAGCCAATACAACCACGATCACCAGCAAAGCGTAGAAACCGTATTTACGGATGACTTCGATTATGGCTTCCACATTATTACCGAATACATGGCCGAGAAAGTAAAAAGCGATGGTCCAAACCAACCCGATCGGATATGACAGCATCGCATAACGACGGAACGTCATACCGCCCAGTCCGACCAAATAAGGGACAACATGACGGACTACCGGAAATAAGTAACTGATGCAAAGAGCAGTAGTTCCATACTTCTCCAGCAAGCCCGTTGATCGATTCACGGCGTTTCTCATTTTCTCGGTTTTGCACAGCCATTGCAATATCGGTTTCCCAAAGTACTTTCCAAGTAAAAAGCCAATCGTCAATCCGGAGGCAACCCCTAAATATCCCGCTAAAAAAGAATACCAAGGGTTTAAAACGCCAATGGAGGCAAGAAATCCTCCTGTAGCGACAACCAGCTCATCGGGAATCGGCAAACCTACAATCCCCAGCCAAAGCATGAAAAAAATCGCTACGTAGCCGTATTGCTCTATGATGGACATTAGCAGGTCGACTTCCATGAGGCAAAATCCCCTATCCTTGCCACAGTGCGGTCATTTCTTGACATACTAGCAGCTATGGCATCGCACGATATCTGACTCTATTTATTACGTTATGAACCTCAAAAAAGGTACTTGTTTATTTTGCAATAGATTTACGTATTTTATCAAGTACAGATACTCTTTCATCAAGGAAAAGGGGGGTGAGACCAGCCACAATCGAATCACTATGTGCACGCAATCGTTCCTCGACAGCTTCCGTATACCCGCTTGCGTTCATCTGTGTCTCCTCCCCCCAAATCATCTGATCATCCGGTGGTTTAGCCTGCTGCTTGGACGTCCTGCTTGACTACAGCAAAAGCATTTTGCTCTTCATCTTTGTACGGATAATACACGATGAGTGTAAAATCTCCCTCGACAAGCTCACCGGTCTCCATCCATTTTTCAATGTCAAAGGTCACCTTGGCAGTCAGCGTGTGCTTGAAGTAATCTTTTTCCAATGCAGCATGTGCCGCAAAATCATCGCGGAGTCGCTCACGCTGCTCGGTTAGGACAGCGAACGTCTGTTGCATCTCTTCCTTGTCCATGACATCCTCCCACCATAGCTTGCGCGGGCGATGCTTCTGGTTGCGCAGGAAATCGAATTTCATCATGCTGAGCACATGACCCATACCCTCAACTTGCTGGAATTGCAAAAACTTCTGCAAGCGCACGAACAAATCCTCTAATTGGTGACCGATACGGCTCCAGCCTTGATTTTCCCAATAGTCGCCAAATGCCTGGAAGAAGTCAAAAGCCGTTTCGAACTGATTCGCCAACAGCCATTCCACTGTATAGTCCATCCTGTGCGCATTCCAGTACTTTTCCAAAATGTCTTCTACACGCTTGATTTTTTGCATGTCATCAAAGGAAAGGACGTTATTCCCCAAAATTTCGTAAGGAGCCTCATCCATAAAAACATAGCCGTGATTAGCCGCACGCGCACGAACACCTGTCCCACGCAGCATTTTCAAAAAACCGAGCTGAAGTTCTTCCGGGCGCAGACTAAACACGTCGTTGAAGGTTTTGCGGAAGGACGCGTAATCTTCCTCAGGCAAGCCAGCGATCAAGTCCAAATGCTGATCGATTTTTTTCGACTCCTTGATCTGTGTCACTGTACGCGCAAGGCGATCGAAGCGCTGAATCCGTTGAACAAGGCGGTTGGTCTCATCATTCGTGGACTGAACCCCAATCTCGAAGCGGAAAATGCCTGGAGGTGCGTTCTCGGTCAAGAAGTCGAGTACGTCCGCGCGCAAAATGTCTGCCGTAATCTCGAATTGAAAGATCGTGCCATTGTGGTTGTCGATCAAAAACTGAAAGATTTCCAACGCATATTTTTTATTGATGTTAAATGTGCGATCCACGAACTTGATCGTTTTGACGCCGTGATTGATCAAACGCATGAGATCTTCTTTCACTCGTTCCAGACTGAAATAGCGTACGCCGTCTTCAATCGAAGACAGACAGTATTGGCATTTGAACGGACAGCCACGAGATGCCTCAAAATAGACGACGCGGTTGTTCAGCTCGTCCAGATGATCCGCGTATGGGGAAGGAATGCTGTCCATCTCTTCAACCTGAGCACGCGGCATGGAAAAGCGCACGTACTCCTCTTCGCGATAAGCGATTCCGGCTACATCACGCAGGCGTGGAGGCTGCTTGGTTTGCAACGCTTCCTGATACACCTGCAAAAGCTCCAAGAAGGTCTGCTCCCCTTCACCAATGCAGATGACATCGATCTCAGGATGCTTCTTCATCCATTCATCCGCATCATAGGTCACTTCTGGTCCCCCGAGGATAATCGGAACATCCGGGCAAATCTTTTTCAGCGTGCGCATGACACTAAGGGTCTCGCGAATGTTCCAGATATAACAGGAAAATGCAACGACATCCGGCTTGCGCTTGTGTATATCTGCTACTATATTTAACGTCACATCGTTGATGGTATACTCCACCAGCTCAATCGAAGGAAATGCTTCCTGGGCATAGCTTCGCAAATAACGCAAAGCGAGTGAGGAGTGAATAAACTTGGCGTTTAAAGTCGATAGTAAAATCTTCATGGATGGGTCTACTCTCCTTGCAAAATTCGGCACCAAAAAACCATCTGCAATCGATGGTTCAGGTCTGACCGATCTTTTTCCTTTCGTAACAGTACCATACGAGGCTAGTAACGGCAAATCGTTACCGGTTTAATTCGCGCACCACATGCCCCAGCTCCGGCACGATCAACCGATTCATCGCCAGTCGCACGGCACCTGTCGAGCCTGGCGTGGAAAAAATCATTTTCCCTTTCCGCGTCCCTGCAATCGCACGACTGAGCATCGCTGCCGAGCCGATGTCTTCTGTAAAGCTCAACATCCGAAACAGCTCGCCAAATCCTGGCATTTCCTTATCAAGTAAGCCAGAAACAGCCTCAAAAGTATTGTCTCGGGGCGAAATGCCAGTACCGCCATTAAGAAGAATGACTTGAACGTCTTCATGTGCGATTCCCGCTTCAATCGCCTCAATGACCTGTACAGGCTCGTCCTTTACTATTTGATAAAGCGCAACACTGTGACCGGCTTCAATCAGAAGCTGCTTCATTAATTGTCCGCTTTTATCTGTATCCTCAGTCCGGGTATCGGAAACGGTAATGACCATGCATGTGACTTGCTTGGGCGATAGCGCCTTGTGTTCCTGCGTACTCATCCGTAATTTCCTCATTTCTTCTATATATCTCTTCTTCTCATGATACCATGTTCGGGTTTCCAATACCCTCGTCGTTCCGGCAACAATTTCTTCACTACCTATACCCGAGATGCTTCGCTTTCCTATATAATGCTGATGACTGCTATTTTTCGACAGACAAGGAGGCGTGCGCGAATGCCAGAGCGACCTTATTTTTCTTTTCATTTCCACAAACAATCGCACACACCGATCTATGTACAACTCGCTGAACAATTGAAAACAGCGATTCTGCGCGGTGCCTTTCTTGTAGATGGACAACAATTGATATCACTGCGAGATATGAAAACAATCAGCGGCTGTTCGTTGGAGACAGTCAAAAAAGCATACGATCATCTAGCACTGGAAGGCTGGCTGGAGGCTGTGCACGGCAAAGGCTATTACTTGACGCAGCTCGCCAAAGAAGCTCGTTTGGAAAATCGTCTCCCGCTCACAGATATCCCGATCGCTTCTCTAGCTGATTCCTCTCCTCGTCCAAGCGAAGAGCTGGTGAAGCGATTGCGTGGTGCTTTTTATGAGAGCCTGACCGTATTGGATGAACCATCAGCCAAAAAGAAAATCATGCGAACGCAGGCTGCCAAGGTTTTCGCTGATCATCTCAGCCGAAGGGGACTGCCCCACTCTCCAGAGCGCCTTCTGCTTTTTAACAGAAGCACGAGCGGCTTCGCCTTTCTAGCACAGCGCGTCATGAATGCGCGTGATGTCGTCTACGTGGAGGAGTATAGCTATCCCGTGTTCCTGCGCCTACTGAGCCAGTGCGGTATTACGGTTCGCCCGATTCGCATGGATGAGGAAGGCGTTTGTATTCAAGCCCTCAATGAAGAGCAGGAGCATTACCCTGCCAATTGGCTGTTGATTAACCCGCATTATCAATTCCCTACAGGCATCAGCTATTCGTTGAAACGAAAGGAAGAGCTGCTCGAATGGGCACAAAATCATAATGTACGTCTTATTGAAAACGATCATTATGGCGACCTCTGGTTTGAAGAGCCGAGCGTTCCGCTGTACCAGATGGCTGCGCAGGCAAAAAGCACAATCGAGGTCTACTATTTGCATTCTTTGTCCAAAACACTGGCTCGCGATCTGCAATTGGGCGTGTTAATGCTTCCTTCTGATTTATCGAATGATGAATTAGAGCGCTACAGCCAGCTTGTTTCCATGACCGGAGCGGAACCTTCCCTGCTCGTCGTAGAGGCAGCCGTTCAACTCCTCGATGATCCATGGTTTTACGAAGAGTTTTTGGCAGATCGACGCGCCCTGTTCCAGGCCCGCTTCCTGCGACTCTGGCAGGAAAGACGTCTAGCACTCCCTGATCATGCACGGATGTTCCCCATAACAGGCGGGTTAAATACGTGGATCAAATGGGGCACGCCAACCGCAAGAGCAACTGAACAAGAAGAGAGAGTCGTCGCTATTCTGCGTGAGGAAGGTCTCGAGCTGACAGGCGGTCATGCTTTTCGCGTAGCGGATGAGCCTGCCGATACTCTACGCTGCCCGGCTGTCCGTTTCCCACTCGCTCCACTGGAGGAACGAGAGTTGAAACATTGGCTTCACCGATTGGGTGCTGCTCTTCTTCGGTAAGATTTCCGAGGGAAATGCCATACTAAGAGATGGATTTCCCTCCTTCCCATACACAAGACTCGAAAAAAGCCGAGGTATAACCTGCTATGATTAAAAAAATCGTAGAAAAGCTTCACCTTGATCCACCAAAAACGCTTGTTCTTGGGTTTGCCTTGATCATCTTCTTGGGAGCGCTGCTTTTGACACTTCCCGTCGCTACAGTAGATGGACTTGGTCTGCATTGGCTTGACGCTCTGTTTACAGCCACCTCTGCTACTTGTGTAACAGGCTTGGTTGTCGTTGATACCGGAACGACTTTCACTACCTTTGGTCAACTCGTCATTTTGTCGCTCATCCAAATTGGCGGTCTCGGATTTATGACGTTCGCTACCTTTTTCGCACTGATTATGCGTAAAAGAATCTCATTGCGTGAACGGCTCATCCTGCAAGAATCGCTGAATCAGATGTCAATAGAAGGTGTTGTACGATTAGCCAAAATGATCCTGGTTTTTACTGCGATTACTGAGTTAATAGGTGGAGTGCTTCTCTCTATTCGTTTTGCCTTTGACTTTCCTCTGCAAAAAGCGATCTACTTCGGCTTTTTCCATGCGGTTTCTAACTTTAACAACGCTGGTTTTGACCTGATGGGTGAATTCGCCAGCTTGACAGCCTATGTGGATGACCCAGTTGTCACCCTTGTTGTCTGTCTGTTGATCATCCTCGGCGGGATCGGATTCATAGTTGTGAGTGAGCTGTACGATTACCGTCAAACGCGCCGCCTTTCTCTACATACGAAGGTCGTTTTGTCTACTACCGGGATATTAATTGTAGCAGGAACTGCTCTTATCTTTATTTTGGAGTACACGAATCCGAAGACCTTGCAACCGTTGTCTATGATGGGCAAAGTGCTTGGCTCGCTTTATCAGTCAGTCACAGCACGTACGGCAGGTTCAAACACCTTAAGTATCGGTGACATGTATCAGTCGTCCCTTTTCCTCATTATTATCCTGATGTTCATCGGTGCTTCTCCAGGATCGACGGGTGGCGGTATCAAGACAACGACATTCGCCACACTGATTGGTGCTGTTGTCGCCCAAATGAAAGGAAAAGAAGACGTGATCTTCTTCCGGCAACGCATCCTGCCTCACATGGTCTACAAATCGCTGACATTAACGATGATCTCCTTGTTCATTGTCCTTGTGATCACGATGGTGCTTTCTATTACAGAAACAAGTGCCCGATTCGAGATGATCCTGTTCGAGGTCACTTCCGCGTTTGCTACGACTGGACTATCCATGGGGCTGACCCCTCATCTGACTCCGATCGGGAAAACCCTGATCATTTTGACAATGTTTGCTGGTCGTTTAGGACCTCTCACGATTGCCTTTGCCCTTGCACAGCGCAAACAAAAGGAGTACTTCCGCTATCCAAAAGGGAGGATCACCATCGGATAAGCCGTTATAAAAACGGAGAAAACCCTGCCAAAGCACCCGAAGGACTTTGGCAGGGTTTTGTTTTGTGCTTACGTTATTGTTTTTTCCACTGTTTGGACAGCTCGTCGCGAACCAGTTGGCCCATCTCGATTGTACCAATCGCTTTGCTTCTGTCTGCCGCGATATCGCCAGTGCGATGTCCTGCTTCCAGTACGGACCATACTGCGTTTTCCACTGCTGCTGCCGCTTCATCCATACCCAGCGAGAGACGAAGCATCATCGCAACAGACAAAATGGTTGCCAGCGGATTGGCAATGCCTTTTCCAGCAATGTCAGGGGCAGAGCCATGAACCGGTTCATACAAGCCAAAGCTGCCTGCCGCCAGACTCGCCGAGGACAGCATCCCAATCGAACCAGTCAGCATCGCTGCCTGATCGCTCAAGATGTCGCCAAACATGTTTTCCGTCACGATGACGTCAAACTGTTTTGGTTCACGCACGAGCTGCATCGCGCAGGAGTCTACCAACTGGTGAGACAGCTCTACATCTGGATAGCCAGCCGCTACTCGCTCAGCTACCTTGCGCCAGAGGCGGGAGCTTTCGAGGACGTTTGCCTTATCTACAGATACGAGACGCTTTTGGCGTTTGCGTGCAATGTCGAAGCCGACTCGAATGATTCGCTCGACTTCTGCTTCATGATAGATGCACTGATCTTCTGCGACTTCACCATTTGGACCGTCATAGCGTTTTTTCTCACCGAAATAAATCCCCCCGGTCAGTTCACGTACAACGATCAGGTCAACGCCAGAAACGACCTCTGGCTTGAGAGTGGAAGCATCCACCAGTGAGCTGTGCATGGTAGCTGGGCGAATGTTCGCAAACAAACCGAGTGCTTTGCGAATGCCGAGCAGCCCTGTTTCCGGGCGAAGATGCCCAGGATTCTGATCCCACTTCGGTCCGCCAACGGCTCCCAAGAGCACAGCATCCGCTTGCTTTGCCAGCGTTACCGTTTCTTCTGGCAAAGGTGTTCCATCCGTATCGATTGCGATACCACCGATCCGGCCTTCTTCACATGTAAAAGTAACACCTTCAAGCTCCCCTACGAGTGTAAGGACTTTGACCGCTTCCTCCATGATTTCTGGTCCAATACCGTCTCCAGGAAGAACGGCGATGCGATAGTTTTTCTTCATCGTTTATCCCGCTTTTCTATACGTAATGGTTTCCGAACGCTGCTGGTTCCTATGATCCTATCCACATTTGATCCTATCTTTATATCGTTACACTGACAGGCGTAGGCTCGCCTCGCCGCTCCATGATCTTATTGACTGCCCGTACATAGGCAATGGCGCTTGCTTCCAGCACATCCGTACTCACACCGCGTCCAGTTACGATCAGATCGCCCTGTTGAAGGCGTACGAACACTTCACCCAGCGCATCTTGTCCGTGGGTAACAGAAAGAATTTTGTAATCGACGAGGGAGACTTCTTCTCCGGTAGCGCGGTCAATCGCTTTGTAGATAGAATCAACCGATCCATTTCCACATGCGGCTTCTTCGCATACCGATCCGTCGGCACGAACCAGTCGCACACTCGCTGTCGGAACGGAAATGTTACCGTAAGCGAGCTGCACGGATTCCAACTGGAACGCTTCCGGTCCACGAACCATCTTGGAGTCGACCAATGCGAGGATGTCGTCATCCGTGATTTCTTTCTTCTTGTCGCACAATACTTTGAATGCTGCAAACGCTGCGTTTACCTCTTCTTGCTCCAAGTGATAACCCAGATCAACCAGCTTTTCTTTGAAGGCATGGCGGCCAGAATGCTTGCCGAGAACCAGTTTGTTTGACTTGAAGCCGACCGATTCCGGACGGATAATTTCGTACGTAGTGACCTCTTTTAACACACCATCTTGGTGAATACCGGATTCGTGCGCAAAAGCATTTGCACCTACGACTGCTTTATTTCCTGGCACGATCATCCCTGTCAAACGGCTCACCAGCTGGCTGGTCCGTGCGATTTCTTTCAAGTTCAGCTTAGTCGTAGCCTGGTAGTAATCCTTGCGTGTCTCCAACGCAAGCGCCACTTCTTCCAGAGCAGCATTTCCAGCGCGCTCTCCGATTCCATTGATGGTGCCCTCTACTTGTGTAGCTCCACCCTCGACAGCAGCGAGACTGTTGGCGACTGCCATCCCAAGGTCATCGTGGCAATGGCAGCTCAAGCGAATCAGATCAGTAGAAGGCACGCGTTTTTTCAGCTCGCGGAAAATGTTTCCGTATTGATACGGCGTCATGTAGCCAACCGTATCTGGAATATTTACCGTGGTAGCCCCTGCCTTTATAACTGCCTCTACTACCTCTGCCAAAAAGTCGATCTCGGTACGCGCCGCATCCTCTGCGGAAAACTGAACTTCCGTAAAGTACTTTTTCGCATAGGTGACCGCTTCGACCGCCCGAGCAAGGACTTCTTCCTTGCTCATGTTCAGCTTGAACTGACGGTGAATCGGAGATGTTGCGAGAAAGACGTGGAGGGAAGCGTTTTGTGCGTTGCGAAGCGCTTCGTATGCCTTATCCATGTCGTCTTTTACGGCACGAGCCAGACTGACGACGGTTGCATTCTTCACCCGTTTTGCAACTTCGGCCACAGACTTTTGGTCACCAGGGGAGGCAGCAGCGAAGCCCGCCTCAATTTTGTTTACGCCCAGCTTCTCGAGTTGAAGGGCGATCTCCACCTTTTCGTTCGTGCTAATATTGACGCCCGGAGACTGCTCCCCATCGCGCAGTGTCGTATCAAAAATCTCAATGGTCCGCATGAACTTTTCACCTCCACATTTTTCCCTACATTATATAACCGTTTTTTGCACACCTATTTATTGACCGATTTTTACTTCTTCTTTTTTCGTATCTTTGTTGATCCAAGACATCATGCTGCGCAGCTGCTCCCCTACTACCTCGATGCCATGCTCGGATTCCAGACGGCGACGGGAGGTGAAGCCAGGACGGTTTGCTTGGTTTTCCAAGATCCAATTGCGAGCGAATGTACCGTCTTGGATTTCCGCCAGTACTTTTTTCATTTCTTTGCGAGTTTCGTCTGTGATGATGCGACGACCTGTGCTGTAATCACCGTACTCAGCAGTGTCACTGATGGAGTAGCGCATACGAGCCAAGCCACCCTCATACATCAGGTCAACGATCAGCTTCAGCTCATGCAAGCACTCGAAGTAGGCAATCTCAGGAGCATAACCTGCCTCCACCAATGTATCGAAGCCTGCTTTTACCAGCTCGCTTGCGCCACCGCACAATACTGCTTGCTCACCGAACAGGTCTGTTTCTGTCTCTTCACGGAAAGAGGTTTCGATTACGCCTGCTTTTGTGCAACCAATACCGCTGGAGTAGGCGAGTGCGAGATCTTTCGCGTTGCCAGTTGCATCTTGGTACACGGCGATCAAGCCAGGCACGCCGAAGCCTTCTTGGTATACGCGGCGAACCAGGTGGCCCGGGCTTTTTGGAGCTGCCATGATTACGTCTACATCAGCTGGCGGCACGATTTGCGCGTAGTGGATGTTGAAGCCGTGAGAGAAGCACAGTGCAGCACCGGATTTCAGGTTTGGAGCGATCTCGTCACGGTATACTTGTGCTTGACGCTCATCTGGCATCAAGATTTGAACCACGTCAGCGCGTTTGGTTGCTTCTGCTACAGTCAAAACTTCAAAACCGTCTTTTGCTGCGACATCCCAGGATTTTCCTGGGCGCAGACCAACAACTACTTTATAACCGCTGTCGCGCAGGTTTTGTGCTTGTGCATGACCTTGGCTACCGTAACCGATGATTGCAATTGTTTTCCCACGCAGTACCTCTTGTTTTACGTCTGCTTCATAATACATTTTCACCATTTGTATAGCCTCCCTAAAAATGTTTAGTTTGAATTTTTATTCTGAAATTTGGCAATTTAAACCGTTGCTGCGGCTGTTGCTGGAACAATACTGCGCGCCATCGCTACGGAACCTGTTCTTGTCAGTTCAATAACGCCGTAGCTTTGTAATAGTACGAGCAGCGCATCAATCTTTTCGGTGTCACCCGTTACTTGCACGATCAGTGAGCTAGGACCCACATCGACGATCGCGGCACGGAACGGCTCGACAATTCCGTTTAACTCTGCCAGCTGGCTGGGCGATGCCGTCACTTTAATCAGCGCCAGTTCCCTTGATACAAAAGGGTTCTCGCTGAGATTCGTGACCGAGATGACATCGATCAGCTTGTGCAATTGCTTCATGAGCTGATTGATTTGGCGATCATCTCCCCCGGTTGTAATGATCATCCGGGACAACCCCTGTTCTTCCGTGCCCCCCACCGTAATACTGTCGATGTTGAAGCCACGTTGGCCGAACAGTGTCGCCACTCTGGTCAAAACGCCTGGTTGGTCGTTGACGAGTACGGAAATGGTATGTTGCAGCATCCTAATCGTCCCCCAATTCCATCTGATCTAATGTGTCGCCTGATGCAACCATCGGATATACGTTTTCTCCCTGTGCTACTCGGAAGTCCACCACGACTGGTCCATCATGCGCAAGTGCCTCTGCCCAGACTGCTTCGGCTTCCTCCGGCGTCCTTGCTCGCAAGCCTTTTACGCCATATGCTTCCGCCAGCTTGACAAAATCCGGACTGCAGGTCAGATCGATTTGGCTGTAGCGATTATCGTAGAAGAGCTCCTGCCATTGACGAACCATTCCCAAGCACTGATTGTTCACAATCGCTACTTTAACCGGAATGTTGTATTGGGAGACGATTGCCAGCTCCTGGTTAGTCATCTGGAATCCACCATCCCCAACAACGGAGATTACCGTGCGATCCGGGTGAGCGATCTGTGCGCCAATTGCTGCCGGGAAGCCGAAGCCCATCGTGCCGAGACCACCGGAAGAGATAAAGGAGCGCGGGTGCTTGAACTTGTAGTATTGAGCTGTCCACATCTGGTGTTGTCCAACGTCTGTTGTGACGATCGCTTCCCCATCTGTGGAGTTGTACAAGAGTTCAATGACGGCTTGTGGCTTCAATACGTCGCCATCTTTTTTGTACTTGTACGGATATTGCTTTTGCCACTCTTTCAACTGGCTGATCCACGCTTCCGAATCACAGGTTTTTGCGAGCGGAATTGCTTTTGCCAGCGTGCTCTTCACGTCGCCCGCTACTGTGACGGCTGTGTCTACGTTTTTCCCCAGCTCTGCTGGATCGATGTCGACGTGTACGATGCGGGCTTTTGGTGCGAACTCTTTCGTGCGTCCCATCGTGATCCGGTCATCAAAGCGTGCTCCCAGACCAATTACACAATCCGCATTCAAGAGTGCTTGGTTCGCTGTGTAATTTCCGTGCATCCCTGGCATTGCCAGCGACAACTCGTGTGTTCCAGGGAAACCGCCCAATCCCATGAAGGTGTTGATCACCGGGATGCGTGTTTTTTCAGCAAAGTCGCGCAATTCTTTCTCCGCTTGAGCTGCAATGATTCCCCCGCCCGCCAAAATGACTGGGCGCTTCGCTTCGCCAACGGCTTTTACAAATTCTTGTACTTCTTCGTTGCTCGGTACGAGTGAAGCGCGGTAGCCGCGAATCTCCACTTGATCCGGGTAGGTAAATGGTGCCTTCGCATTGGCGACGTCCTTGGGAATGTCGATCAATACTGGGCCCGGACGACCGGTCGTCGCGATGTGGAAAGCTTCCTTTACAATCCGCGGGAGATCGCGAATGTCGCGGACAAAGTAGCTGTGCTTCGTAATCGGGATGGTAATGCCCGTAATATTCGCCTCTTGGAATGCGTCGGTACCAATCAGCGACTGTGCCACGTTACCCGTGATGCAGACCAGCGGAACCGAGTCCATCTGAGCGGTTGCAATCCCCGTTACGAGGTTCGTTGCTCCCGGACCAGAAGTGGCGATACATACACCCGGTTTGCCTGTCGCTCGGGCATATCCGTCAGCAGCGTGGATAGCGCCTTGCTCGTGGCGAGTCAAAATGTGCTTGAAGTAGCTCCCGTACAGGGAGTCATAAATAGGGAGAACCGCCCCGCCTGGATAGCCGAAAATGTATTCAACTTCCTCCAGGATCAAACAGCGCAGTAAAGTTTCTGCTCCTGTCACTTCTTCCCCGAACTGAATCGGTGGAATGCCGTTCTTTTTCTGCAATTCGGCCATTTCAACACTCATTGATCTCTCCTCCTCCCAATTCCAACAGGTATTGAAAATAACTATAGACACATAGAAAAACCCTTTCGCCCCGACACGGTTATATTTCCATGTCTTTTGGGGCGAAAGGGTTCGCGGTACCACCCAACTTTATCGGCGCCTCACGGTCAGCCGATCTCAGCCAGTCACAGCAAATGTGGACTGTAACACGTTAACGGGTGTTAAGCGGTTCGACCTACTACCTGCAAAGCAAGTTTCAGCTAAACGGCTCAGAGGTGAGCAATGCGACGTACCCTATGCCCATTTCTCAGCATCAGGGCTCTCTGTAAAAGGGGAAACGCGCACCATCCTCGTCATGGCCTGCTATTTAAACAATATTTTAAATATTGTTGTTGTCAGAATAAAGTGTTACGTCTGATTATAGCTAGGCACCTATGGGGTGTCAACGAAAACAAAAAGATTTTACTGAACTTTCGTCCGAACGAATGCTCAGTTGGAAATGGCTTTACAGCGCGGTTTTTGCGTGAAAGCGGATACAACAAAACGAAAAAAACCGTTTTGTTGCCCGCAAGCGGTCGCGTATACTTTTATGAAAAACGTCGGGACGTTTTTCACTAGAAACAGGAAAACTTGTCCATTTTTTGCAACGGAAAAAGAACGGCTTTGCCGTCCCTCTCCTGCTTTTCGGTTTTCGGTTTATTGCGGGGCTTTCAATCCCTCTATCAAAATCGTCGCGACTTCCGGACGTGTAAATTCCGGAGGTGGCGTGATCCCGTTTCTCAGCATTTCCCTCACTTTCGTTCCCGATAAGGTCATATGAGAGTCTTTGTCATGCGGGCACGTCTTAGTCGTTGCCATCCCTTGGCATGCCTTGCAGTAAAAGCTGTGTTCAAAAAAGAGCAACTGGATACCGAGCTCGCCTGGCGCAAACTCGGAAAAGATGTGCTGCGCATCATACGTGCCGTAGTAATCGCCTACCCCTGCGTGATCGCGGCCGACAATAAAGTGAGTGCAACCGTAATTTTTTCGTACCAATGCGTGGAAGACCGCCTCACGCGGACCCGCATATCGCATGGCAGCCGGAAAAGCTCCGAGCAGTACACGGTTGTGCGGATAGTAATTTTCCAGAAGGGCGAGATAGCTTTTCATACGCACTTGTGCAGGAACATCGTCTGACTTCGTTTCCCCCATCAGTGGGTTGAGAAAAAGGCCATCGACAATCTCCAATGCCGCCTTTTGAATATACTCATGCGCCCGGTGAACGGGATTGCGGGTTTGGAAACCAACCACCGTTTTCCAGCCTTTTTCCCGAAATCTTTCTCTCGTTTCTGCCGGCGTCAAATAAAAATCAGAAAAGCGCTCAGGCTGTGGCTTTTGCAGGATTTCTACAGGCCCACCCACGTATAGGTTTGGCTTTTCAAACAGCTTTTTCACACCGGGGTGAGCAAGATCCACCGTACGAAAAACGAGCTCTGCCTCCCGCATTTTATCCGGCACAAAGCAGCTTTTCACCTGTAAAATCGCATAATCCACTCCATCTTCCCCACGTAACAGAATCCTGTCGTCAGGCACAAGATCGTCGTGCTCATCTGCATCGACAGCCAATGTCACCGGCAACGGCCACACCATTCCATTGGCTAGACGCATCGTTTCCACGACAGTGTGATAATCCGCCTCTTCCATGAATCCAGTCAACGGCGAAAATGCTCCGATGGCAAGACATTCGATGTCCGACAAGGTCCATTTGTCCACGATAATGGTTTTTTTGATCCCATGCGGAATGATCGTTTGCTTCACATCTTTCCCTCCTGCGCTGTTCATTTGTGCAGACCGCATTCGGTCTTTTCGAAGCCAGCCCACCGTCCCGACCGAGAATCTTGGCCAGGCAGGACAGCGCGCGTGCATACTCGGCAGCCAATGCTTGGATAGTTCCGGTCGTGCAATGGATTGTAAGGGACATCATGTGCATGGATATATTCCCACACCTGGGCCTCCGTCCAATCTGCTAGCGGATTGAATTTAACCAGGTTGAATTTTTCGTCCCACTCCACTTTTTTGGTATTCGCCCGGGTGGGTGCTTGCTCGCGGCGAATGCCTGTAATCCACGCCTGATAGTTGGACAGGACACGCTTTAACGGCTCTACCTTCCGAATCTCGCAGCAAAGATTCGGTTCTCGCTCCCACAGTTTTTCTCCGTGTTTTTCTGCCTGCTCGGCTAACGACAACTGTGGCTGTACTTGAATAAATGTTGTGCCGTATCTGGCTTGCAGCTTGTCACGCGTATCATACGTTTCAGCAAAATGAATGTTGGTATCGAGGTAGAAAACAGGAATCGTGGGAGCCAATTTATGCAGCATGTCGATTAAAACGACATCTTCAGCGCCAAAGCTGGCAGCTAGGATCAGACTCGCTGCATAGTTTTCTACTGCGTTCACAAGCACGTCTTGGGGCGCTTGAGCTTCCAGTCGGCTTGCCCATTCCTGTAATTCCTCATCCGCCATTTTCTGGCGATTGCTCATCAGCGAAACTCCTCTCTTGCTAGGATTCACCCACCATCATATGCCTAGTGACTGGAAGTGGCGCATCGTCCACCTATATCCACCTCGCCCAAACCAAACGTTCATAACCGTTTGGCTAAGGTGCTTTTCACAGGAAAAAAGCCGCCAGACAGGGTCTGACAGCTTTTGGCTGCTTTATTTTTCCTCTTTTTCGTTTACTGTAGGGGCGAAAATAAAAGAGGCACCGATTTGTTGCGTGTTTTTGGCATCGGTTTTTTGAACCGTTGGTACAGCATATGAACCAGGGGTTATCAAGGAAGGTGTCACGGTGTAAGAATCATCCTTGTCTTTTTCAAACGCTCCTGGCACGAGCAATGCTGAACAGACAACTGCTGTTACACCCATCATCATCCATCTTTGTTTTCTCATCTATGTCTCTCTCCCTATCCAATGTTTTCCTGTAACGCTTTTTATTGTATGGCAGTAGGGAGTCTGCTCGACACAGACGAAAGATTGTTTTTTTCTCAGACCTGAGATGGAATCGTTTTTTACAAAAGAAAAAGCATCCTGTACGGATGCTTGGCCCCCATTAGTTTTCTTCTTTTTCGTTTACATTTGGAGCGAAAATAAATGCACTTCCTGCTGTTTTCGTGTCTGTCACGGCATCTGTTTTTTGGACTGCTGGAGCCGCCGTGTACGGACCAGGGGCGAAGAAAGCATTCGTCACGGAATGTGCGTCATCCTTCTCTTTGGCAAACGCCCCTGGCACGACCATCGCTGAACAAACAACTGCTGTAATTCCCATCATCATCCACTTTTGTTTTTTCATTTCGATCTCTCTCCCTATCCAATGTTTTCCTCTTATGGCTTTATTGTAAGGGATCAGCCAAGCTGTCTAACACGGACGAGAGGTTGTTTTTTACTCAGACCTTGGGCGGATTCCGCTTTAGGACCATAGCCTAGTTCTGTAAGCAACGACTCGAATAGGTTCGATCGTTTTTTCTTACACATCGATTGTTGTTCTTGTATGCTTATACAGCTCTTCCATCGTCTGTCCTTTTGCTCGGGCGAGTACCTCCATACGCACACTCAGTTGTTTTTTCGCAAACTGCTGCAAATCAGCGACCTTCACTCCGAATGCACTTACCCCTTGTGGGTCGTCCATCCAGTCATACAGATGACTTGCCATTGGAGCCAGCTCATCCATCTTTTTGGCAATGACATCGTAAATATGGGGATGCTCACAGATCAATCGCTGCAGCAAGAATGTTCCGTAGCTAATGTGCCGCGATTCGTCTGTCTTCAAATAGCCAATTCCCTCCATTAAACCAGGCATCAGCCCCGTTTTGCTGAGTGCTTCGTAAAACGCATAATAGCCTGTCTCTGCCAGCACGCCTTCCACAAACATGTTGTAAACAGTAGATGCTTCTGCGATGGCTTCGGGGGATTTATCCGTCAGCAAACGATTGAGTGCATTCGGCAAGATCTCATGGAAAATTCGCTTGTACACATCATCGTGAAAATGATGCAAATCTCCTGACTCGCCGATGTTATCGAGAACCAACCGGAAAAACTCCGTATGCTTGGCCTCTTCAAACAGGAAGGTCGTCAAATACATTTCCTCCTCCAATCGCCCTTCCTCTGCAATAACCATGATCAAAGGCAAAAGATCGAGGGTGACTGCTTCTTCCCCACCAAGAAAACCAGCAATCCTTCCCAAAGTTTCTTCCTTCTGCTCCGGATTCATCTTCGCGTAATCTTCGCGGTCTTGCGTAAAATCAATGTCCTGCGGGTTCCAAATGCCGTATCTCTTCGCTTTTTGATACAATTGGTACGGCAGAAGCTCCTGATTCAATCCTTTTTGGCTGGTCGAAACAAAACCATTCCTCATCCCCATCCAACCTTTCTTTTTTCTCATACGCCTTCTATTTCGAACGAATGAAAAAAGTCACGAAATTGTTAATTTATACCATTCCCATTCTTTACGCTCCGATCAGCGGTTTGATAAAATGAAGGCGCTGTAGGTTGATTATAGGTCAGGCTGAACGGTCGTTCATATCCCCAAAAATCAGGGGGTGTTCATCACTTAAATGGAGGTGGCAATCACTCCATGCTCAGTCCAGAGCTGAACATGTACATCGATCGAATCAAAGAAACGGCATATTACGAGGAGAAGCTGGTGCTTGCTGTACGAGGCTTCGTGGATCTCTTTCCTTTCATGGGAGCCATTCTGTGCAATTACTCCACGCTCAGTCAAATGGGCGAGGGACTATGGTCGATCCTTGACCAAGAGTTATGCTCCATCCGTGATATACGGGTGGACATGCGCAATATGCCCCTTATCCAGCAAGCGATCCATGAACAGAGAGCCGTACTACTAGATTCTGAGGCGATTCGTCAGTTCCCGCCCCATTTAGTGTACGGCGCCCCTTATGCTCTCATTCTCCCTATCAGCTATGGGCCTAACGTACTCGGCTACGCCGGTATTTCCTGGCATCAGGATGGCTGTTCTGGCATCAACCATCAATTGGTACAATCTCTGAGCGCATACTGTTCGATGCTGGGCAAAGTATTGGCAACCGACTCCCTTCGCCCTAACACCGTCAAGCTCTCACGCCGAGAAGTCGAAGTCATGCAGCGGATGTCATGGGGCGAAAGCGTTAAGGAGATGGCGAACTGGATGGGAATCAGTGAGTTTACCGTACAGGATTACATCAAGTCCGCCTTAAAAAAGCTCGGTGTTCAAAATCGCGCACAAGGTGTGGCGGATGCCATTCGACAGCGAATCATTTGTTGAATAGACAAGGAGATTAATAACGTGTGGACCACAACAAAAAAGCCGACCTTGCCCTTAATCGGGAAGATCGGCTCTTCTTTTCAAAAATTAAGCGTTCAGTTTGCCTTTTGCAACTGTTGCCAGTTCGTTGAACGCAGCTTTGTCGTTAACAGCCAAGTCAGCCAGCATTTTGCGGTTAACTTCGATGCCAGCAACTTTCAGGCCGTGCATCAAACGGCTGTAGGACAGACCGTTCATGCGAGCTTGCGCGTTGATACGAGTGATCCACAGTTTGCGGAAATCACGTTTCTTTTGACGACGGTCACGGTATGCATACAGCAGGGATTTCATTACCTGCGCATTAGCGGATTTAAACAGGCGATGTTTGGAACCGAAGTATCCTTTCGCCAGCTTCAGGATTTTCTTATGACGACGGCGTGTAACAATGCCACCTTTTACTCTTGGCATACTAAACTCCTCCTGGTCTTTCCAGCATGGCGGCCTACTGCTAGGCTCTTAGGGAGCTCATGCTGCGTAATGGTGTGTAATAAAGAAAAACTTACAGGTAAGTGAGCATTTGCTCCATACGTTTTTGATCGCCTTTGGAAACGAGTGCAGCTTTGCGCAGGTGGCGCTTTTGCTTAGTCGATTTGTTAGCGAACAAGTGGCTACCAAATGCGCGGTCGCGCTTCAATTGGCCGCTTCCAGTCTTTTTGAAACGTTTCGCAGCAGCCTTGTTGGTTTTCATTTTAGGCATCTGAAAAATCCTCCTGTCTAAACTACTATCTTACTTTTCCGCTTTCGGAGCCAGAATCATGATCATGCTGCGGCCCTCGATCTTCGGCTTGCGCTCAGGCGTAGCGAGATCTTCACACTGGGCAGCTACACGTTCCATAACGCCTAGTCCAATTTCGGAGTGGGTGATTTCACGTCCACGGAAACGGATCGTACACTTCACCTTGTGTTGATCCTCCAAGAACTTGCGGACGTTGCGAAGCTTTGTTTGAAAATCGTGTTCCTCGATGTTAGAAGAAAAACGCACTTCTTTCAGCTCGATGATCTTCTGGTTTTTACGTGCTTCTTTTTCCTTTTTCGCCTGCTCGTATTTGAACTTTCCATAGTCCATAATACGGCATACAGGCGGCTTGGCTGTAGGAGCAACGTTTACCAGATCCAATTCAGCTTCCTGGGCAATGCGCAATGCTTCCCTAAAAGGTACGACTCCCAATTGGCTCCCGTCAGCACCGATTAAACGGACTTCACGGGCACGGATCGCTTCGTTAATTAACATTTGATCCTTGCTAATACTTGCCACCCCCGTCAATTTCGAGAAGGAACAAAAATGTGCGAACGCAATCTGCGCCCGCACATATCTCACCTAAGCAATTTCATCAGATCCGAGGATCTTTGCGTAAGAGTTACCTGTCAACAGTCGTATACGACGTCGACCCAGGTGAGAAGCTGGGCGCCTCTGCTTGTTCTCGAAGTATGAAGTGTTTATACACGCAATTTATATTACTAGGAAGCTTGGTTTTTGTCAAGGCTAATACCTAATTATCCCCCGATATGGGACATTTCGACCTTTTCACGCTTGGCGAGACCAGGCGTTTCACTTAGTCGTTCCTCCGAGTAGCGTACGTCACGCCGCTCCCAGATCGCACGAATCAGCTCGCGAATCTCCTCATCCGTACGTCCATCACGGACTGGTTCGCGCAAATCATCTCCGGATGAAGCGAAGAGACAGTTGTACAATTTTCCTTCTGCCGACAGGCGAGCCCGCGTACAAGTGGAGCAAAAAGCTTGAGTCACCGATGAGATCAACCCGATCTCCTGGTCCGATCCCTCATAACGATAGCGGGAAGCCACCTCTCCATAGTAGTTCGCTTCGGTCGCTACCAGCGGCATCTCTTCATGGATCATGCGCACAATTTCACGGGAAGGTACGACTTGATCCAGCCGCCAGCCGTTACTGTTTCCCACATCCATGAATTCAATAAATCGAAGGGTGTGCCCTTGCTCACGGAAGTAGCGTGCCATCGGCAAAATATCTTGATCATTGACTCCGCGCTGTACCACCATGTTGATCTTGATCGAAAGCCCGGTATCTGCTGCAACACGAATCCCATCCAGCACGGCATCGACCTGATAACCTCTTCCATTCAACATCCCAAAGCGATCATTATCCAAGCTGTCCAAGCTGACCGTGACCCGATCCAGACCTGCTTCTTTAAGTGCTTGCGCATGACGGGACAAGAGAGAACCGTTGGTCGTCATCGCAATATCCTGGACGCCTTCTACTTCACGTATCATTCGAATCAATTCAGGCAAATTTCTGCGCATTAATGGCTCTCCGCCGGTAATGCGGATTTTCCCCACTCCAAGCGAAGTAAAGATCCGGGTCAAACGGGTAATCTCCTCAAAGGTCAGCAACTTGCTTTGCGGCAAAAACTCAAAATCTGGTCCAAAAATTTCGGAAGGCATACAATAACGGCAACGAAAATTACATTTATCGGTGACAGATATTCGTAAATCTCGGAGAGGACGGTTCCGTAAATCAAGCACTTTATCTGGCATAGATGTTCACTCTCCTTTTATCTATAGGACGACTTCTTCCCTTATCTTCATCATACCGTATTTCGACTTCGTATCAGTCTATTATCTTAAATCGAAATCGCCAAATTTTCAAACGCAAACAGCACATTGTGCCATAAATGGGACCGCTTCGTAAAAAAAGAGTACGAATTCCTCCTGACATTCGCACTCTTCCCGCTATGCATTCTTATATCTTAAACTTGCTAATCATTCTTTCCAGTTCGCGAGCCATCTGATTCAAGGATTCAAATGAAACGGCAAACTCTTCCATAGTGGCCAATTGACCTTTGGAGGAAGCAGCCAGATTTTCAGCATTGTGCGCTGAAATCCTTGCAATTTGGGCAGTTTCGTCTACAGATGCAGCTACTTGCTCCGATCCGGCAGACATCTGTTCAGAGACAGCGGATACTTCCTGGATTTGATCGGTTATCTGTTGAATTTCTTTTAAGATGTGTTGGAAAGCTTCTCCTGACTCCAGTACAGTAGACAATCCAACCTGAACATCTTGATTGACTGAATCCATCGAGTTGACCGCCATGTTCGTATCTGTTTGGATCTCCTGAATGAGGTTGGCGATTTGGCGAGCAGATTCATCGGATTGTTCAGCGAGTTTTCTCACTTCATCTGCTACGACAGCAAAACCTCGTCCATGCTCTCCCGCGCGAGCAGCTTCGATAGCTGCGTTGAGAGCAAGCAGATTTGTTTGGGAAGCAATTCCCGTAATCACGTCAATGATTTGCACAATTTCTTTGGAACGCTCACCCAATTGCTTGACAACGGTTACAGAATGTTCCACAGAGCCACGGATGGAGTCCATTTGCTGGATAGCCTTTTGGATGGACTGGTTTCCTAGCTGCGCTTCATCCGCTGTACTTGTTGATGATTCCGAGATGATGGAGGTGGTTTCAGCCACGCGTTGGATACCGATCGACATTTCTTCCATCGCTCTTGCGGATTCTTCCGTACCTCTTAGCTGATTTTTGGCCCCGCTCGCTACTTCTTGTATCGTAGCAGAAATCTTGTTCGTGGTATCTACATTGTCCGCCAAGCGAACCGATATGTTGTCTGACGAAGTAGAGAGGGTGTTAACCGCTTTTTGAACTTCCCGAATGAGTCCTTGGATGGATACTTGCATCACCTGAATGCTCTGACCAAGCATGCCGATTTCGTCTTTTCTTTCCAAAAGGTTTTTGGGCAATTCTCCGGTAAAGTCACCACGACCAATCTGCGCAATCTGGTCAACGATGGCAAGCAATGGCTTGGTGAATTTGTGCGAGAAAAGAATGGAAGCGACTACCGCTAGTACGGCAAACAAAATGCTCAATGCGCCGATGATGAAACCGATTTGATTGGCTTCAGCCGAGAGTTCAGCTTTTTCAATAAACGAAATATATTTCCAGCCAGTTTTTTCTGAAGTAAAGGTATCGTTCATCGTGACTGCAAAGCTGCTGGAGGTATTCTCAGTGATAGTAGCCAATTCAGGAATTTGCGTATCTTTCAGGTTTTTCGAATTGAGTTCGGGGTTCTTGGGATTAGCCAAAATCGTTCCGTCTTTGCC